>JBLYPV010000001.1:0-622806 GCA_048538215.1 Patescibacteria group bacterium | reverse complement strand
AGCCGGTTTATGCCATTACACTATCGGCACGGTTTCCATTCGCGCCTAACCGACCTTAATAGGCTCCTCCGTTACTTTTTGGGAGGATAGCGCCCCACTAAAACTACCTGCCAGATACTGTCCCCGAAGGTTTTTGCCCTCCAGGTTAGACCGTACAAAAATCAAGGGTGGTATCTCACTGGCGACTCACATACAACCAAAATCATATGATCAAAGTCTCCCACCTATACTGCGCAGAATTTCCGCACGGCCAATACCAAGCTGTAGTAAAGCTCCTGGGGTCTTTTCGTCCTGGTGCAGGTAACCGGCGTCTTCACCGGTATTGCATTTTCACCGAGCTATTCCCCGAGACAGTTGCTCAATCATTACGCCATTCGTGCACGTCTGAACTTACCAGACAAGGAATTTCGCTACCTTAGGACCGTTATAGTTACGGCCGACATTGATCAGGGCTTATATCAGCCAGCACAACGATTAAAAATCATTGCACCACCGATATTTAACCTTCTGACATTGGTCAGGCGTCACCCCCTATACATCCACTTGCGTGTTCGCAGGGAGCTGTGTTTTTGGTAAACAGTTGTCAAGCAATCTTTCGCTGCGGCCTCTTGCACACAATGTGTGCAAGAGGCGGGCCTTATCCCGAAGTTACGGCCGCTATTTTGCCGAGTTCCTTGGGGAAAACTCACTCGTTCGTCTTGGTCTACTCGACCTACCCACCTGAGTTGGTTTGGGGTACGGTTACGACATACTTATCCTTAGAAGTTTTTCTAGGAAGGCTCTTCGCCATAATCTCACCTGCCGTAGCAAGTAATTTAATCTTCAACCGAATCTTGTGTATCCCGGATTTGCCTAAGATACGATTCTTGTTGAAATAACACCAATCCAATAAGGTGCTATGGCTTATATCCTCCGTCACTCCATCGAATATGTCGTAGTCAAGGAATATTAACCTTGTGTCCATCACCTGCGACTTTCGTCATCGGCTTAGGCCCGACTAACCCTTTGCTGATTAGCATTGCAAAGGAAACCTTGGGTTTTCGACGGTGCCGGTTCTCACGGCACTTGTGGTTACTCGTGCGGGCATTCTCACTTCCCAACGCTCCACGACAGCTTACGCTTTTCGCTTCATCGCAAGATGGGAACGCTCTCCTACCGATTACAGGTTTCATATAAGGAGCAAGTATATTACTTGCAAATGGTAGTGGCCTCGCTTCGCTCGGCCACCCCTCATCATCCCTATATGAAACCTGCAATCCCTCATCTTCGGTACCATACTTTAGCCCCGATTATTTGCGGCGCAAAATCTCTGAACCAGTGAGCTGTTACGCTATCTTTAAAGGATGGCTGCTTCTAAGCCAACCTCCTGGTTGTTCGAGAAATTTCACCTCCTTAAGTGCACTGAGTATGGATTTAGGGACCTTAGATTGAGATCTGGGCTGTTTCCCTTTCGACCAACGGAGCTTCGCCCCCGTGGTCTAACTCCCGTGTTATTTACCAGCTGGTATTCGGAGTTTGTTAGGAAAGACGAGATTTCTCCCTATTCTTTCCTACCAGTAGCTCTACCCCCAGTGGGAACACACGAGGCCAACCCTAAAGCTGTTTCGGAGAGAACCAGCTATTACGGAATTCGTTTGGCTTTTCACCCCTTACCACAGGTCATCCGATGATGTTGCCCGTCAATCGGTGCGGCCCTCCCACTTTCTTTCGAAAGTGTTCAGCCTGCCCATGGTAAGCTCATCCCGTTTCGGGTCCATTGCATAGGACTAGGGTCGCGCTATTCACACTCGCTTTCGCTTGCGCATGCATGTCAAAGACACTTATGCTTGCCCTATACAATAACTCGCCCGCTCATTCTTCAATAGGCACGCCGTACTGGTAGCTAGTTTCTAGTATTCTAGTCACTGGTATGTAAATGCTTTATTAATTGAGTCAATTGTTTGCCACATATATGATATTCATCATATAAGTTTTGATACTGTTGTGATGTGATCAATTCAGTATCTTTGAGAAATTCTAGATCAAAGAGCACTTCATCGTTCGATCCTAATGCGGTCCGAACAAAAGTGATTATATCTTTAGTTGATTTTCCTCGACCGTATCCTTCAGCTATGTTAGAAGGAATAGAACGAGAGCACCGCCTTATTTGATCGGCTAAATCATATTGAGTTTCTCGTGGCAAACTAAGAGACAATTGGTGTACTTCCAAAGCCAATCTATACGATCGCTTGTATACATCCAAATCTCTATAGCTCGTCATAACATCGTCATTATACCAGCAAACCAGTTCACCAGAAACTAGCTACCAGATCGACTCTTTGTAGACATACGGTTTCAGGTCTATTTCACTCCCCTTCCGGGGTTCTTTTCACCTTTCCCTCACGGTACTAGTTCACTATCGATCTGTAACAATATTTAGCCTTGGCAGTTAGTGCTGCCGGCTTCACCCAGGCTATTCATGTCCTGAGCTACTCAGGAGTAAGATTAATAGAGTGCTCGATTTTTCGCATACAGGGCTATCACCCGCTATGGCCATGCTTCCCAGCATGTTCTGCTAAATCGTGCATTTATGACTCTACTCGTTAAGACAATCTTATCCTACAACCCCAGCAAATAAAAATACTCGCTGGTTTGGGCTCTTCCCGTTTCGCTCGCCGCTACTTGGGGAATAGTGCATACATTCGTATGCGTTGTTTTCTTTTCCTCCGGCTACTAAGATGTTTCAATTCACCGGGTACGCCCCTTACGCCACTTATGTGCGAAGGTCACGAGGGTTTGCCTCGTGGGGTTTCCCCATTCGGAAATCCCGGGTTAAGGTTGAGTGTCACCTACCCCGGGCTTATCGCAGACATTCCACGTCCTTCATCGCTTGTTACAGTCAAGGCATCCTCCGTACGCCCTTAGTGGAATACTTCCCGCCAGGAAAGTATCAATCCACTAGTGCTTATCAAGTTACCTACAAATACATTTTTTTGAGTTTCGAGTTTGTTTGAGTTTCGGTTCAATGTGTGTCTTGTACAAAGTACAAGACCCTGCGCCCAGCACCACTTGTTTACACAAGCAGTGCTGGGCTTTTTTTGTTATCTGTATCAATTGATACAGAAAACGAAAAGACATCGATGTCTCGGTACCGGTATTGAGGTACCGAGACGTACTATATGTAGTTGTCAACGAAGCTGACTGACATAAGAAATCACTGCCGTCGCCGGCAGTGATTCGTGAATACGAACTGTCTGTGGCAACGAAAATTAGAAGATAATTTGAACAGTGATTTGCATATAATCAGTGGAAGCCATTATACGCATATCGCCCTCCGTGTCAATAGCGCGGATTGGGCCAGAGACGATCCTTTCATACCTCCAATATGTCTTCAATACCTATTCAGATAAGTGTTCAGTTTTGTGTTCAAAAAGCGGGGTGCCGAACCTCTGGTTCGGCACCCCGCCCCCATCCCCACACTCCACAAGCATCCCCCACATCTTACAAGCATTATGCCTCAGCATCCTCATCCAAAGGGGCGCGCCTCCGGCGCGCCCCCAATCCCCCAATCCCCCACCACAAACAAAAAACAAAAGTAGCATTTATTTACACCTGACACTAAATACTACCCCCTCTCCCCGACACCCCCCACACCAAACACCACACCAAGACATTCCCTCTCCACCACACAAACAAAGGTAGTATTTATTTACACCTGACACTAAATACTACCCCCCCCCCCGCTCTCCAAGATAATAAGAAGACAGCCGAGCTTAATCCATCCTTATATAGCTCACCATAAAACTCTTGTATTTATTACAAAAGTATGTATAATTATTTATTAATTAGATCATTAAATGGTTAATATGGTATCAAAATACATAGGCTAGAGGAGTAAAGCCATGCCCAAGACGATCAAAAATTTCCGCGTGTCGGTCAAATTCTATCGAAAGGAGAAGGGCTTCGGCTTCTTCTCTGTGGCTGGCACCCCGGACATTTTTATCCACGCCACCACACTCGATCGCTATGGCTTCGAGTCATGCGATCTGCAAGACAAGGCGCTTGCCCGCATCGATGCCCGCATCGAAGATGATGGCCGGTGGGTGGCGAGCGCTATCCACCAGATCGGTGAAAAAATGGCACAAGAAGAAAAGCCAGCACCCAAGCAATTCCCCACCCTGCGAGTAGGGCGCACGGTCGAGGCCGCCTTCAAGTGTGGCTTCGTTCCAGGGAATATGAAGTGTTTTGGCTTCTTCACTGCCCAAAGTGATCGTGGGGTGGAGGATATTTTTGTCCATAAATCGGATGTCCCGTCCGAGCTCTGGGATGATCTGGCCACAGGCAAGGTCTACCAGGTGCACATCACGGATATCGGCTCCAAGAGGCCGGCGGGCAAAGTCCTCTTCCAAGCAGACGATGTGCAGGACAAGAAAAGGAGCATCGCTCGGTCATCCACCTTGTCGCTCAAAGCAAGCAAGGAGGAGCGCGCAAAGGCACGACAAGAGCGCCGTGAGCGCATCTTGGCGCGTGGGCAGATCGACACGACAGACGGCTCAAAAAAGCTCCACGGCGTGCCCGTGATGGGCAATGAATGGGAGTGCCTACCAGATGACACCTATGTGGTGCTCTGCGAAGCCGTCGATGCCAATGGCACGGCGAGTGCCCCTTACGAGGCATTCCGTGTCTCCAAGCAAGGGGGCAAGCCAAGCAAGGCAAATCCTCGGCCTGTCTCTTTTTACCAAAAGCGCTTGCCGATTCAAGCAAGCGAGACAGGCATCTTCACCCTGGCCGACGGTAGCACCATCGCTGTCCCGGTCTATGATGCCGATAGGTGTGACCTCACGAGGCTCGAGAGCGAGCTCCGAGAGCATCACGATGGCGAGTACTTCGCCATTCGCAAGGCAGGCAAGATCTTGGTAGTCGGCGAGGTGAAGAGCCCGAGGCTCGTCAGGATCAAAATCGATCCTAGCAAGTGCGTGCATACCATCGAACAATCCGCCGTTTCAGCCTAGTCCTGGCTCGCGCGATACCACACATACCTACCCGAGGCCACACGGCCTCGGGTTTTTCTTTTATATAAAACATTCCCACCTCTCCCCATCCCCCCACCACCCAACACAAACAACAAAACAAAAGTAGCATTTATTTACACCTGACACTAAATACTACCCCCCTCCGACATCCCCCACACCAAACACCACACCAAGACATTCCCTCTCCACCACACAAACAAAGGTAGTATTTATTTACACCTGACACTAAATACTACCCCCCTTCAAATACACTATCAGGCGAGGATAAGCTCAATCAATTCAGGGAAGCGCTCGTGGAGAAAGTGCCCCTTATCTTCAAAGCTCACCATCTTCGCCTTCGGCAGACACTCTTTCCACCGTAGGGCATGAGCATAGGGTACCACCGGATCATCTCTGCTGTGCACTATATATATCTCCCAAGCAGAGTCCTCCAGTACTTCTATATTTTCCATCTCGGGATAAAAGGATCCTCCCCGCCCTCCTTTTTCCACACACTCGTTTGGCACACACTCACCAGATAATAAAAAGAGTTTCGATACCTGCACTGGCAATCTCTGCTCCGAGAGATAGCGCGCGAGAAACATCGCTCCCAGCGAGTGTCCCACAAGCACCACTCCATCTTTCAAATAGGGAATATATTTTTCAAACCAAATCTTCCACTGGCCATATTTTGCATCGAGCTTGTTGGGCATCTCGGGCGCATATACCTGCCAATCATCTCCCAAGTCTTCTGCCAAATAGTGCTTCCATCGTTTAGCTTTGTCTTCATTGGGGTCAATTTCCAAAGACGCCAAAAAATCCAGAGCATCCTCCTCTTTTGCAAAGATCTCTCCACCGTGAATAAATAGCAATTGCTTCATCCTCCATATCTTAGCATATCTGCTTGTTCTCAAAATCCCCTCGCCCAAGCCCCCTCCCAGAGCCATTGGCAAAATAAAAACCAAGAGTTTCTCTCGGTTCACCAGGCGAGGGGGGTGGCGGCCTCCGGCCGCCACCCTTCCCCCATCTCAGTTCTTAGAATGAGGATAGAGCAGGGTGTGATGCACCACTTCCCCATCCACCCCGTCAATGCCTTCATCATCCACCATCGGCCGAAGCCCGTCTGGCGGAAATTCTATGGGCTTGGGTGCAGGCCCCGGCGGGATACTCCGTTTCGGCTTCCTTGCTTCAGCTTGGGTATCGTAGAGCTCAGCGCTCGGCATCCCCATAGCCCCATAAGCAATTCTATTTACGAGCTCGAGTTTCTTGTCACTTGTCATACTACTTCCCTCTCTTCCTTTCTCTAAAAATACCACACTAGGCCACAGATTTCAAAATCTCATCAATCATCTCCATTGCCCGAGCGATCGCCTCATTACTTCCAGTGATATGAGCAGTGCCATCCCGCTTGATATCTATCTTGGCCTCACTCTCACGAGTAATACGCTTGATAGTCACCCCGCCCTTACCAATAATAAGGCCGATCTTATCCTCAGGAATCAAATAGGTGCTAATCCGCTCCACGTATGGGGAGAGCTCTCGCGCTGTCCCCAGCTCGGCTTCCATAGTATCCAGTATCTCCAAGCGAGCCTGCCTTGATGCCTCGAGAATGGCTTTCATCTCCTCTGTGCCAATCCCATGATTCTTGCAGTCAAGCTGTAGGGCAGTCATCCCCTCGCGTGTCCCCGCCACCTTAAAGTCTACATCTCCAAAGTGATCCTCCGCCCCCAAAATATCTACCAGAATCATTCGCTTATCTCCCTCTTTCACCATGCCACAAGCAAGTCCCGCCACAAGCTTCTTCATAGGCACTCCCCCATCCCACAGTGCCAGCGAGGTAGCACAGGTAGAAGCCATCGATGTCGAGCCGTTGCTCGACATCACTTCCGAGACCACCCGGATCGCATAGGGAAATTCCTCCTCACTTGGCAAAATTCGCGCTATCGCTTTCTGCGCCAATACTCCGTGGCCAATCTCCCGTCGCCTTGGTGAGCGCATAGGGCCCACCTCACCCACGCTATAGTCAGGAAAATTATAGTGATGCATCCAGCGCTCAGTTCCATCTACCTCCATTTCATGCCGATAGAGTACATCATCTTCAATAGATCCCAAGGTGAGTACCGATAGCACATGCGTCTCTCCTCGATAGAAAATCCCCGTACCATGCTGGCGTCCTGGTAGCCCTCCAGCTTGTGCAAAAAGTGGGCGTAGCTCTGTTGGCGTTCGGCCATCAATGCGTTTCCCTTCATTCACCATAGCTTCTCGCACGAGTGCTCCCATCCGGCTATCAAAATAGCTATCACTAGCTTGAGCAAGATCAGCCTCCCCTGCACGCACCGCCTCTCTATACTCTTTTTTCCAAGTATTCATCTGCTCCCTATCCGCCACTTGCTCTATATGAGATCGCATCTTATCTTGTATGAGCTCGTCAAATACCTGAGCCAATAAAGCGGGGGCCTCCTCTCTGTCTAGCACAAGCTTTTCTTTGCCAAGCTTTGCCACAATAGCGCTCCATTCACGGCACAACCCTCCGCATATATTCATTGCTTCTTCAGATAGTGCGACAAAGGCGTCCGTATCCATCTCCATCGCATCACATTCCACCATACAAATAGCATCTCCTTTTCCTGCGATAATACTATTAGAGGTATTGCTCTCCCTTTTACGCTCTTTGAATGTTGGGTTCACCAAAAGCTTATCCGATTCGCTGTCTGTAGAAATCCGTATCGCCCCTATCGGCCCCTCCCAGGGAATATCACTTATACCCAGTGCCAAAGAAGCAGCGTTGATAGCCAGCACATCTGGATCATACTCACCGAGCGATAGCACCGTGACCACCACTTGCACCTCCCGATCAAAATGAGCAGGAAAAAATGGCCGAATACTCCTATCAATCACCCGTGCGGTCAATATCGCCTCCGTGCTGGGCTTGCCTTCTCGCTTATTAAATCGCCCACCCAAAATAGCTCCTCTAGCGTAGTAGCGCTCTTCATAGTCCACCCGTAGCGAAAGCCCGCCATCGCTATAGCGATTAGCTCCGCCCAAAAGAGCCACCGCCATCACGGTAGTATCTCCCAGCGAAAGCATCACACTCCCATTAGTCTGCCCCGCCAAATCATTGCTCTCCACCCGTATCACTTCCGCACCATATGGAATCTCAAAGCTTTGTTTATGCATATATTTTATTATATCAGATCCCCCACTTAGGGACCGGGTCCCTAAGTGGGGGATCAGCCCATTCCTAGCGCAACAATCCCTGCACCCGATCACGCAAAGTACTCATCTCATCAAAGCCCACCAGAGAGTAGATTTTTTTATCAGCAATCGTGCGTGCCCTCTTGGGCAAGTCATCCCGAGCCAAATAGGCAATCACCTCCGCCGCATCTTCATCTGGCCCGCTCGCCGCGTAGATTGATACAAATTCATCTTCATGCTTCGTATAGTACTTATCTAGCTCTTCGGTAGCTTGTTCTCCTACTTCACTACTACGCAAATCCCCCTCCCACTCATGGCTCCACTTGATAAAAGCATCACTCCAAAAATCATCAAGCACGCTGTAGTAGCTCTCATCACGCGCACAGGCCTTGAGCTGGGCGACATAGTGATTCTTACAATCATCTTCCTCGATAAAATATTCCATTTGTCCAGAATTGATGAGAAGGATATGCCCCGTTTCGTGAGCCAAGGTCTCAATAGCATAATTATACTTACCTCGACTCAGAGAAAAATTATCCAAATTCACATCGAGTTCCCACTCTTCGCTGATGTCGCCATTTTCGCGTGTGATCCGCTGGCGTACCAAAGCAGAGTAGCGGTCAGTCTTGTCTCGATAAAAATGAATACTCTTAAAATTATTCAAATATTCCCCTGGGACAATACTGCTAAAGATACGCCATGTTTCTCGATACACTGGATGGGTATGCCGATTGATTGCTGGTGCCACTCCATATGAAATTTCAAATACCTTCTCCTCGCCTTCCGCAAGTGGCATCTCCGACAAGCCCCGCAGATACTTACTTTGCTTGTAGTATTCATTCCCCTGAGGCAATTCTGGATACTGGGTTGCAAGAATTTGTTGCAAGAGTGCTTGCACCAAAAGCTTCACCTCCTCTATGCGCTCCTTACACTCTTCCTCAGATGCTTGGCAATTCTTGATTCGGTCGATGCTTCCTATATCAATAGTAATGCGGGCCTGAGCGTATGTACTCAAAGGATAGACAGCCCACACCACACAGGCAAAGCTCAGAGCTACTAGTATTTTTATATGAGCCAGTCGCACATTCTGCATAGCACTATTTTAGCACAAGAGATTATATATCTATGAGCACCTTATCCATCACCGCTACAATACCCCTATCCATATCCCTCCGTTCAATACTACTTTGTGATGCTCGAGCAATAGCTATCGCCCTCCCTTGTTCTGTACTAATACAAAGGGTATCACCTGCATTATAGCTATCGCTTGCTATCACCCCCGGCGCATAGAGTGGCGATCCCGAAGCAATAATCGAAGCAAGCTCATCGGCAATAATTATCTGGGGCAATTGCGAGGTCAGGTCTTCAATAGGCCGTATTGCTCGGGCCAATCGATAGGAGTACCACAAGCCCACAAGCGGGTAGCTTGTATATCTACGCCACTTTTGTAATTGTTTTGTCGTATAGGTGGGAGTATGGCTCAAGCTATAAGGCCCTGCTTGTATACGGCGCAGTGTTCCCATATGAGCGCCCACTCCCAATACCTGCCCCATATTATGACAAAGCGTACGGATATAAGTGCCTCGCTCTACCCGAGCACGAAATCGAGCACTTCGCCCATTGGGTGCAAAGTCCAAAAGCTCCAGCTTGTACACTTCACGCTCACGGCGCGCCCGCTTGACCCGAGATTTATGGGGTGGCATCTGCTCGATAGTGCCACGAAATTGCACGAGCACATTCTCAAAATCTGCCTGCTCGAGCTTTTTATGAAATTCTATTTGAGCTTCATATGTCTTCGCTCCGAGCAATACATACTCCAATACTTTCGTCCCTTTGCCTATACCGCACACTAATATACCAGTCACCTTCGGGTCAAGAGTGCCCGAGTGCCCCACCTTTCGCGTCTTGTATATCTGTCGCAGTCTATCTACTTCATCATGGCTCGTTATCTTCGCCTCCTTATCTAGTACAATGAGCCCCTGTAGTACAGGCCTTGCCCATTTACGCTGTATGTACCTTTGTAGCATACGACCATTATATCAAGCCCTCCCCAGACATCGGGTGTCTGGGTTTTCCACAATCTACTGGGGATAATTCTGTGGATTATATGGGGGTATCAGGTATATACTGATATCAAAGCACCCTTTATTGCATCTTCGTATAAATAGCCGCGCCCCTCCGGGGCGCGGCTATTTATACCCCCCATTCTCCAACATACAAAAACGGCGAGATTTCTCCCGCCGCTCTCTTTTTCGTGTTGGCAATTCACCAAGAAATAGTGCGACATCCACCGATGAGCATCACATTATTCCCCCGCTGAAAGGCCCCATCTTCCTCCTTGTTCCTTTCTCGCATTTGAGTATGCGAAATAAGATGAGGGCTATCATAGGTACAACGCCCATCGAAAAAAATATTTTTCGGATCAATCCCCGCCCCACGGAGCTCCTGGCGGATCACCTCCTCTTGGTCGATGTGCCAGTATCCCCCGGAGAGATAGGCACAAGAGCGGTCACAAAAGAAGCGGATCCTCTCCCCATACCGAGGGTGCCGATAGTGGTAGTGTGAGATAAAAGGCCCCACAAATACCTCCAGGGTATCTCGCCCGGCCCCCAAATGCACCATCTGCTCCACCGTGGTGGCGATGATGCCATTCATTTGCCCAGCTACCCCCGCGTGCACCACGCCAATTGCTCCACTCTGTATACAGCGCAGAGCAAGTGTGGGGCAATCCGCCCCCTTGATAGCTAGATTCATATAGGGATCTGGATTGGGGCAGATAATGGCATCGGCCTCCACTTCTGCGTCGCCATAGGCTCCTGATCCCATATCTTGAGAGCCCACCACCCATACACGATCACCGTGCACCTGCCGTGTCCAGATCGAATGCTCGAGCGAAAGCCCGAGTGCATCCCACGCCTTCTTCCGAGAAGCGACCATCTGTTCCCGAGAGGGAGCACCGCGCCATTTTTTTGAAGGCGCGAGGTTGTGGTCGGATAGCACAGGCAAGATCCCCGGCGCATAAGCTGTCTGGGCTTCCACTGCCCTTTGTGTTTGGCCCGCCATCTTTATCTTTCCTCCTCACTTTAAAAATTCACTCACAAAAAAGAATACTACTAAATGATCCAAAAGTAAAACTCTCTATTGATTATCAATAGAGAGTTTTACATAAGAATATCAGACCACAAGCACTACATTATAATAGTTGGATTTTCTCCATAGGTATCCTGTACATATTGGATAATATCATCCGATTCATACATCGACACCCCTCTTTCGGTGTCCATCAAATAGGGCACTTGTCGCTTTCCTCCAAGCTCAATGAGCTCATCTATCAGTGCCTCATCAGTACTGACATCCTTTAGCTCATAGGCAATCCCCTTATCGTTGAGATAGTCTTCCACTTTCCGACAAAATGGACAGCCCGTTTTTGTATACATAATCAGCATAGCTCCATTATAACACCCAAAGCAAGCATATCCACCTTGCATCTTTCCTGTGCTATCTGCCTACTCACCCCGACAAAGATTTTATCCAGTCTGGCGGCCAACAAAAAATCCGCATAGCGGATTTTTTGTTTCAAATAGCCTATCTAGCGATTATTTTTCGTCATCTTCACCCTACGGCGTCGAATAATATTCTGATTCGAGTATTTCTTAGGTGCGCGTGTTTTTTGCCCCTTACCTGCAGGGCGTCCTGCAAAGGTGCGTTGGCGTCGATGTCCACGCCCCGCTCGCCCCTCTCCACCTCCGTGTGGGTGATCCACCGCGTTCATCGCGCTACCACGCACGCGTGGTCGGCGTCCCAGGTGGCGGCTTCTTCCTGCCTTGCCAATATTCACGAGCCCATGATGCTCATTAGATACCTCACCAATACTTGCCCAACACTGGTCGACTACTCGGCGAATTTCACCAGACGGCATCTTGAGCTGTGCTTTTCCCGCATCAATAGCTACAAGCTCCGCTGCATTCCCCGCTGAGCGGGCAAATTTTGCCCCACTGCCTGGATTAGCTTCCACATTGTATACAAATGTTCCCAGTGGGATATGAGTCAGTGGCAAGCGATTACCTGGCTTGATAGGTGCCTCGAGTGAGACGATAATCTCATCGCCTTCTTGGATCTTTTGTGGAGCAATAATATATCGTCGCTCACCATCACGATAGCAAATCAAGCTGATAAAAGCAGATCGGTAGGGATCGTATTCAATCGTCTCTACACGAGCAGGGATGTCTTTCTTGTCATACACAAAATCAACAGCACGAAATTTTCGCTTATGCCCTCCGCCTCGAAATCGGCTCGTCAATCGTCCTGCACTGTTGCGCCCAGAGGTATTTTTTCCACCAGAAAGAAGCGCCTTGTGTGGTTTTGAAGTGCTTAGTATATCTTTATACTTTACTGCCGTCATATTCCGTCGGCCGTTTGAAGTTGGTTTGTATCGTTTGAGTGCCATAATAATTATTTTATGCTTGAGTATCCTGGGTTGCATCCAGATAGATTCTAATATTGTTACATTACATTAATTTTTTCACCCTCTTTCAGGTAGACATAGGCCTTCTTCACTCCTGGCTTCTTGCCCCATACCCCTCGAAAAAATCTTTTCTTAGGAGCATTTCTAGCAATATTGATTCGTATAGGGTCTACATTATATAGCTCACTAATTTCTTTAGCAATTTCATTTTTAGTAGCGCGTGGGTCCACGATAAAGACAAAGCAGTTGTTGCTCCCTGCCAAAGCAGCCTTTTCGGTAATTCGTGGTGAGATGATCACCCGATTGCTTGTTGCTTGAGTAGTCATAGTAATTAGCTTAGTTTAGATTGTAAGAAGTCGATGCTTTCTTGTGGATCATTGATAATTAAGTACTTATGTCGCAAGATGTCTACCACACTTAATTTGCGAAGCTCCTCTACCGACACTCCTGGAAGGTTGGCAAAAGATTTCATCACAAGTGGCATATGCTCTTTGGTGGTTAGCAATACAGTGCCTTGCTTGGCACGAGTCAGCTTATCTCTGCCCGTTGCATCTTTAAGTGCAAAAAGTACTTGCTGAGCTTGGGCTGTTTTTGGCTCTTTAAAGTCCAAGTCTTGCATAAAGATAATTTCTCCATCACGTAGCTTTTGGCTCAAAACAATCATCAAAGCTTTATCACGCATCTTCTTGTTTATCTTGCGATACCAGTTACGCTCAGTCCGTGGGCCGTGAGTCACTCCTCCACCACGCCAAATGGGTGATCGGATAGATCCGTGTCGAGCTCTACCAGTACCTTTCTGTTTCCATGGCTTAGCTCCACCACCACGCACTTCATCTCGAGTTTTTACATGAGCAGTACCTTGTCGTTCATTGCCATACATCACCGTATACACCTGATGTACTAGCTCATTATTGGCCTGTTGGTTGAAAATCTGCTCGGGCAAATCAATGGTGCCTGCCTCTGTTCCCTGCATATTGTAGATTGTTGCTTTCATAGTTTATATATTATATGCCGACAAATTAGCGCGTGGTACGCAATTCTACTAAATCACCTCGCTTTCCTGCCACTGATCCTTTGATCAAAATGCGTGAATGCTCGGTATCCACCATCACTACAGGCAAATTCTTGATGGTGATTCGATCTGATCCCATACGCCCAGGCATTTTCTTACCCCGCATCACCCGCTGGATTCCCGTATCACCAATCGATCCCACCTCGCGCTCTGCGTGCTTATTACCATGGCTTCTGCGACCTCCCGAAAAATTATGGCGCTTCACTCCTCCCTGAAAGCCCTTACCTTTAGAAGTACTCGAGACGATAAGCTCATCGCCTATCTCAAATACATCCACGCCAAAGCTGTCACCAATAGCTAGCTCAAAATCGCCTCGAAATTCACGAATATCTTGTGCGCTATCACGATTAGATTTTGCCAAGTGTCCTCGCACCGCTTTGGTAATTCGTTTGAGTGTTCGCTCTCCCACCCCGAGCTGTATGGCGCTGTAGCCATCTCGCTTGAGTGTTTTAATATCAGTTACGGTATTTTGTGGAATATTAATGACCGTCACTGGCACCGCAGCGCCCGTTTCATCAAATATCTGAGTCATTCCATCTTTGTATCCTAAAATGTGTTTCATATTGCTCCCTTGCATGGCTTTAATCGAGTAATCCCTAGTGGCTCATCATCATGAGAGCATAGGCGTATCCAGAGGCAAAGATTGGCGAGAATTCTATCACATTACACAATTAATTCAAGAATACAATGGAAAACCCGCGCCTTCGGCGCGGGTCCATCCTATCTCCTACCTATCTAATAAAGCTTAGGTACTTGATGGGTCACAATTTGACAAAGAAATGGGGCCATCAGTAGTGGCAAAATATCCTGATCCAGTCTCCGATGCTACGAAATACTCCTGTCCCGTTGGCTGTGCATCAGAGAGTGTAGCCCAGACACAGTATTCAGATGATGAGCCCGAATTGATCTCAAAGTTCACATTCTCTGGATAGGGAGTGAGGTATTTATCCAGGGAGGTCGTACTTGTAGGATATGCTCCCGTAGATGGGTTTCGCCCAAGCTCCATAGCAAGTGCTACTTGTTTCACATCATTCACCTGGTTGGCATCCGCTGCCTGATCTCGCGCAGAATTAAGCTGGGTGAAGACAGCAAGCGACAAGATACCAATGATGGCGATGACGACGAGAAGCTCAATGAGCGTAAAACCTTGTTTGTTATTCATACTAATATGTTGATTATCAATTACTATAATGTGTTTTGTACAAAATACTGTAATCCTTGCTTACAATACCATACATCGTATTGTACCGTATATTTGCTTACCTGCAAGAAGCCCTATACACAATCACGGCATTATATCGACACAAGCCACTCTTGCAAGCTCCCAAGCCCCCGCCCAGTGCGAGCAGAAAGCATAAAATAGCTTAGGCCCATTGTTTCCATCTCCTGCCTGCACTTAGCGCGCTCTGATTGGTTCAAGCGATCTATTTTATTGACTACGATACACACCGGTATCTCTGCCTCCTCGATAAGCGCTAGGACTTCGCGATCAAAATCAGTCATTCCCACCCCGGCGTCCAATACCATGCACACCGCTCGTTTGGCAATCTCGCTACGCAGAAGATACCATACAATAAGTTTACGCAATTTTTCTCTTTGCTTCGCCCCAAGTCGGGCAAAGCCGTAGCCAGGCAAGTCTACAAAGTAGTAGTGCTCTCCTACCTCAAAGTAATTTATTTCCGTAGTCTTACCGGGGCGAGCAGATGATTTCACCAGATTATTTCGCCCCAAAAGGGCATTCATCAAAGATGATTTTCCCACATTTGAGCGCCCCACAAAGGCAATGTGCTTACGATGCGCATCCTCGGTAAGTTCATCACTACCAATAATACCTTTGATAAATCGTGCGGGAGAAAAATCGGCGGGAGTAGCTTCTCTTGTCATACTGCCATCATAACATATGCTCGTTTACTAATTTACTAGTCCACCAGCTACCAGCTCACCAGCAAACTAGCTACCAGCTACCAGTTCACCAGCTACCAGCATACTAGAGATGGTAGAGCTCATTAAAAAATCGTTCATAAGAAGCAATAGCCATTTTCGCTTCTCGTTGCGAGAGAGCATAGCCTGCATCATGAGCAATCCGATTACGCACCCCGTGTGCCTCTTGAGCATAGCGGAGAGTTTCATAATTATCATTTTTAGCATCTCGTAGCTTGGTAGCCACCCCTTCACCTGCATAGCCCTGCTCATAGAGCACGTCATCAAGCAGGCTATCTGCGTCAAGCACCGCAATCTTCCACTGATTGACGTCATCGCTATGCACCTGTTTTACAATCTGCTCCCAGCGCTGGCTTTTGCTATCACCTACTTCCCGCTTATACCCCGTATTTTCCAAGTCATACAAAAGCGCTTTCCTTTTCTGCATAAAGTGAATTTCTTCTTTGAGATACCAGCGGATCAACAATCCCACAATAGCCCCGATCACTATCCATCCCAAAAAAGATCCAAAAATAATGCTCAAGATAGATTCCCCTCCGCTCCCACCAAAGAGTGCATCGCGTAGTATCTCTCCAAAAGAGCTGGGCTCTTGTGGCGGAAAGTATCCTCCATCACTCGCACCCCCTTGCCCTGCTTGCAATGATTCGATAAGTAGGCGTATGGGCTCAAGAAAGAATCTATCAAAAAATCCCTGCTGTACCTCCACTCCCAAATCAGCCGCCTGGAGAGAGTCAGCCACCTCCTGATTACCCCAAAGCCAGCTAAAAGAAAAAAAGGATATAAGGGGCTCAGCGATATACAGGTGAAAGCGGTATAAAAGCTCATCTATACTCAAAAATAGCCACTGTGATTCCATCGCTTTAGTATAATACAAATCGAGCAAATACTAAATGCGCCCAACAAGCTCATCCCCTCGTTACCGTCCTCTCCTAAATTACATTGATAAATCCGCCCCATCCCCACCGCTGAGCATCCCGCCTCGAGCTCTCACTCTCTCACCTTTGAGAGTGCCCCTCCTCGAGCCCTCCTCTCCCACCACAAAACTCCCCACTAGCGCACGGCCGTGCACTAGTGAAGAATTTTAATCCCAAGCAAAATCTCCCTCCCCCTATTCTATACTCTCCCCCAAACGCTCCAATTCTTTTGCAATTTCCAATACCTGCTCATCACAAGCAAATCCTCCCATCAATTGCACCCCAATGGGCAAGTTTTCCGAAGAAAATCCCCGTGGCAGCGAAATAGCTGGCACCCCCGCAATATTAGCAGGCACGGTATAAATATCCGCCAAATACATCTCCAATGGATTCCCCGATTTTTCTCCATGGCGAAAGGCAGGTGTCGGTGCGGTAGGTGTAATAATCGCGTCATAGTTTTCAAATACCTTCCCCAGCTCCTCCTTGAGAGCTTCCCGCAAGGCAAGCGCCTTAGTGTAGTATTTATTCGCATAGCCCGCTTGGAGCACAAAGGTACCCAAAATAATCCGCCTCTTCACCTCGCTGCCAAATCCTTGAGAGCGAGTTTTGATATAGCGTTCGCTCAAAGTCATTGCTCCATCTGCTACATAGCCATAGCGTATACCATCAAAGCGCGCCAAATTAGATGACACCTCCGCTGGCATCACGATATAGTAGACAGCCAGTGCGTTCGCAAGCGAAGATAGCTCCACCTCTTCTACCGTGTGCCCTGCTTCACGCAAAGCAAGCAAAGTAGCGTCAAACACTCGCCGAGTATCCTGATCAGCCCCCTCAAGAAAATCCCGAGGAATAGCAATACGATACTTCGCCGAGGCCTGATCATCTCTCTTTTGATAATCTGATTCTGCAATAGTAGTCATATCAAATTCATCTGCTCCACGCATTGCGCGATACAATATCCGTGCATCTTCTACCGTGCGGGCCAATGGCCCAATTTGGTCCAGAGATGATCCCATCGCGGTAGCTCCATATCGAGAAATCGAGCCATACGAGCCCTTAAAGCCCACCACTCCGGTAAAGGAAGCTGGCTGGCGGATAGACCCCCCTGTGTCAGTACCCAAAGCTCCCAGCGCAAGGCCCGCGCTCACCGCCACTGCCGAGCCACCCGAAGACCCTCCCGGGACATACAAAGTATTGTGTGGATTCTTTGTAGCCCCAAAAGCCGAGTGCTCTGTAGAGCTTCCCATAGCAAATTCATCCATATTAGCTGAGCCCAGGAAAATCACCCCCTCCTTACGCAAGCGAGCAATAGCAGTAGCATCATACACAGCTCGATATCCTTCAAGCATACGCGATCCTGCACTACATATCTCTCCCTCCACTTGAATATTCGCTTTGACGGCAATAGGGATCCCCGTCAAAATACTCGCTTTCCCCGTATCATACATCTCTTGAGCCTGCACCACTTGCCTATCTATTCCTTCAAATAGGTGTAGATAAGCGCCCAATTCATCATTTCGCTCTGCTATCTGTGCCACATACGCATCTACAAGCTCCCGCACCGAATACTCCCCTGATTTCAAGGCCTGGTGAGCTTTATCTATAGTCAAAGTATCAAGATCGATAGCCATAGTTAATTAGAAATAATTTTAGGCACCTGGAGGTAATCACCGTCTCGCTCGGGGAATCCATCAATGATGCGGTCTCGATCATCACTTGAATGCACCACATCATCACGAAAGCTATTATAATTACGCATATCTCGTACCACCTCATCACCCGTCGCCAATTCTTGCACCTTGGATACAAAATCAACAATCTCCCCAATTTCATCAGGAAATCGTTGAATTTCTTCTTCGCTCAATTCGATACGAGCCAATGAGGCAAGGTGGAGGATATCTTCTCTCTGCATAGCGAATATTGTACCACATCCCACCGATCTCCTAGCGAGTGATAGCTCTCTCCTCGAAAGAATATCCTTTTTACAAGTAGCCCTGTCTTAGCTTTTTTCCAATCGTGCCTGCAGATCTTCTTCGCTCCATATTTCTATCCCCAAGGCTTGAGCTCGGGCAAGCTTAGTCCCTGCTTTTTCTCCTGCAATGAGTAGGTCTGTTGCGGGTGATACCGCTCCCGACACACGGCCACCTTCTCGTCGAATCAAGTCTTTGATACCGTCACGGCTGTAGTGTTGCAAGCTCCCCGTTGCCACGACCTGCATACCACCAAATATTCCTGTAGTATTTTTTGCTTCCTTAGTGTAGTCAATATCTATCTCCTTAAGTAATCGTGCAATAATTTCCTGATTATTTGTATTACTAAAATAATCTACAATCTCTTGAGCCACCTTGTTGCCAATCCCATCAATTGCGGACAAGGTATCTATCGAGGCCTCTCTTAGCTCTTCAAGCGAATCAAAATTATCCGCAAGAGTAATAGCCATTTCTTCTCCTACACCATTGATAGAGAGAGCTACAAGAAATCTGCTCCAGCTCACTTTCCTGTGTGCTTCCACACTAGCAAGCAAATTATTCACCGATTTTTCCTTAAATCCAGGCAAAGTCTCAATATCACCCCGTTTCAAAGTAAAAAAATCTGCCGGCTCCGAGACAAGCCCTTTATCCATCAGTAGATCCACAATTTTTGGTCCAATCCCTTCAATATCAAAAGCTTGCTTGCCTACAAAATAGTGCAGGCGACGGCGTAGCGTATCCCCACTCGAATGATCAAGACATCGATAGGCGACCTGGCCAGGTATTTTCTCAATCCGCCCATCACCACCACAGCCAGCTACCTTATCAGGAAAGCGATATGGCTTTGCCCCCTTGGGGCGAAATTCCTTCAAGACCCTCACCACCTTAGGAATAATATCTCCAGCTTTATGAATAATTACCGTATCCCCTATACGCACATCCAAGCGCTCAATCTCTTCTTCATTGTGCAAAGTAGCGCGAGACACGAGAGTCCCCGCCACCTCCACAGGATCCATAATGGCCACCGGCGTGATCACCCCTGTCCGTCCCACTTGGAGATGAATGTCACGAATGATAGTCGTCTTCTCCTCTGGAGGAAATTTGATAGCAAGAGCATAGCGGGGTGATTTTCCTGTATAGCCCAATCGTTCCTGCAAAGATATATCATTAATTTTCACTACCACTCCATCCACCCAATAGGGAAATTTCTCTTTGCGACTAGTATATGAATCAAAATAGCTCCATACCTCTTCTAGAGAAGTGCAGAGCTTGTGCTCTGGATTGATACAAAATCCCAAATCTTTAAGCAAGGCAATCTCCTCTGCCTGACTCTTATATTCATAGCTATCAAGCTTGGCTATATCATATATAAATACTTCGAGCGCTCTGTCGGCCACCACTTGCGGGTCAAGTTGGCGGATAGTGCCCGCAGCCACATTACGCGGATTGGCAAATTCTTTTTCTCCAGCTTTTCGTCGCTCCTTGTTTAGCTTTTCAAATTGATTCCGCGACATATACACCTCACCTTCAAAAATACCACTCGCTTTATCTTGAAGCACTAAAGGCACCGATGCGATGGTGCGCACATTTTGAGTCACATCTTCCCCCACCTTGCCGTCTCCACGAGTAGCCGCTTGTACAAGCGAGCCATCTTGATATTCCAGCACCACCTTGAGCCCATCAATTTTAAGCTCACAAAAATATTCAAATTCTTCTTTGGTGTTGAGGTAGCGCTGGGCCCTATCTCTCCAGCGAAGCAAGTCTTCCCAAGAAAAAGCATCATCAAAAGACCACTGGGCTACTTTATGTTGCACCTTTTGAAATTGCTCGAGGGGCTCACCCCCCACTCGCTGAGAAGGTGAGTCAGGAGTGATGAGCTCTGGATACTTTTGCTCTATTGCCTCAAGCTCTCGTCTCAAGCTATCAAAGACCTCATCCGAAATTTCCTGCCTGTCATGCACGTGATAAAGATTGCGGTGATAATCGATAGTTTTTCGTAGGGTATCTACGCGTTTCTGTATATCCTGAGGCACTTTCATAGCTCCATTATACCAAACAAGCTCCACCCCTGATCCCCAGACACCCGATGTCTGGGAAACTGTGGAAAACCCAGACACCGGGTGTCTGGGTTAAACCAGCTCACAGGCTCACTAGTAGGTCACCTCCAAAGCGCGCTCCACACGATTGGTTGTTGATGTCGATTTCACATTATATCCCCGAGATTCAATAATCGTTTTATCATTTGGCCCTCCAATATCATCTTTGGTAATCTGCACCACCGCATAGGGTGAAAAATTTATATTATCCCCATCATTGAGAGGGAAAGACACTTCAAAGCTACTTACCCCTGTATCACCATCACTCCTTCCACTGTCTACAACAATCGGCGTCTGGCTACTATTACACAAAAGTGTAGCGGGGCCCGGCGCAGAAGAAGATGAGGTAAAGGCCTGTATGTGTAGGTCTTGATAGAGCGCACACTCCGCCGCCGCATCTGCCGCATAAAAAGCTAGTTGGGAATCCCGCCCTGACACCGAGAGAGAAAGCTCCTTCACGGCAATACTTGCAATAAAAGCCCCCAGCGAAATCAAAAGAGAAGAGACTAAGACGGCAATCAAAATCACAAAGCCATTTTCATTATCACTTGTAGCCATATCTTCGCTATATTGTATCTGTTTTGAGTATTGCTTCATAGATATAGTGATTACCAGTCGTACAAATAATTACGCACCGTGTAGGTCTTACTCTCTCCCGAACGAGCAAATAGCCATACAATCTTTGCCTCTACAATGGCTTCGCTAATATCTCCTCCCGGGTTCCATACCTTGATCTCTCGAATATACTTGCTCGCGCTTGTCCCCGTCGGCTGGTGGCTATATATATAAGGGCTTGTGTCACTAATACGGAGCGGTTCACAGCCCCCACTGCAGGATTGTGTCCAAAATTCTCCCACGCCCTCTTTGCGAGTCGTGTCAATGATACAGCCCTCTTCGTTTTGATCATTGGGATCACTTACAATACAATTAGCCAAATTTCCCCCTAAATTATTCCCCAATTGTCCAGCAGAATCATTAGTGAGGCGGTTATGATCACGCATATTTTTGATCGCTTCCACCCCCTCTTGGGCTAGATAAAATGCTACAATCTGATCTTGAGCCAGGCGAGATGCCACAATTCCATCATTGGCAAGCGACATCGGCGCCACCACAGCCAAAAGCAAGACAGTGATTGCCACCAGCGTTTCCACCATAGTAAAGCCCCCATGGCGCCCGGCAGTACCTTGGCGATAAAGTCTATACTGATCAATAATAATGTGTGTTATGTGTTGCATACGCTATAGTTCTAATCGCCTTTGTGATACGAGTGACTGTATATTAAAGTCCACCCGCTCGTCAGCTTGATTGATATGTCCATTAAGTACTATCAAAATAGATGGTTGCTCATTGTCACCAAAGCCCACTCCGCGAATATAAAATCGCAAGTTATCAGCCATCACATCAGACCCGGTAAGCTTGAGATAGTTATTATCAGGGCTCGGTCCCATACGGCGCTCTATTGCACTATTATTTATACGAAAAGAAGAGCTTGTAGCGCCTTGATCGGTGGTAAAGTATATTGTCTCTGTACCCGAGGTATTATTACAAGCTGATGATGGGCTATTATCGCCATTGTCTATATCACAATAGTTGCTCCCCACCCGAAGCTCGCGCGACATTCCTTCCATTGCCAAATTAAGATTATTGACCACGAGTTTAATAGCTTTCGCCTGCCGATTAGCGTCAATCACCATCAATAGTGCCCCCAAGGAGGCAGTCAGAATTACTGTAAAAAGAGAAATCGACACAATAAGCTCAATCAAAGTAAAGCCTCCCTTGGTATTACCTTGTGCATCTCGTCCACCGTCTTTCTGTAATTCTTGTTTTATAAATTGCCACATACTAATCAATTGATATGAGCCCCGCCGCCCCTACCGACACGCTCTTGTGAGAAATGTCACTCAGTGGGGATGCTAGAGTAATTTTAGCATAGGCGTATTCAGTGAGGCCACTACCCACTCTAATTACCGCATCTGGGTCTGGTCGCTTAAAAGAAATATGTAGCTCACGGTCGCCTGTTACAATATTCCCAATATCAGTACAGCTACTCTCATCATCTCCCACACAAATCGAGTATATATAATTACTCCTAGTAAAGCTGAGTATCCGGGCGCACTCATCAGAGGCATTAGCTACACAATTCTCACCCCCACCATAGGTATTATCACTTGTGTTAAATAGCCTATTGCCATCATTATCCACAAAGAGAAAGAAGGATTGATCATCTATCCCTTCTTCTCCACCATCAATATTAAAATACACTCCATAGGGCTGAGGATCATCAAAGGTAGCCCCAAATTGCTCACTACGATTAATACCAAAAAATTGCGCTTGGCGGATATTAAGCGCAAGCTCATAGGCAGCGTTCTCCAATTCTACCTCCTTTCCAAAGCGATTATAATTAGTCATCGAGAGAGCGGTCATAATAAATATAATTGCCAGCGTAATAAGCATCTCTATCAAGGTAAATCCTTCTCTTGATTTCAATCTACCAGGCGAAGTAGCTCCTATCACGCCATAGCTTAGCTTGGTAGATCGCCTAAAATTTTGAAATAAATATAGCAACATAGCAATTAGCTTAGACTAACACAAACAAATTAGTCCCCGTCACAAACACATACCATATCCCCATCACCAAAAATGGCCCAAAAGGCACTGCGCTTTTAATACCAATCCCCCAATGCTTGTGAGCAATTTTCTGAATAGACAAGAGGATGATAGCCACCACCGCTCCTGTCCAAAAAGCAATAGCAATAGCGGTAAAGCCCGCCGAATAGCCGAGCAAGAGCCCTGCGATGAGCCCCAGCTTGCCATCAGCAAAGCCTATCCACGCCCCCCGTGAAATCGCCCACAAGCTCCAGAAAAAGAGAGCCAAGAGTATTCCCGCTCCCAGATACCACCACGCTCCTATACCATACATCACTATCTGATAGCCCAGTATTAATATACCTGCCAAGTATAGTGTCACATCAGGCAAGAGCTTGGTACGATAATCAAACAAAGCAGAGACAAGAAGAGAGCCAAACACGACAAACCAAAAGGCGACGCTCCCTACAAAAGCCCAGGTCCATACTGCCTCCTGCCAAAATAATACATAGAATATCCCCAGGAAATACACACCTGCCACGATCTCTATCACCATATGGCTCTCTGCTATTTTGTCTCCACAAGATCGGCATACTCCTCGTTGAAGTGCATATGAAAAAATAGGAAAAAGCTCATAGGGGCGCAAGGTTGCCCCACAAGAATCACACCTGCTCCTCCGCTCCATTAAAGATTTCCAGAAATACCTTTTAGATATATGCCGAGCAAGGAATCCAAGCTCATTTCTTTCGGCCAAATTATTTTCTTGATATAGCTTTTGCAAATCAAGCGCGATCACATTGATAAAGCTTCCCAAAATAGTCCCCAAATAAAAGACCACAAAATAGTATATAAATAGCCATTCCATAGCTCTGATTATACCACGCACACGCCCCTATTCATCCCCACCCCAGACACCGGGTGTCTGGGTTTTCCACAGTTTCCCAGACATCGGGTGTCTGGGATCATTCAAGGAATATCTCTCTATCGTGCTTGCTATCAATATCGCGTTGTCGTTTATATTGCAAAATAATATCCTCCTCTTGCTTCTCATAGTCCCCAAACAGATCCTTATACAGCTCCAATCCCATTGGGTACTCTTCTTTGCTGACATACCATTTTCTACTTGAGTAATCTTCTTCTCGCTTCCTTTTGTGCATTTCCTCATTGCGATTGATATAAGCGATAAGACGCATTACACTATGCTGACTTTCTGCAACAACATACTTATATCTACCTTGATACAAAGTGCCCGTTCTCTGCTGTCTACTGTTAAAATATTTTGCATAAGCCATTCCTAATTTATGCATAAATAATTGCACCCCATTTTCTTCAATTTGTTCGAGCAATAGATGGTAATGATTGCCTTGCAATGAAAAAGCAATGATCCGTACTAGAGGGCTCGATTCTAGCTCTTCTTCTTTTTGCAATCGATTACCTTCCAAAAAATCTCTCATGCTTCCAATATTCTCCTTACTATTCATTAATTTCATCAATAAAAGAAATCTATCTTTATCCGGTTTATCAGTAAAAATAATGCGCTTGTCAGTACCACGGTTAAACACGTGGTATATGCCTCCAATATGTTGTTTGCCAAAACGCAAAGACATACCCCAATCCTATCATCCACCCCAGACACCGGGTGTCTGGGTTTTCCACAGTTTCCCAGACATCGGGTGTCTGGGATAAATGAGACAAAGCAAAACCCCCGTGCTTACGCACGGGGGTCGTTGCTTTCCGCAAAGACTAGTCTTTGAATACTAGCTAGCTAAGATACCAGGTATCGTTAGTTAGTGTACTTGTAGACAAGTTCTTCACTATTATTGATGCGAGAATTGATATTATCTCCTCGTACAACACTAATGAGATCTGCCATGGTACCTACTCCTACTCTATTAGTAAAGTCAATAGTAGTTTGGATGTAGTCACCGCTAGCTCCCTCACTTACTCCAGTACCCTTTACTACGAAGAAGTGAGTATCTCCCTTCTCAATGGTTACGTTTCCAGCAGATAGTAGCGTACCGCTTGTTACTGCCTTATCGTAGCCATCATCGTGATGGTAGATATTTACAACTCCAGTAGTGGCACTTCCTGATACTGATACCGAGGTAGCAGTAGTAGAAGCAAGAATAATATCTTCTCCCTCAGCCGTAATAGCGAATTTCATCACCACATTGTCTGAGATATCAGATCCTGTTACATCTTGCTCTGTAATTACAGGAAGTCCAGAGTAGACATCTACAGCAGTAAGAGTAGTAGAAGCCACAGAGTATGTATCTCCAGCTACCTTTACATCTACATCGCCGTCAATGTCAATCGAGAGATCAGTGCCTTCAGTAGCTGGGTTTCCAGCTCCGAGTAGTGCTCGGAAGTATAGCTTGGTCTTTTGGTCTTTCACAAGCGTTACTTTCTTCTTAAAGCTCTTTACCACAATGTTGTCTGAAGTGAAGTAAGCATCTGCTACTACATCTCCGTCTGCATTAAGGATCTCTACTTTTCTGTTTCCACTCAATAACACTTTACCAGTGATTCGTAGAGGAAGCTCTTGGAGCTCTCCTGATACATTATCACTCTTAAGCTCTACGGATCCAAGATCCACCGTAGTGTTTACTCGTACTGATCGATTTTCAGGATCTTTTGCATTTCCTGAAGTAAGGCTACCAGCTACGATAGTAACAGTGTCTCCGGTATTGCTTCCAGCTGTTGGATCAATACTTCCAGCTATATCAGCTTGAGCTCGAGAGCTTGAAGTGCTCACGGTTACGGTGATGGTATCACCTGTATTCCAGCCGTCACTCAAATCACACTGAAGTGAGAGAGCCACCACAGTGCCTTCAGGCACAGTGAATCCAGAATCCATATCGAAGTCTTGATTGGTAAGAGCTGAGAGGTCTACCATATCGGATACCTCTTCACCATCTTTCATCAAGACACAATTGGTAATCTCATCATAAGGATTAGCTAGAGAAGTACTTGCAACGAAGTTAAGAGAGATGGTAGTCACCTCAATATCTTCACCTGAGTCTACAGCATCAAGCTGTATTACAGCTAGCTCTACACCTTCCACATCGTCACGAGTTTCATCACTTTCAATAGATGAATCTACTCCCATAGCGAGCTTAGCTCCTTCTACTGTTTGTACAGTACCAGGATTTGTAGTGCTTACATTAATTGACTCTCTTGAATTATCTCCCTTGAAGGATGTAAAGACAAAGCTTGCTACCGTGTAGGTAGTAGCGTCTGTCACATCATCTGGTACATCGGCTACCAAGATGTATGCAGCATTTCCGATTGGGAATGTCACATCTTCAAATTCAATAACGATAGTAGTAGTAGCAGTGACAGTATCATCATCTGCTGAGGCAACAGTATTGCCATCTTCATCTACAATCTTGATACCAGTAAGTTGAATGTCATCTGAATCAGTGTTGTTTCCATTGGTAACATTGATTGTTACCTTCACATCTCCAGTGATTGATTCACCTTTCACATTAAGCTTGAATGAAGCAAATTCTGCCTCATCTTCTCCAGCAGTGATATTGCTATCTGTTACTAGATTTGAGCCTGATGTGTTACCTTCACCTGCTTCGATGGTCACTGCGCTACCCTTTGTACCTACAGTTGCATTTGTCTCAGCAAGGTATCGATCATCTTCGTCTACTACGTATACGAAGTCTACAAGATCATCAGCATCAAGGCTGAAATTCACATTCTTGTTGGCTCCATCTACGATGTCGGCATATACCTCGAAGTCCAAATTCTTATTGGCATCGATTTCAATACCACTTCCGAAATCAAATCGGTAGTAATCACCATTGATATCTGCTTCGTATTCATCTCCATCTACCTTTACGAAGACATCTTTAATGTCACCTGAGCTCATAGTACCATCTTGCTCCAATGAGAATCCAAGGACAAACATTGAGTCTTTGTCGTTGTTTGGATCATCATTCTTGAAGTTGATAGTAGATAGAAGCACTTCCTTGTCACCGATTTTTACCTTGCCTCCCTCGCCATCAATCTGCATAGAGAATGAATTGAGCTCAACATTTTTGTTTGCGGTGTGTTGGGCTCCATCTACTGGTAGGCCGTCCACATCGGTGTCGCCACCTACTTTAATGTCAGTAATTTCAATTCGGAAGTCTAATCCGTCTTGACTATCGATATTACTTTCCATAGTAGCGGAGAATGCGAGTTCTACTGTTTCCCCATCATCAATCTCTAGATTGAATTTAAGGTCAGAAATACCTCGTGAGTTTACTGAGTCGGTATCAATGATTTTCCCATCGTACCAGACGCTTACAGAATCTACTGCTTTTCGAGCTTTTCCTGTTACCTTAGCGGTAATTTCAGTAATTTTCACATCTTCATCTCCGGTAGTAAGCTCGAGTACAGTGGTAGGAATGTGTTGTTGGGCAGGACCCACTTTCATATCCCGTGGCTGATCACCAGCTTCTACTTCTAATCTATCTCCGGTCACGCCATTGTCGTCATCACCATTGTCGTCATCACCATTGTCTGGTGTGCCAGCTGATTTACGATTCATTTCTGCGCGAGTCAGTGGGTAGAAATACCCAGCTGTTGGAGAAATGTTGTGCTTAGCCTGGAATTTAGCTACAGCAGCTCTGGTCGCAGGACCAAAGTATGAAGTTTCATTTCCAGGTGAACCAGCTCCTGATAGCGCTACTCGCGTATCAGCATTTAGGTTCAACACTTTTTGTAACATCAAGACATCGTTTCCACGAGATCCGATGTACAGATTTCGAGTAAACTCGAAATCAATTGATGGGTGGTGAACATATTCACCAGCCCCTACTGAGTCATCGCCCACTCCGGCACATAGTGCATCAAATTCAGGAGTCGAAATCCCGAGTGATGCAGCAAGTGCACATAGCTGTTCAATATCGGTAGCTGCATTTGCAGTCTGCGCGAATGTTGAGAAAGCTGAGAGTGTCATGACAACAGCGATTGCACCTGCAAGCATTTTAGCTGCAAGTGATTCACGAATTGTAGTCATACAATTTTTCTTTAATCTGTTAAATAATTATCTTACTAATGCTTCTCTTTATGATAAGTACAAGAGAAGATAATTCGTAGGTGAATCATTCCGCGAGAAGTACCACAAATATTATGTGTATTCTCATTTTCTGCAGAAAACAAAAATAAATCTTGTTTCCAACTACAGATTAGTTTGGTGCGATATGTAGTTGTCAAAGATTCATCTCTGGTGGGTATATGCGATGCACATACCCTGCACGCAATTATATACTAGTTTGCCGATCTACCCAAATGTCAAGTAGGGCATTACACCCGGATAAAAGTCCGGGATTATGCCCTACTGTGGATATGTAATGTACAAATATAATTGTTTGTGATTACCGTAGGGATCAAAAGCATCAATTTGAATAATATTCATCCCGCGGGCAAGGTAGAGCACATACCCCACTTCTCCTCCCGCCTGTGCTACCACCTCATTCCCATTGATCATTAGTCTATTAGTATTGGCTACCTTAAATGAAAGCTCGTAGCGAGCACTCTCCGCCACCCGATAGCTTGCCCCCAGATTGATAATCTCCGGGCCAGAAATAAAATAGCGCATTCCATAGAGAGTGAGGATCGCGATAGCAAGGAGTGCCCCCGCCCAGGAGAGCTTGCCAATAATAGTGCTCTGTATTTGTGAGGAATTTCCCAGATACATATCTAGTATTTTATAAATAGAGGATCAAATTGATAAAGGCAATTCTAAGCAGTATCTCTCCTATTACCGTCCTCAGTATTGTCTACTTGCTCTGCTTCCAAAGAAGCTGTTTCGATAGCTTCTTCGTCCTCTGGCTTTTCTATAATTTCACGGGGAGAAGATCCGCGAGCAGGCCCTACTACCCCCCGCTCTTCGAGCATATCGATAAGCCGAGCAGCTCGTGAATAGCCCACCCGCAATCTACGCTGGATATAGCTTGTCGATGCCTTGCCTGCTTCTATCACAGAGGCCTTTGCATCTTCATAGAGATCATCTTCGTCTTCATCTGCCCCAATAGAGCCTGCAAACATAATATTGCTATCGGCAACAGCTTTGAGAGAAAGATCAATCTCATCGGGCACATCTCCTCTATAGTACTTCTTGAGCCAGCCCACCACTTTCTTTACCTCCTCTTCGGTGATATTAGGTGATTGCACCCGCACTGGCTTGGACATATCTCCCGTCATAAAGAGCATATCCCCCTTCCCCAACAATTGCTCCGCTCCCCCCGCATCGAGGATAGTCCGCGAATCAATATTAGAAGCCACCTGCAAGGCAAGCCGAGTAGGCACATTGGCTTTGATTAGCCCGGTAATAATATTGACCGACGGACGCTGAGTCGAAAGAATAAGGTGAATACCTACCGCCCGCGACATTTGTGCAAGCTGTACAATTCCCGCCTCCAGCTCTCGTGGGTAGGCCTGCATAATATCCGCGAGCTCATCGATGATGACCACAATATACGGCATCCTCTCTGGCACTTCAATCTCCTCGTCACTTTGCGCCCGCTCCTGAGCAGGATACAAAATATTCTTGTGATACGAAGCCACATCACGCACCGAGTGCTCCTGCAATACATCATAGCGACGATTCATTTCTTTGACCGCCCACTTGAGCGCAAGAATAGCAGATTTAGCATCGGTAATAACAGGGGTCAGTAGGTGTGGAATACCATTATAGAGAGTGAGCTCCACTCGCTTCGGATCGACCATAATAAATTTGAGCATATCTGGCCCATAGGTATAGAGGAGCGAATTGACCAGGGCATGCACCGTCACTGATTTACCTGATCCAGTAGCCCCTGCAATCAGCATATGTGGAGCTCGAGCTAGATCAATAAAGCGGGCCTCTCCGGCGATGTCTTTACCAATTCCCAAGGGAAGCTTGTAGCCACTTGAGTGAAAATTAGGATGCTCAATGAGCGTACCAAATCCCACCATAGTGGAGGTACGATTGGGTATCTCAATCCCTACCAGTGATTTGCCTGGAATCGGGGTTTCCATACGGATTGTTTTAGCAGCGAGCGCTAGTGCCAAGTCATCCTTGAGCCCCCCAATACGAGCTAGTTTGACCCCTTCGGCTGGCTTAAAAGCATAGCGGGTGACAGTCGGCCCCACCTCCACCTCTCCCATCTCTACGGTGATATTAAAATTAGCCAAGGTGCGCTTGATAATATTGGCATTAGATTTGATGTCCCCCACCTCTGGCTTGCCTTTATCTTTTGATACAAGTGTCGTTGGTGGAAGAGCAGTATTATCGGGCAAATACCCCGTATTCTGGCTTTTCCCTGCATCTTTTCGGCTAAATGTTTGTCGAATTTTTTGATTGATGGTGTCTTCAATTGTATTGGCCGATTTGCCAGATTTTTCTTCGGCAGTATCCTGCCCTGAAGTATGTGGATAAGTAGCTTCTGCTGTTTGAGCGGGCATTTGCCCCGTTTTTTCGTATTCTCCAAATGCTCGTGCTCGAGCCGCCTCCCTGATAAGCTCGCTCTCTTCTGGTGAAAGCACGCCCACACGCTCATCTCCATATTCTTCATCCTCATCATCTGCCTCATCACTCCATAAGCGAGAAATAAATGGCACTGTATCAAGAATAAGAGCCATCGAAATAATAAAGAGAATAATCATCAAAAGAAGTGCCATTGGGTAGCCGATCGGATTTTGCAGGCCACTTAGAATTGATCCAATCCAGCCTCCTTGGGTAAAGATGAGCTCTATTACCCCGAGCCCAGAAAGGAGAAAGAGGATCGATCCCAGTATTTTCATTGGATGAAAATCACGCTCTATTTCTTGAATAAAGCTATAGGCAAGCACGAGGAGCAATCCAGGCAAAAGCCAGTAGCCCCAACCAAGGAGCTTGGTAAGCTGATCGTAGCTATACTCCCCCACAGGGCCACCATGCCCGGTGACAGACCCTACAAAAAATACCGCGATGAAAAATGAAATACCCGCAAGGATAAAATTCCACACCTCATCACGCATATAATTGCGAGGATGTCGGCGTGAGAGCTCTTCACGGATATTGATATCTTTCTTTTTATTTATTTTTTTTGTGGTGCGTTTGCTTGTTTTCTGAGGCACCTTTTTGCTTTGTTTATTCTTCTTTTTTGATACTGCCATAACAAGATTTATTATACCATTTTGAGCTTATTCTGTAGTACCTCCTTCCCTTCATTTCTAAAAACTTTCTCTCCATTTCTAAAAAATAAAGACAAAATATAATAGAAAAAATCTATGGTAAAAGTTGTCCGAGCTCGGACAACTTTTACCATATGTTCCAACCAGCATACTAGCCCACGGGCTCACGAGCACACAGGCTACTAGCTCACGAGCTACCAGTTTGCCTCTGTTGAAAACTTGGCTACGATTTCCCCTATCGCTTGAGTTAAAAATGATAAAATAGAATGAGTTTACTATTAGTACAAATCAATAATTATGAGTCAAAAAAATACCAGCAAACAAGCAAGTCCTCAAGAAGCAAAAAAATCGAGCAAGCAAGCCTCCGCCCCCAAAGAGCCCAGCGCCAAGGAAAAGCGCGCCCAGGCAGTAGACGAGGCAATGGATGCTATCGCTACCAAATTTGGCGAGGGAGCTATTATCAAGCTTGGCGAAAGAGCCAAGCAAAAAGTAGATGTTATCTCTACTGGCTCTATTGGATTAGATGATGCCCTCGGCGTGGGTGGAGTCCCTCGGGGTCGAGTAATAGAGATCTATGGCCCCGAATCCTCCGGCAAGACCACCCTTGCCCTCCATATCGTAGCCGAAGCCCAGCGTGCAAATGGAGTAGCAGCTTTCGTAGATGCCGAGCACGCCCTTGATCCAATATATGCCCGCAATATCGGTGTCTGCACCGATGAGCTCTTGGTATCTCAGCCTGATACCGGCGAGCAAGCCCTGGAGATCGTCGAGTCCCTCGTACGAAGTGGCAAGGTAGATGTAGTGGTGGTCGACAGCGTGGCAGCTCTGACCCCCAAAGATGAGATCGAGGGTGATATGGGGCAAGCCCAAATGGGCAAGCAAGCACGGCTTATGTCACAAGCTTTGCGCAAGCTCACCGCTATTGTATCCAAGACAAATTGCTCTGTTATTTTCATCAATCAGATTCGTATGAATATTGGTGTAATGTTTGGCTCACCAGAGACCACTCCAGGAGGCAAGGCGCTCAAATTCTTTACCTCCGTACGAATGGATATCCGTCGTATCGCCCAGATAAAAAAGGGTGATGAAGTAGTGGGCGGGCGTATCCGTGTCAAAATCGCCAAGAATAAAGTAGCTGCCCCTTTCCGTACTACCGAATTTGATCTTCTTTATAACGAAGGTATCTCTCAAGAAGGAGAAATTATTGCCCTTGGGGAGAAATACAAGATTATCGAAAAAGTAAAAGCCACCTACTATTGGGGTGATGAAAAGCTTGGCGTGGGCTACGACAAGGCTCGCACCTGGTTTAAAGAACATCCAAAAGAGACCCGCACCATCCTCAAGCAAATTCGCGAAGAGATGAAAAAAATATAGCGTATAGCTTTGGAATGAAGTGGTAAGTGCCCGCGCCTTTGGCGCGGGCACTTTTGTTTCCTGCTTTATTTTCTATGCTATAATCTTTTTCATTATGTTGGAATACAATCAAATTAAGCCCCGTGAGTATATTGTCCTCGATAGTGAGCCCTACGAAGTACTAGAAAATCATGTAATCAAAAAAAATCGTGGTAAGCCGAGCAACAATACCAAGCTCAAATCACTCAAAACAGGTAAGGTAATCGAAAAAACATTCCATGCCAGCGACAAAGTAGCCCAAGCAGAGATTTATGAGCGAGATATCAAATTTTTATACCGCAAGCGGGATGAAATATGGTTTGCTGATGCCTATGATCCTCGCGATCGGTTTATGCTCGAAGAGCAAATCATCAAAGATGCGCTCCCCTACTTAAAAGAAAATGATGTCGTAAAAGGCGTATACTTTGGCAATGAAATCATCAATATAAAAATCCCCATCAAAGTCACTCTCGAGGTAGTAGAAGCTCCCGATGCAGTCAAAGGCAACACCTCTTCAGGTGCCACCAAAGAAGTAGTCTTGGAAAATGGGCTCCGGCTCTTTGTGCCTCTCTTTATTAGCGTAGGAGATAAGCTGGTCATCAATACCCAAAAGGGCGAATACAGCGAGCGAGAGCGCTAGTCGCGCTAGGCTCCTGTATACACAAAACAAAGCGCGCCCTTCGGGCGCGCTTTGTTCAAATACACCTACGCAAGCCTACGCCTGCACATAAGGCAACAAGCCCATAAAGCGAGCGCGCTTGATTGCTCGAGCCAATACTCGCTGATTTTTAGCACTTACGCCTGATCTTTTACCAGCAATAATGCGTCCGTGCGGATTGATAAATCTTTTAAGTAGGGCCACATCTTTATAATCAATATGTGAGATTCCCTGCTCTTTAAAATAACACTGATTACTCATAGTGCGAGTATAATAGCACGAATACGACATTCTGCAAATATCCCTCCATCTATTTACTAAAAAGGAATATCCTCTGGATTAATATCCTCATCAGGATAGGACACATCATTAGTGCTTGCCTCTGGCCCAGGCGTATCTTGCCGAGCACCTCCTCCTGCCCCACTCGGCTTTTGTCCAAATTGAAAAGTATTGCCTACAATTTCTGTCTTATAATTCTTCTTGCCATCTTGGTCATCCCAGCTACGCGTCTCAAGCCGTCCTTCTACATACAATTCCTGCCCTTTTACCGCATACTGAGCCAAAGTAGCAGCCTGCTTGCCCCAAAATACGACATTGTGAAAATCTGTCTTTTCTTGTTTTTGTCCTGATTGGTCTGTCCAATTCTGATTAGTGGCAATTCCAAAAGATACTACTTCTCGCCCTGTGCTAGTCGATTTAAGCTCTAAATCATTAGTAATGCGTCCCACGATTATTGCTTTGTTTACATTCATATGTCCTATTGTACCAGAATAGCAGAGCACTACAAAAGCCCCCACTTGGAAGCCCGGCTTCCAAGTGGGCAAAATACAAAACCCTGAATATTTCAGGGTTTTGTATTTATAATTATTTATAGAGATTTATTTTTCTTTACCACCATCAAGATTAGCTTGTAGCTTTTCTAGCTCATCCCACTTTTCTTCGGAAGCAAGAGTGGCTTGCTCTCTCCAAGTAGAAGGATCATGATTACCTCGTACTCCAGCAAGAAGCTCTTCTAATTCCTCTTGTGCAATATCTTGCAAATCAGCAAAGCTTGTAATTCCTGCATTTTGCAAAGTAGTAGCGATCACTGGCCCAATACCTTCTATGCGAGTCAAATCATCTACTTCCACATCATCAGTATCTGGGAGCTTTTCATGTGGGAGCTCTTCATCATCGAGAGCTAGCGTCAATTCCTCATCGTCAAGAGTTGCTTCATCCTCATCTCCAAGGTTCATCGTTAGATTGTTACCAAGAGTTGTATCCTCAGCTGTATTAATAATAATATAGCGCAAAATATTAGCTTGATTGCCGACTGCCTGCTCTAGCTCTGCTAGCTTGTCTGCACTCAGGCTAAACTTCATCCAGGTAAAGTATGCTTCGTTGTACTGCTTATTTTTAGAGCCAAATTTTTTGCTCATCTCATAAGCAAGTGGAATAAAATGCACTTCTCCAAGTGAAGCCACCTGGCCACCATGGGCACTTACAGCATCTGCACATATAGATTGCATCGCACTAGTCTCTTCGAGAGTGATATGTGGCAAAGCAAGAAAGCTTAATTCGTATGTATTTACTGTACTCATAATGCGAGAATAATACCACAGAAAGAATGCTTTGCAATGATTATTTGTATCTTTCCCCGACAATCCCCCTCCTTTGGTAATTATTGAAAAGTGTTTTGTTGCAAGCGTGCCACAAGCTCCTTAAAGGCCAAGCGGTGTGAGAAAATAACAAGCGTATTAGTATCTACAAACGAATAGCCAATAATAGGATTACCCTCCTGATCCAAGACTGCTCGAGCATCTTGATTGTAATACACCACATCTACAAAATTACTTCGCGCAAAATCAAAATTCTCCAAATCCAAGACCTCAGCTAAATCAATTGCCATTGATCGCTCCCAATCCAGCATCTCAGCATAAGTGGTAGTGTAATTTTTAGTCTTAAAAATCAAAAATGGCGCATTCTTTGTGGTAGAAAACGCTCCATACATAAAATTATCATCCAAATTCCTGCTCAAAGTCCCGCTAATTTTAGCACGCAAAACAGAAAGGAATGTTTGAGTAGTCATTAAAATCTTTGCATTATATTGATTATCAGTAGCAAAGTAGATATATTTGAGCGCTCCTGCTTCGATGCTCAGTCCATCAATCTCATTTTCTATCGCACGCACCAAGCGATTACGATTAGGATCAGAGATATATATTTCCGACCGATAATCATAAATAATCAATGGCTCAGGAGTAAGTATTTGATCTTTACGTGGATCTTCCTGAATTTGTCGCACTAAGAAAAACGAGCCCAAGACAATCCCGAGTCCGATAGTGACGAGCGCTGCTGCCAAGAGTGTTTGAGCAATATTTTTTGGATTGCGAGAAGCAGCACGCTCTTGTTGTCGCTTTTTTTCTCGCTCTGCCAGAATCATTTGTGTCAGTGAGCCACCGCCTTCTCGAAGTGACTTAGCAGCGTAATCCTTGTATGTCCTGATAGCCGCCCGCTTGGAAGAACGAGACGGATAGGGATCATGCCCCTCTTTTGGCTTCTCTATACGATTCTGTGGATCGTGTAAATCATCTGCAATCTCTTGTGCCTTTTTTTGGTAATTAGACCCCAATCGATCAGTGTCGATACGATGCTCATTATTTTGGTTTTTGTCTTCGTTTGTTTGTGCCATACTACGCTTTACTTATCGTAGCTCCACCGCGTGGGCTTTGTTTTTTAATAGCTACTCGTGAGCTTTCTTTACCTTTTTTAGTCGAGGTATTTGTATCTTTTTTACGCTTCGAGCCAAGTAGGTAGGTGCGTGGCTCTGCCCCCAGATCAATAAAATCATCAGCTCGTTCAATAAGCCGAGCGGAAGATGATTTGGCAAAAGAAATCACTTCTACCTGACAGCCCTGATTGTGTTGCAAGTATTCCACTAAGGGGACAAAATCACCATCACCAGACACGATCACTACCGTATCAAGCTTGGGGGCAGCCCGCACCGCATCAATTGCCAAGCCCACATCCCAATCCGCCTTTTTTGCCCCTCCTAAAAAAATTTGCAAATCTTTAGATTTTGTCTCGATTCCCAATTTGCCCAGTGCTTCAAAAAATTCGCTCTCTTCGCCTGATTCGGTAGTGATGACATAAGCAAGTGCCCGAATCAGCTGTCGATTAGCTACCGCCGTTTCCAAGACTGCTCCAAAATTGATACGCTTTCCGTATAGATTTTTTGCCGAATGATATAAATTTTGAGTATCAATAAATACCCCTACTCGTTGCTCGTGGTGCTTAATGGCTGTCATATAGCTTAGTATAAAGGATAATTCACAAAAGATAAACCAAAACAACCCCCAGGGGAGGAGGTAGCTTTAGGCCTTGAGGCCAAGCGTGCTAGCTAATTCGCCCCAAGCTTGCTCATCGGTACGCTTAAGATATTTGATAAGCTTCCTTCGCTTCGATACCATTTGCAAGAGGCCTCGGCGAGAATGTTTATCTTTTTTATTGCTCACTAAGTGTTCTTGTAGGTTTGCAATTCGTTGGCTCAAAATAGCAATCTGAGAAGCAGTACTGCCTGGATTATTTACCCCATCCACTTCAGTAAGTGCTTTGTTGCTAAGCTCTGTTCGTTTTGACATAGCCGATATTCTACCTAAAAATAGGATATTTGCAACACATAAAAAAATTAGGTAATAATCCCTACACGTGTTGGGATTATTACCTAATTTTTCTGCCCTATATGTCCCCTATATAAGCAATGTCATTAAAAAATAAGCAATGTCATTAAAACACTCCCACTCAATCCATTTTGATTTTTAATTTCCAATTTTTAGATTACAATACAATTATGTCGCAGAATACTACTCACTACCTTGGTGAATTCCTTGAGTACCTCGAAATTGAAAAGGGGCGCAGTGTGCATACTATTACTATGTACGAACGCTACATCAAAGCGTATTTTGAATACGCACAGATCACTCGCGTTCAAGATATCACCGCCGAATCTGTCCGATCCTTTCGCATCGCGCTCAATAGAAGCCCTACTCGTGAAGGAACAATGAAAAAAACCACACAAAACAAATACCTCATCGCCCTTCGCTCTTTTTTAAAATACCTTGCCAAGCGGGATATAAGCACGCTCGAAGCTAGCAAAATCGAGCTCGCCCAAACAGCCCAGCGAGAGCTTGATGTAATCACCCGTGATGAATTTAATCGCCTGATGAGCGCCCCAAGCGGTAGCGATCTTGAAGACATTCGCGACAAAGCAATTCTCGAATTCCTTTACTCCACAGGGCTTCGCGTGTCCGAGCTTTGTAGCCTCAAAGAAGACATCGATTTGTCTCGCGATGAGCTAACCATCCGTGGAAAAGGCGAGAAATTACGCCTCGTGTTTATCTCCCAAGCTGCCCGCAGAGCCACGCGCGCCTATCTGGATCTTCGACACCAAGCAGATCTCCCTATTCTCTCGCCTGCACTTTTTGTGATGAAAACAGGAAGTGCTATCTACCCACGAGCCGTCCAGCGGATTCTCAACAAGCGCGCACGAGAAGCAGGGATTATGCGCAGGGTGACTCCACATGATCTACGCCACTATTTTGCTACCGACCTGCTCCACAATGGTGCTGATATTCGCTCGGTACAGATGCTCCTAGGGCACGCTAGTATCAATACCACCCAGGTATACACCAAGCTTTCAGATAAATTTCTCAAAGAGGTGCACAGTAAATATCACGGCAATACTTAAATTTGTTTATTTAATAAGCTAATATTTAGCATATGAAAAAGGGCAGTCTTACCGCCCCTCTTGTTCTTGTTTGAATTGCCCTCGCGAATTGCCTAGGCCGCCCTACGCCATTTCTGGCGGGGGTTCTTTACTTGCATCTGCTCCTTGAAGGATTTTATTTCAAGGGGAAAGACACACTGTAGAAAATCTCTGCGGAAGATTCGATGCTCCAAGAATTGGGACAATTGTCCGTCTTCTCGGGCTTTCTCGAATCTCCTTCGGGGGATTTTGATCCGGAGGCAACGGCTATACTGCCTTTTTTCTCCTGGTCGTTTTGCCTTCCCCTCTTGTACAGAAATTTTGAGAGCCCTATTGTGTTTGAGAGCTCTCTGCACGCACTTGAGTTTCTCACCGCGAAATGGCATATCACGGTGCACGAAAATTAAAACCTCTACTGCCTTGTTATTTCGCAAAATTCCTCTCCCTCTTCTCCACTGCTCACTCAAGATGGTATTATAATGATATATTTTACAGAGTCAAATCTAGTCTTATAATTTTTCTCCAGATCTAGCAAAATAGAGCTTGCTTTATTATTCAGGAATGACCATCGTGCCGATGTCTTCCTGCTCCAGCTTATCAATGTCATTCATTGAAATTACTTGCAGAGGTAGATTGTTTTCCAAAGCAAGTGATACCGCCGCTGCATCAGCAAAGCCAAGCTGTTTTTCAAGTATTTCCGAGGCAGTGATGCGTTTAATTTTAGTTGCAGTTGGATCAATTTTAGGATCAGCTGTATACACTCCATCAATACCATTTTTTGCCATTACTACCCTATCAAAGCCCAGCTCCAAAGCACGCATTACCGAAGTCGTATCTGATGAAACATAGGGATTTCCCGTACCAGCAGAAAGAATGACCACCCTGCCTTTTTCAAGATGTCGCTCTACTCTCAGTGGGATATAGGGCTCACACACTCGTTGCATCGTGATAGCCGAACACACACGTGCTTGGGTACCATGAGACTCAAAATAGTCTCGCAATACCAGTGAATTTTGCACAATAGCAAGCATCCCAATATAATCCGCAGTAGGTCGCTTCACATTGACCCGCTCTATCAATTCCTTACCCCGAAAAAGATTACCTCCACCAGGCACCAGCGCTACCTGGTGGCCTGCCTCCATAAGATGAGATACCTGAGTAGTAATATCTGCAAGTACATCTTCACGATAATTCGATCCGCCATTCGCGAGAGCTTCACCAGATAATTTTATAAGTATTTTTTTAGTCATAGATGTACAGATTAAATTAAATATCAAAATGGGGGCCGTCACCTATCGGTGACGGCCCCACATATTTACTTCACTTTTTTAGATTTCGACTTATTGCTAAGTACTTTATCTATAATTCCATATTTCTTGGCCTCTTCAGCATTCATATAGTAATCTCGATCCATATCCGCTTCAATCTTTTCTTTCTTTTGTCCGGTAAATTCTGCCATAAGCTTGATTAAGCGGTCTTTATTCATCAAAATATGCTTGGCTGAAATCTCAATATCAGATGCCTGCCCTTCTGCTCCTCCCAGGGGCTGATGGATCATCACCTCCGAGTTGGGTAGTGAGAAGCGCTTGCCCTTTTCTCCCCCCGCAAGCAAAATAGAGCCCATCGAGGCAGCCATTCCCACGCACACGGTGGATACTGGAGAGCTAATATGATTCATTGTATCCAATATCGCAAGCCCTGAGTGAATATAGCCCCCTGGTGAGTGAATATAGAGGGTGATCTCCTTGCCAGGAGCTTCCGACTCAAGAAATAATAATTGAGCAATAATGGCATTGGCTACCTGATCATCAATCTGGCTACCTAAAAATACTACTCGGTCTTTAAGTAAGCGCGAGTAAATATCATAGGCGCGCTCCCCCTGTGGGGTTTTATCAATTACTGTTGGTATCAACATATACAATATTAATTACAGTGTCGATTATAGCACACCTCGCCCCTACCGCTCAATTATCTAAAGAAAACAACCGCACAATTTTGTGCGGTTGTTTTCTTAATATAGTATCTTAGCTAATATTTAGTTAGCCATTGCGTGCTCGGCGTGCCGCTTCAAGCTCAGCGAGTGTACGAGCATGCTCATTACGAGATACAATAATGCGTGAGATAATGTACAAGATAATCAAGAGGATAATCAAGAGAATTCCCCAGCCCACAAGAGTTTGTGGGAAGAAGCCTGCGCCAAAGATAGTGGCCCCTTGATTTGCATCATCGTCGCTATCTACTCCATATAGGCCTCCCTCTACTTCGATTTCAACATCGTTAGAATTAGCAGAATACTTATTATTAGATGCTGATGCGTAGGAAATGATCACATCTCCCTTTCGAGCATCCTCTCGTACTCGCATTTCGGTAATAAAGGTACGAGATTCTCCCCGATCAAGATCAATCACCCACTGTATTGTCTTTGCTTGATCGTCATCACTTGCACGATCCGTATCAAGCTCCAAGTAAAATGGAATGCGATCAATCACGGTCAGATCATCAAGATCTTCACCAGTGTCATTTTGTACGCGTACTTTGTAATACACCGTTTCACCTCGTTGGGCTCTCGTGTAGGTATCGAATCGTGGATCTGTTTCAGCGGATACCCATTTGGTCACTTCAATTTCCCCATCATCATCCGCTTCAGGAATAGATGGCTTAGGAGGCACATAGACACTATTAGTGTGGAAATTTCGAATAGATCCATACTCATAATTAGTTCCTTGTTTGAGCACTACACGGTAGTAATAAGTAGTATTAGGAGAAAGTGTATTGCGAAGGATAGAGCAAGCAGAAGTATCATCAAGATTTATACTTTGTCCTGAAGTGCTCAGCCCAAGAGATGAGGTACGCCCGAATTGGAAGTAACAGTAGGCATCTCCTTCTCCAAATACATAAGCATTAAGACGAGCTGCTACGGTAGTGATATGAGAAGCAATACCAGTCACTGCTCTCAATTCTACATCATCATCATCATCATCTCCCCGATCAGTAGTGAAGTTGCGAATAGATCCCGAAACGGTATCACCATTAGCATCTTCTCCACAAGCACGGAAGTAGTAGCGCTTGTTTTCATCAAGTCGGGTAACAGTTTCACTAAAGTAATCACCATCATCTACGGTTGTCCGTCCTATTCGTTGTGAAGATGAATAGCAAGATGGAGTACGATTATTTTTATCAAAAGCAAACCATACTCGTCTATTATCATCTCCTCTCATTTGTCCACGAAGTCGAGCAGAGCTCTTATCAATGTTGGTAGCAGAGAGGGTAGTGATATCAATTTTGTCATTATCATAGTCTACTCTACAACTCGCATACTTGTAGCTATCAGATCCTGAAAGTACTCCATCGGTACAGGTGCGTACCAAGCTATATGCTGAGCAAGTATCAGTGGTAGTTTCTCGTGAGTAGAAGCGATATGAATTGCCGTGAGTGACGGTAACGCTGTCGAGGTAGCAATTTTTATAACTAGGTGTTGGATCATATTCGCTTACCTTAAAGCTAACAATCACATTTCCAGTATAGTGTGAATTACCCCCTGATACATTTCCGATGCTCATTCCGCTAGAAGTAAGTACTTTAGCGTATGAATCCACGAGTGATTCCTCGCATCCTACGGAAGAACACGGATATTTTTGCCAAGATACATTATATAAATCAAGTCGTACATTATCAGTGAAATGTACCTGTACGCTTCCATATGCTGGAGAAAGGTTGCTAGCGGTAATTTTACCAGTTACCGTCTCACTTTCACCTGCTTTGTAGGTACGGCCGTTGAGATTCTCAAGTGAAAATTTCATATCCTGGGCTGATACCCCTTCTTTGAGATAATAGTGTAGCTCAAATGAAAGTAATTCATCTTTACTAAGATTCACTGAGCTCGACCAACTATTATTTGATAGAGCTACATCAGATACATACAGAGTATTGAATGAAGAGCTATCATTTGGAGTAGCTCCCATAGCAATTCCTGCAACAGTAAATGTAGCAAGCAATGCGATAGTCTTTAGTAATGTTTTCATAGAAATTTTTTATACTGAAATATTAATTGATTTACTTTACTCCCTATTTGGGATAGAAATCCGACACATTCTATCCCATATTTGACAATATGTCAATATATGTGTTTTAGTTTTTATAAACCACATTTTATCCACTGATTTATCCACCTTGCATACTTTATATAATTAAAAACACCTTCTGCAAGTGCAAAAGGTGTGCTGGGGCGAGATGATTCCCGCCCCAACGCAATCTTATGCGGGTCCGGCACCATGACCTTCCCCGCCACGGCCACCCCCGCCGGCATCATTGCCACCAATGCCAGTGGCGCCCGGATCTGCCGGGGTACCACCGTGGCTTTCACCACGGTCAGCACCTGGATCCGAAGGGCCAGCCGGGGTACCACCATGGCTTTCACCACGGTCAGCACCAGTGCCCGAAGGCGGGCCAGATCCCTGCCCACCATCGATCCACGAGTGCTGGCTCGACCGCCAGGGTTGCGATCGGGGTCGGAAGCAGGTCAGGCTCCCGTCGGCCTTGCGACCGAGGTATGCCCCTTCCCTGCAGTAGACTCTGTGAGTCCGTTGCAGGGCCTGCTCCCGCCTTGCCTCAATCCGCTCGGGAAAGAGGCAGGCGTGCAAGCGCACAGCACCAAATTGGCGTGCTGGGCGCCAGCGATCGGCCAGGCCGATTGAGCCTCGTGAGCCAGTGCGGATCACGTGGCCATTGGCCAGGTAGCACTGGCTCCGGTCGAGCGGTAGTGATACCGCCCGCTTGGGAGCAATTTCGAGAGCACAGGCCCTGCGACAAGGCTTGCTCTCGAGCGCCAAAAGGCGCGCATCGATGGCATCGAGCCGGGCATAGACCCGCTCGAAGCCAGCGCTCATCCCCCTGTTGAGGGCATTCACTCCAGCGGACGAACCGCCAGAGAAGCCCCAGAGGGAAACGAGGACAAGGGTCATCCCTGCTAGGAATACCCCGAGGTACAAGAGCCCCCGGCTCTCCTCATGACGGGTCTGAGCCCGGCGATCGAGCGCATCGCCCACCCGAGCAGCGCTCAGCTGCTCGGGGTCGAATTTCGTCGCAGCCTCTTTGGCTGCTTGATCGGCTGCCGCCTTGGCGGCAGCCGAGATGACCTCCTTACGAAGGTCATCGCTAGGGCTGTTGCCCTTCTTCTTCCCAAAAAGTGCCATCCTGATCCCTTTCGTTGCCCCGAAGGGCTTGTGTATATAAGAATACTGCACGCCCTTCGGGTGAAATGCAGCTTTTTATTGCCTTTGGCAACAAAAAGCTGCATTTCACGGAAGAAAATCCGGAAAATTAAGATTGCGTATCAAAGTACCATTAACAAAAGATTACCTTAATTTTGACAAATTGTCAATATATTGTGATATATATTTTTAAGAGAAAAAGGTCCGCAAACGGGCAAATAATCCTGGTTTTTCAATATGACTACCAGTAAATTGCCCCGATTCCAAGTCATAGCGGAAATATGTCCCATTTATAGGATCATTAATATTGGTAAAATCCACTATTTTATGCCCTGTTTCAGGGTCAATCCCTATAGCTTTTACATACACCTCCTCGCCACCAAAATTTTCTAAAATATTTTGCTTTATCAAATCATAGCTACCACTCGCTAAAACAGTATCAAAGTAAGGCCTTGCATACTCATAGCTCATCAATTGGCTCCCATCCTGTAAATATGCTTCCATTTCGCTCGCCATCTCTTGTGGGGTGCCTGAAAGCACTGCCTCTGTCCCCAGTGCTCCATCTCCTCCTCCCTCGATATAATCCCTCACATCTTGTGCCATATCCGCAAGCTCTGCCCTGATAGCATCTAATTCTGCTTTGGTATCCTCAATCGAATCCTCTTCTATTAATTGCTCCATCTCTCCCGCACTCTCACCTCTCATCTCGGCTAGGTTTTTGGAAGTATCAAGTGCTTCTCCTGCTGGATTAGCTTCTGCTGGAATAATACCTCGTTCCTGAGCGGTATCAAACATTGCTTGCAAATTAATATCTTCGCCCGTATAAATGAGATCTGGATTATTTGAGTCAATCCCAAAGGCTCCTGGATTATCACGGACCATCGCTTCCATTGCCACCTTTTGTGCATCTGTAATAGGACTAGTTGCATATTCTCCCCATAAATTCCACAGATTATCCCCTCGTTGTACCCTGTACTCTGTAAGTGGACTCGTATATTCCCTGCTAGCTACACTTTCTATCACCTGCCCCTGTGCTGTCGTGCTTGGGTCAAGCGCGTCTGCTGCCTCAAGCATTGATCTAAAATTACCATGCGCATCCCCTACCCGATCAAGCTCCCAATCAAAGTAGCGATTTTTAATACTTCCGCTCTCTTCACTCATCAATTGTCGCCATGAATCCAGCCGTACTTCATCCCCAGCTTGAATATAATCAGGTGAGTATGATCCAGTGAGAGCCATAGAGAGCTCTGGGTCTTGCCGTAATTTTTCTATAAAATTCATCACCAAATTATCTCGCTCATATGAAGAGAGGTGTGCCATCTCAGGTGATGCATCTACTACCTTTTGATGTGCAATGTCATACACAGTATCACGGGGAGCATAGGTAGTATATCCTAGAGCGCGAGCTTGCTCAGCTGGAGTAGTATCGAGCTCAGGATGCGGATTCGTGCGTAAAATTGGCTCATAGCTACCTCGCCTTGGTGCCATCCCATCTGATGGTGTATTAGTTTGGGTACTATCAAAGGCTTGTTCTATATGGGCAGTATGAGCCGAAAAGCCCGCTCCTGCTCCTCCTACCAATCCCCCAATCACCGCAAAGCCAATTTGGCGACGCATATTTCGCTCCTCCTGCAAGCTAAGCTTGCTCTTTTGTGATTTATATATATGAGAAATTTCTTCTACTGATCGCTCATAGCTTTCTCGCAGAATGCTCAATTCCTGTCGTTGCTCTGCGTTTAGTGATTCCAGACGCTTTTTATTGATGCGTCCTGCAAGAAATGCCCCCACCACACCTCCTGCCATACCACCACCCATCCGAGCTGCTATCAATGCAGCCGCCCCCACCAGTGGAGCTCCTCCTGCTACAGCAAGTCCCGTCAAAGCTCCATAGCTCATACCACGACGAAGAGCGGGATTGATTCGCTGGTAGGCATCTATGAGCTTCATATCGATACGCTCATTTGCCTGCTTGCCTATTTCGGCAGAATAAGCTGATCGGTATTCTGATCGATAATCATAGCGCTTGATGATATCAATGATTCCATCATTGCTTGATTTTAGTCTTGATTGCTCGTAATTAGCTGTTTTTCTCTTTCCTCGATCTCGAATATGTCGAGCCACTGCTTCGCGGCGCTGTTTTTCTATATCATGATACTTCGCTCGCAAATCTATAATTTCCTTTGGTAATTCATCGCCAGCAAAAAATTTTCGAACACCGCCTGTAAGTGATCGTAAGGCGCCTTTATTTGTATAATATGCTCGCACCTGTGCGTCATATGCTTCTTGTGCCTTTCTTGAGGCTCGGGCCAATTCTGTAATCTCTGGTAGTTCTTCAGTTTTGCTATGAGCATCCACCCTCTGCTCAGGGCTTAGCACATAAGGAGCACTCTCTTCTTTTATATGTTGAGTTTCCTCGCCTTCAGTATGCTCTATCCCTTCTCGATATTTTTTTTGAGCTTCTTCATTCTCCCTGTCTGCTCTATCTAAAGCAGATTTTCGTGCAGCCCCATAGAGTGGTTGTTTGCTTTTGAGAGACCAGAGCTCTCGCTCGGAGCCTTTCCCATAAAGCTTTGGCTTTTGTTCCTCATTATTTTGCTTTCTAGGATGTGGGATAAATCCTTCAGGTGATTTCGACATAGTGGCAATAATTATTCACTAGCTTTCATAATAGCATAGTATTCCTCTCGCAAATTATAGGCCTCCTCTCCCACAATTTCTGCAAGATGAGGAATATCTTGGGCGAGAAATGATACAAGCTTTTTGCTATCTATTTCTTGAGTATCAATCAAAGAGCGGAGCTTTTCTTGGGATGCTTCCGAAAGATACGAGGCTGCTCGTATGGCCACCCTCTGCCAGAGCACTTCCCCCACCATATCAAGCAATTGCTCTTCTTCACCAGCGGTAAGCCGAGCAAGGTGCTTGCGAATATCCTGGCTAATTTGTGTTGCAATTGCCATAAAAAATATTATTTATCTCCTCCTGTGCTTACCTCACTTCCACCCTCATTGAATCCAGGATTATGAATTGTCTGAAATGATCGACATTGCTCCAAGTCTTCAAGCACCCCAGGAGAGCGCCCACCAAAGCGTAGCTCGACCCCTTCAAGCATATCTTTTACCGCCATTTCCACCCCAGTAGCTTGCTGAGTTGCTTTCTGATTATCAAAGACATCCAAATTATAGGTCACTACCGAGTATGCCTCGAGAATCATCGCTGGTGAGAAATCTTGCGGGATCTCTACAAATGTTCCATCATCAAGCTCTACAGATACACTCGTACCGCCACTTCCGTACACATCTGATATTAGCTTGAGAATACTTGAGCTTGCTAATACCGCATCAATCGGATTATCGCTTGCATTAATATACTCTAATTGAGATCTGTATAAACGAGCTCTATCAATATTTGATTCTGCTCTATCAATATCTCTTTGTAAGCCAATAATATAGCCGTTTAGATTATCCATAAGCATCATATATCCATCGAGTTGCTCACCAATTCTATCCGGGGTGAGAAATAGCGTAGTTACACTACTTTCAGATGATCCTTGATTGCCTCCAAAGACTCCACTTCCACCAGACCCGCCAATGGTATCTTCCTTCTTGAAAGTCACCCGTTCACGGTCTCCCTCGCTGACATCTGCTACCTGAGCAGGATCAATTACATAATTACTGGTACCTCGAGCAGAAACACGGCCCCAGGTATTGTATTTTGATTCATAGCAAGCCATAGTGTTGAATACCACCTCTCGTGCATCAAGGATAGCTGAAGCGCTTCTCTCTTTAAGTCCTATATAGGCAATGAGGGTATCCTCATATGTTTTGAGTTGATTGATCAGTTGGCCAATACTTGCAGCAGTAACAGTGAAATTAACGCTTCCTCCATATTGCTCTATCAGTGATTGTGATCCTCCCGTGCGCTCGGTAGTACCAAAAAGCCCAAGCTCACTAAAGACCATCTCAATTAACTGCCCAATCAAGGCGCTAAATACTTCATTGATCTCGTCTGCCAGCTCAAGTCTACGCAAATCAGAATCAAGAGCCGAATTAAGTTGGGCATTGATGACTGCTCCCGGAGTAGTCACCTTACAATTTTGGCTACCGGTACTAATCGGCTTGCCTGGAAGCTCGGCATATTCAGCAGAGCCATCGTCACAGTAGGTAACATCAAAAAATCCTCCTGTTCGCTGGATTTCTCGTATTTCTTTTTCTACATTGTATTTAAATCTTTCTGCAAAAGTATCGGCAATATCAAAATACGAGGTCACTGGATTACCACTTATATTTGTAGTTTGTGCTTCAAAAATTCTCCAAAAGCCCGTGCCATCTGCTCCTGATGCAGCGTAGCCGTCGGAGAGGATTTCACAAGTATCTGGGTCGGAGCCATCAATCGCTACACCCAAGCCCGTACCTGTGCCACTAAGCTGTGGGGGGCGCTTCCCTTTCGAGGCAGTGCTGTATTCGGTAGCAAGGGCCAAACGTACATCAGCTTCCCAGGCAGAACAGAGCGAGCTAAAATTACTTGGGTTGTTGATAAACTGATTAAATTGTCTGTCTTGAAGATTGGTAAAATACTGCTCTTCGTCTTGCAAGTAGCCAGGCCCCCCAGAAAATCCATTATTGATATAGGTAATCATTCCTTGTAATATCCCTTTAATAATTCCCTCTTTGAGAGCAAAAGCCAATCCATCATTAAGACACTCTTTATCCTTTTGTGCCATGGTGGCAATATTTGTAGCTTTATCTGCTACTGGTACGGCGGTGATAGCATTAGCAGCCGTGCCTATTATTCCACCAATGTGGCAGGAGAGATAGCTTGCTGCTGCGCCAGCTACCCCCTGTATCACCCCATCTACTATCGGATTGCCACTTCCTAGGCCACCTATCCCGTCATCGATAGCTCCATCTATTCCTGTTTCTATCTCTTGAAAGGTGTCATCTACTGCTCCCTGAAATGCATCTCCAATTACATTCGGATTAGCAAGAGTCACACTTCGTATCTGAGCATAAGAAACAAGCGGGGCAAAAGCACTCCCCACCATAGCTATAATAGCCATACTACTTATAAGTATGCGCGTCTTTGATTGAAATGGGTGAGCACTAAACATATTATACTTTTATACTAATCTAATTATTATTGAAATACAACGACAAAGCCTTGATATTTGTCCCCAGCACTTCTTCATCTACTGAATAATCCCCCGCTGCAATCAAGGCACCTAGTGGATCTTCTACGGGCTCCGACATATCTCGGATATTTTCTTGCATAATGTAAAGATTATTCAAAAATTCCAGATGCACATTTGCGACCTCTGGAGGGACAGGCACCTCTTTGAGCTCATTTATAAATTGTAAATAGGCCTCGGCGTTGCGCTTAAGCTCATCAAGCTTTGATGGGTCTTTGGTCTCTGCATATTTTGCAAGTAAAAGTAAATCTTGCTCTTTTACCCCTCGGAGCACACGGGTAGCCTTCTCAAAGCCCTTGCGGTAACTTGCGATGGCTTGGGTACTATTACTCGACGCAATTTTAATATCCTCGATAGTATACTCTGCTTGTTTTTGCTCACGCTGATCTACGCTCTCGCTCACTTTCTTGAGTAATTGCTCTTGCACTCCTGTGTTGATACTCCCCGAGCCTTGAAGCTGGGCAAAGGTGTTGAGCACATCTCGAGAAAATTTTTCTGTCGTATTGAGCGAATCATCATACACATAGTAAGGATCATCACCAATAACATCTATATTAGATTCACTCTGTGCTTGCGGGCGTCCTCGATGGGCATCAGGCACAGTAGGATCTCGAAGAGGATCTAGAACCTCACTATAGTCATCGAGTCCGTCACCATCGGTATCTTTTTTATCAATCCGTGTATTGTATAAAAATTCCTCCCAGTCTTTGAGCAAATCCCCATCAGAATCACGCTCATTATAGGCATTGACCGCTGAATTAAGCGTCTCAACAAAAGCAAGCTCTTGCTTGGCTTGTTTTGCTGAGCGCTCGCTCTGTAATTGGCCAATCATCCATATTGCAAAAATAGTAAGCAGAGGAATAAGCACAAATGCAATCACTGTCTTACTGGGAAGCCAGTCAGTATTCATATACCTCATTGTACCAAGCTCATATATAAAATACTATCCGACTATTGCACACTATTTTGAGTAAAAATATATCCCGGCTCATCATTTGTGTAGCTGATACCTGCTACTTGAGCCTTGGTGCGTATTGAGTGTATAATTTCAAGCCACTCACTTACCAAAAGTCCATATTTTTGCCAAAGTAGATATTGCTCCTGGCTTGCTTGTGGAGTATCAAGAATAGCCACCACAGTAGCCCCCGTATTAGCGTATACTGACTGCAATGCATCTTGTATGAGGTCTAAGCTGGGGCAATCCTCAAAGCGAAGACGAGCTACTCTTTGAGCTGCCCCGAGCTGAGCATCTCGCAAAGAGATGAGAGGCGCTCTATTACTACTTTCTCCCAATAAATAGCGCCCCAATATAGCTGAATCCTCTGGGGTAGTCACGAGCGCCTCCTGTACCACAAAGGCCAATTGATTGATACATATTTTGAGCGCCTGAGTGCTGGGGCTTGTGCTCTCTGGTGATGTGTCATCTTGGCTTTCTTCATTCCCTGCACGCACTATATCGTCAATTGCATTGAGTACATCATCGACTGAGCCTGGATTGCTCGTCTGATTAAATCGATACTGATCAGTATCCTCCTCTATTACTTGAATATCAAAAATATCTTGAGCATAGTAGCTTGTAGGATCACTACCTCTCCGCACCTCCTCAGCATCACTTATACCATCCCCGTCAGTATCAGCTCGATACTTGCTTGTTCCGTATAATTCTTCCTCCCAATCAGCCAATCCATCACCATCAGTGTCTATCTGATTATCTCCTGTATCTGTATTTGTTTGATTCTGAAGAGCTGTTGGAATATTTGATTGCTTTGAATTAAAAATTATAAGCCCCGTATATATTAAAGCTCCAAGAAAAAAAAGAGACCCTGCTAGCAATATAAGTGCTCGCTTCATTTTTCAATCATACCAGATATTCCCAAAAAAATACTAGACGAGTAGCTCGGCTCAGTGTAGGATAGAGCTATGCGTACTACTCCATTACTATTCATACACAAATTACTAACGATATTTCTTGTGTGTAGTATGTTGTTTCTATCTATTTTTATATTCACAACAAAAGCGCAACAATTGCCCGCTGGGGGAATACCTTTTGGAGGTATTATTACTCAATACTTCCCTGGATGTTTAGCGCCAGCTGGAGTAGCCATTACCATAGAGCAACCTTTGCCAACAGGTGGATTTTTTCCCGTGCCCTTAATGTACCTCCCAGGAGTATCGATAAGCTTTCCCTATGGGCCACCTACTCATCCTGGGCAATGGCTTTTAGGTATGGGAGGTGTTTTTGCCCCCTGTATTATTCCTTGTGGTAGCGGGGTATGTCCCTACCCAGGACAACCAGCAGGGCTCATTATTCTCTACCACGGCTCAAGTGTGTAGCTTGCACGAGCTTTGCCCAATCCTCCAAGCTAATATCCTCAGCCCGCACTCGCTTGTCTATCTTGTGTGTCTCTAGTATCTGAGCCCAGTCGTAGGTGCTATATAGCTTGTGAGCTTTCATATTATTGACGAATGTCTTGCGTTTACTACTAAAGCCCTGGCGAATAAGAGCAAAGAATTGCTCAGGAGTGATCCCAGCATCCTCAAAATAGCTAGTGCTAATATCATCTATCCGTACGACAGCCGAATCCACTTTAGGGCTTGGCTTGAAGTAATGTGCAGGCACCTTGCACAAGCGTGACACCTGCCCAAATGCCTGTACCGACAAAGAAAGCAAGGAGTGTTTTCCATCTCGAGCGAGCATGCGGTCTACTACCTCAAGCTGAAGTAAGAGCACCATACACTGAGGAAGGGCGTCCGATTCTAATACCATACGCATAAAGTGCCCTGTAATGTAGTAAGGTATGTTAGCGATAATCTGATAGGGCTCGTAGCCCACCAAAAGTGGTATATCCAAGTGAAGAATGTCTCCTGATACCAGGATAAGCGACTGCGATCGAATCGCTGGGGCAAATTTTTCTCGTAAGTGTTCTACTAATTGTTCATCTTTCTCTACCGCAAGGACTTGTAGCCCAGAAGATAATAATTTTTGAGTAAGCGCGCCCTTTCCTGGCCCCACCTCAAGTACTAATATACCAGGCAATGCTTGACCGGCTATTTTTTCTAGAGTGGAAGTATGAGTGAGAAAATTTTGGCCCAGAGATTTTTTTGCCTTCATCATTTTATTATACCACCTCCACCCCCCACCCCAGCAAAATTAGGCATTAATCCCTACACGTGTAGTAATTAATACCTAATTTTAATACCCTATATATTTTAAATAGAGTCAATTTTATCTTAAATCAAATTTCTCTCGTAATTTAGTATCATCCCCTAGATACTTTCCTCGAAATATCTGGCAATAAGTACCCAAACTTGGATTACGAAGTAAAAATTCTTGCACTGCAGGCACCTCATATGGAAAAATATAATTCGACATCTGAATTTGAATAAAGCCCACTTGTTTGAGCAAGTGCACCAATGATTGACGCTCATACGAATGATCTTTTGGCATATCAAACATCACCAGTGTCCACTTGCCATCCCACTTGGCATCATTTTTCTTATTCGAGGCATTGAGCAATTGAGCTACCCCAGCAAAAGAATGGCCAGTTTTGGTCAGTTTGACTTGTATATCATCCCCATCTGGCACTAAAGTGACGAGGCCCTTGCGCTCGAGACGCTCTAGTAATAATTTTTTCCGCTTTTTAAGATCATAGTACTGTTGTCGCTTAAGAGCCCGCTCTTCTCTTCGTTCAATTCCAATATCATACATCCGCATCAGTGACCCACGAGACAACAAAAAGCTCATAGCATAATCTCCAGGGAACGCGAGTAGCTCTTCGAGTACCGCCTTCTCTCTTCTGCCTAATTTCATTACTCCACTATAACATAAATTAGGTATTAATTACTACACGTGTAGTAATTAATACCTAATTTTAAAATCCCTACCAATCCAAAAGCTCGATAGTTTGTTCTCCATCATCAGCTATCGTATCTATGCCATCATAATCATCATAGCGTCCCAAAGTAGCTCCACTTGCAAGAGTCCCGCTGTGTATGGGGGCTTCTTCTTGTATGAGCGCAGGTGGGATATCCCCCACAAATGATACAAGTGTATTGACCATCGTAGTCCCAAAAACCTCACGCAAGGATGCCCACGAGAGATAGAGCTTATCTCGAGCGCGTGTCATTGCTACATAAAAAAGTCGGCGTTCTTCCTCGCTTTTCTCACGGATAGCCTTCTGATCCATCTCCCTTCGTGGGCTAAACAAATCCTCTTCACATCCTGTGAGAAACACAGTGTCAAATTCAAGCCCTTTAGCAGCATGAATCGTCATAAGCTTCACAGAAGCTTGTTCATCCTGCTTAGTATCTTGATCCCCCAAAAGGGCAATCTCCTCAAGAAATTTTTCCAAGGCATTTTCTTGATCGAGGGTATCATATTTTTCTGCTACCACCCCGAGCTCATACATATTTGCAAGTCGTTCCAAGTCTTCTTCTTTCCCACTAGCCCGATACATCTTTTCAAGCCCTGATCGCTCAATGACATACTGCACCGTCTCACTCGGGGAGTTTTCTTGAGCAAAAGAAGCAATATCATCCAATATAATATAAAAAAGGGAGAGGGCTTGAGCTGTTTTGGCAGGTAATGATTCTGTTTGATGAGAAAATATTTTTACCAGAGCCACTTTGCCAATCCCCCGCCGAGGCATATTTATTACTCGTCGCACATCAATGAGTGCATCGGGATTAAAAGCTGCTCGAATATACGCCATTACATCCTTGACCTCACTACGATCAAAAAATTTAGTACCCAACACCTGGTAAGGGATATTCGCACTCAAGCAAGCTTCCTCAAGAGCCCGGGATTGAAAATTAGCTCGATACAAGACCGCCATACTGCCTGGATCTTTCCCAGATTCGATGAGCATAGATATTTCTCGAGCAAGCCACCGTGCTTCTTCACGAGCATCATACGCGCCATACAAGCTTATAAGCTCACCATCATCTTTAGTGCTCTGTAGCTCCTTTTTAAAGCGATTAGTATTATGTGCAATGACTTCATTTGAAGCAGTAATAATATTAGCCATAGAACGATAATTCTGCTCTAGAATAATCGTCTTACTATCTTTAAAGTCTTTTTCAAAGCGCATAATATTACCTATCTCGGCCCCCCGCCAGCCATAAATAAGCTGATCAGGATCTCCTACACAAAAAATATTTTGCGTCTCAGGATTAATTAAGAGCTTTACAATTTGATATTGCACCCGATTAGTATCTTGATACTCATCTATGTGAATGTAGCGAAAGCGTGTTTGGTAGAGCCTGCGAATATCTTCTCGTTTTGCCAAAAGCTTGGCAGTCTCAAGTAGTAGATCATCAAAATCAAATGCTCCGTCTTGACGCTTAATTTCCTCATAGCGCTCCCAAATTTGAATCAGTGTATCAAAATAATAAGAAGAATCTCCTTGGGCACGGATATCCTCTAGTGCAATATTTTTACCCTTATGAGAAGAAATAAAGCCCAAAATTTGCTTGGTATCCCATGCCTTAGGATCCAAGTCACACTGCTTGATTGCCTCCTTAATAGCTCTCCGTGCATCATCTCTGTCGTAGATACTAAAGTGCTTCTTAATTCCAAGCTCTCGGTGCTGTTCTTTAAGAATCATCACCCCCAAGGCATGAAAAGTGCCCACCCAAGGCAAGCTCCATGCTAGCTCCAGCTCTGCACTTGTTTTATGCATCTTTTGTACCGACGCGCGCACCCGATCCTTCATCTCGCCGGCAGCCTTGTTGGTAAAGGTAAGTGCCAAAATAGATTGTGGCGGTGTGCCATTTTTAATGAGATTAATCATTCGCTCAGTAAGCGTGCCTGTTTTCCCTGCACCAGCCCCTGCAAGTACCAAAACTGGCCCTTCAAGTGCCCTCGCTGCCTCTTCTTGCTTCACATTAAGCTTCATACCAAAGGAGTATAGCATACCCTCCATATTGGCTTAGTATTACGAATATTATTACCTCGCTGATTTGCCTATTTCCTTTATAATTGTTTTTTCAAAAAATGCTGTATCAATTGCATTGTTAATCTTGTCTCCCTTCTTGGGAGCACCTTTTGCCTTTTTAAAAATAAATTTCCCTATCTTCCAAGTACTCCACACAAGCGCCATCGCACTTACCAAAAGCACCACCGGTGCCCCAAGGCCAGTATAGGCAATAGCTCGTGGAGTCCTAATCAGTTTATCTTTAGCCCAACGCTCAAAGCCACTATTATTTTTTTGATTCCTCAAAAGGGCACCTTGCTCCCAATTACTATAGCTATGGCGAGCCATATTGGTTAGGTGATAGGCATTTTTAAAGGGAGACCTTACATATTCACCTATTGATAAATTACCATAGAGAAAGGCTCGATTCATCTCACTCAATTTCTCACTGTGATGCTTATATCCTTCCATACTATGCACTTCACTAAGGGTATACCCTTCTTGCTTCGCAAGCTCGCGAGCGTAGCGAGCGAGCGTGCGATATTCTGCCAGTAATTTTGGATCGTCGCTCTGTTTTATTTTCTCCATCCGTGCTGTTAGATCCGCCTGAGCTTGTACCACCTCTCGATGGTATGCTTTATCACTTTGTATGTATCTTGCACGCTCTTGTGTATCTCCAATCCTAAATTGCTTTGCTCGCACCCCTTCGTTGTATACCTCACGATCACCATTACGGAGCCCAAGCCCTCTCTTATAGCTATCCCAAGTGGCTCCCACGACGCTCCACGCTTTCCGTATTTCTTCTGGCATCTGTTTATAGCCAATCTCATCATATGCCTCAAGTGCTTCGAGAGGAAATTCATTGCGGATTTCTTCAATAGTGAGCCCACCTTCCCCCTTTTTCCATACGTCTAATTTCCTTTTCCAATCTTCAATCTTAGTGGCATTAAAATCCTTGAGCACCTCTCCTTGCTCGAGTATTGTTTTATAGGGAGTGCCTGTTTTACCTTCACTGAGAATATCTATCGGATCACTAAAGTGTGCATCCTCATCAGATCGCTTATGCGAATCATGCTCGCGCTCTTGCTTAATACGCTTTACATAATTTTCAGGTGTTTCAAAGCCAAATTTTTCATGCTCTTCGCGCGAGTATCCTTTCATTTTCTCTGTTTGTCTTTTTTTACTTTTATTTGAAAGCTCTGCCTCTAAATCTAATCGTCTTTTTGTCCAAGCATCATTTTCACCATACTTCATATGATCTACTTGGCGAGCAAAAGATAATTGCTCAGCCCTTGCTTGTTCGATATTTTTTCTCTCACGAGCTTTTTCTTGATCCTCGAGATGTCTCCTTTCTTTTATCGCTCGTATCCGTCCCTCAGGAGTATTCAATGGCGCAAAAGAACGATATTTTTTAATATCTTTATCACTTGCCACCTGTGATTGATATCGCTTTTCTTGAGCGCGTTCTATTTCTTTTATTTCTTGTACCTGTGCATCAATACCCTCCCCTAAAGCGTCAATCGCCTCTGACATATCTTGCTCGCCATCTCTAAACGCATATTTATCAAAAGTCTGCATTATTTTTTCCTGTCGTTGTGCCTTTTTGTTTTCTCTCTCGTACTCTTCCCATACCTTTCTCTCTTCTTCAGCACTTGCTACCCTCTCTTGCCCAGTCTTTACATTACGAGAAAAATTTTCCAAGTCTTTCTTTCTGCGTCGTGTCTCTTCGACCAATAATTCTTCTATGATTTGCCTTTTATCCTTTTGTTCAAAAATTTTATCCTTCGCCCGCTCATCTAAATCATTCAAAAATTGTGATACATCCTCAATGTGTTCAAAAAGCTCTGGGGGTAGCTTTTGCAACACCGCATCTACAATTTCCTTATTAGGCAATTCCAAGCTCACCTGCTTGATAAGCTCTTCGTCTTCAATACTCCTAGGAGGAATTTCTACTTTTTTAGGTGGCATATATTGATTATAGGTGGCTTATGAATAGAGTGCAAATCCCTACTTTAGGGTATAAAAAGATATTCTTGTTCTCCTCCTGTAGGAGAAATTACGAGCCCATTGTTTGGTACTTTCTCATAATTTCTGCCTCTACTTCTTGGCGTGGCCGGCCATACTTTTCTCGTGAAAGCTCCTTTATCTGATCACGCACTGCCGGATCTCCCTCTTCAGGTATTAGAGTGGCAATTGAAAATGACCGCTGTGGCTGGCCCCCAACAAGCATTTTCACATAGGCATTATAATTATCGATATTAGCAATATCATGAGCGGTAAATACCGGCTCATGCACCTTGGCAAGAAATTCGGCGTCTTCCGACGATACTCTAAATGTCACCATATTCCCCACATTACCAAAGACAGAATCACGAATACCCTCTTCGAGTTGTTTAATATATTGATGGGCGACATTTAGCGAAAGTCCATATTTCCGTGCCTCAGACAGGATCTGAGAAATACTATCGGTCGTTACATTCTGGAATTCATCGATATATAAATAAAATGGTGGTCGTTTATCTTTAGGAGCATCTACTCTCGAGAGAGCCGCCATCAAAATCTTGCCCACAATTACCAAGCCAAGCAAATTTGCATTTTTCTCCCCCAAGCGCCCTTTTGATAAATTGACGAGAATAATCTTACGATTATCCATCGCTTCACGAAAATTAAAAGAAGAGTGTTGCTGAGCCACGATTGGGCGCATAATATCATCGCCCACGAAAGAATCGAATTTTGAAGTAATATAGGGCACGATATTTTCGAGCGAAGCTTCCCCTCCTGCTTGAGTCGCAATCCGCTCCCAAAATTGGCGTACAATTACATTGTTGGTACGCGCAAGCTTTAGACGACGAAAATCAGCATCCGAAAGCACACGAGAAATCTCGAGTAGAGTGCTTCCCGTAGCAGGATCATCTATTGCAAGCTGAGTAGCATTACGAAAATATTGCTCAAACATCGCACCTCCCCCCACCTTCATATCAAAAAGCTTATCAAAAATAGCAAACATCTCATTGACCACAAATGATTTTTGTTCAGGATGAGATTCATCGTATTCCAGCATATTCAACCCCATGGGGCGATCCGTATCACTCGGATCAAAGTAAATCACATCGTCCCAGCGATGCTGGGGAATCGTGCCTAGAATATCTTCAATGTCAGATCCGTGTGGATCGATAAAGCAACACCCCTCCCCATTATGAATATCTTGAATAATCATATTCTTCATAATCGAAGTCTTACCTGTACCAGTCTGTCCAATCACATATAAGTGTCGCATCCTATCCTCTGCATCCAAATAAATAGGCGTGCTCGATCCTTGGTGAATATTATTCCCGAGTAGCACCTTACCTTTATGGAGCAAAAATTCTTGCCCACGAGAAGAGGCAGCGGCTTTGGTACTAGCCCCAGCGGTAGTGGCACTCGAGCTTGCGAGTATATCGGATGATCCCTCATCCTTTTTATGAAAGTGAATAATCGTGGAAAGCTCAGCGGTATTGAGATACACAATTTCCTTGGGGTTAAAAATCCTATAGGTAAATTCACGCACACTACGGTTAAGCGCACGACCATGCATTCTAGTAAAGCCAAATTCGTTGCTCTGGGGCAAGCTAAACTGATAAAAGACTGATTCAAATCCCTCAAGGATACGCTCTGCTTGGGCATCACTATTGCCTGCTGCAACCAAGCGCACATTACAAGCATAGGATCGACTATTACGCTTTTTTTGCACGAGCTCTACAAGCTCCCGCCTATCAGATTGCCCCGCCCGCTCTTTTCGTTTGGCTTCTTCTTTTTCTTGTTTTTCAATATTAGTACTTTTGAATATGTCTCCAAAGCCCTGCTTCAAGCCCTTCCATAATAGAGATGAGCCAAACTTTAGCGCTCGTGCAGGATCCTCCCCAGCTTCGAGAGCTTCGATAGCACTCTGCGCCTCCTCGGTAATATCTACCCCGCCAGACCCAAAGATAATTTGCACCGCAGCCCCTTCTTCGTAATCAAGATGGGCAAAAGCCTCAAGTAAAATATTAAGAGGATCATAGTCAAAATCTTGATAGGTCTTAATGGGCAAAAGTGGTGAGTTTACCTGCTTGAGTACCGACACGGCAATGGCCTCTTTTTTATTAAAAATATTATAGTCATCAGTAGCTTCAGTAAGGCGAATGTCGGGGAAAATAGCCAAAAGCTGATTACGAAATACATGGATTGCCTCGTTGGGCACAGCGGCATAAATTACCACCTCTTCACGCTTTTGTGCCAAAGCTACTTCGATAGAAAGATAGTGGGCGTGCTTGTGTGCCTCTAATACTCCACGCATCCCTGCGTAAAACTGCTCCATTGAAGATAATAATTGCTTTAATTCTGTCTTGCGTTCTTCCTCTGATCCTATCGGTAGTGCCAGCTCGAAAAGGGTCATTGAAAGACCTCGATGAAGAGGATTTTTCTTCGAAAAATCCTCAAAAGTACGCCCTGTATGCAGATAAGCCACCAGTGCTCGATGCAAGTCATCTTTAATATGATAATTAGTACTCTCATCAATTGCTTTGATGGTAGCCACGATGCCGATCTCTTGCACCATTTCTAACAATTCTTGAATGTATGCATCATCTTCGTCAGGGCTTAGCTTGAGGCCGAGCTCTTGTAATCTTTGAGTATTTTTTGTGCGCTCATATTTGCTCCCAAAAGGATTGCCTAGTGGCTTTTTTGCAAGCCGTTCTTCTATATGCTCGTCTACCGCCCGCTTGACCATCTCCTCCTGAGCCCCCTGTGGAACTTCCTGAAGAGGGGTATTCTTGTACACCGATTCCATAGTCTCATTCACTCGCTTGGCAATACGATCGAGATCATTTGTTGGCTTATTATTGCGTTCAATGCTAGGTGATTCATTCATAGTAAATCATAATATATGGTGAATATGTTGTAAAAACATATCCTTAGCCCCCAATCCCAAAGAAATTACGGCCCATATTCACTCCCTCCTCATCCTTCCCATACTCTACCCGAAAAAGTGCACGGGCAATTTGGAGAATTTTATTATTATGAGTAACATCAAGGCGTACCTCGCTACGCCCCTCGCTATTATCTGGCACACGCAAATTTACTATATTACGATCGCCATAAGGATTTAATTTTTTGCCATTCATGCGCCATTCATAAGAAACAAGCTGGCGAGAATCAGTATCAGAAACAAAGAAAGGCACCGCGTGTACCGCAATCTCAGGCACGCGTAGAGCGAGCGTCTCATCAGCGGTAATTGCTTGAGACATATCCATTCCCCACACTGGATGTTCAATATAAAATCTAACTACCGGATCATAAGCAGGGAGCTCGATGGTGCGCTGAGCTACCTGTGATGCATCGACGGTTTCTACATTCACTGTCACCTCTCTTGTGCGATAATAGGGAGAGCCATCAAATTCAAAAATATTTCTCCCATAGCCAGATTGCCTTTCTTGGACATCATCATCTATCCGCCAGGTATATACCAAGCTTCCTGGATCGATTTTTACCCCATCATCATTGACAAAATATGGCATCGCCACCACTCGTACCCCTCCTTCGTGAGCGGGAAGCTTTTTGCCAGAATACATAGGTGGAGCATATGAATTAGTAGCTTCATACAAAAGATCTACACGAGCAGGGCGCAAAACAGCATATTTTTCTATTGTCCCTCTGTCTACCGTACGGATGACTACTCGTACCCTCGTCTGCTCGCCTACAGAAGGAGCTGGCACAGTAAAGTTTTTAAGCCCAAGCCCTTGAGACACCAGAATATCATTGAGATAAATTTCTACCTGAGCCCGATTAATGTCAGTATTATATGAAACGACCTCGAATTGTACGTTTTGATTCGGCTGGACAATCCGTGGACGCTGTTGTAGCTTTGCCTGGCTGTTTGACAAGCCAATCGTGCCTACCGATTGCATCGACTGAGCTTGCCCAAAAGAAAAGAAGGGGAAGGCAAGGAGCGCAATAGAAATAGTGCTACAAAGGAATTTCATAGCTCTAGTATAGCAGTAATAGCAAAAGAGCTAAAGTAGATATATGTGAGTACTGAGCCAGGGCAAGGTCTATTCTAAAAAGAATCAAGAGTGTCGGTAGTGCCCGAGGATTTTATTAATTACCGGTGTTCGCTCATCACGCTTAGTAATTACATAGGGCTTGATAGGCAATTGGGCAAACATCTTATCGAAAAAAGTGCGTTGTCGCTTGGCATAGCGAATTTCTTCTGTAGCAATACGGTCTTGCAATTCATCTATATCAAGCTCCCCCTCCCAATAGCGCGCTAAATGCTTATAGGCAAGCCCGAGCTCCTTAAAACGGCTCTCATCTACCATATCGTATACCTGCTTTGCCTCTTCAAGCATCCCTGCTTCTACGCGCAGAGCCACATTATCGCGAATACGACTATCATTGACATCCTTAGGATAATTACAGTAAATCGCCTGTACCTCCCACTCGCTTCGCATCGTATATCCCATCACGGGCACCGTGCCCAAAACAGAAGCGATCTCAATCGATCGAATAAGCCGACGACGATTGTTGCTATCCACCTCCTGGCTACGCCGATCGTCCATACTAGCAAGCTTGGCTTGCAATTCCTCAATGCTATATGTATCAAGCAAAGCCCGAAGCTCGGGATTGGGAGCTACATCAGGATATTCATCCTCACACAAGACCCCTTGAATCCACAAGCCACTCCCTCCCACTAAAATTGGCACTCCGCCTCTACTATGAATTTCACGAATGAGCTTGTCTGCCTCCTCGCGAAACCAGCTTGCCGTACGCGCCTCCTCTTGCACTGATTCACTTCCCAAAAGATGGTGAGTTATGTTATTTTGCTCTTCTTCGTCGATAGCGCCAGAAAAAATAGGAATTTCTCTATATATTTGTCGTGAATCAGCTGAAATGATTTCTGCCCCCTTGCCTGAACGTGCAAGCTCGAGAGCAATTTCGACAGCCAGAGAGCTCTTGCCACTTGCGGTAGGCCCTGCTATCACCACAAGCGATGGCCGTGATATTTTGTGAAAAATTTGTTTAGCAAGCTTGAGCATTACGCTTGTAGTATAGCACACCACTTATCTCTAATTGAAGGCAAAATACGATACATTTATAGCTTTATTATGTGCTCATACTTCCTTAATCTCCTATCTCAAGATGAGGATAATATTTGATATCAGCCTGCTTAGTACTCTCATCTAGCCACAGAGCTATAGCACTAAAAGTACAATCAGTATCAAGTAGCCCATACTCTCGCCGATATTCCCAGATGGCATTATTGAGAGCTCGCTTCTTTTGCTTATTCAGGTGATCTAAAGGATGGTAATGCTCTGCTTTGTGAGGATAATATTTTCCGCTCAGTGTTTTGACTTCCACAAAGTGATACATTCCCTTTCGCAGAGCGATAATATCTATTTCTCCATAGCGATTACTCGCATTAGTATCACAAATACGATAGCCCTTCTCTTGCAAATACCTACAAGCTATACGCTCTCCATGATCACCCACCTCTTGATGCTTTGCTTTCCTCTTGTGCTCCATAAGAAAAGTGTAGCATGAGCCAAAAAGAAAAACTCCCTAGGGAGTTTTTCTTTTTGGCTCATCTTAGAAAATAGCCCTATCTAATTATTACGGTTGGAATAAATCTTCTGGGATAAATTCTACATTCTGTACTTCCTCAAATTGCTTTGCCGTTTCGTCTATCTGTGCCCACAAAATACCGGTACGACACGATCCTCCGACAGTCGTCCCATTTGGATCATCAAATTCCAGGCTCAGTGTTCCATCTACAAGATTGGCTCCCTTGAGAGCAAATCCTTCAAGCGGATACTCCGTGCTTATCCCCTCCTCCTGCTCTTCGGCTGTTAGGTTGCCTTCTAGTAGAAGCTTGATTGCATCCTGAATAGGCGTTTGTGTCGTAGGGATCATTCGCTCTACCGCCACTAGACCATCTCGTGAGCAAAGTATATTACCTGTCTCATCAGTGTCCAATTCTTGGTTGTAATAGTAAAGCTTCACCATCCGCTCTGTAATGCTTGTGTCAAAACGAATAGGAATACGAAGCTCATCAGTATGCTCTGCTAATCCAGATGGATTGCTTCTCTCTAAGATTAGCGTGCCCGTATCTGTACTCGGTGTAGAGAATGAAAGCTCTGACTCAAAAGGCACAAAATCCTCAGTCATCCAATCACCCAAAGCACTCGCGTAGTGAATACCAAGAGTGTTCCCATGAGCGTCAACAATTCGCACAGGGAAATCAGCTTCAAAGTACCAGTATCCCCGAGCTTCCCCTCCAATAGTAAGCGGGCTTATGATTAAATCATTTGCCTGCGGAGTATCTACGCGAATAAGGTCTGACTTATCGCCATTGGTATCGTCTCCATTATTGGGTAGTGCTGAGTCTAGACTAGCTATATACCAGATCGCAAAAGCGATTAGGGCTAGTGTGCTTATAATAAGAATAATTTTTTTCATAAATAAGAATAAAGTTTATAATAATATGTGCCTCTGTCTACAAGTTTCAAAAATAAGATGTGCTATCTCTTATAATTTTATTTACCCCTCGAGAGGTCACTTCGCTTGCGTTGTTTTTCAATTAATTTTGTGGCTTCCTGTATCCCATCAAGATATTTCCTGTTTTTAGTGAGGGCGACTAAAGCATTGCCAGAGGTGGGCGTCAGTATTACTGTAGTGTTAAACATTTTTACCTGACCTTGTGGATTTTTTGGGCCCTTGGTACTCACATCAATCATGTTAATGCCTAGGCGTTTCTTAATTTTTTTCCCAAATAGCTCCAAATGCTTTCGAGCTTGCTCGAGCTCCTCTTTGCTTACATCCTTACTTGGATTCTGAATATTGATAGAAACTTGGGCTTTAGGTCGCAAAAGTGCCAGTGCTTGAAAAATATCACGGGTAGAGAGAAAGCCTGTTGGCTTATTATTCTTATCTGTGAGCACAATACTATTGTGCGGAGAAGCAATAAGATGCAATACAATTTCTGGCTTTGGAGTCTCCTGTGGTAGAGTATCCACTAGTGCTGAGCTATACATACCGATAGGCTCACTTTTTCTAAATTTCTTTTCTCCAGAAAATGAATACCAGCCAAGGTGGGATCCCTCTTTGGGGACGCGCATCTTTGAAGTAGGCTTGATGAGTGATCGCATAAGGTCACCCCTCGAGGCTATCCCCGCCAAGCTCCCCTCTGGGGTAACGACAATTATTCTTGATCTTCCTTTCTCTTTGAGATCATAAAATACATCTTTTACCGAAGAGTTGATTGGGGCTGTTATGGGAGTTTTTATTTTGATTTTGCTACTTACAAATTGTAATAGGTCTGGATTTCTTAAAATCTCTTGCAATATATCTTGCCCATAAATAACAGACCGCATCTTGCCTTTTGCGTCAAACACTGGGAGCACATATATTCTTGCAGCAAGCATATATTTGACTACCTCATAGATTGGCGTTTCTTTGGTAATAAAAGGTGGCTTAAACACTATGGATGATACTTTTGTTGTATAAGGGTAATTACTTGAATATAGTGTTTTATAAGGCGAGACTAGGCCCAAGAATTCTTCTTTATCATTATAAATAAAGACTGCTTCATGGCTTGAGCGTACTCGAGATAATACACTACCCAAAGTGCTCTCGGCATCACCTCGTATAATCGATGCTAAGGGTGAAACTAATTTCTTAATAGTGGCTGGTTGTGTAGTAGTCATAAAAAAATTTATATCAGTAAAATAGATGTTTGAATAGTAGCCAAAACACTATACGCTCCTGACAGCCTCATTATAGCATCTTTGTCCATTTAGTGTGGACTTAGCAATCCAATACACATACCAAATACAAAAATAGCTCTATGGTAAAAGTTGTCGAGCCCGGACAACTTGTACCATATTTTGTAAGACTCTTATCAATGCACTTACTTGCAGACGGCATACTATCTGCTATACTTTTTGCACGAATTTGCGGGTCTAAGAGAAATCTTTCATCCGCATCGTTCGGAATATAAATCTAAACTTCGCTTAGCTTTAATTCCTCACTTGCGGGTGTAAGAGAAATCTTTCATCCGCATCGTTCGGAATATAAATCTAAACTTCGCTTAGCTTTAATTCCTCACTTGCGGGTGTAGTTTAGTGGTAGAATATCTGCCTTCCAAGCAGAGGACGGGAGTTCGATTCTCCCCACCCGCACAAAAAAGTACTGAAGTATTTTTGTGGGAGGAGCAAGCAAACTGCTTTGCTTGCGTGGATAATCAAAAGGCGCAGATATGTGCAAAAGCACGATCGAGCCCGGGGAGGAAGTGCTTAGCAAATGACAAACGATAGTGAGGAAATGAGCTTAGCAACTTGCCCCCGATTCCCTGCAAACACTACAAACCAAACAGAAAACACTGCTCACACAGTGTTTTCTTAGTTTTGTGCATCTCTAGGACACGATCCCACGGTTTCTAATTGTCGCTTACGCTCAATAAGAACCGTTGGACGCGGCTCGCCCCACAACTGACGTACCCGACCGAGTCAGTTGTGTATGGCTCCGCCGGTTCGAATCCCCCGAAAGCAAAGCAGTTTGCTTTCTTTTGGTACAAAATAAAAAGCCATACTGGCTTTTTATTTGTGCACCTGCAGGGATTCGAACCCCGAACGACGGTTCCGAAGACCGTTGTGATATCCATTTCACCACAGGTGCAGTGGCGACGACGAGAATATTACCACGAGGAAATCAAACTTACAATTACCCTCCTATTCAAAGAATGGCTCTTCGTCGGTATCAGCGTCTAGCCCAGAATCTGGCTCAGATGCCGATTCTACCTCACTCGAATTAGATGATTCAGTACTTCCGCGAATATAATCAATCTGGAATGTCCAAAGTGAGCGAGTATCTTTATCTCGAAAGTACAAAAATTGCTCATCAGGTGAAATGGCCAAATCAATAATATCGATTGGATCATCACTGAGTCCACTAGGGCTTAGTGCAAGCTCAGATGCCCCTGTTTGTCCATCTATTACCCAAATATCATCTCGATAGCTACTCACTCCTTGATACCACAAATCTGGCTCTGCACGAGCTATAGGGCTTATCGGGCTTGCGCAATAAAATTCATCTCGTACCGAGGCGTACACACATTTTTCGACAAAAGTACGAGGGGTAAGATCTACATACTCATTACTCTCTTGTCGCCAAAGAAAAAGTCGTGTCTGTCCATCCGCCTTGAGTGATACGAGCGCTCGCTTACGATCAGGGGTAGGAAGCACCCCTAGTGCCTTGCGCGCTTCTCCATAAGGGCGCAAGCTTCCATTTGATGCATCTAAAGTATAGGCCATTCCATAGCTCTCATACGAAGGAGTGCTCTGGAGTAGCACCTCATTATTTGATCCATACCAGCCGATCCGCCACTCAGAAAGTGGTGAGGAGTATATTTGTTTTTGATTTTCTCCGAGAGCATTGGTGGTCACCACACGCACACCATTGCTCATATTCTGAAGCCACACCAGCTTTCCTTCAGGGCTCACATCTATATAGCGCACTCCATCGGGCAAGAAAATACCCTGCAAGCGCTTGGGAGTAGAGGCGCTTGGAGATGCGTTATCAGCCAATTCAGCAGAGAAAAGCTTGTAATTCCCCAAGTCATCAGTGTAGCGCATCAAGATACGATCTAGTGTCACAAATTGTGCTTCATTGATTCGAGGAATAGTGGTATTGGAGAGCCGAGTAATGTCTCGATTAAAAGTAGATGCCTCATATATATGCCCTGTGCCCAGCTCTACATAGCGAATACTATTTTCTATCCCCGCATCATTAGTGCTTGTAGCCGAAGGCCCCACGATACCACTATGCGATGAAGCTTGGCTCATCGTAGCCGCAATCACTGGCCCCTTGCTCACCATCCGCAAGCGAGGCATACGCCCAAGATCCTGCTCTTTATCTTGAGTATCTGTATCTCCCTGGTCTACCACTTGCCCTCCTGCTCCCTGATCTCCTTCGCCCCCACTGTCACCAAAAGGAAATAGATTGATACCTCCGCCCCTTCCGCTATCACCATCTTGCGTGCTCGGACCAAAAAAAGCTGGGCTAAAATACCACACAAGCACCCCCAATACAAATAGCACGAATCCTATAAAAATGAGGCTCAAAATCATTCGGCGAGAAGGCATTGCCATAGTGATTCTAGTATATCATCTTTGAGCACACGAGCGCCACAGCGTTATCAACGCCATTCCCATTACTGGCAGTAGCTCCCCCCTATTCACTCGCCCCCATACTTTTCTTTTATCAGCGATACGATTATCTCCTTATTTGTCACCCCCTTACATTAAATAAAAAATACCATCCCTGATATTTTTTTATTTAATCATTTCTGCCTTATGCATCACCTCCTTTTGTTTTTTGATAGAGCCATCGATAGCTTGAGTGATGTTTTTTCTATTCACGGCTAAAGGCACGCTCAATATTCTGCTTTGCATTCTTGTGATTAGACAAGCTGCCATCTAAAATAAAGCTTTGTTTCCTTTTAAGAAGCAAATTAAAAATCTTATGGACTGCTCGCGCCACTGCCTTTTGATCCCCTCTCTTCTTCCTGTGTTAGTCCCATACAAAAATTACACATTACACCTCTTCTTAAGAAAGTACTAAAAGTGATACAATACTCCTATGAAAGCATCTATTGTACGCCTCTTGCGTTGGAGTGAGCGCTATACCCGCACAGATATGGTCTACCTTGCCAAAAATTCTAGCTGGGTCTTCCTCGGACAGCTCGCTACCTCACTCTCTGCATTTATCGTAATGGTGGCACTCGCGAATATGGTAGACAAGGGCGAATACGGCGAATATCGCTTTATCATCGCCATCATACTCATTCTGGCAATCTTCACTCTGCCGGGAATGCAGACAGCCCTTGTGCAATCTACTGCTCGTGGACACGAAGGACAGCTTGATACTATAGTGCGCGTACGCATCAAATGGGGCTTGCTTGCTACCTTCTTTGCATGGCTTTTGAGCGCCTATTATTTTTACCAGGCGAATACAAGCTTGGGCTATTCATTTGCCATAGTGGGCGCCTTTATGCCCCTATACGGCGTATACTTTAGCTACTTTTTTTACCTCCAAGGCAAGCAATTGTTTGACCAGGCAGCACTCACTCAAGCAGCGGCCCGGGTGATATTTATGATAGTAATGATTGGCACTGCTTTCATTGCTCCCACCGCTACCTATCTAATAGCCGCCTATATGATTGCCACTATTGCCATGCAATACGCTGGCTATCTATGGACCAAAAAGCATCATCGCTACCCCCAAAATATAGATGGTGATGCTATTGCCTATGGCAAGTATCTCACTCTTTATAATGCCACTCCCAATACCATTGCTACGCAAATTGGCATAGTGGCCATATGGTATTTTATGGGAGATGTGGAAGCTGCGGTCTATGCAGTGGCGATGATGATTCCTATGGAATTCAATCGCCTTGGATCTATTTTTAATCAAGTAGCCACTCCTCGAATGTCTCAAAAAGAAATCGATGTGCCTGCTCTCTTCCGTAAAATATTCAAATTTGAGCTGGTATTAATCGCCACCTGGCTCTTATATGCCCTCCTGGCTCCTTACATCTTTGCTCTCTTCTTCCCTACATACTCTGAGGCGGTGGACTTCTCCATACTTGCCATGCTTATGGTGCTTCTCGTGCCTCGAATGGTGCTTCGTGGCTACCTCAATGCCAAAAAGATGCGCCAAGCCATCCGCACTGTTTCACTATCGGTGCCTATTCTGCAAATCATCCTCACTCTTACCCTCATCCCCGCCCTTGGCATCATGGGCGCTATCCTTGCCTTGCTCATCGCCTGGTCGCTCGAATACCTCCTGATGATATATTTCACTCACCAGAGCACTTAGATTCGCACCCATTCTTTTGGAGCCGGGTGGCCATCTCTCGTTTTATTCCAAATTTTTGGGCATATAATATAGCCCGCCTTCTGCATCTTGAGCAATCCCGCCCAGAAAGAGAAAGTGCTATTAGCTACTATCAAGTGCTTACATTCTGATAAAAGTTGCATATCCCGAAAGGCATCGTCACCCTGATTGTGCGATATATAATGTGCGTCTTTGATTTCTAAAATTTTTTTACACCAATCTGGATCATTAGAAAATATATATAGTGTAGGATTATCGGTATGCCTGCGTATCCATTCAATGGCATGTTTGTAATAATCTAGCCCACCAGCATCTCCATTATGGAAAAACTCACCCTTATCATTTCTCCGTAAGTGTATACCCACTGAATTACTCACCTCTATCTCTTGGGAAAGTTGTATATTTCTTTCATCTTGATAATTAGGAAAAGTAAAAATTTTTCCTAATTCATCCTTATATTCATAATAATATTTATAGTGCTCAAAAAATCCTTGAAAATATCTGCAATTATTGGATTGGTACGAAGATATATACTTATGTGAATCTCTGGGATTATTTTCTACACATACCTTACTACCACCTACCACTTTTGGTATCAGTCCAAGCTTGCGAGCCAAAACTTGCAGATAATATTGCAAGCCGCCTACCTTGATAATTTCACCTATACTTGCTCGCTCCTTAATGCCAAATATGCGATCCAATTCATAGCCATGGTGATTGACATACCCCATCAATCGAGCAATTTTGTATGAAGTAATATCTAATTTCATATCTACGCCCTTCTTCCTACTCCTTTGATACATAAAAGCATACTGGCACATCTGATTGCCCAAGCCTCCGGTAATACGAAAAATATTTTTTTGTTTTTGTTTGTCGTCAATCATTTTTATTTATATATTTTTTATTGAAAGCCAGCATATCTCTGCCAAAAGCTCCATTTTCAGCATATGGCTCAATGGCAATATCTCCATCTGCCCCAAGTGTTGGTATATGCACAACAAAATTATTATCTTCTAAAAAGAAGACTATTTCATTTCGAGTATAGCCAAATCTCTCTAAGTGTTTCTCCATGCATTCAAAATAAATCACTTCCACATCTTTAATTCTTTCTCCTAGTGACTTTAATGCCATTAATTCCCCTCCCTCAATATCTATTTTGAGAAAATCTATTTGAGAAACGCCCGTCATTTGCATGGCATCATCTAATCGTAATGCCAAAACTGCCTTTCCTTTTGTGCCAGATATATCTATATAATCCTGTTCGTGTGAATAAGTATGTTCAAAAAATGATACTGTCCCTCGAGTATCAGATACCGCCCCATATATAGGAAAAATATTTTTAATTGTATTTTGTGCAATATTCTTTATGAGATATATAAAGCTACTTTCGGTTGCCTCAAGAGCATACACCTTACCAAGAGGAGCGAGTTTGGCAAAAAAAATACTAAACAAGCCAATATTTGCTCCCACATCAAATACCACACTATCCTTTTGTATATACTTACGAAAAATAGCAAAGTCAAAATTGTGATTATTCCTACCGGTGAAAATTTGATGAGTAGCAGAGGATGGATACAGACGAGTCTTGATCACAAAATCATTACCTTTATAAAATATCAGCCGTATTGGAACAAACAAATTTAGTCGCAACAATATGAAACTTATTATAAATCTAAATGGGCGAGGTTGCTCTACTATTTTCTTAATTGATTTCATTTTGTATATCTTACAATACCCTATATCTATTAGAAGTATAGCTAGTATACCTGATATAATAAGAACATTACAATTCTAGTATGCGTACCCACATCGATACCATTTTTGATAAGCTCAATCGCTATACACACACTGATACCCGCTATCTTGCCCATGGTGGCTTTTGGCTCAGCCTTGGATCTTTTATTGAATTAAGCTTAGGAGCACTTACTGTTATCATACTGGCTAATCTAATAGATAAAGAAAATCTTGGGCTCTATCAATTTATAATCTCTACCGCGACTATCCTAGGAGCTTTTACTCTCACGGGATTAGCCACTACCGTTACAACCGAAACAGCCCGGGGGAATGATGGGGCTCTGTGGAGTGGAGTACGCACTAAGCTCAAGTGGAATATAGGTATCACACTTGCAAGCCTTTCGATAGCTCTATACTACTTTATCAATGACAACTCCACCTTAGCTATTGCTTTTCTAATTGTGGGCACTTTTTCCCCTTTCATTGAAAGTTTTCACCTCTATCGACCATTTATTATTGGCAAGCAAGCTTATAAATTTAGTGCCTTTATAAATGTTTTTCGGATGATAATCCCTACCTTTATTCTTATTGGAACAGTGCTTATTACACAAAATCCACTTATCTTAATTACTGCGTATTTTGCTGGCCACCTTATAGCAGTAACTACTGGCTATTTTATTACTCTATACTACTTTAATCCACCAAGAATAGATACCTTTAGGGGTAAAACTCTCTTTAGCAAGCACCTCAGTATTATGCAACTTGCAGGACGAGTCGCACAACATATTGATAAGGTGCTTGTCTATCATCACCTTGGAGCTATAGCCGTCGCCACCTACACCATTGCTCAAATGCCCACCAAGTACACAAAAAATATGCTAGGGGTAGTACAATCACTAGTACTCCCCAAGGTGTCTCAGCGTGATTTTACCTCCTTACAATATACCCTCCCTCATAAAGTGTGGCTCTTTTTTAGTATTGTATCAGCAATTGTCTTATCATATATAATATTAGCTCCCTTAATATTCGGTCTGATTTTCCCTCAATACCCAGAGTCGGTCATCATTTCACAAATACTAGCTCTCAGTATCCTAGTACTCCCTTTTAGTGTCTATGGTCAAACTCTTATAGCTCACGAAAAAACGACCTGGTTATATATTTTCCAAATAAGTGGTGTGGGGCTTAAGCTTACCTTACTCTATATTCTTTTACCTATTTATGGAATTTGGGGGGCAGTCTATGCCATACTCATATCAGAAATGGTCAACAGCTTATTTGTAATAAGCATATTCCGTCATATTAAGTAGCTCCGTACGATTACCTCTACTAAAATCCTAGTTTGTTACTTGATTTTAGGGCTTTTCTAATTTCTTGCCCATGTTTTTCGGGGTTGTAGTATGTGTCAAACAATTCTTTGCCTGCCTGTGCAATTTGCTTACGCTCTTCTTCGTGCTCCAAGTAGTAGCGGATCTTAGCCACCATATCATCCAGGTCATCAAAGGCCACATAGTGCTTTCCTTCCTCAAGCGGTATCGGCAATTCAAGATCACGAATTGTAGGGCTACTCAAAATAAATTTACCAAGATATAAAAGCTCTTGATGTCTAAAAGTATATTCTCCAATCCCATCAAGAGCTAGATTGATTTTCGCTTGGCACAAAGAATCCCGATAGGCCTTACCTCGCAATCTAGGGCCTTTTAATTTTTCTGGTATAGGCCTTTTAGTATAAGGATTGGGTTGAAGCCCCCCTATTTTTGTAAATCCTTCATCTACTACTCTTTGCCATACGTCTCTTCTTAGGGAATGTTCAGCCGCATCAGCTCCAGAGAACCCTACTTCATATTTTTCTTCTCCTTTTGTGCAAGGCTTTATTATAGGTCGTACTAAATGAAACATTTTGGATAATAAATTATTTCTCGAAGAATGAACAAAGGGACAATGAATCATTGTAGGTACAATCTTAGCTTTATTTTTATCCGAAATATTATACTTATTTCTATCTCGATACGGCTCTCGCTTAAATATAATATCAAAATTATTTAATACGGAATCTGGAAGCATATAATCAGCTCGGGCTGCACTTATAAATAAGGCTTTATTTATTTTAGTATTTCCTAAATATTTAAAAATAGCTTCCACTCTATCATTTAAATCTTTAAATCCTTGTTGTTTCCAATTGATAATAATCCAGTCATAATTTTGTTCACCTAATATTCGTTGAGTATCCGTCAATGACACATATTCTACTTCTCCAGCATACTCAAGAGACGCATCAAAAAATCCTTCTTGATCTCGATACTCCAACAAATCATTAAAAGAATGGTGTACTCGTTTGATTAAAGAAAAATCTTGCCTACCACGTCTAATATAGAATATACGCATAGCTTATTTAGTGAATGTCACAATATAACTCTCTACAATTCGATTAATTTTATGTATATCTATTTCTCTATTGATTCGCTTTTCAAAGAGATATTCAGCTAATTCTGAAGTGAATCTACTAATAATTGGAATACGAATTACCGCAGGGTAAAACCGCACATTGCTAAAACCATTATCTTCTAGCATCTCTTTCATTTTCGGCATAGGAATTTGCCCTTGGTGTGCTTCTCCTTTATCTTTTCGTACTCCGTGATATGGATTTTTTGTCACCATTACTCCTCTCCCTTTGTTTACAACTAATTTTGAGAGCTTTTTAAAAAACTCAGGCTTATCATCAAAGTATTCTACCGCACGAGAAGAAAAGAAAAGATCATACTGAATATCCTCATTATATTCCATCACATCCTGTACCCTATATTTTACATTTGGTAAATCTCGCATTTCCAAATAAAATTGTTCCCTCATAGCTTCACTAATATCTACAAGATTAAACTCTGCTTTTGGATTAGTACGATATAAAAGCCTAGTCCATGTACCTGGACCTGGTCCTACTTCTAGACAGTTTGTAAATTTAAGATTTGCTGTATGAGCTTTTATAGCTATGTAAGTCATCGCATATTCAGCACGGTTGCGAGCCCGAATAAACCAGCGATTAAACTCAAAATCTTTTCTGTATGTCTCACCATCAACTAAGTAATTATAAAACTCTTTTATATTGTGATTCTTCATAAGCATATTATATAATATAACACCCATGAAGAATAACTTTAACATGGTAGAATAACCAAAATATATGATAATTGAAGTTATAGGACCAGCTGGTAGTGGTAAAACTACCTTTGTAAAAAAAATTTATACTTTTAATAAATTATTTGATAATGGTGAAATTGCAGCATTTCGAGGTTTATTAAATTGTCCCGAGGTTAAAGTTCATTTTTCGAAAATATTACGATATATTCCTCCACAAATCGCTTTTAAGTTACGTCTCACTCGTATAACCCATCTTTATCGTGATCAACTACTTCGTAGTAGTTATATGGAAGAGTTAGAATTATTTCTTTCTCATATATTAAATGTAATTAACGAAAGCGATCTAAAGAATGCTGAAAAATTTTGGTTAATTGATAAATTTAAAGACGCAATAACTGACCACATACTTTTAAATCAAGATATCAATAAAAATCGAATAATTTTTATTGATGAATATCTAGTTCAAAAAATTCTTTCTCTTTATTATATTCATAATTCATCAATAGATATTAGTCTGAAACAAAAGGAATATCTTAGATTAGTACCTAAACCTAAAGCAATAATTTTTTTAGACACAGATATTTCTATTGCTACAAACAGGGCTGAATCTAGGAGTAAAGGACGACCACATATTTTGAAATATCTAACTGAACAAAAATTTATAGAGACAAACAAAAGATTTAAACTTATAGAGAAGAAAATTTGTGACTATTTGAATAGTAAATATAGTATACAAATTGTAGAAGTTAAAAATAATTCAAAACTTATAACTACATTAAAAAAAATTTCTATGATATTTAGTAGTATACATTAAATATAAATTGGAATTATTTTAATTTATTAAATATCCTAAGAATAAGTTATAATAATTTTATATAGAAATCTAACTATAATTAATTCATACACTATCTATGTATATAAAAAATTTACTACGTCGATTAAAGCAACTTATTAGACCAGTAGACAAAGATCCTGTTATTGATATAGATAAAGAATTTTTAAAACTTTATAAAAAGTATAAGACTTATACAATGACAACAAAAATACGTCTTTATGCTCTATATAAGGCTGTTAATTATATTATTGATAATAACATTCCTGGTGATTTTGTTGAATGTGGTGTATGGAGAGGAGGAAATATGATGCTAATTGCTGATATTCTAGAAAATAAGAATATTACAAATAGAAAAATATATTTATATGATACTTTTGAAGGAATGAGTGAACCTAAAAAAGTGGATGTGATAGCTGGTTCTAATTTTAAAAATACTTTTGAAATATGGAGTAATTCAAAAAAAGCAAATTATAATGAATGGTGTTATGCAAGTATTGAAGAAGTAAAGAATAATATGAAACTTACTAATTTTCCTCAAGAAAAAATTATCTATGTGAAAGGTAAAGTGGAAATAACATTGAGTAAAAATATTCCTGATAAAATTGCTTTACTTCGTCTGGATACTGATTGGTATGAATCAACTAAAAAAGAACTGGATGTATTGTATCCTAATTTAAGTAAAAATGGAGTTTTAATAATAGATGATTATGGAACATGGGAAGGTGCACGTAAGGCTGTAGACGAATATTTTACGAGTAATGAAATCTTATTAAGTAGAATTGATCATACTGCACGTATCGGCATTAAAATTTCTCAATAAAAGTTATCCTCTTTATATGTTAATTGAAATTTCTATCATAATAGTTTATTAGTAACATTTCTAAAAGTATTTTTATCTTCCAGTAAATTTAAATATTGAAAATAAATTTTCTTATACATATAGGTTTTAGAGTTCTAAGAGAAGTAGTTTTACCTAGTAGATCATAAACTAATTTATATTTATAATAATCTTTTTAACTTCAAATTTTTTAAAGATTTATATTCTTTTATCACAATCTTTTTTTAGGTGAATTAGTACAGACCCTTATATGATTTTTGAATGGAATGATTCATATAGTTTTACTACCTAAATAGTGATCATTTACTATTCTATCGAATACATACTCATCACAACCTGTACCAAAAAATCCAAAACCTTTTGGATGTGTGTTGCTTCTCAAGAGATGAAAGCCTAAATTATGCATAAAACTTTTAAGCTCCTTAGGGGTAACAGATTCATAAGGATACCCACCCATCCAGTCATGCACATCATGCTCAAAAGACATTCCTCGAGAATTAATATATTCATCTTTCATTTTACTAAAATCTCTACCTGTAAGCTTATACTTAAATCTCAGAAGAGACGTATATACGGCACGAGCTCTAACTTGTTTTCTATTGCTAGTGTGAGCATACCAACGTTTTATATATTTCCACACACCGCACATAGGGGTTTTACGATATAGCGCCACTATAAATAACCCCTGGGGATGTACCATAGTAACTGCATCGGTGATGGCTTGATACATATCACCAGTGTGATGTAGTACACCCCAAGAATAAACTATATCAAATTTTTTATTTATATTATTTTTAAGATCAAATACACTTTGTTGTAATATTTCATATTGTCCATTTGGTTTATACTGCTCTAATACTTTTTTAGTAGTAGTTACTGAAACTTCATCAATATCAATAGCCAATACTGACACCGCTCCAAGATTGAGTGCCGCCAAGCTGTGCAAGCCCGAGCCGCAGCCAATATCGAGAAAGGTTTTACCTTGTATTTCTTCTGCCTCAAGGAGGCGGAGTAGGCCTTTTTCTGCTTCTTCAATACGAGTAGCGTCTATCTTCTGAGCGTATTCTGACCAGTTTTCACCAAAGGCGAAGTGGCTATCTACTTCTTTGAGATTATTCATACATTTTATAATAACACTTTTCATACCACATATGGAGCACAAGAATATTCCAAATACGATTGTAGCTTTGTGCTCCAGCCAAGAATTGCTCCTTTTCTCTAGATACAGCTTGATAATCAAGCAATCCTGCCTTCTCTATCCGCTCTTGAGCAAGGTACTCATCTAGTAAGTATCGCAAATCACCCCGTAGCCATTTATCGAGTGGCACCCCAAAGCCCTGCTTGGGCCGGTCTACCAGCTTGCGAGGGATATGCTTGTACAGTATCTCTCGTAGTAGGTGCTTAGAGTTTTGCTCGTACCCCAGCTGGGAGTCGCTCAGCCCTGCCACATATTCCCACACTTGGTGATCAAGGAGTGGCTCGCGTGATTCGAGGCTATGCGCCATACTTGCTCTGTCTACCTTAGCCAAAATATCGTCAGGTAGGTAGGTATGGATGTCTATGTGTTGTAGCCGGCGTATGAGGTGAGATACTTTGTTTGTTAGATATTGGGCAAAAATATTTGTGGTGTAGATATTGGCGGGTCGCACAAGCAAACGATCTATCTCTTGATCGCTAAAGTAGCTATGTTGTACGGCGTAAGTATCGGAGAGATTGTTGCGAGCGCGATAAAAAAGCAATGCTTTGGCAAATTTGTGTCTATACCGAGCAGGCAAAATGCCCACACGGGAGAGCCCCACAAGCGCCCCTCTAGCTACCAGCACAAGAGGATAGAGCCCTTTAGGGAGATGTGCAAATTTGGTATAGATATTTTGTCCGCTACGATAGCGGGCATAGCCACCAAACAATTCGTCGCCTCCATCGGCCGAGAGTGAGGCGGTCACTTCTTGTTTGGTGTATTGTGAGAGCAAAACAGTGGGTATAGCGGCAGCATCGGCAAAGGGCTCGCCGTATATCTCCGGCAGTTTGGGCACTATCTCTTGGGCTTCTCGAGTGGTGCAGATATATTCATGATGAGAGGTGCCTAGGTACTCTGCCACGTCTCTGGCGTAAACAGATTCGTCAAATTCTGCTTCTTTAAAGCCAATAGTAAAGGTAGAGAGATTAGTGTAGCCCTGCTTTACCAACAAAGCAGTCACCAGCGAAGAATCTATGCCACCACTGAGGAAGACCCCCACTGGCACATCGGCTATCATCCGCAGGTTGCATCCTTCGCTGATCTTGCTTTCCAGCTCTTCGAGCAGTTCTTTTTCGCTCAATTGGCTCTGGGGGCTCTTGTGTTGATAGTAGTCGTCTAGTTGCCAGTACTGCTCTTTGCTCACGTGGGCATCTCGGTCTATCGTGAGGCGGTGCCCAGGCTCCAGCTTGTAGATATTTTTGTAGATAGAGTAGGGTGCAGGTATATAGCCTTGTTGTAAATAGAGGGCTACAGCGTCTGTATCTATCTCTCGGACGATAGCGGGATGTTGCACGAGCGCGCCCAACTCGGAAGCACAAATAAAGCGCGTATCGTCGTAATAGTAGTACAGTGGCTTGACCCCCAGCCGATCGCGATACACATAAAGCTCTTTGGTGCTTTTGTTGTAAATTATAAAGGCAAACATCCCTCTGCATTTGGCAATCGCATCTTCTCCCCATTCTTGCCAGGCAGCGAGAAGCACTTCCGTATCAGAATTGCTCACAAATTGCACCCCAAGCGCTGCCAACTCTTGGCGGATTTCTTGAAAATTATATATCTCACCATTGTAGCTAATCACCAGATTGTCCTGTTGCATTGGCTGATGCCCAGCTGAAGAAAGATCTATGAGAGAGAGCCTCCGATGTGCCAAATACACTCCAGCATCTTCATCTATAAATATCCCTGCATCATCTGGCCCCCGATGATGGATGCACGCCGACATCTCCTCGAGGACTTCTCGATTACTATCTCTACTCTTATCAATAATGCCAATAATTCCACACATAATATTATTTTTTAGTATTAAGGAGCCCCTCCCATTCTTGCATAATAGTATAATAGCTAAAATCTTGAGCGCGAGCTTGGTAGGCGGTATAGGTATCACCCTTTACAAATCCGCTTGCAAGGTGCTTGGAGATTGCTTGGGCAAATTGATCTTCTCTCTGATCAAGTGGTGTAGCATCCAGGGCATCAAAGATCCTTTCATCGCCAAAGCGCTCGGTCAGCGTGCCATACTGATTATAATATGGATATGCGATTGTTTCTTGCACGCCTATCTCAGGAGCAATAATCTCTCGCGGTCCACTTACACAATCGCTAGACACAATCGGTAATCCAAGCGAAAGAGCCTCAAGCATAGTATTAGGCATACCCTCGAAAAGGGAGCTAAAAATAAATAGGTCGGCATTGTTGAGAAATTGGTAGACATTGAGCTGATTGCCTATCAAAAATACTCGCTCTTCTACACCAAGATCACGCACCAATTGTTCTAATGCTTCTCGCAATTCTCCTTCTCCTAAAATAATCAAGACCGCATCTGGATGAGTATCGAGTAGCCAAGCAAAGGCGCGGATCATTCGCCACTGTGCTTTTTGGTATGTGAGCCGGCCAATAGTGATACACACAGGGCCTTGATGCTCAGCAATCCATTGATACTCTGCAGGCAATGCCTCGGCTCTCTTCTTTTCCACCAAATCTAAATCAAGAGAATTATAAATAGTAGTGGTATTACTGAGAGCAAAATCTTCTATGAGGATCTCCTCCACTGCTCGGGTAACAGCCACAATCTTTTCCGCTCGAGGATAGAGATATTTGGCAATAGTATTGAATAATCGCCCACGATAGTGAATATTATTTCGTACCGAAGCTATGACGGGAAGCTTTCGTATAAAAAAAAGCTTGGCAAAAAGAGTATAAAAATTTGCTTCTTCCAAAAATGAGTAGGCAGTATCAATGTCATGCTTTTTGGCGTAGCGATAAATACGCCAAATACGAATAGGTATTTGAGGTATCTTTGCCAAGCGATTAGTCTTCACTCGCTCATTAAAGGAGTGATAGATACCATGATAGGGATACTTGTGTTCCACTTCATAGAAAGTCAAAAGATGTGTTTCGTATCCTTGGTCGCTAAGATAATTACCCAGATTAGCTGCCACCTTTTCTGCTCCTCCCCCCACTTTGAGATAGCCGGTGACTATCAAAATCTTTTTCATAGCTCTAGTATATCAAATAAACAAGTTCCTCCACCAAACCCAGACACCGGGTGTCTGGGTTTTCCACAGTTTTAGCTCTCATAGACTTCCCGAGTCTTTTCGAGCATCCTTGAGAGAGTAAATGTACTTATTACTTTTGTATGCAAATTATGTGCGTACAATCTTCGAATATCTGAGTTATCTACTAAATACTTCACAGCATTTACAATTTGCTGAGAATTTTTTGGCTCAATTAATATACCACTGTGTTCATCTTCAATAATTTCTGGAATACCCCCTACTCGAGTAGCTACTACCGCTAGGCCAGTATATCCTGCTTCAATCGGCACATAAGGGAGCCCCTCTTTAATTGAAGGGAATACCAAAATATCAAAAGCATTTAATAATGGTTTCGCATCTCTAAATCCAGCAAAATATACATCATCTTCAAGCTTTTTTTCTTTTACTTCACTTTCTAATAAATCTCGTAGACCCCCTATGCCAATATGTATATATACAATATTATACCCTTGTTCTTTAAGCACACGAATTGCCTCAAGTGTATAGCTAATTCCTTTGTTTTTTACTAATTCTGCTACATTACCAAGCACTATAGCACTTGATTGGAGTTTTTCTTGGATGGCTTCTGGTGCATCTTTTAGCAACCATGTCCGCGATTGCTCCTGTGCCTCTATTTTAAAATTATGGATACCATTATAAATTAATACGCTTTTCTTTTTACTATACTTACTCTGTGCATATTTATATTCTTTTTGTGAAATTAAAATAATTTGATGAGCAAATAAAAAAGTAAGTCGAGTAATTATATCTATAATAATTTTCTGCCATCTTGGACGATCTTCAAACTGAGGAAATCCATGCACTGTATATGTAATTTGTTTAATTCTGCATAGCCGTGCAATCGCTCCCCCTAGAGCTCCCATTTTTGAGCTATTGAGGTGCACAATATCAGGATCGACTTGTTTGAATACACGATAAATACTACGAGCACTTCGTATTTCATCAAACAATGAAACATCTCGTTTAAGTGTACCAATCTGATGCACCCTAACCCCAAGCAATTCCAGCTTAGAAACAAATAGATTCTCCCCCCCAAATTCGTTTGCTCCGCATAGGATATGAACATCGTACTCACTCTGAAATCCCTGTGCAAGATCGTACACATATTTTTGTGCCCCACCCCATGAGGATTTAGTTACTGCAAGTAGTAATGTTTTCTTTTTTTCTTTATTCATATACCTCAAGAGTAGAGCTGATCATATCCTCTAGTGTTTTCTGTGGCTTCCATGACAAATACGAATATGCCTTATCACACAAAGCAATTGCGCATTCCGCATCTCCAGGTCGTCGAACCTCAATCTTTTGCACAAGAGGCTTGCCTGCTACCTTTTCAAAAGCATCTACCAGCATCCGCACGCTTGTACCTATATTTGTACCTAAATTAAACACCTCCTGGTGGCTTAGTCCCAGCACTGATTTGTGTGCTGATACCAAATCAGCGAGATGAATATAGTCACGCACCGCAGTACCATCTTGAGTATTATAATCATCACCAAAAATAGCAAATTCACTGCCTCGGGTGATAGCCTGGGCAAGCAAAGGGAATACATTTTGTGCCTGCGTATCAAGGTAGCTTATGCCTACATCACCCGCCACATTAAAATAACGAAATATTGTATAGCTTTGTATATACCCCAATCGAGCATATTGCTTGATAAGCTCTTCACAAATAATCTTGGTACTACCATACACCGAATTAGCTTCTAAGGCATTTGTTTCTTGATATACACCTTGCGATGTCGGCTGATACACTGCAGCGGTAGAAGAAAAAATAATAGATGATATTTTTTGCTCTTTCATCGCCTCGAGCACATTAAGAGTACCTAAGACATTTACTCTATAATATTTTCCAGGATCTTCTTCGCTTTCACCGACCATTTTAAGTGCTGCCAAATGAATTACCTGAGTAGGCGCACTTTGCTTCATTGCCTCACTAATTTCTGCCCGCTTGGTCACATCTCCCACAATCACCTGAGCGCCCTGAGGGATTTTCTCCCGCTGTCCTGTACTAAAATTATCAAAAATTGAGACCTGATATCCTTGGCTCAGAAAGTTATGTGCAAGAGCGGTCCCAATATAGCCTGCTCCGCCGGTAATCAAAATCCTGTGCATCGTCATATGTACAGTATATCAGATTTGTTTTGCTCACAAGCTTCGAAGCTGGGTTTCTCTATTTTCTATAGTTAGTTTCTTAAGTCAGACATCAAACATCACTCCACTCCATAAAGCTCTCGGGTGAGTCGGCGCATTTCATTTACATCATAATCCACTCGGACTCGTGACTCAAGCGCTAGGCCCATACTACGACGCTTCTCAGGATGCTCAATGAGATAGGCAATCTTTTGTGCTAATGCTTCGGCATTTCGCTCTGGTACAAATAGTACCTCCTTAGTATCTTCCAAGGCATTTTGCAATCCGAGCGTAGGAGAGAGGATGAGAGCTCGGCGAGCCAGCCCACTAGCTTGCACCAGGGGAGGTACGCCCGGCAATGAGCTTGGGTGTACGACAATATTACACACCGATAGATAGCGCTCGGCTGTACTATCATGCCCTTTAAGAACCACGCATTGTTCCAAATTAAAGCGCTTAATTTCGTGCTCAAGTAGTACCCGCTGGCTCCCTTCACCATAATGAAAATATACAAAAGAATAGCCATCTGCCTCTAATTGGCTAAGTGCCTGCAAAATAAAGACAAGATTATGCTCGGGCTCCAAAGGGGCAATATTACCCAAAATAATTGTATTAGAATTGCGAATTTTCTCTCCTAATATTGCTGATACCTCACCCGCCATCGCCTGGCGTTTCTTGACTGGATCAACAAAATTAATATCACTAATACCCGGGCGTACGAGATGCACTCTACTAGAATCAGCAAGCTGTGCCCTTGCTTCTGATTCTAAATATTCGTCTCCCACTATGATGCAATCAGCCATTCGATACGAGCGAGTGCGTAGCCAGCGTGTAAAGCGCTCAGCTAGAGTGTTCCTATCGCTTTCCCTGCGATCACTTGTGTACATACTAGCGACAAATCGCGCCTTATGGCGAAGCAATCCTCGCGCCATCCCAAGAAGCAAGCTTGTTTTCGTATCATAGCTATGCACCACCACAGGATCAAGCTCATAAAGAAGCTTGGCTAATTGCCAGATTACGCTTATCTCATTGAAAAGTATGATTTTGTCCGTAAGCTTTCGTAGTGGATAGAGCTCCACACCAAGCTCTCGAAGCTTTTGCTGTAGTGCGCTATTGCCTCGATATTGATAGGCGCCATACACTACACAAATTCGATAATCATTCGCAAAATACTCTGCCAAGGTATAAAGATTTTTTTCTTCTTTTTCCCAATCGGCTCGAGTGATGACATACATAATTACCGCTCGTGTATCTCCTGTCTTATTCTTTTGTGCCTCTTGGGATTCTATGGTTTTTCTGATAGATGCTTGCGAGGGGGATTCCACCACAATTTTATCTTCTTTGATTACCTTGCGTAAATCATTCATAGCTCTATTGTATGGGGAAACGACTTGCTTTTCAATCGTGTATAAAAGAAGCCTGGCTGGGGAGGAATCCTCCCCAGCCAGGCTTCTTTACCCCTCCCAAGTGGCCTATCCCAAGAAAAGCACAATCACCCCGAGAGCCACACAATAGTAGGCAAAGTATATCCACCTACCCTCCACCCAGCGCATCATCCAAGCGATAGCTACATACGCTGAGATAGCTGCTACGGCTACCGCGGTGAGCTCAAAGATGCCTAAATTGGTAAAGCGCTCTCCTTGATCAATATACGAGTATATTCCCGCTCCAAGAATAGTGGGAATAGCGAGCAAAAATGAAGTACGCGCAGCTAATTGTCGTGAAATTCCCAAAAGAATAAGAATGGCGATAGTAAGCCCCGAGCGAGATATACCAGGCACAATAGCAAGCCCCTGCACCAAGCCCAAGACTATCACAAGTGGCCACGAAAGTGATTGCTCACTCCTCCTCGCTCGCTCGGCAAACACAATCAAGACCGCGGTAAGCAGAAGGGTGATGCCCACTACTCGAAGAGAAAGCTCACTGTAGGGGAAAAATTTTAACATCAACAAAGCCGTGGGGACAGTAGCAAAAGTAGCAGTCAAGAGCTTGAGAGTATAAATACCTTGCACATTAGCTTGTTTTTTTTGAATCATCTGCAGGGTGCCGAGAATCATCTGCATAATATCTCGCCTAAAGTAAAGCACCACCGCAATAAGTGAGCCCAGGTGGAGCCAGAGAGTAAAATCCATATTTCCTACCAAGCCCATCCAGCGCTCGAGCAAAAAAATATGCCCACTAGAAGAAATAGGAAGAAATTCAGTGAGCCCCTGAACAAGACCCAAAATTACCGCGTTGAAAAGTGACATGCAAGTATTGTACTACAAAATACTCTCGATAGACAAAGAGCGCGCCCTTCGGGCGCGCTCTTTGTCTACTCTCCAATCCTCCTATCTCGCATACTCAATACTTCGTTGTTCTCGAATGACGACAACCTTGATCTCACCTGGATAGCGAAGCTCCTTTTTAATTTGCGCAGCAATAGCGCGGGCTAGCTTGCGTGATTGATAATCGCTCACTGCCTCAGGAGAGACAAATACGCGCACCTCACGCCCAGCAGCAATTGCGTAGGCATCTTCTACCCCCTCTGCTCCTCGTGCAATTCGCTCCAAATCTTCCATTTTTTGAATAAAGAGCTCAGCATTTTCACTTCGAGCTCCTGGTCGAGCTGATGAAATAGCATCGGCTGTTTGCACAATACGAGACTCTACAGTCTCATAAGGGTATTCTTCATGATGCGCCTGCATTGCCTTGATGATACTCTCATCTACCCCATACTTTTGCAAAATCCGACGCCCAATTTCTACATGAGTACCCTCTACTTCATGATCCACCGCTTTGCCAATATCATGCAAAAGTGCCCCGGCACGTGCTACAAAAGCATCTGCGCCAATCTCATTGGCAATCACATTGGCAATATGGGCCATTTCTTTGCTGTGTTGCAATACATTTTGCCCATAGGAATAGCGAAAATAAAGCCGTCCAAGAATATGCAGTAGCTCTTGGGGGAGAGCCGGCACATTACATTCCTTGGCTGCCTTGCGCCCCTCTTTGAGGATACTATCGTCTATTGTTTGCTGTGCTCGTTTGACCGCTTCTTCTATCCGAGCTGGCTGTACCCGCCCATCTGCCAAAAGCTCTTCAAGAGCTGTTTTAGCTACCACACGCCGAATAGGATCAAAAGAGGATATGGTAATTTGCCCAGGAGTGTCATCAATGATGAGCTGTACGCCACTTTCTCGCTCAAGGGCCTTAATATTACGCCCCTCTTTTCCAATAATTTTGCCCTTCTCCTCATCATCTACTGCCAAATGAGTAGAGATCATATCATTCTCTATACTATTGCCATATCGTTGTATCGCAGAAGCGAGAATATCTTTTGCTTTTTCTTCATAGAGTTCATCTCCCTCTTCATCAAGCCGATCCATACGCTCACTCAAGTGCTCTGATTCTGCTTCTTCTATTTCTCGATAGAGCTCTTCTCGTATCGTCTTGGGGTCTGTATGTGCCAATCGAATTCTCTCTGCTTCAAGGGCTTCTTGTGCTGTCTTGAGCTTGAGCTCTTCCTGTGTGATTTCTTCTCGGGCGCTTTGTAGCTTGGCTTCCACGTCATCAAGTCGCTCGTTGCGAGCATCAAGCTTACTCTCTCGAATATCAATTTTCTCTTGTCGCTTGCGTACCTCTTCTTGGAGGTGGGCCACATCTTTATTTGCTCGCTCTTTTAGTTGGGCTATCTCATCCTGCACTTCTACGCGCATCCGTGAGAGTCGCTCTTCTAGCTTTCCCTGTGCGCGCGTATTGCGCACATAGTGCCAGAGATAGCCCACCACGACTCCTAAAAGCGAGACAAAAATAATAGTGGCAAAAAAGGCGAATAATTTTAAATCCATAATTGCCGTTTAATTGTATAGGGTGTATTAAGGCTCCCTATTTCGTCTTGTAATAGACGTACTTTAATGGTTTCAGTTTTGTATAGTAAAGTACCCTTTTATCATACCCCTTTTGATATAAAATATCCAATAATCCTATTGGGCCATCTGATTGAGTAATTCCAAGCGCTTAAGGTCTTCCTCGTTGCGCGCTCCTGAATGAGGGTCATTTCGCAATGCATCTAGATTAGGTGAAGAAGGAGTGCTTGTACCTGCCTGCGCCTCTAGTGCTTCGTCTACATCGAGAGTCCCTGGGGCATCTTTGCGTAGCGAATCCAATACCCTAATTCGCTGTGCTCGCTCTTCTTCGGTCATTTTTGGCTGATTATCACGGAGGAGAATATCAAGCTGGCTTTTGCGTGATCTATCCTCAAAAGCAGGCGGGAAAAATAGTTCTCCGGCAGTCGTATCACTGAGTGCCCGTGAAAGCTCATCGCGAAAAACAAAAAATGCAAAGAAAAAAGCCACCATAAGTATGACAAGAATTGCATATACAAAATATCTATTCATATCACCTAGTATAGCAAAGCAGAGTACGCCGTGCATAGCCTATGTTGTTTATAAATAGACAAATAAAATCACTCCGTGATGGAGTGATTGTATGTCTAGTAATGTATTGTTGTCTATTACAAGGCAGGGTCTACTGCAACATCTCCTTCAGCTCCAGCTTCTACTTCCATATCCATATCAGTGTCAGCATTGGCATCAGCATCTTGATCCATATCTACCATTGCATCTCCTGCTTCATCTTGATCTACTACTGGTGCTTGCTCATCACTGTTGGCTTCATCTCCACCTTCAATTTCATCAAGGATACCGTTGTCAGATACTTCTTCTCCGTTGTTTGTCTCAGAATTTTCCATCAAGCCAAATCCCCAGACGGCTACGGCGATAATAATTAAAGCTACTAATATGTACCAAATAAACGATCCGCTTTTGTTTTGTTTATCCATATAGACCGTATTATACATACCTCTGCTATTTTGTCACTAGTATTTCTCCACTGTTTGTTTTTGCACTATTTGGCATCTATATAGTATATGATATACTTCTTGTGAAATGGTCCGCACCCCCCGGTGCGGACTTCATTTTTTCATGCTCCTTTCGGAGGGGTATATTATTGACCTAAGACTATATAGTATTATGATGTTTGATTTAAAAACGATGCAGACCGTACTCTCTCAACTTGAGGAAGAAAAAGGCCTAAGTCGTGAAGTGGTACTCCAAGCAATCGAGGAGGCTCTTGCGAGTGCGTATAAAAAAGAATTTGGCAAACGAGGCCAGCTTATTCGAGCTAAGTTTGATATTGATACGGGGGCAGTAGAATATAGCCAGATTAAAATTGTTGTAGACCCAGACAAGGTGATTGAGATTGATGAAGGCGAAATGATGCCCGACCAAGAGCATATCGCTGAGGAAGACCGCAAGATTCGCTTTAATCCAGAGCAACACTTATACCCCCAAAATGCTCGTTTGATCAAAACAGGGGCCGAAGTGGGCGAGGAGCTTGTTTTTCCACTTGAGGCTCAAAATGAATTTTCTCGTGTAGCTGCTCAAACAGCTAAGCAGGTAATTATGCAAAAGATTCGTACCGCCGAAAAAGCCTATCTCTCTGAGCAATTTGGCTCACGGATTGGAGAGATTGTATCTGGTACGGTAGAGCGAGTAGAGCGAGGTAGTATCTTCGTGAATTTAGACAAAGCTGAAGGGATTATCTCCTATCACGAGCAGATTAAATCCGAACGCTTCAAAACGGGCGATAGGATACGCGCCTACTTGTTTGATGTAGATGATTCTGGTGGACGAGGGATATTTCTCAAATTATCTCGCACTCACCCTGAATTTTTACGCAAATTATTTGAGCAAGAGGTGCCAGAACTTAGTGCTGGCACTATTGAAATTACTCGTATTGCCCGTGAGCCTGGATTTCGAAGCAAGGTGGCGGTGAGAGCCACCGACGAGGATATCGACCCTATCGGAGCTATGGTAGGACAAAATGGCTCTCGAGTCAGTACGGTAACATCCGAGCTTTCCGGTGAACGAATTGATATTATCGAGTGGTCGGATAATACCGAAGACTTTATTGAATCTGCTCTCTCCCCTGCTCGAATTAGTGACATTAGTGTCAATGAGGAAGAATCTACCGCACGAGTAGATGTAATTGAAGATCAATATTCATTAGCAATTGGGCGTGGAGGACAAAATGTGCGTCTTGCCGCTCGACTTACTGGATACAAAATAGATATTATCCAGGTAGATGCTGAAGGCAATGAAATCATCACTCCAGAATTTGAAGGTGATCCAGCGCCAATCATTAGTAGCAATGATATAGCACCTCAAGCCGACACAGAAGCAGAACAAGAACAAACCGACGGATTAGTTGTCGACCTCGAAGATATTCCCGAAGAAGAAAAGGCTGACAAGCTTACGAGCGTAGAAGTAGCCCCAGAAGAATCTGATCAGAAAGATACGAGCGAAGAAGTAGACGAAGAGCATACCGATGCTCCCAAAGAAGTCTCCGATGAAGATAAGGACAAAAGCTAATATACAATAAATATAAATAATAAAATTTATTTGTGTAGAAGATAAAAAGCAAGAGCTCTGGCTCTTGCTTTTTTGTTTAGCCCCTAAAGAATAGAGCTCGTATGTATCTCTATTACTAAAAATCTATATAACTAAAGAGCTTTTTACTCAAACTTATACTATTTGCAAAAAGAAAGAGGCAAGGCCTATGGCCTTGCCTCTTTCTCCCCAAGCTACAAACCTAGTGAATATCTTAATACGATGGCATTGGGAAGGATGCATATCTCATAATTAATATAGTGCTATCTTTACAAAAAAAGGGGGTATCTCCATTATCATACATCCACTTTTTAAAACCATTATGCCAATGTCCCGTGCCTGTTATCATACTACCTGGACCATCAATCTTACACTTAAAGAAAATCCAAGAATTATCATCTAGATCTGCGGCTGCCACACAATTTGCCTTGTCTCCCTTACCATCACCATCTGATTGCCCATTAGTACAAGTATCAATAAATCCTTCACCGAAATCACCACAATTCTCCCCATTCTTATCACAATACCGATCTGCAGATACATCTCCCTCGACCGAAAGCCGAGTCACCGGCTCGGTGGTGCCTATTCCCACCTTTCCTCCATTGATATAGCTATCGCCCTTGCCCGCTAATCGCCACTGCTCCTTCCCATTTTCATAATAGCTCAGACCATCTTGGCTTGTATGAGCAATATAATCACCACCAGTATTATCATCAAATAGCAAAAATCCAAGCAGGCGTAAGTCAGTAGCCGTGATTCTTCCATCTACATCCAAGGTAGACAAAGGATTATTGGTGCCAATACCTACATTGCCTTTGTTGTAGTAAATTTTATCATTTCCTCGGGATGACCAAAGGCCATTACCACTTACTAAATTATCAATATCAATACAGTCCTTACCTTTGGTATCACAAAATTGCTCTGCTCCTACCTTGCCCCTTACCGCAAGCTCTATATCTGAGGCCATATTAATTCCCACATTACCTTCAAATACACTGCCTCCCTTTACTATCAGAGAGCCTAGGCTTAATCCTCCTTCTTTTACCTGTCCTCCCTCTCCCACATTTATCGGTGGCAAGGCATTGGCTCCTGGTGGAGCTGCCTCTTGCCCTTGCACGACAAAAGCCACCCCCAAAAAAATAGTAGCCGAAGCAAATGCGAGCGATTGTATCAAGGGTGAAAAAATTCTTGCAAACATATATTCTGTCTATAATCTATAGACTCAATTATACCTTAGCTCTAGCCTAGATAAGAATAGTAATTGTGTACAAAATTTGGGTCGATAATTACGAGTTTGTATATAGTAAAGCCGCGCCGGAGGCGCGGCTTTACTATATTGTATTTCCACAACACCCCACTAAAGCCCGGGGCTAGGCAGTGGTGGATATTCTTCAGCATTTTGAAGCTCCAAGAGCTGGGCATCAATCTGTTGCTGTCGCTCTGCCTGTGCTTGGGCCTGCTCTGGGCTCATCGCTCCTCCTGCAGAGCTTGTAGCATTCGCATTTGCTGAGGCCTGATTTTGCAAGCGTGCTCGCTCAGCCAAGAGAGCCTCTCGCTCTCTAGCAATTCGGCTTAGTCGATTAGATTCCTCTTGCTCTGAAAGTGGCTCTGAAAGATCCTCATATCGCGGATCATTGACTACGCTATTTTCTGGAGTAATTTGCTCTCCATCACTATTGGCACTAGGAAATGACAGATCAAGAAATCCCCCTCCATTCTTTTGGATATACCAATAATATCCTCCTGCTAAAATTATTAATACGAGCGCAATCATCGTCCCCCATAAAAGAGGGGAGCTATGTGACTCTACGTTGTGTACTGGTGTATTACTTTTTTCCATATCCTAATTGTACAAAAATACTATATAAATGCACCTCTATTTTCCCCAATTTATATGCTACTATAATTCATATGAATACCCTGCTTCAGAGGATCAAAGCCCTCATTCCTCGTAGAATATTTACCTTCTTCCAGCCAAGCTACCACTACCTTATGGCTCTACTCGGACATCTTATATATCGTATGCCGAGCAAGCATATAAAAATTATTGGCATCACAGGCACCAAAGGCAAATCATCTACCACCGAATTAGTAGATGCTGTGCTCAAAGCCCAGGGGTATAAGACCGCCGTGGCAGGCACCATTCGCTTTAGTATTGGCGATGATCACGAGAGTAATCTTTTCAAACAAACAATGCCTGGGCGTATGTACCTTCAGCGCTTTCTCCGCCGAGCCATACAAGCAGATTGCGATTGGGTAATTATAGAGATGACGAGCGAAGGCGCCAAGCAATTTCGTAACCGCTACCTCTACCTTGATGCCCTTATCGTCACCAATCTACGCCCCGAGCACCTTGAGTCTCACGGGGGCTTTGAAAATTACAAGCGGGCCAAGCTCGATATTGTACTCCATTCGCTAGCGCACTCACCCAAACGCCCCCGTGCCATCATCGCCAATGCCGATGATCCTCATTATGCCGATTTTATAGAGCAAGCAGGAGCAGAAGAGCAATATCTCTTTAGCACCAAAGCTCACAGTGAGGCCCAAATTGACAAAGACGGCATTGATTTTGTATACCAAGGCGAGCACATTCACTCACCTCTCTTGGGTGAGCATAATTTTGCCAATATACTAGCTACCTGTAGTGCAGGAAGCTTTGCAGGCGTATCCCCCCAAGCTATCAAAGCTGGTATTGAATCAATGCATCTTATCCCAGGGCGCGGACAGGAGATAATTATGGGACAGCCATTTCGAGTAATTGTAGATTATGCGCATACTAATGACAGCCTTGAGGCAATCTATCAAGCCTGGGCTGGCACTTCCATTGTGGGTATTCTCGGTGCCTGTGGAGGTGGGCGAGATAGATGGAAACGGCCTGATTTTGGGCGTATTGCCCAAGAGCATTGCCGATTCGTCGTGCTCACTAATGAAGACCCTTACGATGAAGACCCTATGCAAATTATAGAAGATATGGAGAAAGGTATGGATAAATCTCGTGAGGGCATAGACTATATCAAAATCCTTGATCGCCGAGAGGCATTTCTTGAGGCATTTCAAAGTGCTCGATCAGGAGAAGTCATCCTTATTACTGGCAAAGGCACCGATCCTTTTATTATGGGTCCTCGTGGCAGCCGTGAGCGATGGAGTGATGTAGAGGTAGCACGCGAAACGCTCGCCCAGCTCGGCTATAGCCACAATACGCCCACCCCCCAAAGGTAGTATTTATTTGCACCTGACACTAAATACTACCCCCCCATATTCCCTCACACCAAACACCACACCAAGACATTCCCACCTCTCCCCAATCTCTCCACCACACAAACAACCAAAAGTAGTATTTATTTACACCTGACACTAAATACTACCCCTATCATTTTTAGCGCTAAATAAGCATCCTTTCTTTTCTTATTTTGAAGCCGGTACAGAGCTTTTTTTCCTCCTGCTTACCACTTTTATATGCCGAATTCCTTCCGCAAGCGCATATCATCTCCCACATACTCTCCTTTGACAATGTGCACATAGCTACCAATGATACGATTGTTTGCAATATACTCTTTGAGCACCCTACAAGGATAGGGAGCAACATATACGCTCTGCTGTACTTGTACAAAGCCACATTCTTGTAATAGATGACGCAAGGCATAGCGATATCTTCGCTGTTCTTGTGGAATATCAAACATTACTATTCGCCATACCCCATCCCATTTGTATGATTTGTGATACGAGGCATATTGCTCTATGAGTTTTTGTTTGGATAGCTGTACCTGGCCTTCTTCGGTGAGTTGTGCCCGGCGCTCTTTGCTTGATACTTGCTCTATACAAATTAAATTTTTCTCTTCAAGGCGCTTGAGTCTCCGAAGGATATCCTGCTTCCTACAATCCTCTTTGCGTCTATAAGCGCGCCGCTTGGCTTGCCGATAGGCAATCGTCGTAGATCCACCAGATGTAAGGAATCCAAAGACCACATCTCCAGCATTGATTTCCTCCAAAAGAGCCATCTCCTGTTTGCCTATACGTTTTGTATCCTTGTATAACATACTATATTATACTAGCCTTATTTGCTCCAGCTGTAAATGAATAAGTTGGCATTGATATTATATAGAGCTATGTAATATATTTTTTATTTTCCCTCACAATTCCCTCATTCTGCATCCAAACAAGCGTTGCACGTAGCGAAAAACTTGAGGGGGTAGTATTTATTTGCACCTGACACTAAATACTACCCCCTCCAGCTTTTTTCTCTATACTCTTTTTTTCTCTATATTCTTTCCTTCGCCTCTATACTCTTTTTTTCTCTATATTCTTTCCTTCGCCTCTGCCCCTCATTATTCCTATCCTACACAAAAATACACAAGCCCTCATTAAGGGCTTGTGTATGCAATGTAGTATTTAGTGTCAGGTGCAAATAAATACTCAAGTGGGGGGCTGGTAGACGAGCAGTGAGGATCGTGTCTACACGGGAGAATAATCCTAGCGATTCTGCCAGCGATCAATACATTCCTGTATCACCTCTTTGGCTTTGCCCACATCTCCAAAGCCAAGCACTTTGGTGCTTCCAGGCTTTTTGAGATCTTTATAGTGGGTAAAATGATGCTCTATCTTCTGCTTCCACACTTCTCCCAAATCATCTATTGATTGGATACGAGATCCTTCGTGTCTATCATCAGCAGGCACGCAGATTACCTTATGATCCATTTCACCATCATCCTCAAATTCAAGAATACCTATTACTCGAGCCCGTACCACCACTCCCAGAGGCAGTGGCTCTCCTACTACCACGAGAGTATCGAGCTCATCGCCATCATCATCAAGGGTGGCGGGAATAAAGCCATAATTAGTCGGCTTAGCAAAAATACCTGGCTCTACTCGATCCAATTCAAAGGTGCCCAGCTCTCGATTGTATTCTATTTTATGCATCGACCCTTGGGGGATTTCTATCACTGTATTAATCATTCCTTTATCAATATCTCCAGGGGTGTATAAAGTATTGTAATCTGTCATATTGCTATTTTATATTAAATATATGGTGCGCCTATTATAGCATATATAGCCCTGCCTCCTTAAGCTTGTCTGCTACTTAGATTAGAATAAGAGAGAGAAAACAAAAATGGTAAAAGCTGTCCGAGCTCGGACAGCTTTTACCATTTTCTCTATCGAAATAAAGCAAACATCCTCACATTCTTAGAATAAAACAAAAACAAAGCGCTTGTTTTGCTTTTGTTGCGAGTCTCTGTGGGCTTGGCTTGCCCTTTTTATTGTGGGCCTCCAGCGCCTGGATTACATACCATCATCCCACCACCAGAATTCACCAATTGCTGTCCAGGAGGACATGGATTATTAGATGTTGCTCCTGAGCCCATATTGATAGCGTTCCAGCTACCATCAAGACACTGGTATACTGTTCCATCTGCTCCTGCTACTTGTAGATGCTCTCCTCCATTAGCTGGTAGTGATTGAGTGATATTTTCACCCGTAATAGGGTTCTTTCCTAGGATAATACTTCCTCCTCCACTACAACTAGCTTTCACTTCCCCTACTAGCTCATACAAATAATCAAAATTATCTTTAATAACATCTGCTTCTATGATTTGTCCATTTTGAATAGTATCAGTGCCTTGCCAGGTAGCAGCGAATACCATACTGCCTATAGCAAGGGCAATACCTCCCAAGACGAGTGTGGTGTTTTTGAGTATGTGTTTCATATAGCTTTATAGTAGCTAATTATTGGGTGTTTGATAAGTGGGGGCTTGTGTATAAATGGGGGGTGATTATTCTCCCATTTGTAGGGCTTAGAAATCTTAATCCTTTCAATCCTTGATTTTTAAGGATTGAAAGGAAGAGGGCGGGGCCTTTGGCCCCGCCCTCCTCATCCCCCATCATCAAGCTACAAACTTTACCGGGCTTTAACGATAAAGCTCCACTTAGTAGGATCCAACCTAAATGGAGCACCGCTATCTTTTTGCACCATAAAAAAACCCAGAGAAGAGACTCTCATTTTTATCTGACTACTATTATCTGTCATCACTACTATTCCCATCTGGTGAAGACCGTCATTTGTTTGAGACAAGCTCGGTACATTATAAATACGTTCCCCCGTGGTATATCCACCGTCAAATACACCGCTAGCTGCTACATTTACTATATCTACCTGGACTTCATTGGGGGCAGCGGGTAAATTATGATTTACTACAATAGCATTACCATTTCCAGGATGTGCTATCGGTGAGCTGATAAATGGCCAGCCAGCAGCTAGTGATCTACAATAATTTCCATTTTCATCACAATACTCGGTAGCTCCTACCTTGCCATCTACCGCAAGCTTGAGTGATGAGGTAGCGGTAGTGGTAGCAATTTGCACTTGTCCAGCAGAATCAATGCGCATTTTTTCACTATTAGATACCTGAAAATTGATATTGTCATCGAGATTTGATTGAATGATCCAATTGCCATAACCATTTAATAATCCAAACATACCAGTATTAGTCCCATGAAGTGAACCGATAACTGCATTATTGGAATTACGGAGCATAAAACTTGCAATACTAACATTATTAGAATCAAAGTATAAATGAGTGTTATTATCTCCATACAATTCCTGGCTACCAAAATTGATCTTTCGAGCAGAAGAGAGGGTGAGTTCACCTGAAATATCTACACTATCATTGATATCTACTATCCCCGTACCATTAGCAGATATCTGCAGGTCTTCATTGGTGTCGTAGGTAGAGAGAATAGCTGTGCCATTATATCCTAGCATAAGATTGTTGGTGTATGATTGATTATCGTAGATTAAAAAGTCAGGAGTACCGTCACCCCCATCAAAAATAAGCCCAGCAGCATTTGAGGTAATACTATGATTGCTTCCACTATTAAATTGAAGCTCTCCGATGCCAGTGATACTATTGTTTCCAAGTACAAGATTTTGAGTGGCAGTGTGATTGCCCAAATTATCGCCTCCCCCCAAGCTAGCAGCAAGGGTACAATTAGCTCCATCTGCATCACAATACTCTGTAGCTCCTACCTTGCCTGCCACATCTAGCTTGAGCCCTGCGCTGGGAGCTGTGGTGCCGATGCCGACAGAGCCCAGATTATTAATAGTCAACCCTCCGCCTGCCGTAGTTCCGGTACGAGAAGATTCTGGACTAATATTGAAATATCCTGAATTATCAAACCCTATCCCTGAAAATCCAGAACCTGCATATAGGGTAGCCCATTTGCCATCTGTACGGATAACTCCCAAATTAGCTTGATTTGATGTATTTGATACATCAAATTTCAATCCGGGACTCGCTGTCCCAATCCCCACATTGCCACTCGAGAGGATGCGCATTTTTTCATCGTTGTTTACTCGGAAATTGATGTTGGCGTCGGTATCACTTTGGATAGCCCAATTGCCATCTGCATCAAGTAAGCCAAAATTACCTGTGTTGTCTCCATACAAATAGCCCAGAGGAGCATTGACTGAATTACGCATAAGAAAATATGCCGTGTTGGCACTTGCAGAATCAAAATAAAGTGCTGTGGCTCCATCACCATACAGGTCTTGCCCACTAGTGCCTCCAAAATAAATGTGTTGCCCTGTAGTAAGCGCCAGATTGCCATCTACGTGTAATTTTTGTAATGGAGTAGTAGTGCCGATACCCACAGAGCCATTGGATTGCAAGATGCTCAAGGTGCTAGCCCCATCACCATCACGAAAGCCATAGAAAGAATCACCACTTATAAGCTGGGCTTGATAAGCTGGATTATCATTCTGACCAAAAATAATACTCACCGCACTGCCCACTACCTCAAGCGGGCTACTAGCTGGCCCACTAGTGCCAATCCCCAGATTGCCCTCAAAAATAATACCCCCTTCTACTACTAAAGAGCCGAGGCTCAGCCCTCCTGCCTTTATCTGTGAGGCGCTCCCCGTATTGATAGGTGGATCGGTATTATTGCCCGGAGGAGCCGATTGCTGTGCAAAAGCGAGCACAGGCAAGAGCAGAGCACAAGCAAAGAGCCCGATAATTCGGACATTTCCTGCTTTCGGTCGCTCCTGATGATTAGCGGCAAAAAATGACATACTACTTCTCATAATTATACACGCGAACGAAGCATACAAGAGCGCTACTTATACACAAAGATACTAGAAAAGTGGGATTTGTAATATAAAAATGCATATTTCAGGCCTTTGGCTTTTAAGTACATCACTTAACTTAAAACCTTAGAATAGCAAGCTCATCCGCTCTAGGAATAAGCCTTAAATTATTTCAACGATTTATGGTAAAAGTTGTCCAGCTGGACAACTTTTACCATAAATTATAAATAGTCTGCATACCCCAGTATTGGCCCCTAGATACACCTGCTTGGTATTTGCTATACTCTATAGATATGACAAGCCCTCGCTATATATTTCGCACAGCACCTTCAGGAGAATGGGCACGATTGGATATTGCTCACTGGCAACATAGCTTGGAGTATCTAGATTTCCAGCACAAGCTCAATCGTGATGCGGAGCACCTTATCATCGAAGAAGAATCAAGCAAAAAAATCATCGGCTACTTTGCAATCATTCATTATCCCCTCGGCTATGGCTTAAAACTTGCAGATATTCCGTACGGCCCTGTATGGCTTAGCTCTCCGGATGACACTATCCTTGATGAGCTCGCCAATTTTTTGCGTGATTATGCCTCTCGTCACAAGCTTATATTCCTCCGGCTCGAGCTTCCTCGCCCTCATCAAGCTTTTCGCCAAGCCCCCTATCCTAATACAACAAGCTTTGCTCAAGCCGAAGGTGAAGCACTATTAAATCTCAAAGCCCCAATTGATACTCTCTGGCACAAGTGCTCTAAAAGTACTCGACGAAATATTACTGCCTCACAAAAAAATAATCTATCTATAGAATTTGCTTACGGCAATGATCTACTTGGCTCTCGTGATGATTTTATCTGTATCAATCAAGCCACTACTCAAGCTCACCACACCACTACTCATAGTGATACTCATTTTAAAATACTTTTTGAAGCGCTCGCGGGCAACAAAAAATCATTTGTAGCGGTGGTGCGAGACAGCGAGCAAGAAATCCACGCTATCAATATCATCACTATCTTTGGCAAGCACGCCTATTGCCCCTATGGAGCCAGCACCGAGCGAGGCAAGCGCGAATTAGGTGCTTACTACTTTATCAAATGGGAGATTATCAAGCATCTCAAGGAGCAAGGTATTCAAGATTTTAATTGGGGTGGTATTAGTGTGGGAGAAGATGACGCATCCTTAGCCGGGCTCAATCAATTCAAGCTCGGCTTTGGTGGGGAAAAGCTCTTGCATTATCCCCGCTATGATTTGCCTACTTCTTGGTGGTATTACCCGTATATAGGGCGCGCTTATTTCAAGCAGATTCTCAAAATGATACGCAAGTAATTTTATCTGGGGTGTCTGGCTTCTTGTTTTAAATAAAATCTCATAGATAAGAGCCCGCGCCGAAGGCGCGGGCTCTTGTCTTTTACAAGCTACACCCTCTAGCTCTAGCGCTCCTCAAAACTAAAGCTCAAGAGAGAAATATTACAAAGCTGAGTGGCCTCATTCCCTGCAGGCGACCTCATAGTAATCGACACATCATTGAATTGCTTTTGCTCAACAAGATAATTGAATTGTGCTTTCCACACATCTCCCTTATATGAGCTCACCGAGCCACTAATCTCTCCAGCTTCTTGTGAAATTGCCCATGAGTCTACTGGCTCAGTACCTGATGGTCGCAAGTAAAGCTCTTGGCTCGGATGAGTCATTTGGATGCGACCTATCTTTTCACAACTAGTCCAATTAGTGAGATTGGTAGATACTTCAAATTCTGTAATGGGAGCAAAACAGAATGGGCTATTGCTCGTACCCTCGAGCACTCGAGTGGCGGGCTTATCAAGTGGTGAGCACTGCTCGGTTTGGGTGACAAAATCACCAATACAAATATCATTTGCTGATATATCGGGGAGCCACTTAGATTGCAAATTGCCTTGTACGGTGCGTACTTCTTTTGTACAGCTATTGGTTTGGTAATAGATCTCGGTAGCACAGAAGGTAGAAGGGTCAGGAATAATCGGTATCCACATACAATTATCGCACGAGCCGTCATCAATAGTGGCTAGCTCATTGAAGTTTGAGGATTCAGGATTGGTACAGCCATATACATCCTCGCAAGAGCCACCGCCACAGAGGCATGAGCCGTCATCAATAGTGGCTTTCGGATCATAATTAGTAGCCTCTGGATTTACACAGCCCTCGACCACACATGAGCCGTCATCAATAGTGGCTGATGGATTGTAATTAAGCGCGCTTGGGATGATACAGCCCCCAAAATTACATTGCCCGCTTGAAATGATAGCACTCGGATCATAATTACTAGCATTTGGATTCATACAGCCGATTGTGGCATCAAGATTAAAGAGTGGGTATGGGCTACAGTCGTAGCTCCCGTATACATCAGTGCCTGCTTCAGAGAATTGGTAGTAGCTTCCACAGCCATCGACTACCTTGAGAGCACTCGTGTTCTTTTCACTTTCGGCGATAGTGACCTGGCGAGAATGCACCACTTCTCCTGATTCATCTCGAATAAATGCTTGGTAGGTAGAGCCATCGAAGGTAATATCTACCTTTTGCTCCATAGGCGCATTGCCTGTATAAGTATCAAAGGCACTAAAAGAAATGATATAGGTCGTATCGATTACATCACCATCTACATTCTCGGTGGCATCAATAGGAGTAACATCCACTACATATTGGTACTGCGGATAATTGGTAGATTGATAGGTGGCTGCATAAGCGACATACCACACACTCAAGAAAGCAAGAATAAGAGCTCCCACCCCAATCCATATCCAACGAGTCTTCTTTGGGTTCAATAAGAATTGTGAAAGCATCATCACTGCAGTGAAAAAGGCAAGGCTCAAAGCACCGAGTATCATCAAAAATCTCTGCTGATCCTGCTTTTCTTGATCTGCAAGTGACTGCTCCTTTTCAAATCCAGGAATTGCTCCTCTACGCACAGAGCCTTGGTGTAGTAGGGTGCCTCGGTCATCAGTAATTGTATAAATATACAAGCCATCTTCTTGTGGCTTGGCAAAGGCACTTAAAACAAGCTCTCCATCTAATTCTTCTTGTATCAAAGAAGTAGTCTCTGCTATTTGTGTAGCAGTATACGGCTGACCATCATAGAGCCGTACGGTGATAGATTGAGTATCCACTTCTCCTCGATAGCTACAAACCAGCTCTTCTGAGGCGTCTTGATGCTCACAAGAAATAATATCAAGGATCTCATTGGTGCGGGCTTCTGGGGTATCACTACTCCACTTTATTTGTAGAGGATCAATATCAAAGGGAATTCCGCTTTCGGTGACGGTCATAAGTATTACCCTATCACTGGTAACAGGCGAGAGACCAAACTTGAATCGCTCTTCGTAAGAAGAGCCAGGGATGAGAGCTTGTCTGCTCTGGATTCTATCGCGCGTGATACCATCTTTGTCGGAAAGCACTGCTTGAATATAGAAGGGGCCTCTATTACTCGAGCTTGCGATGCTTCCTGATACTAGAATTGCTCCCTCTGCCTCTAGACTAATATCGCTAATAGTATTTTCAATTTCTGCTTGGGCATCTTGTGCCCACGCTTGATGAGCTAGCAGGAGAGGCAGGGCAATTAGTATTGCTAGTAAAACGCTATATTTTTGTAAAATCCGCATAGTAAATTTATTGTACCCCCCACTATTAGCAAAAACAAGGTATAAATACCTGGGGATTATATAAAGATTTTGGGATTATATAACTAGAAGAAAGATTGATAGCGCTTGAGTGATGCTTCACCAAAGCTTTTGCCAGCTTGGGCATCCAATTCTGAAGGATTGTCTACTCGATATTTTTTCTGCCACTTGAGGACTGCCTTGGCGGTAGTAGGGCCATACACCCCATTGGCTGAGATTTCTATAGGGAAGATACGCTCGTGCTTGAGCATCATTTGTAAATTGCGTACTGAAGTGCCTCTATCACCGAGCGCTACTTCACTGAGAGTAAAGTGCGGGCGGGGGAAATAATCAAAAGGATCACGATACGCATTTGAGGAGATGATGGGCGCTCGTGCGTCTCGACAAGCGGTAGTTGTAATAACATCCCCAAGGCGACGAATTTGTACTCCCTGAGTAGCAGCCACCGAAACATGCAAGTGTGGTCCAGTAGATATACCAGTATTGCCCGAGTAGCCGATGACCTGCCCACGACGCACCCTCTCGCCATCTCGTACCTTAATGAGCGAGAGGTGATTGACTCGAGTGGAAAGCCCATTTTGGTGATCTACAACGATCCATTTTCCATATGAAATACACTGCTGATATGAGCCATTGATACGAGCGCCATGAGCTCCTGTATCATCAGCTGCCATCACCACCCCATCCATTGGTGACAATATAGGTGTCCCCAGCGGAGTGGCAAAATCTACCCCACTGTGCCCACGGCCATTATAGGCACCGCTTGAAGCATAGCTTGTATTGCCAAAAAATTGGGTGATACGATACCAATTACTAAAAGGCCAGCTAAACAAGCCTACCAGAGGGTCTTGTACCCGTGATTCATCAATAGCAATATTGAGCTCGAGCTCAAGCTGTTGCATCTGTGCTTCAAATTCTCGCAAGGCCTGGCGCTTTTCTGCCAGAGTACGCTGGTATACTTCTTCTTTATTTTGTGTTTCTTTTAAAAGGGTCTCCTTGCTCCGCTTGGTGTATGCCACTACCTGTTTGCGGTCTTGAAGATTTTCTTGCTCAGTCTCAAGCTTGTACTTGGCTTGAGCTTTTTCTTGCGTCGTGTCTTTCAATCGTCCATAGGTGGCCTCGAGGGTGCCCAGCTCTTTTTTGAGGACGACACCTGTTTGCCGAAGGGCATCACTCTCGGCAAGAAATTCAGAAAAAGTATCATAGATGAGCAGAGCCTCAAAGACACTTGTATCTTCTGATTTATAGATTTCTCGTACTGTAGTGCCAATTACCTTTCGATTCTGGCTAATAGATTGCTCGAGCTCGGCGATACGCTCGGAAAGGGTGAGGATTTCTTGCTCTGTTTTTTGTATGGTAGATTCTGTTTGTTTGATAGATTTCTCGAGCCGATACTGAGAAGCATTGAGGCTGGATACTGTGCTTGAGAGGGTTTGCTTTTCTCCTTTGAGCCGATCGAGCTCTGCTTCATCTTGTTTGATCTCTTGCTCTAGCTCGGATATTTGATTGGATGTTTCTTGAAGATTGTTTTGAATCTCGCGTACATCAATTTTTGCAAAGACAAAAGCACCGGGGAGAGCCAAAATAGCGCCCAGCAATCCTAGCAGTAGTGGCGTGTGATATCGTACTCTAAACATAGCTTGTGTGCCCATTATAGCAAACTTCTCACCAGGCCCTCCATATACGATTGCATTTTTTTGTGTATAATAGCTCGCGCATTGGCAATTGGCAGATTGCTGGTGCAAATAACCGACCAAAGCGAAGGAGAAAACGATGATGAAAATAATGGTAGTCTGCTACGGATTTGGTATTGGGCTTGGGGCTGAAGAGCTTCACAGACTCCCGCCAAATTTCGTATCGGAGGAAAGCTCGATTCTTGTTGAGCAATCAGCAGGAATATCGAGCCCACTCTATGGCTGCCATACAGAAGCTCACTCGGTCGCCACAAGCGATTGATCTCGAGCCTGATCATCGGGGTGCCGTGCGCAAGCACGGCACCCCACCCTCCGTGCCCTAGACAAGTTTGGGGTATTTGCTAAAATTATGGCGACTTGCTTTGGTCGGCAAGATATGACGCGCTCGGCTAGCTTCGGCTGCCAACACTCTCGGCTAGCCGAGTGCGTCTGCACTTTTGAGCCCCACGCGCGTTGGGGCTCTTTTTTTATTTATATTTTGCTCTTCTTGCACTAATTACACGAGTAGGTATAATCGCGAATATGACTGATATACAAGAATATAAAGAGCGATTGGAAAAAGATAAGGAGCTTTTGAAAAGAGAGCTTGGAAAAATAGCAATAAAAAATGAGCGCGCTGATGGGGGCTTTCAAGCCCGTGAAGATGATTTCTCTAGCGAACCACCGTCATTAGACCCAGTAGAGATAGGGACAGAGCTTGAATCATTTACTCGCAATGAATCAATCACCAATGAGCTTGAGATACGCTATCGTATGGTGGAAGAAGCCCTTAATCGTATCGATGCTGGTAGCTTTGGGCTCTGTGTACGCTGTGGCAAAGAGATAGAAAAGGAGCGACTAGAAGCAAATCCTTCAGCTCCTACCTGTATTGCTCATATGGGGGAGTAATAGAGCTAGTAATGTATTTTTCATTTAGTATTAGATAAATAAGCGCGCCCTCCGGGCGAACTTTATTTTATACATACCCCCTTAAGCATATCTCCTCTCCCACTTAATACAGATTCTTTGGATTAGACATACACTTCTTCAATTGTAGACACAATCTAAAATTAAAAAATTAAAAAATAATTTAATTAAATACATCCCCCCTATTTCACCTCCCCCCATTTTATGCTAAAAGTTGTCGAGCCCGGACAACTTTTAGCATATTTTATTTGGGAAGCTCTTGCCTATCTATTGCCTACTCGTCAGTGTTGCTCAATACGAGCATCAGGAGCCATTTTGATACCTCCACCAAAAAGAACTAGGATCGAGTGCTCCAAATAATCAAACCAGAGCGTGACTCCCCGTGCAATACTCAAAATGCTTTTTGGAAACACAATCAGATCAGCGGGAATGACATCACTTTCCACCACCGTACAATCATTGTGCACTTCCCAATCCCCTTGTGCAGGCGGGGCACATTCTTGCCCCACTCCCGGATAGGATCGATCACTATTAGGGAGAGTCCCCGCATTCACTTCCTCACCATCACTATAGTCATCGCCATCGCTGTCCTGATTGAGCGGATCAGAATAAAAGCGATTAATTTCCAAAAAATCATCTACCCCATCGCCATCGCTATCTCGTGCATAGGGATTGGTACCCCGTGCTTCTTCGCGATCGTCGCTATAGCCATCGCCATCGCTGTCGTCGGTAGCGAGTATGAGCGAAAGCGCTGTCTCACGGCCATTTTCTAGCACAGCAGATACGGCAAGATAGCTCGGCCCAAGCTTGGCATCCGCTCCCCAGGGAATACCCGTAGCGCTCGAGGTAGCCTCTGTGCTAAGAATTCGCTCAAATTGCATCGCCCCCGATTCTTTGGCATATACATAATAGCTACGCACTCCTTCTAGTGCCTGCCAAGACACCCACACTGTACTCTCATCTTTTTCTGATCTACCAATCTGAGCAGATACCTGCTCAAAGCTAGGTGAGCTTACTCGCCATCTACCATCACCCACATCTTCCAAAGTAATATCAAGCTTGCGAGAGCTCTCCGCTTTGGCATAGAATCGATAGCTCTGGTGCTCATATTGAGTCCCGTCATACCAAGCGAGCACAAGCTCATACACCTCATTATGCCTGCCCTTCAGATCGAGCTCATACTTGCCAAGTACTGGCTGGGCGTAGGAAATAGATTGCTTACCATATGCTAATACCAAATGAGCATTGTCTGATGCCTTGTGCACTTCATATCCTTGTGAGCCAGTGCGATTGCCTTCTGGATCGGTAATAATTATTCTCGTATTGCCCCCTATCTCTATACTGAGAAAAGGCAAGGGCACATCCGATTGAGCCCATCCCCACAGGGGAGCTAGCAGGATGCTGATGATGATAAAAACCTTGTGCCCGATATAATGTAGATTAAAGATATATTGCTTCTCTATGGTATTCATTATAAATATATTTTTATTATAATTTTGTCCCTAAAATAAACAACAAGGCGAGGATTGTGTACAAAATCAAAATCCGTCTCTGACTTGCTCGCGAGAAATACCTTGCATAAATCACAACGGCAATAAAAGAAGGTATCAACGCCCACCACCATTGGATGTAGGTATTGCCCCAAAATCCGGTGTATTCGTCATAAAAATCACTAACGGAAAAGTTACCTCCACCTGATCTTATTATTAGTAGTATAGTTACTGTACATATATGAACCCATACTATGGCAATTATATACTTTATATATTTCATACTAATAAGAAATTATAAATATGTACCAACAATCAGGAAGACGACCAGACCGGTAAACAAATAAAAGAAAATTGTTTGAGTTTTACTATCAGTATATCGAGCAATCAAAGCGGTGATGATAATTGAAGGAATAATCACCAACCACCAATCTAAGATAATAGGATTACTTTGGCCAAAAACATTATAATGCCATTGTCCTGAGCCTCCTTGTTGTAGTGTATTTAGCAAAGTAACAAGTCCAAAGTAGACATATCCTATGGACAAAATAAACTTAAAATATTTCATACTATTCAGTTAAAAAATTTTTAATCTGATCTTTCATATTCTTAATTAGAGCAGAATGTTTTTCGTCCAAAAACTCACTCCGTGCTTTAACCGCCTGTACACTATCCACCAACACCGTTCCATCACCTATCCCCGACTCTAGCATTTCTATCTTACCATCAGAATAATCATACCTTATATTTTTTGAAGGTGAAACATATATATTTTCAAGTGTATGACGACGAGGCCCAAGAATATTCTCTTCAAGTCCCACAAAATTGCGGATCTCCACCCCTTGCTTTGCAATTGGGATAAAATTATATCCACAATCGCCCTCCTCGCACTCTTGATTATTGAGAGCACGGAGTAGGGTATTTTCAAATGCTGGTGTTATCATTTTTTTGCTTTGCTCGTCGAAGAGAAAATCGTAGCTGGGATAGAGCTCGCCCACCGATGGTGCGTAGCTCTGCAAAAATGCTTTGATCCGCTCTCGGTCACAAGCAGTATATTCTGATGGTGGGCCAAAGCCCCAGCACAGTGGCTTTTCTTCTCCTGTCTTTATCAAATGATTCTTTACGGTCGTTTTCGTTTGAAATTGATTTGTTTGTTGAATTTTTGATAGTAAATGTTCAAAAAAATTACCACCATAGCTATCGGCCTGCTCTGTATCTCCTCCCTCCCAAGAAAAATATGCCATTGCCGATCCAGCATTGGGAGTGCCCACCATAGCAAAACGGCGAACATCACCCTGATATTCCTCGCCTTGAATATACACCCGAGCCACCAATCCCCCCATCGAATGCGCCACAATATCTACCTGGGTAGAGGATGCTACTTTCTTGGCGTGCTCTATCATTGGCATCAAATATTGCTCGGCACTATCTTGTGCCGAAAGTGCCCAATCATAGGGAGCGGCAAAAATAGTACATCCATATCGATAGCCCTCCTCTTCGAGTGCTTCTTGCAAGCGCTTCCAGCCCACAGCACCAAATGGATCATGCAGATGAAGCTTAGCAGAGTCCCAGCGAGGGGCGTAGGAGAGAAGCTCAGGGAATATGACTGTTGGATTATCAGAAGAATCTGATCCTTGAATCCCCGGCACAAAGATGACTGGGATACGCCTATCTGCTACACAAGATCTACTTATCTCTATATCATAAATAATTGTCTCACCACAGGAAAGAGAAAGACTGCGCAAACTTGCCCCCGAAGCTTTTACCTCATATGCCCCGCAAGGCAGAGCGATGCTATATCTTCCATTGCTATCAATGCTAGTGCTCCAATGCTCCCCGGTGGTGAGATCGGTAAATTCCACCAAGCCATAATCAATACGGGCTCCAGAAGCACTCCGTACTACCCCTCGAATCACCCCCTCAAGGGCTTGCGCTTGGCTGACACCAAAATAATTTGATCGTCCAGAGTATCCTGCGTATTTGCCCAAGCCAGTAGCGACTAGCTGTTCTCCACTACCTTCACCAATTATTCGTAGCTCCCCCTGCCAGCTACCATCGCTTAGTGTAATCCGGCGAGGTGATACCCTTCCTCGCTTTGCACTCAAATGTAGCTCGCCAGCATACGTAGCATCCCGAGCAGTAATTTGCACCCAAAATGGCTCTCCTGATTGCTGATGTGGAACAAAAGAAAAATCAAAATAGCTTCGCCGAGCTAATTCCTCTTGAAGATTAAAAGGGTTGTACTCAGCATTGATGCTCCAGATATCGCTCCAGCTATTATTGCTATGATAGCTATAGTAGTGGGCTTTTCCTGAATTGAGCACCTCTCGCAAATTTGGCTCTCTATCTAAGAAAATATCTTGTATGCCAGCGAGTATACTTTCGCTTGAGCTTGCAAGCTTGAATTGATCGCCTGTCTGATCTGCTCGGTGACGCAAATAGATTCCTGTATTCCATCCGGCACTAAATCCTCGCGGAATATCTGTATTAAAGTACGCCTCCAGGTAGCTTCCTAGGTGCCCAGCTCCCCGGAGAGAAGGGGTGTTGATCTCTACTAGACGCTTGTATTTTTCGCTGTCACTCTGCAAAGTCCCACCGATAAAGGCTACTTGATTGGCATTCATAGTAAGAGAATCTGCTACCTCTAATCGATCACGGATTTCAATAACATTGGCGCTAATATCATCAGATATCGAGCCCTTGGCACCAAAAATCACTCGTGCATCTGGGGCATAAATAGCTCTAGCGTATGCTTGGTAGTCGGGAGTTACTGGGTCTACATAGGTGATAACGCCCGAGCCAGCAACTTTGAGATCACCATTGCTACTGGAGAGCGCGAGGCCTACCCCTTGAGGAAGGGTAATCTCGTATCCACCTGTATCTAAAACATACAAAGTAGGGGAAGACCTCCAAATCTGATTACCTCGCAAATATACTTTATTGGGAATACTACCGATAAAATTTCGTTCTCCATCACCTCGCAACACCAAACCTTGCGAATTGCTATAACTTCCATGATTGTGCAAGCTCCCCCATAAATGTAGATAGACATACGGCCCCACCGAGCCATAATTGATCAAGTCGCCCACAATTTCAAACCAGTGTACTACTCGCCAGGCTTCGCCATTGATGTAGCCTCCCGGCTTGATATAGACATCTCCAGTAAATCGTATATTGGACTCCTCAAGCTTGAGGCTATGATGTATATATATTTTCTCTGCACGAACATCACCATTTATGCCCATATTAGGAGCTTGAAAGTGCACAGTAGATGAGGCAGCTTGTATGCTATCTACTATCATCCTTGCTTCCGATTCTTCCCGACCTATATTAATAGTGCTCGTACCGTAGACGATAAGCTTGTCTACTGGATTCTCTAGCTCTAAATCAGTGCTCGTAGCGGTCAGGGTAATGATACGATTATTTGTTTCAAATCTACCACCAAGCTTTAGCGATTGATTGACAAGGCTAATATCTCTTGTGAGAGAAAGATTGTGATTCACCACTGGAGGTAGCTCTATCTCCCCTCCACTTAATCGGATTTTATTAAGTGCAATACTCCCAAGGGCTCGTATCCACCCTCCTAGCTTAAGCTCAAACATATTCCGGCCAATGCTTCCTTGGTTATAAAAATAATCACTCACTGCAAGATAGCCATTATTATACTTTCCTAAGCCATCAATCCTTCCCGAAGGGGTAATGTGCAGACCACGAACAATCGTAGGCTGGTGCCTCATTTTTATAGGCACATCCACATACACGACATCATCTGTGGTGGGAATACGATGCTCTAGCCATGTGCTGGAATCATGCCAGTGCCCATTAGGCTTTATACTATGAATAGTTGCTACTGGCACTTCTTGAGCCAAGCAAAGTGAAGGAAGGATTATCCCTGTACCAAATAATAGTATTACGATCCCTATTTTCCCTCTTTTTTGTTGGTCTATTAAAAACATATTTAGTGCGGAGTGCTACTTGTACTTGTAGTGCTTGAAGCGCCCTGCTCTTGGCTTGAAGAGGCAGTGGATGTGGCAATTTCATTTTTTGCTTCTTGAGCACTGGGTGAGGTGCTCGTACTTGTAGTAGTGGCAGTGGTAGTAGCGAGGGTGCTAGTACTCGTGGTGCTTGCACTTGAATCTTCGACCTCTTGATCAGCTCCTCCCTCTTGCAAGCCAGCAGGGCTTGTGCTGGTGCTACTTGTACCGGTGATTGGGCTAGAGCTGACGCTCTCACTGCTTGTGGCGATGAGAGTAGTGGCTTGTACTTTAGGTGCATCATCTTCGTCTGATTCTGGTGGTGTCCTATTTGCTTCTTCTTCATTCGCTTCGACATTGATAGGCTCTGAAATATCGAAGTCGCACCTACCAAGGCACATCCCATTTGAGCTAATACCAAAGCCTACTTGCTGATCGCCCTGTGCTCCTACTATGATTCCTTCGGTGGTGAATATCCAGCCATTTACCGCCAATCGATAGGCATCAAGCGCCTGCATTCCTACCCCCAAGCTTCCTCTCCCAATTGATAAAACAGACTGGAGGAGAGTAGCAAATGCATCATACAAACCTACTGCTTCACTACTCGTGCTTGTACTCCCCGTGTCTTGATGAGGAATCTCCTCTACTATAATCTCTTCATCAGAGCCATCATTTGATGATCCTCCACCTGAGCTTCTCTTTCCGGTGAAGCGCACGGTACCCTCTTTGTCATCTGAGGATGAATCTCCTGATTCTGTCTGGGGATCTGAAGATGTGGCCGGTGATTGATTGGGTGATCCTGTGTCGGTACTAGAGGCACTCGAAGTTGCATTTATGCTTTTACTGGAGCTTATACTTGATTGATCATCATTTTTCTCGTCTGTGGCACGATCAGTAGCTTCTTGGCTCGAGCTTGTACTAGCAGTATCTTCGTTGGTGGCACGACTCTGTACCGAGGTGCTTGCACTTGTGGTACTAGCAGTGCTCTCTTCTCCACACTCGCCCACACACAAGCCCCCATCTTCGGTAGCAGAAATAATGGTATGGGCTTGCCCATCATCACCTAGAGCCACAATACCTTTGGTGGCCTGGGCTTGCCCTCCTATATTGAGCGCCCCCTGGAGGCTAGCACTTTGGATACCGACTCGACCATCTTTGACAGAAAGTATGCCTTGAAGAGTGGCATAAAAATCATCATCCGCACGCACCGCTGAAAAGATAATGATAAAAAGAAATGGGTGCAGGCCCCACCATAAGAGCTTACGCCCCGCGTATTTGTGTTGCTTTGCTCGAGTGAAATGGTCCTCTAGCCCGCTCATTATTTTTTACCCTATCAATTTTATAAGATAAATAAAAGATATTTATCCACTATTTATTTTATGGTGAAAGTTGTCGAACCCGGACAACTTTTAGCATAAAATGATTTACACGAATAAGGTAAATAGAGAAAATAGAAAAACTTAAAAAATATGAACAGATATTCCCCCCTATGCTTTGCCGTGCGTATCACTCTTCCCCATAAGTCTATGAGAACCCGGTGTTTTTGATATACTAAGGCAATGAAAAATCCTTTCGAATCAGCTCCCCATCGACGCTTACGTGAAATGGCAGAGCGAGACAAAGCGCGTAATCGAATCGAAGAAGATCTGCGCAAGATTGAAGATCGCATCTCTGCAATGGAGCACTATCTCGGACAAGGTGAGCACCGACCAGGTGATGGAGAAATTTTAGAAAAGCTCCGAGAAGAGCGCTCGCTTAAGCGAGCCGAGCTAAAGAATTATCCTTTGTAAATCAAGATCGAAGGCCAACACTTGTGTATCTGATATACTCATACTATGAAATATTTTGATGCGCATTGCCATTTAGATAGTAAGCAAATAGCCCCTACTAGAGAAAAGATTTTGCATACTATGAAACAAGAAGCTATTGCTGCTTGTACGGTGGGTGTAGATAGCGAGAGCTCACGCCGAGCGCTAGCTATAGCACGAAGCTGTGAGAATATTTGGGCTTGTATTGGCCAACATCCAGTAGACAACCCCAAAGAAGAATTTAAGCCATCGATATATCAAAAGCTCATTGATGAACATACTGATGAAGTAGTATGTATTGGTGAATGTGGGCTTGATTACTATTGGCTCTCAAAAAAATTAGCCAATAATGAAATCACTCAAGAAGATTTTGAAGCAGATAAAGTACGCCAAAGAATATTATTCCACAAACAAATCACCTTGGCTCTTGTGAATGATTTGCCACTAATGTTGCATCTGCGATCAAGTGAGGGCACTGAAGATGCCCATCGTGAAGCCCTAGAGATTCTTGACTCGCATAAAGATAGTCAAAGCTTACAAGCTATCTTTCACTTCTATACTGCAAGTACCGAATTGGCTCAAGAAATTACTAAAAGGGGGCACTATATTTCACTCCCCGGGGTGATCACCTTTAGCAATGCTCGCCTTGATGAAATGGTGCAGAGCATCCCACTTAAATATATTTTAGCTGAAACAGACACCCCCTATGCAGCTCCCGTGCCTCATCGTGGGAAAACCAACAGCCCATTATATGTAGAGTATGTATACAAAAAAATTGCCGAGATTCATAATCTCGACGAAGAAGAAGTGCGTGTACAAATTTTGAAAAATACCGAGCGAGTCTTTGGTATCACGCTCACGACTTAAAAATCTGCCCACTTGGGAGCCGAGCTCCCAAGTGGGCTCACAAGTGGCTTGCAAATATTAGCGATCAAAGATTCCCAAGAGATACTCATTGATTTTTCGCTGAGGAAGATCATAAAAATATTGATCGTCGTCGTGTAAATCATCAGCTAAATCTTTGCCGACAAATCGCCAGTGCCATGGCTCGTATTGATAGTAGCTATTATTGGGTGGGTACGAGAGCACAAAGCCAAAGCGATGAGCATTATCTTGAAGCCACTTGAATTCATCAGTCTCATCAAAGCGCGAGATAGCACTTCCAATCTTTGGAGTGGTGAAATCAATAGTTGTCCCAAGCTGGTGCTCACTATAGCCCTGGTCAGCAGAAAATTGATTAGCTCCTGAGCCATAAATGGTAAGATATTGATTTTTTAAGGCCCCTTGGTAATCAAAAGACCGATAGGCAGAAATAATGCGTAGCTCCATACCATCATCTTCTGCCTCATCCATCAAATCGTCTAGAAATCTTTCAACACTTCCATGAATCTGTAGTGCTTTATCCCCCCACAGATATTCTTTATCAATCATTTCTAAGTCACTCGGGATGTAATTTTCATTTAAAAAATATACACGAGAATATTTTTGTAAAAGCTCCTCGTCTGTACTTCCAAGCTTGAGTAAATCTCGCACTGTACTATTGATTTTTTCATATTCATCCTCTATCTCCACTACCCGATCTTCCTGCTCCTCCATAATCTCTCGAATTTCTTGTAGTCGTGATTGGGCTTGATCTAAATCAACGAGTGCATCAAAGCGTTCAAAAGAAGCCTGGGCAAAAAGAGCACGGTATTTTTCTATATCCTCCGCACTTTGCGCTTGAAATCTTTGATATTCTTGCATTACCCAATAAAGCGCCAGTGAAATTACAACGAGCGCCAGAGCAGTTGTTGTAAGCGCTACACGTATTATGATAGTCTGATTAGTCAATAATTTTGCTAATTGCATTTGGCTATTGTAGCACAGTGATTTAGGTGACAGCACGGGGCCGATAAGAGAGTGCCTCAAGAATGTGTGCCTCTTCTACATCGTCGGATTCGTCCAGGTCTGCGATGGTACGAGCAAGCTTGATAAGCTTGTGATATACCCGTGGCGAAAAGCCAAATTTTTGAGCTGAGATGTCTAATATATTTTTTGCTTCTTGAGACAGGAAATCTACCTCTTGTATTTCTCGCGCACTCATCGAAGCATTGGTGCGCCCTACTCCCAATCGTTTGCTTTGTCGAGCACGAGCCTCGAGCACACGCTTGCGAATCTCTTGTGAGCTTTCACCTTTTTGAGAGTGATCCAGCAATTTATTGTGTTCAATTTTAGGCACTTCTACCCACATATCTATACGATCCATAATCGGCCCTGATATTTTCTTTTCAAAATTGCGTACCACACTTGGAGTGATAGTCTGCGGGTCGCGATAGACCGCTGAAGGTGGATTCATAGCTGCTACCAAGCATACATCTGCAGGAAAAGTCACACTCCCACGAGAGCGAGCGATGCGTACTTCTCCTTCTTCGAGTGGCTCACGAAGTGACTCTAGTACCCGCTTATCAAATTCTGGGAATTCATCCAAAAAGAGCACCCCATTGTGAGCAAGAGAAATCTCACCAGGGCGTGGATAAGTGCCTCCCCCAATAATTGATACATAGGAAGCAGTGTGATGCGGAGCACGAAAAGGAGGGCGAGCAATTGGCACACGCTCTAAAATACCATGATAAGAATGAATCATCGTGCTCTCTATCATTTGTTTGTATTCAAGCGGTGGCAAAATGCCTGCGAGAGCTTTGGCAAGCATAGTCTTGCCCGTGCCTGCTGGGCCATACATTGCTGTATTGTGCCCTCCAGAAGCAGCGATCACGAGCGCCCGCTTTGCCTGCTTTTGCTCTACAATGTCAGCAAAATCAATTTCTACTTCTCCCATCTCTTCTGCTTTATACTCTATGGTGGGTACAGGGCTAATAAGCAAAGATGCTTGTGCCTGCTCCCTTCCCATTTCTCCTAAATGCAAAACAAGCTCTCGCAAATTTTTTACCGGATATACGGTAATCCCTTCAATTAAAGCTGCTTCTTGTGCATTGGCTTCTGGCACATAAATACTGTGAAAGCCAGCTTGTTGGGCGTGTAGGGCAAGGGCTAAAATCCCATCCACTTTTCGCACCTTCCCCTCTAGTGAAAGCTCCCCAGCAAAACATATCCCTTCTGAATTAAAGGATAATTCCTCATCTGTATTTGCAAGCAAAAGCCCTACGGCGATGGGCAAATCAAAGTGTCCTCCTTCTTTTTTTACACAAGCAGGAGAGAGTGACACTATTGTCTTATATTGTTTGGGAGAGGTGTAGCCAGAATTTTTAATAGCACCCGAGACACGCTCACGCGATTCCTCCACCGCTTTATCGGGCAAGCCCACCACTTGAAAAGCCGGCAGGCTATGCTTGTTGATGTCCACCTCAATTTCAATGGTATTTGAGGTAGCTAAATCTGTTTGAGCCGAAAAGACCTTCCCGAGATTCATATACTTGAGTGTATCACAGCATCAATCTGTAGAAATGCCGAGATATACACGGCTAAGCCAAAGCGTATTTATAAGGCATAGGACGCTCTCAAATAGAGATCCCTACAACACTTCTGAATTAAATTCTAGCCGAGGGAAAAGTGGCTCTGCTGGCTTGGCGCCGTTTTTGATAGCTTGGGTGAGCTTGGCGTGGGTCTGGGGCATAAGTGGTGCAAGGTGCGCATTGATCTGCCATAAAAGGTCAAGCAGGTGCTCTACATCTTTGCGCGCAGCTTCGATATTATCTTTGGCTTTGCGAAAGGGCTCTTCGTGAGTGATATATGCATCTGCTTGTCCGATGATATTCCAAACAAAATCACCATAAGTATTAAAATCAAAATCTTTGAGATCGGTAGATATATCTACTTCCTTATAATCAGTGTAGTGCACTTCATATTTCTCTGCCATATTCAAAATTCTACTGGCAAGATTGCCCAAGCCATTTACCAAATGAGAATTATAGGCCTCGTGAAAGCGCTCGGGAGTCCAATCACTGTCTTGCACATTGTGTATATGGCGAAGAGCAAAGTAGCGTACTGCGTCTACTCCATAATAAGCGAGATAGGTCTCTGGATCGACCACATTACCCACTGATTTCGACATCTTCGTCCCTCCGCTTGTCAGATGCCCTTCACAAAAAATAGTATTGGTTGGCTCAAGCCCAGAAGCTAGCAACATTGCCTGCCAGATAGCACTTTGTTGGCGTAAATTATCTTTACCACAAAGCTGGATACTGTGCCCATTCTGCCAAAAATACTCATATTTACTTTCGTCATTACTCCCCCAACCCAAACAGGAAATATAATTGGTGAGGGCATCAAACCACACATACATCACCTGCGTAGGATCATCAGGCACCGCCACTCCCCAAGACATTTTCTCACGCAAGCGAGAGATAGAAAAATCTCGTAGTCCTCTGCTGACAAAAGCTTGAATTTCATCGAGACGGAAAGGTGGGACAACAAAATCTTTTCTCGTCTTATAAAGCTCTAATAAATCCTCTGCCAATTTACTAAACGCAAAAAAATAATTTTCTTCATCAATGAGCTCAAGCTCACGATTAGGGTGATCAGCACATCGTCCATCGACCAGCTCACTATCGGTCTTTTCCATCTCACAACCTACACAATACTTTGCCACATAGGATGATTTATAAATATAGCCACGCTCACGACAGACTACCCAAAGCTTTTGAGCGGCTTCTTTGTGTTGCTTGTCGGTAGTACATGAAAAATAATCGTAGGACATATCGATTTTTTGAGCAAAGGCCTTCCATTGATCTACTTGTGCATCTACATATTCTTGTGGGCTTTGTGATAATTCATATGCCTTCTCAGCAATTTTTTGCCCATGCTCGTCGGCACCTGTATTGAAAAAGACTTTATGCCCAAGCATACGATAGTAGCGCGCCAGTATGTCTGCCCGAATAAATTCTACCGTATGCCCAATATGTGGTAAGCCATTTACATAGGGTAGAGTGGTGGTAATGTATATTGCTTGTTTCATATATAGTATAGAGATACTCTATGTGCTTTTTAGTAGTGCCTACTTGTACAGTATGAGTACTTTGTGATGTTTATTTTTTCTTCTCGGTATTTATTTTTTCACCAGATGATTTTTCTACTACTTTTTCTGCAATTTTTTCTGCCAAATCATTCTCCTCCTTTTTACGACGCATAATCTCTTGTGCGTGCTTCTTTTCTACATCTTTTACAAATTCCATAAATGCTGCAGCAATCGGCACTGAAAGAATTGCTCCTAAAATACCAAAAAGCTGTGCTCCTACAATAAGGCCGATAAGCACCAAAAGGGGCGGTACTCCTACCACTTTATTAACTACCATCGGGTATATAACATTGCCTTGAATTTGCTGATACACCAGGTAAAAGAGCGCCACCCATAAGGCAGCCATTGGCCCTGCTCCGATCAAAGCCAAGGCCACCGCAGGGATGGCTGAGACAAATGCTCCCACTACTGGCACCAGCTCCGCAAGAGCTGCGATGGTGGCGAGCACCAAAGCGTATTCGTGTAAAAATGGATAAGCCAAGCCCAAAAATTGTAGCCCTATGTACACTATCGTACCAGTGAGGAGCATAATGACGAGCTGTCCTTGCATCCACAGGCCAATTTTGTGCTGACTACGACGCCAAAGATTGATAGCGTATTTGCTATGCTTGGGAGGAACGACAATTTTAAGAAAATTATCAATCCCATATTCCTGAGCTGCAAAATAAAAGGCGAGGACAAGGATAAGGACTAGATTTAAAATTGATCCAAAAAGAAAACCAACAAGATTGCCCACCCCACTGGCGGCAAAGCCCAAGGCCTGGGAAATGCTTTCATATATCTGCTCTAGTGACAAATCACTTTCTAAACCAAGCCAATTTCCTAATACTTCTGATTCCTCTGCTTGATTAGAAAACCACAAGTTGGTATCTTGTAAATACTGAGGGAATTCTTTGATAAAAGCTACCGTTTCACTAGCAAGCGAAGGCAAGATGGTAAAGCCTAGTATGGTGAGCGCTGTGATACCAAGAGCAAATACTGAAAGTACTGCAAGCATCCGTGGCATTTGAAATCGCTGTAATCGCTGTACCGCAGGCTCCACTGCTGAGGCCAATACAATCGCCGTGAGTACTATCAAAATCAAATCAATAAAGAAATAAGCTAGGTAAAAAGCAAGAGCCACAAGGGCTACCTTGATAAGGGTGCCAATCGAAATAGTGATGTGGGTAAACTGATCCATAGCGCTATTGTAGCATACTGATTAGCAAAGCTTTATATGGTGCTCCGCTTAGCAAAAGAGGCATCTACACACAAAAACTCCACTTGAAGTGGAGCCTTGTATCTGCAAAAAATGAGACCATCTATACGCCTATCGCACAGCGTCTTTGAGGGCCTTGCCCGGCTTAAACTTAGGTACGCGCATTGCAGGTACCTGTACGCTTTCGCCAGTGCGTGGATTGCGGGCTTCTCGAGCAGCTCGTTGTGAGGTAGTGAAATTACCGAATCCGGCAATTGCTACATCATCTCCTTGTACAAGACGAGAAGAGATTAAATCTACCACGCATTCCAGCGCTCGTTCAGCGTCGGCCTTGGTCATATCGCATTTTTCTGCTACATGATCCACAATGTCTTTTTTGGTTACTTTAGCCATATTCACACTGATTAGTGACTACTAAATCGATTGAAGAAATATACATAATAATGAATATTTCAGCAATGTCTAATTTATTATACGGTAAGGGTGAATTTGTGCAATAGGCCACTGTTTATAGCTTGAAAGCCCTCCCGTGCACTCAAATGAGCCTCTGTGCTTGTCAACAGAATTATCTATACGCCTATATTTGTATCTCAAGTATAATAAGAGCCATGCTCACAGGATCTACTTCTCTCGAATCATTCTGGCAACGCGCTCATAACAATCTCTCCTATGTGGCCAAAAGCAGACATCGTAATTTTTGGCTCTATGAGCTTTCAGTGTGGCTCCATGTGGTGGCTAATACTATGCTTGCAATTTATGTTCCCATTTTGATGCTCCAATCTGGATTTAGTCTTGCTGATGTCTTACTCTTTTATGTACTCTTTCATGCAATCAATACCCCAAGCAATGTGGGGGCTGGCTACCTAGTAGGATATATTGGTGCACGCAAAACGATTATACTTGCTACTCTTTTCCAAATTGCCTTTTTTGTTGCATACGCTTGGGTGATCCCTAATTCATTTACAAGCCTCATTCTCTTGGGTATTCTAGCAGCACTCTATGATGCCCTCTACTATACAGCATCTATGTATCTCTTTATGCATACTACTATTGATATAGAGCAAACAGGGAAAAATACCGGCATTCTACACACCGTCATTCGCTCGGCAGGTATTATCGGACCTATTATTGGATCAAGTATCCTTATTTTAGGAGGCAATTCTCTCTGGGTGATTATGGTAGTGATTTTTGTTTTCTTTTGTTCACTTCTTCCCCTCTTGTGGATTAGTCTCGAGCAGGGCGAGCGCGTCGCTATGATGCCTTTTGGTGAATTTATCCGTATGCCTACGGTGCTCACGCATCACTTAAGCCTTGGCTTATTCAAAATTCATGAAGTATCTAGCGGAGTAATTTGGCCTATTTTTATTTTTCTTTTCTTTGGCACCATAGAATCAGTAGCCGTCTTGGCTCTCCTAGTGCCGGGAGTGGCGCTCGTCATCTCTTATTTTTCTGGCTATATTCGCCCTCATCGACGCTATTCATTTATCGCGGGGAGCGCCCTCATTGTAGCTCTTATTTGGATTGGTCGTATCTTTTTTGAAGACGCAAGCTGGTATTATTTTTCTGTAGTGCTTGCGACTATGGTGATGATTTTTATGCAGGTGCCCATTGATGCCAATATTTTCCGTATAGGCAATCAAACAAACGCCCTCACGACTGCTGTGATGAAAAATATGGTATCAATGGGAACAAAAACCCTACTTTTTCTCATCCTCTATCTTGTAGCCATTAGCTTTAGTGCTAAATTTGCAGTAGCTGCTACAGCCCTCATCCTCCTAGCTCTCCTCTCTTTTGCCCTTGCATATCGCGAATATTATATTGCCAAGAGCTAATTTTTTGCTACACTTCTTCTTGTTGTCGGTAGCGCATATGCGGGTATAGTTAAGTGGTAGAATACGTCCTTGCCAAGGATGAGACGGGAGTTCGATTCTCCCTACCCGCACCAAAAAATCTTACTACAATATATTGTATATATACTCAAGAGCACACCAGACCAAGAATTATATATTGAATCTACAAATAATTTGAAAAAACGTCTAAAAGGACATAGTTCTGCTAAGGTACAGTCCACGAAGCATAGACCTTCCTTTTTTCTCAAATACTATGAGATATACACTGTGGAATATGATGCCCGTGAACACAAATCCAAGCTCGAAAAACGAGGTAATACGAGAAGTTGGCCACTTAAACATATATCTTATAGTTTAGAATCCTAATCTTACTACTATCTATACTCCTCCGTATAAGCTATGCATCCTTCAATAAACGAGGACGAGTTGCCACCACAATCCCATGAACTTATTATTCTATTCATTTCAGCCCACTCGTATCCTGCTTTATGTCCACTGCAATCTTCTGTACATTTGTAACCATAAAAACTGGTATTATCTAAATCAAAATAGGATTGTTCTTGTACATATTGATTACATCCATCCGCGGAATCGGTACTATTAGCAAACTCATAATCACATTCATCAAAATTTAAAATGTGCTTGTCCTCAGCCCACTCATATCCATAGTTAAAATCATACGCTATTTGAGCTTTATAATTTATAATCTCTATTTTTGGGCTGATTTGCATATTAGTATCACCTGATTCACTATTACCAAAAAATGTACTCAGTATTATTGCAATTACCATAAACACAACAGCGACTCCTATCTTATTTTTTATCCTGGATGATACTAAATTTGGTTCATTCATAAGTAAATACCCAACAATACTCGGGATTTTGTTGTTAAGCCAAACCCTCTTAAGAAAGTCCTAAGAAGCTTAATTATTTATAGATTTATTTTGCAAAGCTACGCCATCTTCTCCCTGAGAGTGGTAGTGTGAGCGGAATGAGGCAAAAGCTTTTGATAGAGGGAGGAAATTAATAAAGACTTTCCAATCTCCCAATCGACGAAGCATCCATCCCAAAGAGCCATAGAAATGTGAGCGCCCCCACTGTGCCCCTGCCCAGCGTGGGCCAACTGGAATTGCATAAACTGGTGCTCCTGAGTAATAATCTGGAAGCATTATCTGCTCGTCACTTTCTTCTATCTCTATACAGCGAGCAACATAGCGACCGTCACTGAGTGCTGTTTGTGCTGTCCCGCTGTATGGTGTGTCTGCCACATCCCCTGCCACATATATATGATCCCAGCCAGGAATTTTAAGGTTGTCATCGACAACAATACGCCCTGATTTCCCCTGATCTACTCCCAGGGTATCTACTAAGCGATTTGCACGCACCCCCGCAGTCCAAATAGTAGTGCTACTGGCTATGGTATCCCCTCCCACACAAAGGATAGTGTCTGCATCTACCGATGCTACTGAGCAATTGGTGCGAAGTCGTACGCCTATTTTCTCCAAACGGCGAGAAATTCTCTGTGCAAAAGCTTCATCAAGACCCGGCAAGATACGACCTGAGCGCTCGATAAGATCTATCTCTACTAATTTTTTATCAAGCCCGCATTGCTTGGCTTTTGCACGCGCATAAAATGCCAATTCTCCTGCTAGCTCTACCCCAGTAGGTCCTGCCCCTACTATCGCAAAGCGTGCTCCCGAAGTAGCCTGCTCTCGGCAAGTATTCAATACTGTATTGACATGCTTTTTAAGAGCTAGAGCTTCGTCGATTGTTTTCATACACCAAGCATGCTCTTCAAGACCCTGAATACCAAAGTAATCTGTTTCTGCCCCAAGAGCCAAAACTAGTATGTCATGCTGGTAGGTGCTACCACTCTCTCCTACTGCCACACGATTAACTTTATCTATCTCCACAACAGTATCTTTGATAATATCCACTCGTGATTCATCCAAAATGTCTCTCAAGGGGAGGCATACTTCCAATGGAGACCGTCCTGCTACCAAACGATACAAGGCTCCATGATACTCAAAATTACTTTTGCTAGATATCAAACGAATATGGAGATTAGGAATATTTTTCTTTTGTAGCTCGAGTGCACACTTTACTCCCGCAAAGCCACCCCCCACAATCAAAATTCTTGTTTTCATAAATAAATTATAGCATAGAGCAATCATAATATTATGAGCAAATAAAATCCCCTAGAGCGAGATACTCTAGGGGATTTATAATAATATACTAATAATATGCCTATCTAGGATTCATCTTTTGTTTCAATTACAATGCCAGAAATATCATCTTCTTCACTATAGAGCCAATAAAGTAGCGCCCCAAGTCCAAAGAGGACAATAGCTACCCAAAGATGGGTAAGGCAAGGATTAGCAAGGTACCAAAATCCTACAGAAAGTGCTGTACCGAGCCCCATAGTCCAAGTCAAGCGAGTACGGTACCCAGATTGCCCTACTGCTGGCTCTACAAAATAGGTGACGGCAAGCCACAGTGCTACTAAATACATCCATATCATTCCCAGCCAAGCATACCAAGGCCAAGAAGCCCCAAAGGTATTACAATCACTAGCACCTAGCATCGCGCTAATGCTTCCCCACAAGCTAGCTGATTGATTAGCCCCGTCACCAAGAGTGGTATCGCCATCGGCTATTTGATCATCGCTACTTGTGCTAGTAGTCGCCTGAGTATCTGCTTCTTCGTCAAGGCCATCAATATCTGCAAGACCCTCATCTCTATCTGTCTCCCCCTCTGAGTCATTATCAGGAGCTTGCACCACCTGGTCGCTCGAGGTGTCACTACCTACATTTGTACTTGTTTGACTATTATCAGTGCGCGGTGGAGTATACGAAGGACTCCCCTGATCACTTGATTGCGAACTACCCCTGAGAGCTACCCCATACTCATCATATTTATCGAATGGCCCTGCTACTATCGAGGTACTAATAGGTGTATCACAAGATTGCTCACTGAGTCCCTCTGCATATATATCAACATACACGGCTCCTTCAACATAGCGATCGAGTAATACAATCGCTGTATATCCTCCCTCTTCTTTCTCTGCGTATACCAATGGCTGTTGTGCGCCATTGACCTCTACTCCTAAGCTATCCGGATCGGTATCTGCCGATACATCGTAATAAAATCCTTGAAAGGATTCTACTCGCTCTCCGGGATTGATACTATAAGAGAGTATCTGATCATTGCGACACTCGCTAGCGCTCACAAAGCCGGGAATAGAGATGGCAACGCTCAAGATAATCCCCAACACTACCCGGGCTATCTTTACTTCTTGTAAAATTGTCATCATATAATTTCATTTACTTACCATATTGACCATAACTGCTAAACCTACTAATTTCCTATGAATTATAACGATTATTTTACATAGTATCAAAAGTATGGTTTGAATGTAAAAATACTCATTTGAGCGGAGAAATATCCGGTTTTTTGCTAATTTATAGCACAAACAAGAAAAAGCCGGGCATATGCCCGGCTTTTTCAAGTAGTTAATAACATATCCACAGAGCAATCCACATTTCCTATGATTTTTTTTGCCCTTCAAGGAAGACTAGGACCGCTTCATTGAGATAAATGTTTTCTACATAGGCACGGATCTGTTCTTCTGAAACATCCTTGTGCACCTCTTTGATAGCCGAAATTTGTGACTTTACTTTCTCTTCATCAGGGCTAATATTCTCTAAACGAGCAATTTCTTTGAGAACGATATCTGCCCTAGCTCGAGCTTCGGCGTCGGGATGCATTTCTCCACGCATATCCTCCTCGCTCTTGCCTGAATGCTCCAACCAAGCACTATACTCGAGCCCCATTCGGGTAATATCATCCTTAATGTGTGCCAACATTTTATCCTTCTCCGACTCCACTAAAACCTCAGGTAAATCAAATTGTGATTGTGAGACAATTTCATTAATAATCTCTTCTCTTCGTTTGGCGCGAGCATCCTGCAATTTGCGATCTCGTAGCTCTTCTCGAAAACGAGTCTTAAAATCTTCCACGTCTGAATAATTGCCAATTTTCTGTACAAATTCATCAGATAGCTCTGGTACATCAGGCATACTATCTGGATCTCCCTTGCCGGTATCTACTGCCCCCTCAGCCGAATGTGCATACATAGTACGCAACTGCTCTACTGATTGATTAAATTCTTCGTCAGTCACTTGGGCGGTAAGCTCTTCGGTATTTTTTGAAGCTGCAATTGCTTTATAATCTCCAAGCCTAAGCTCGGGCATAATAGCAGTAGTAATTTTAAACTCTAAATCATCTCCACGGGCAAGCTTGGTAATTTGAATTTGTGGGTAGCCGATTATTGCGAGCTTTTCTTGTAAGACTATGCTTGGATATGCATCCCCTAAAGCACTTTGGGCCGCTTCTTGCATAATACGCATCTCACCCAGCTCTTTTTCTACTATCTCTTGCGGAGCAGTGCCCTTACGAAAACCATCAATTTCTACCTGCTTTGAAAGTCTCTCTAATTCTTTTTTATAATATGACGATAAATTGTCCCAGGCAATACTACCGCTAATTTCTAGAGTGGATTGCTCTTTTTTTTCTATTTTAATATTACTGTATATGGCATCCATAATTATATTATCTTATCATTGCTAAAAAACTCTTTTTGCAATCCCATTGTACCCTCTCCCTCTCCAATCACCAACTTATATCTCTATTTCGATAGTATCGAGCTCCTCAAGTGCCTGTAAATCAGCTTCTAGCTCATCGAATGCTGACATATCAATCTCCTGATTAAAATCAAGATCCAAATCATCCACTAACATATCAAAATCATTTGTCTCTGGATCTTCATCTTGTGTTATAAAAGTGGGTGCTATTTGCTGATAAATAAAATACCCTGAAATGGCGAGTGCGATAATGACAATAATGATAACGAAGATATTACCAGAATTATATGTAGCTGTTTGTTTATTCATAAATGATGATGTATTAATTAATAATATATTACTCAGAATCACCCTCCTCTTCTACTTCACTAGCTCTATTTTGAGCTCTGACTTTCATTTCTTCTCGATATTGCCGTATCGCTTCTTTGGCTACCTCAGCTGCTTTTTTGATTTCTTCAAAAGATGCCTTCATTGCTTCTCGAGCAAGCCTGAGACTTTCTCGTGATTCATCAAAACTATTACGCAAGCTCTCTGGGCCTGCATCATAATTTAGATCTTGTAATTGGCTAAGTGCCTCATTTGCTTGAGTGTATGCAGATTCAAGATTTTCCTTGGCAGTGTCTAATACTTCTTGTGCCTCATTTGTATCCACACCCTTATTAGCTATTGTATCTAGGTGATTATCCAAACGCTCGATAGCATCTTTTCCTCTCTCATGCGCATTAGTAAATGCTCGATCAAGCCCTTGTGCTCGTGCTCTAAGTGTATTCTTGAAAGAATCTTGACGCTCTTTGCGTAATACTTCACGCTCTGCTTGCCACTTCTCTCGGGCAAGTTGAGCATCAGCCCGCAAGGCCTCTTTTTCTTCACTTGTGCTGGCTTGTTTAAACGCTCGTTGTAGCTCTGTCCGCTCACTCGCTACCTGTGATTTAAACTCTTGATGCTCTAATTTAATTTTTTTGCGTACTTCTTGCTCTTCGGCTAGATTAGCTCGACGCTCATTTTGTAATTTAGCCTTTGTATCTTGGCGCTCAGCCCGCGCTTCTTGGCGATGTAGCTCTCGTGTTTGACGATCAGAAGCCACCTGCTCATTTGCCTCTGGCTCTTGTCCAGCCACAAATCCAACCATCAACAAGAATGCCATACTACTTGCTATCAGATATTTCATAGTTATTTGTTATATATATTAATAAGTAAACACACCATACTATAGTGTACTTCTTACTTTACTCATAATAACGCGAATTATTCTAGACACAACTAAGAAATATTCACTGCACACTCCCTATATTTACATCTATGTTTATTCATAGTATTTTATTCTCAAAGCTTTTATTAAACATCCAAGGGTTCGCTCTCAAATATTCCGATCATATGACAATAAGAGCTATGTAGACTGCGCCAAGCGTTGCAATAGAGCAAAATATTGGTACAATCGGCGAGCGAGGATTGGCATTATCAGAAAAATGATGCTCACTCGCGGTCGGACTATCAGCAAACAACGACAAATTAGTATAGTGCAGACCAGGTATCCTCTCGTCGTGCGGGTCGGTAGAAGAGCAGCCCAATTAAGATGATAGTAGCTGGCGGTCCTGACCGTCGGTAAATAACGACAAGTTTGTACAGTATAAACCAGGTATCCCCTTGTAGCGCGGGTCGGTAGAAGAGCAGCCCAATTAAGATGATAGTAGCTGGCGGTCCTGACCGTCGGTAAATAACGACAAGTTTGTACAGTATAAACCAGGTATCCCCTTGTAGCTCAGTCGGTAGAGCAGCAGCCTTTTAAGCTGACGGTCCTAGGTTCGAATCCTAGCGGGGGGACTAAAATAAAAAATTCTCTTTAAAAGAGAATTTTTTATTTATATATATCTAGCTATTGCGCTACTCCTATAAATATCATTTTACTATTTTCTTGATTCAATTCGAGCATTGGCTCCTCACTCTCTTCTCCTTCAGGGGTAGTCACCGTAAAACTCTCTGTGAGGGCCAAGAGATTGGCATAATCTTGCTCCAAGCTTTCTTCTGGGCATGCCATCTTGGTACTAGCAATTTCACTCAAGCCAAGCTCTGTGCCATTTTCTATAGCATAATTCCCTGTAAAGATATTACAATCGGTGCTTGAGGTAAAGCGATTATCTTCTAAAAATCGTAGCTCGAATTGAGATGGATCACTTGCTCGAACTATCTCACCTCCATCTAATCTACTCTCCTGCCATTGCCATACATAGGCATAAAGAGGGGCGATACTACTTTGTAGATCTTCTCCCTCTTTATTATCTCCTGTCTTATTTTCACCAAAATAGTAGACCAGCCCTACCCCTACTAAAAGCACCACAATTATCATTACAATATTTTTCATATATGTATATAGTAGCATACTTTTTTCTATCATTAAATTTGCTATATATTTGTATTATAATGAATACATATATTAGCTAATCTCAAATACTATGCAGTACCCCAACGAACAATCCAATCAAAATCCCCTCGAGCAATTTGGGCAAGATATCACAGCCCAAGCTCGTGATGGTGCTCTTGATCCAGTAATTGGTAGAGACAGTGAGGTACGCCGGCTCACCCAAGTCCTTTTGCGTCGTACCAAGAATAATCCTGTACTCATTGGAGAGCCAGGGGTAGGAAAGACCGCTCTGGTGGAAGGCTTGGCCCAACGCATTGCCAAAGGTGATGTGCCTGAATCCCTCAAGGACAAGCGAATTATAAGTGTCGAAGTAGGAGCACTTGTAGCGGGAGCATCTTTTAAAGGACAGTTTGAAGAGCGCTTAAAAAGTATTCTCAAAGAGGTAGAAGATTCGGATGGACAAATTATTCTTTTTATCGATGAGCTCCATACCATCACGAGTGCTGGCAAAGGAGAAGGATCAATAGATGCAGGCAATCTACTCAAGCCCCTTTTGGCTCGTGGCAAGCTTCGCTTGATTGGAGCTACTACTCTCGAAGAGTATCGTAAATATATAGAAAAAGATGCCGCTCTCGAGCGTCGTTTCCAGCCGGTATTTGTAAGCGAGCCATCCGAAGCAGACGCACTTGCTATTTTGCGTGGACTCAAAGAAAAATACGAGCTCCATCATGGAGTACAAATTACCGATGGAGCACTCAGTGCTGCAGTAGAAATGTCTTCTCGCTATATTAGTGATCGTAATCTCCCTGATAAAGCTATCGATCTCGTGGATGAAGCCACTTCTATGCTCAAAATGGAAATGGAGAGTATGCCCGTCGAGCTTGATCAAACTAATCGACAAATTACTCGACTTGAGATTGAATCTCGAGTATTAAAAAAAGAAAAGGATGCGAGTAGTAAAGAAAAATTAGCCGAAGTAGAAGCTGAGCTTGATACGCTCAAAACAGAATATGAGGAAGTTAAAAAGAAATGGCAATACGAACAAGATTTAATTGCCCAGGTGAAACAATCAGCTCAACGATTAGAAGAGCTACAACAAGAGATGGAAAAAGCTCAGCGCGAAGCCGATTACGAGCAAGCAGCTCGACTACAATACAAAGATATTCCTGAAGCACAAAAATCTCTTCAAAGCGCTGAGCAAACACTCGATAAAATTCCTCAAGAGAATCGTCTTATTCGACTCTCTGTTACTGCTGAAGACATTGCTGGAGTAGTCGAGCGCTGGACAGGTATTCCTACGAGTCGCCTGCTTGCAAGTGACCAAGAAAAGCTTCGCGATTTAGAACAGGCAATGCACCGGCGAGTTGTGGGGCAAGACAAAGCAGTAGAAGCGGTGAGCAGGGCTATTCGCCGTTCGCGTATGGGGCTCAAAGAAGGTCGCAAGCCTATCGGTAGCTTTCTTTTTCTCGGCCCGACTGGGGTAGGAAAGACAGAGCTCGCCCGTACTCTTGCCTTCGAACTATTCAACGATGAGCAAGCTATGGTGCGAATAGATATGAGTGAGTATATGGAGCGTCATGCTGTTAGTCGTCTACTGGGTGCCCCTCCTGGCTATGTAGGCTATGAGGAAGGTGGCCAGCTTACAGAGCCTGTACGCCGTCGCCCCTATAGTGTGATCTTGCTCGATGAGATAGAAAAAGCCCACTCTGATGTCTTTAATGTTTTGCTCCAAGTTTTGGATGATGGTCGCCTTACCGACAGCCAAGGTCGTACGGTAGATTTTTCTCACACTATTATCATTATGACTTCCAATCTTGGTAGCGAAGAGCTTCTGACAGACAATGACGAAGAAAAGGCACGCGCAAAAGCCTTCGAATACTTCCGTCCAGAATTTCTTAATCGACTCGATGATATTATCGTCTTTCACCGTATCAGCCGTGAGCAACTCTCCACTATCGTAGATTACGCTATTAGAGACATTATTAGCTTAATTAAAAAAGAGAAAGGTATCACCTTAGAAATAAGCCCCGCTGTTAAAGATTTTCTACTTGAAAAAGGCTATGACCCTGCCTTTGGGGCTCGTCCACTCAAGCGAGCGGTAGATAGATATATTCTCGATAATTTGGCCGACTATCTACTTGATACTGATGAAAATGAATTAGGCTCTACCCTCCAAGTCGATCTTGACCAGGATACAATAGTATTCTCTCAAGCCTAGCTTCTGCTCTCCTATTGCTTAATACAAAAAGCTTCTGTAGGCACAGAAGCTTTTTGTATTAGCGGGCAATAATCTCTCTCGTCTGGGTAATACGCTCTCCCTTGTCTGTTTCTACTATTACCTTGAGTGTATTAATCTCCTGTGTGCGTCGTGCGTCACTTAGGCGAAAGCTGTATTCAGTGATACGACTACCTCCCGATCCTAGGTAGGTATTATTGAGGTAGTAATAAATGCGATCAATTTTACGAGTATTCCCAAGGGTAGCGAGCTCGACTTTAATAGTTTCATTTACATCAAAACGCTTTCCTGCTTCTGGCTTCTTGATAGAGAAATTAAAATCTGGCTCAGCTGGCTCTTGATCATCTGAAGAATTATCTCCAGAGTGATCACCTCCTCCTCCTCCTGGAGGGCTGATAATAGCCTCACTCCAGCCATTCTCTGTTGTCCATTTCTGGACACCATATTCAAAATACTTGTATAAACCATCCCGCTCGTCGCTCGTCGGCATTTCTCCTCGTACATCTTGTCTCTTTACATAATGCAATATCGAATGATATTTACGACGCATACTATAGGAATCTAAGTCATTTGGGTCAGGATTTTCTATCACTTCTCCTGTATCTGGATCAAGATACTCAAGAGCAGTACTCTGGTAATCGCCTCGCAAGATTGGCTTATATTCTTCTAGATTTACTGGATTCGGTGCAACAAAAGGCTTGTTGCTGTAGTGTTGTAAAGCAACATCCATTACCTCTCGCCAAAATGGCCCGACTACACTAGAGGAGGGACTTTGAGCTAGCGGGGTGTTGTCATTATTCCCTGCCCACACTACTACGGTGACATCACTTGAGTATCCTGCCGTCCAAACATCTTGATAATTGTTAGTTGTACCTGTTTTTACCGCCACGTCATAATTGTTGTAGTACAAAGAAGAATTGACTCCAAACATAGGCATCTTCGCAGCGTTATCAGAAAGAATATCATTGATCATTCGAGCAGTCTGTGTATCAATCACCTGTGATTTTTTTGCCTCGTATTCACTAAGGATCTCTCCTGTTTTGGATTGTAGCTCTTCCCAAGAGGCAGTCTCCAGTCTTGTTCCATCATTACCAAAGGTACTGTACGCTTGTGCCATATCAATCATCCGCACCTCTCCTCCACCAAGCACTAAATTGAGGCCATAAAAGCTTGGGCTTTTATTCAAGCTTGAAATGCCAAGTGATTTAGCAAAATTCATTGCATCAGATACTCCTACGAGATATAAAAGCTTGACCGCTGGTAAATTAAGCGACTGTGCCAAAGCACTTCGTAAGTCAACCGGCCCACGAAATCTTTTATCATAATTTTGTGGCGCATAGCAATCACGAGCATTAGATCCACTCTTAGGCTCCCCGTCAGGAAAGCAAGCTTGGGAAAATTCGGTAGGCGCATCCCAAAGTACTGTTTGGGGTAGATATCCTTTGGTAAAAGCAGCTGCATATACAAAGGGCTTAAAGGTAGACCCCGGCTGACGCAGGGCAGTAGTGATATTGAATTTGCCATCAATATCTTCAGCAAAATAATCTTTTGACCCTACCATGGCGCGAATCTTGCCTGTTTTATTCTCAAGTACGACCACCGCTACATTCGAAGCCCGATAATTTTCTGCTACTCGTTTGGCCTGGCGCTCTACCACTTCCTCTACCTCTTGTTGTAATTCCCAATTAAGCGTTGTATAAATTTTATAGCCCCCTCGAGTAAAATCTTTTACCTCTGAATCTACTTCTTCCTGCAAACGCTCGAGTGTATAGAAAACAAAATGTGGAGCCTTGATACCCTTATCCACCTGCTCAATAAAATTGACTTCTTCCCCTCTCGCCTCTTCGTATGCCTGAGACGAAATAAAACCAAGATCATACATTCGGCGCATAATATAATTGGCACGCCCCACGAGCTTTTCACGATTATTCAAATAGGTAGTAGGAGCTTTTGGTAGAGCAGCGAGATAGGCTGATTCTGCTACCGAAAGCTCGCTCGCCTTTTTGCCATAGAAAGATCGAGCCGCCTGCTCTACCCCATACACTGGACCTCCAAAAGGAATCTCGTTGAGATAGATCTCAAGAATTTCATCTTTACTTTTTTTATTTTCAAGTCGCCACGCTAAAACCCACTCCTTCACCTTACGCTCGATTTTTCTGTCATTTGTAAGTAAAGCATTCTTAATTACCTGCTGGGTAATGGTAGACCCTCCTTGCAGGCGACTTTCAGGATTGCGGAGCTTGTAGTAAACAGCACGAAGTACCGCTAGTGGACGCACTCCGCTATGTTCATAAAATGAATCGTCTTCGGTAGCAATAATAGCAAGACGCATTTCTAGAGAAATTTCCTCAAGTGGCACGACTGTCCTTCGTTGTTCACCAAACACATCATAGAGCAATACTTCACCACTTGAATCATAAATTTTAGTGGATTGGGCTACTATACGGTCATCAATGTTGCCTTCTGGAATCTCCAAGGTAGCTACCCACACAAAAAATAATCCTCCACTTATGAAAAAAAGGATAAGAACACCAAAGGCAATTTTGCCAAGTGTATGCATAGCTCGATGTGATTTTTTTTGTTTTTTTGCCATAGATGGTCTCCGATACGCGCCTAGTGGTGCACCCTATTTTCGCACAAGTGGGAGGGAGATGCTAGCTCGATTAATACCGATAAATACAAAACTCGCCAGAATAAGCGAGCTCTGTGACGAAAGACTACTAGTAAAGCTTATAGTCTGTCGTTATGTCCGAGAGAGCTTCCTGTCTCCTGAGCACTATCATCTAGATTCTGAGGTGCATCCATCGCTCCTTCCTCGACTTGCATTTGCGCTTGTCCAGCCTCTTTGTCTATAAGCTCGATTCCTTCCTCGGCCATATCTTCTGCCGCCTGGGCCACATCCCCCACTTGGTCTAAAGTAGGAGAAACATTCTCTTCGGTAGGGAGAATGGTGGCATCTATCTCATTCAAAACATCCCCTCCTAATTGCCCCATATCCTCTGCCCCATCAATTTCTTGATCCATTGCCTGTGCCTCCTTGGCATCATGAGCTTGGCTATTGCTATCGTCTCCTCGAGGAGAGCCGAATAGATTTCCTAAAAATGACATACCGATATGTATTAACTACTAATAGAATAATTATACCATAGCAAAGCCATCTACTTGTACACTATTTTCCACGAGAAGAGGCCAGGCAGGTGAGAGCACAAGCAATAGCATCATACTCATCATCCAGCCGTGTGCGCGTATCAAGAGCCACCAAGTGTTGCAACATTGCCACAACCGCCCGCTTGTCTGCTCCCCCATGGCCCGTGACTGCTATTTTGATTTGCTGAGGGCTATACTCACATACCCTAAGACCTAGATCAAGAGCCTGGTATATAATCGTGCCTCGAGCTTGGGCTACCTGCATTGCAGTCTTTTGATTTTTAGAGAAAAAGAGGGTTTCAATTGCTAAATGTGTAGGAGCATACTGTGCGATTAATTCTCTGGTACGCATTCCTACTTGGTGCAAACGAGTGTTAAAGTCTTCTTCTCTACTCGTTTGAAATGTTTCCGAGTGCAGGCAGACTTCATTTGTCGCCCCATTTGTTTGCACCTGTGTTTCAACGAGTGCAAAGCCCACTCGATCATAGCCTGGATCTACTGCAAGTACTTTCATAATTTAAATATTAAATATAACACTCCCAACATCCATAATAACCTCCTTTCAATTTATATGTTTTACAATTTGCACCAACTTTTCCATATTTTTGTGAGGAGATAATCATAGTTTGTAATTTAGCTCTGTCTTTACCCCGTTTGGCTATAGGCTTTACATCTTTGAGAAAGACTTTTGTATAAGACATCTCTCATTGTTTTAGATTACCCACCTTGTGGCGAAATGTCATCCATTAGTTTTTCCACAGAACTATACCCTGTGGCCTCAGAAGTATCCTTATGTATAGCAGTGATGGTCTTGTTGTTAGGAATATGGGCAGAAAAAGGAATCCTTTTCTCTATTACCATTTGTGACAAAGCCATATTAATATATTCGCTTGGCGATAGCCCAAACTTTTTAAGCAAAAGTTCTGATTGTTTTTTGAGCTTGGGGTGTACCCGAGCTTGAATGGTGGCGGTTTTTTTCATATTACTATTGTATTACGCCTGTAAGACAATTACAATACAACCACTTCAGGCATGAGGGTGATACCAAATGTGTCTTTCACCCTTTGCTCGATGATTTTACTAAAGGTATCAATCTCTCTGCCAGATATAGCATCAGTATTTTTGGCATTATTGACCAACACTAAATGATGCTTAGGGTATATAAATTTTTCCTTATCTGCTTTTGCCAGCCCGCAGTGCTCAATGAGATAGCCAGCGGGGATGGTGTGCTCTTTCGTGCCATAATTATGAAAGACGGGAATCTGCGGGTATTTGGCTTGTAATTGTTTGAGCTCGGTATCATTTACACGGGGATTGGCAAAAAAAGAGCCTGCTGTACCAATTTTCTGCCAGTCAGGGAGCTTGCTCTGACGAATATCGATTACTCTCTGTGCCACGTCTTGTGCGCGTGGATATGCAATACCACCAAGAGCTTGCTCTAGTGCCTTATAGCTCAACACTGGAGTAAACTTTTGCAAAAGCTCTAAACGAACCCTTGTAATTAGCCATTTTCCTGGCTGTGATTTAAATATACTCTTTCGATATGAGAAATTACAATCTGATGTGTTCATCCAATAGCTCTTTTCACTAGCTATTTCAATTACCTCCACTGCTTTGATATAGCGCGCAATGTCTACATCATAAGCTCCTATATTTTGTACTACTGCCCCACCCACTGTGCCGGGAATAAGGGCAAGATTTTCCAAGCCATACATCCCTTGTTCCATACTCCAAAAGACTAGATCATGCCAATTTTCTCCGCTCCCAATTTCGATAGTAATAGTATCTTTTGTTTCTTCCATTACCGCCCGTCCTCCGATTTCGTTTTTTATTACAAGCCCCTGCCAATCCTTGGTCGGCAAAATATTTGATCCACCACCAAGCACAAGAATATCAATGTGTTTTTCATTGGCATAATGAATAGCTTTGATTGCTTCTTCGAAAGTGTGCAACGAGCAATATACTTCTGAACGCCAGGGGACTCCAAATGTATGGAGCCTTTGTAAATTTTTGTAAGCACGAATCTGCATAGACTATGTCGCGTTAGTCACGACTCGGGTCACATCATCTTGCTCTTCTAGGAGCTCGATAAACTCATCAACTGCTTTTTGAATATCTTCACTTGTTGCTATTTGCATATCTGCTTGGGCTTCCCAATCGCCTTCTTCATTTTTTATAAAAGCCCAAGACACACTCCCCGGGACTCCCATACTATATCCTGCTTTTGAAAAAATATGCTTTACTTCTTGTCCCGTACGATTTCGATTATCGGTAATTGCCTCTACAATAAATCCTACTCCACCTGGCCCATAGCCCTCATAGACTACTGCCTCGAGCGCGGCACTCGAGGTATCGCGCCCCTTACTAATAGCGCGCTCTATGTTGTCTTTTGGTACACTATTTTTTTTGGCCTTTTCTATAATAGTCTGTACATTAGGGTGATCTACATCACCACCCGCCTCCTTAACTGCGACTGAGATTAATTTTGAGAAACGAGTAAATACCTTGCCCCGCTTGGCATCTGCTGCAGCTTTTTTATGTTTAATGTTGTGCCATTTACTGTGTCCAGCCATAATTGTTTGTGAATGCAAGTGACCAACTTGCGGCGGTAAAAGCTAAGCACTCCAGGCTTATACAGGAAAATGCTCTGCTTCTTTTATGTACTAGAAGTATATCATCAAAGATCTATATACCAAGAAAGCTCCTTCTTGTGTGGGCAGTCTGCTAGACAAAGCCGAGATGATGCCGTGCAGCCTGGGTCACTTCGCGTCCACGTGGTGTCTTGTGGATGAGCCCTTGTTGGAGCAGGTAGGGCTCATAAACTTCTTCGATGGTTGATGGATCTTCACTAATAGCTGCCGCAATAGTAGAGAGCCCTACCGGACCACCATTAAATTTTTCTATCATTACACGTAAAAGCTCTCTATCAATTTCAGAAAGTCCAAGCTCATCTACCCCCTGCATCTGCATAGTGCGCTCTACTACTCGTGGGGTGATACTCACTCCATCTAGCTGAGCCATATCTCGGCAACGCTTGAGTAGAAAATTCGCCGTACGTGGAGTGGATCGTGCGCGACAAGCAATCGCCTGGGCAGCATCATCAGCAATATCCATACCTAAGACCCGTGCTGAATTATGAATAATCTGAGCAATGTCTGATTCAGCATAAAGCTCGAGCCGGTGTACCCCACCAGAGAATCGGCTACGCAGAGGTGGTGAGAGCAAACTAATACGGGTAGTGGCGGCTACGAGCGTAAAGGGCGGTAAGTCGAGTTGCACTGTGCGTGCTGAAGGCCCTTTGCCAATAATAATATCAAGGGTCCCATTCTCCATTGCTGGATAGAGTACTTCTTCGATTGTTTTATTTAATCGATGAATCTCATCAATGAATAAGACATCGCCCTCGCCTAGATTGGTCAAAATACTTGCTAGATCAGATACTTTATCAATAGCAGGCCCTGAGGTAATTTTGATCTGAGCTCCAATTTCTTTAGCTATTAAATAAGAAAGTGTAGTCTTCCCCAAGCCCGGTGGACCATAAAAAAGTAAGTGCTCTGGGCTATCCCCCCGTGAACGCGAAGCGTCGAGCAAAATACGCAAATTTTGCTTGATGTTCTCTTGCCCAATATAATCAGCCCAGTTGCTTGGACGCAACAAGCTGTCGAGATTGCTATTGCCAGTAGCTGTAGCTCCTCTTGATTCTTCCATACCTCTAGTATAGCAAAGTGTATAGAAATCTATGTATTTATTTTGATGCCAAGTTTTCAACATCTTTATCCGAAGTAAGCTACTCTCCATAAAATTGAACCAACAATAAAAAGACAAAGGCGTATTACATAAGAGACTACTGACTAGTGCACGGCCGTGCACTAGTCAGTAGTCTCTATATCACCTGGGTGAGGTAGGCTCGGCAAGCACACTTTATTGTATACATATTTATATATGTATATTTGTATCTAAAAACTTAATCCAAATCTACCACTCGCATCAATTCTTCTACTGTGGTAGTCCCTGCAAATATTTTTGCCACTCCGTCTTCTCGCATATCAAGTACCTCTTGCCGTCGTACATTTTTTTGAATATCGTGCTCAGAAGTGGTGGTACGCAATAATTGCTCGAGCTCTTCGTCCATAAAGATAACCTCAAAAATACCAATACGCCCACTATACCCTGTACCATTACACTCCTCACAACCCTGGGCTTCGTAGACTATTTCTGTTTGTTCTATATAGCGATCCTTGTTGGGCATACCATTGAGTATTTTGGTAATCATACGCCGAATATACTCCCCATACTCACTAAACTGTTTTTCTTTTCGACAGTGTGGACAAAGACGACGCACCAAACGCTGAGCCATCGCCACATTAAGTGCTACCGTAATCGTATCTGCAGATACTCCTAGATCTACGAGTCGCGCAAAGGTACCTGCAGCACTATTGGTGTGGAGAGTGGAGAATACCAAGTGTCCGGTGAGAGCAGAATTAGCAGCAATTTTGGCAGTCTCTTCATCTCGAATCTCACCGACCATAATGACATCAGGATCTTGTCGTAGAGCCGAGCGGAGACCCGTCAAAAAGGTATAGCCCTTTTCGCGCTCTACTTGTGTTTGCACCACCCCATCTACATGATACTCAATCGGATTTTCAATAGTGATAATTTTAATATCTGGTGAGCGAATTTTTTTAATGAAAGAAAAAAGGGTTGTAGATTTACCTGAGCCAGTAGGGCCAGTATTGAGGATGAGGCCATTCGGACGGGCGATTTCGTGTCGCATTCTTTCAAGTAAGTCTTGTTGCATCCCTAGCTCACTCATAGGCACAGAGATAGACTTTGGATCAAGGATACGCATCACAATTGATTCACCATAGGCATCTGGCAAGGTGGAGGTACGCACTTCAATTTCAGTATTTTCAAGTTTAATAGAAAATCTTCCATCCTGTGCATTCTGTCGAATATTGAGCTTGAGCCCTGCAGTAAGCTTGATACGAGAAAGAATCCGCTGATATGTTTCTAGGTCAAATGTAATAATATTAGTAAGAATACCATCGAGACGATAGCGCAATTGTACCTTTTGGGCTCCCGGCTCAATGTGAATATCAGATGCCTTGAGTGCATAAGCTGCGTATAAAATAATTTCTATTACTTTCGAAACTCGATAGGATTGCTTGGATGCTAAAGCCTCTTTTAAAAGCTTTGATGCTTTATCAAGGGTGGATGCCTGAGAAATAATCTCACTAACATCAGCAGAAGAAATATCAATCACTCCTTCTTCTGTTTGTACTGCATAAGATATATCCCCATATCGGCTCCATGCTTTCTCTAGGGAATTTTGCGATGCCATATAAAGATCTACCTCAAATTTTTTTTCTTCAAGCCTCTGCACCTCTTCTTGTACTAGTGGATTATGTGGAGATTTAATAGCCAACGCAATCTTCCGCTCTTGAATATTAAAAGCAGCCATTGCTCCTTCGTGTGCTCTATCTTCTGGAATGAGCCGTAAAGCATTGGTGTTGACGGGGACCACGTCTAAATTTACATAGCCCACGCCGTGCTTTTGAGCAAAGTGCCTGACCGCTCGTTCTTCTTGTTCGGCTCTCAGACGCTTTACTCGCTGTATTTGTTTTGTTTCTTTAAATTGGACAACCATGGTCGCTCTTGATTATAGCAGAGATCACTCCCCCCTGTCTTGTGTATGGCATGCTATAATTTTTGCGTATGCAAAATACACATACTATTCATTCTCTCGAAGAGCTAACTAGCTTTGCCCCTACTCTTGTCAAAAAGCTCGAGAAAGAAAAAAATCCAAAGAGCGCTACTATTCTTACTCTTAGTGGTAATTTGGGTGCAGGCAAAACTACTCTCACTCAAGCAATTGCTCGCACCCTAGGTATCGACCAGGCAGTGCGAAGCCCTACCTTTATTATCTCCAAAGAATATCCACTCGAGAATCAAGTGTGGGACAAGCTAGTACATATCGATGCCTATCGATTAGATGATGAGCCCCTAGAACCTCTTGGCTTTGAAGAATTTTTTGCTGACCCTGCAAAACTTATCATTATCGAATGGCCGGAATACCTAGAATCTATCTTGCCTCCACATTGCATTAATATTAGCATCACTATCCAAAATGATGATACTCGAGCTTTAAATATAGCTACTCTATAAGTTAGATTATTGTATTTATGCCTAATTCTCAGACAAGGCCCGCGCGGAGCGCGGGCCTTGTAAATCTCCTCTGCCCTTAATCCATTTTTTGTAAGCTCTTGTAAGTAAATAAAAATTTATCTGTGTTCAAAATCAAACTATTCGTCATATAGAAAATGCTACAATAAATATATGAAAAAAAACTCAAAGTACAGCAAGCGTACCATCCTCCTCGACGCTCACGCTATTATTCACCGCGCCTATCATGCCTTGCCTGATTTTACTACGCGCGATGGCTCCCCCACAGGGGGGCTCTATGGCGTGTGTACCATGCTTCTAAAAATTATCGAAGAATTGCAACCTGATTATATTATTGCTTGCTACGATCTACCCGAGCCCACTTTTCGTCATGCTGCCTATGAGGAATACAAAGGGACAAGAAGTGAGACAGAAGATGCCCTCAAAGAGCAATTGTCGACCAGCAAAAAAATATTTGAATCATTTAACATTCCTATTTATGAATATCCCGGCTATGAAGCTGATGATGTTCTCGGCACCCTCGCTCGACAAATATCCCAAAGAAGTGATCATCAAGTCATTATTGCTTCGGGTGATTTAGACACTTTACAATTAGTAAATACTGATCAAGTACAGGTGTACACTCTCAAAAAAGGCATTACTGATACCATCCTCTATGATGAAGAAGCAGTGCAAGACCGCTACGGCTTTGATTCAGATCTCATTCCAGATTATAAAGGGCTCGCGGGTGATTCTTCAGACAATATCAAAGGCATACCAGGAATTGGCGATAAGACCGCACGTATGCTTATCACCTCCTTTGGCTCAATTGAATCAATCTATGAACAATTAAAAAATAATCCATCAAGCTTTGATGAAGCTGGTATCAAGCCCCGCATCCAAAAGCTTCTCCGTGAGCATGAGGAAGATGCTCGATTTTCAAAGGAGCTTGCCACCATTTATACCAAGGTGCCCATTTCTTACAAAACTACCGATTACACTCTTAGGGAAGGGATAGATATGGCACAGATAGATGATTTGTTTCGCAGACTTGAATTCCGCACCTTACACCAGCGACTACAAAAAATACTTGGTCTTGAAAACACTGAGGATATTGCCTCCGAAGAAAATATCGACAGTCGCCGTCTAAAAGAGGCCTTGCTCGGAGTATATTTGCTCAACCCAATTATTAGTGAGCCCGTCCTTGATGACGTTTTGCGCTATGGTGACGATTTTGATACTGCTTATGGTGAGATTGAAAAAGCAATTAAAGATCATGACTTAGAATTTGTGTGGCGCGAGATTGAATGCCCCATCATTGAAGTAGTAGAACAAATGAATAATACTGGCTTACTGATAGATATAGAGCGTCTCGACGAACTATCACAAAAATTTCACGCACAAGAAGCAGAGCTTGAAAAGCGAATCTACAAGCATGCTGGTGAAACATTTAATATCAAATCTACCAAACAACTAGCCCATATTTTATTTGACGTATTAGATCTCCCTACAAAAGGCATCAAAAAAACGCCAACCGGCAACATCTCTACCAAAGAGTCTGAGCTCAGTAAATTGCAAGGGGTACACCCTATTATTGATGATATTCTTGAATATCGTGAACTCACCAAACTCACCTCAACCTACCTTGATAACATCAAGCCGATGATCGACCCTCGTACCAATCGTCTTCATACTACTTTTATACAAAGTGGTACCACCACCGGACGAATGTCATCTCGTGATCCCAATCTTCAAAATATTCCCACTGGAGGCACCTATGGAAAAGAAATCCGTACTATGTTTATAGCCCAAAAGGGCTACCGATTACTTTCTTGTGATTATTCTCAGATTGAATTACGCGTCGCCGCTGAACTTTCTCGTGACGAAAAGCTCTTACAATTTTTTCGTGATGGACAAGATATTCATAGAGCGGTAGCTCGAGAAATGTTTGGTGATGAAACAGCAGAAAATCGTCGTAAAGCTAAAATAATTAATTTTGGTATTCTCTATGGAATGGGTGCACGGGCTTTGCGTAGCAATTTAGGAATAGATGAATACACTGCTCGGGACGCTGAAGAATATCTTGAAAAATATTTTGATCGCTTCCCCACTCTTGCATCTTATTTGGAATCATCTAAAGAAAGTGCTCGTAAACATAAATATTCTCGCACCCTTTTTGGGCGCATCCGCTACTTTAGTGATATTGACAGTAAAGTGCCTTTTATTAGAGCAGCAGCTGAACGTATGGCTGTCAATGCGCCAATCCAGGGCACTGCCACTGCAGACATTATTAAATTAGCCCTCAAGGATATATATACCTACCTTAAAAAAAATGAGCTCCTCAATTGTGTGCATATTCTCGCTCAGGTACACGATGAGCTTATCTTTGAAGTAGACACTAGTATTATCGAAAAAGAGCAAGAAACAATTACTCAGATTATGGAGCGGGTACTCGATACCTACGCCCCCCAGGTGGGAGTGACTCCTGCAATATCTCTAGTAGTGGATTCTCACCAAGGAGATACCTGGGCTCAGGTAAAATAATGTGTAAAAAAATTATTGTACCGCTTGAGCACGAACGACTGTTTCTGATACAAGGGTGCCATAGATGCGCACGAAATCCCCTTCTTGCCAAAGAGAGGTATTAAGCTTTCGGTAGCCTATGATATCTCGCATATCTACTTCATAGCCATTGATTTTAAGTTGTGGAGTAGCTACCAAGAGTATCCAGTACTCTCTGCCACCACTAGTTTTAGTACCGTACCCTGCCACATAGCCCTCAAGAATAGGAGGGCTGGTCTCAAACACTGCTTGATTAGCCTCACCTCCACCTCCACTTACACTTTGTATACCCCGCACATCTGTGTTTGATTTTCTTGAAGAATCATCTTCGATATATAAACTATTGTCTAATTGAGAACCCAAACTATTTGATCCATATCCTGGAATTTGTAATACAGCGTCTCCATCATCTTTTCCTGTCCAAAATGCATATAATCCAAATATCATCACTGCCATAAAAACAACAAATAAAAATGTATTGGCTTTGAAAATTTCACCCAACATATAGATTTTAGTATACCAAATCTATTGAATTGGGGAATGTTATAATATACAGATGCTTCATATCTTTACTGGTGATGACTTTGCTACCATTCAAAAGAAAAAGAGTGCCCTACTCTCATCGCTATATACCAAACGCCCAAGTGCTCAAATCATTAACCTCAAATCAGACCATCCAGAAGTATTACCTGTGCTTCAAGAACACACTGCTAGTGTTGGTTTGTTTGATAGTAAATCAATTATTTGTGCCAACTCCCTATGCGCTGAAAATGAAATTAAACAATACTTATTAAGCAACGCTCCACTATTCCACGAATCTAAAAACGCCTTTATTCTCTACGAGCAACTTCTTTCAAAAAAAGAAATTACTAGCTTTACAAAACATGGTGCAATAGTATATGAGCACAATGCGCACAAGCAAGTAAAAGATAATTTATTTTATCTCGCTGATTTATTATGTGCAAAAAATACACGAGCACTGTGGACGGCTTTACAGAAAGAATTTCTTAATGGGGTAGCTCCGGAAGCAATATACGGAATATTAGTATTTCAGGCTCGATCACTCCATCTTGCTAAAACTAAAAATAGAGCTGATTCTGGTCTTAGTGACTTTGTATACAACAAAGCACATAAATCATCCTGGTCGGCCACACAAGCCCAATCATTGCATATTAGATTGGTATCCCAGTATCACGAGTCACGCCGAGGTGGTCTTGATCTTTCTTGTCGTTTGGAACAAATTATACTCAGTCTCCCACAGTCATAATTAATCCTTCTTAGGTGTTAAGTGGCATTACAATATAAGTAAATGCTGATTCAGGTATAGTAGTGAGTTTGAGTGGGCGCCCTGGATCAGTAAAGGTAATTTGTACACTATCGGTATGTACTACCGGTAAAGCCTCATTGAGAAAACGATAGTTGAATGTGACTGTTACAGGATCTCCCTCAAGGACTGCGGGAATATTGGTACGATTACTTCCCACCTCTTTATTACTACTGGAAAGCTCACATAATTTTTTAGAAGGATCAATATTGAGTACTACTTCATGGTACTCATTTGAAAATATATTTGAGAGCTTAAGGACTGAAGCTAAATCCTCTTTGAGCATTACTGTACTGGTCTCGTGCTCGGTAGGAATTAATTTTTTATAATCAGGAAAATTTCCAGATACTAATCGGCAGGTAAAATATAATTGTTTATTTTTTATTGCTAATTGATTATCGGTAATATAAATAGTGAGATCTTCTTTAGAGTAATCATCAAATAATTTTTGAATTATTCCAGCTGATTTTACTGGTAAGAGAAAATCAAACTCGAGAGCGCCGAGATCTACTATAATTACCTGCTCAGCAAGACGAAAACCATCCGTACAAACAAATGTAAGCCTCCCTGCTTCGTAATAAACATATACCGAGGATAGTTCTGGTTTAATATTTGAATGAGATGCAGCAAAACTAACTACCTCCAACCCTCTAAGAAAATCCTCGGTGCTAATAGAGACACTGACTGTCCCCTCATCAGTTTCAATATGAGGAATGGTAGGAAAATCACTATCATCTTGAGTGGTGATACGGCTTTCGGTAAGACTTGTGCTTACTACTAGCTCTTGTTTATCTAATGTAATTTTAGTGTGTTCATCTTTACTATTTACTCCCTGAAGAATTCGGTTGATGACATCACTTTGTACCGCCACTCTTCCTTCTTGATGTATTCGTGCAGGAATTGTTACAGTAAGAGCATGTTCTATATCAGTACTTTGCAATAAAAGCTTGTCTCCTGTAGTGGTCATTAAAACGCAAGAAAGAATTGGTAAGTCGATCGAGCGTGATACTACCTGATTACTTTTCTGTACTGCTTGTCTCAATTTATTTTGTACACATTCGAAGTCCATATATTTATTATATATTTATTAATAATATTATCTCTTGTGAATATCTGGATAAACCATTTTTTTGTGAGTATATCTACTTATTGCTTGTGAATAATTATACTAACATCTCCAAAACTTTCTCTGCGCTTGTTGAAGCAATTTCTGGTATTTCTGGTGTAATTACAATCATATCATTTATACCGAGATTGATATAATTAATCCACCGGTTTATCCCTCAATCTATGCATAGTTTTTCCCCAGATATTATAGGGGTAATCCACTTGGGATTTTTAGTGAAGTGTGTATTGGTAATTCTTTTAAAAAATACTCACGAGTGAGTATTCTTGTTTTAAAAATAGTGCTGTGTTTTATACCAATTAAAACATACTTCGAATAGAATCAAGGTCAGATATTAATTGAGGATTATCTTCCAATTCTTCACGTACTTTTTCACAACTATGCATAACTGTAGTGTGATCACGCCCACCAAGCTTTTCTCCAATAGTTGGAAAAGAAATTTTAAAATCTTCCCTTAAGATGTACATAATGAGTTGTCGGGGCTTTACAAACTCTTTCTTACGAATTTTTTTATACACATTTTCTTCATCGATTCCATAGTAGTCGGAAACAATTTGGACTATTTCCTCTACCTTCATTACCTTTTTCTTTTTAACATTATTTTTTACCAAATCCTTTACTTCATTGAGATTGAGCTCTCGTGCCTTCACATCTGATTTAAGGATGACTGAGTTTAAGACTCCCTCAAGCTCACGAATATTACCATTGATGGTAGTAGCTAGGTACTCGATAATTTTTTCTGAAAGTCCATATTGAGATGCGAGGGCTTTTTGTCGTAAGATTTCTATACGAGATTCATAATCTGGCGCTTGAATATCAATCGTCATTCCTGCATTAAAGCGTCCGCGAAGACGATCTTCAATTTCAGATATTTGATTAGGGTGTTTATCTGAGGAGAAGATAATTTGCTTGTTGTTATCGTAGAGGTAATTAAAGAGATGGAAGAGCTCTTCTTGGGTCTTTTCTTTTTTTGCTAAGAATTGAATATCATCAATAATTAAAATATCATACTTACGATATTTATTTTTAAAATCATTAGCCCTGTTTGATTTTCCTATTTGCTCTACTACTTCCATTTGGAATTTATCGGTAGTGAGATAATACACTTTTTTGTGTGGCTGAGTTTTCTTTATGTAATTACCTACTGCTTGAATAAGATGAGTTTTTCCAAAACCTGTAGAGCCATAGACAAAAAATGGATTGTAGACGACCTCTTGTTTTTTGACGATAGCTTGGGCGGCACTGTAGGCCACCTCATTGAAATCACCCACCACAAATGTATCAAAGGTATAACGAGGGTTGAGATTGTCATCTTTGTTGATATAGAGAGAGTCTATAGGAAGACGATTGTTGACCGAGGGGGCCTGGCGTCTTGGCTGTTCTTTTCTATCTTCTTTTTTCTCAATTATATAATCGATGTTTCTGAAGGTACTATCGATATTGATAAGATGCTTGAGGATTGTTTTGTGAAATTTGTCAGCCAACCAGTTTTTGACGAATTGGTTTGGTGCAGCGATGGTTACAATACCGTCCTCAATTTTAGATATAAAGGCATCCTTGAACCAAGTATTAAAATTTGCTTGTGAGATATCGAGCTCGATATTAGTAGAAGCTTTTTCCCATATTGTTTCAAGGTCGTGTACCATAGTAATTGTATGTTATTACTCTTCATAGAGCTTGGTATATATAATACCTATCACGCTAATTCATCATCAGTGTAATCTGAGATAGTCATAGTTGATGATTTTGCAGAAGAGCAGCTTGCTAATATATGCTATTGTGCAGTAAAAAATGGGAAAAACCAAATAATAGCTGCTTGGGGGATTTTTCTGGATAACTTGTGGATAAGCTATAGGGTCTTATGTCAAGCAATGCTTGCAATACTTGTATATTTTATGTACAATCCCGCAACTATGTCACAAACCTATCAGCCCAAAAAACGAAAACGAAGTCGAATCCATGGCTTTTTGAGTCGTATGAAAACTGTGGGAGGCAGGAGAGTAATCAGAGACCGTCGTCGTAAAGGACGCAAAAAATTGAGCGTTTAATATATATCAAAAATAAAATACAAGAGCTTGCAAGCTCTTGTATTTTATTTATTGTCTCCAGTAGGATAGTATTGTATCTATGTTGCCTGCCAAACAAAGAATGAATTCACGAGAAGTAGAGAAGCTTTGTGCTAGCCCCCATCATCTACATGGAGAGTATTTGCATATTATGTATACGAAAGCGGGTAGTGCCAAAGCTTCTGTAACGGTGAGTAAAAAAATAGTAAAGAAAGCAGTGGATCGCAATCACTGGCGAAGGAGACTATATCACGCCTTGCGTATACATTGGGATAGCATTCCTCCCGATACTCATCTTTTGCTCGTACTCAAAAAGGAAGGGGTGGGCGTCTCATTTAAAAAGCTTGAGCTTGAGGTGGGCAAGCTCTTGAAGAGATTATCCGCTCGCGTATAATGAGTGTATGAAAATTACCTTTGTACAAGTGGGGGGCACTATCGATAAAGATTATCCGCAGGGCTTGTCTGACCACGGCTATGCTTTTCAAATCGGCGAACCAGCGGTTATTGATATTTTAGGGCGCGTTACCCCGCAGTTTTCCTTTGAGGTCTTACGCATTATGCAAAAAGATAGCTTGGATATGGACGATCGAGATCGTCAGGAAGTTTACAATACAGTATCGCAATTAGGTACTGATAAAATAGTGATTACCCATGGGACAGATACTATTGGATTGACAGCTGAGGCACTAGCTCCAATCAAAGATAAGACTATCGTGCTCACAGGAGCAATGATACCCGAAAAGTTTCGTGATTCCGATGCTGATTTTAATGTAGGTATGGCCGTGGGGGCTGTACAAAAAATGCCACATGGAGTGTATGTAGCTCTGCATGGACAGGTGAGTACCTGGGAAGAATTTGTTGCATAGTCTGTATCTTCTTGGCTTATGCTAAAAATATGGTACTATGCTTTTGCCAAACATCGGGGCGTAGTGTAACGGCTAACATGTCCGCTTTGGGAGCGGGAGACTCCGGGTTCGAATCCCGGCGCCCCGACTGGAAAGAAAAATCACCCTAGGGTGATTTTTCTTTAGAATGTCTTTAGATTAGAAGCGACCCTCTCTACAGCATAAAGTATAAGGGTAGTATTTATTTGCACCTGACACTAAATACTACCCTTGTGTTAGCATTCTAAAATTATAGATTATAAAATCTTAAATAAAGATTTCCTTATAAATAAATTTCTGTGTTGTTTGGGAATTAAATTTCTATGGAAATTTACTAGGGTCATTTTGGAGGCGGTAGAGTAATATTGAGTTAAATGATCTAATTTTCCCACAGTTTTCCCCATCCCCACCGTCTACCAAATTTTCTATTGCTGTTTTTAATTCATCACTCATCTCTACATACAAGGATGCTCCAGCTGTTGTTACGCCACTACACTCCTCTCTGGAATCACCATCATTATCATATCGAACATCTTTACCATCAATTTTATAATCAACATTTGGGGAGAGTCCGGACAGGTAGCCATTATTTATTATTGTGTTTATATCGTCCCCAGGCATTTCATTTTCTCTTGGATACCTCGCCACACTCGCATATTCCACTTGTATAGCTTTCTCAATTTGTTGAAACATCTGTACAGCCCGAGCGGCTCGTGCCTGTGTGCGAGCACTTTCAAGCTGGGTAAATATTCCAAGAGAGAGAATACCAATAATAGCTATTACTACCAACAATTCTATAAGGGTAAAGCCTTGTTTCATTACTATCTATCATACCTGACCTCCCGACCTCCCTCAAGGGATAAGATTAAATTTGAGAGTGACACCTAAGGTAGTATTTAGTGTCAGGTGTAAATAAATGCTACCCTAGGCTATTTACTGGTCACTCATTCGCTCTTGAGCTTTTTGATAGCGCTCTTGTGCCTCCTCATACTCTGGAGCTAATTCGCTAGCCATTTGGAAATATTCGAGAGCTTGCTCGGTATCACCCTTACTTTCATATACCTGTCCCAATAGCCAAAGTGGCTGAATCTTCTCTGGTGAATTGCGATGTACTTGTTCAAGATATGGTAAAGCTCTATCTGGATTGCCAGTTTGTATCAAGAAATTAGCGTAAAAGAGTGGTAGCCGGCTTGCGTGCGGCTCGCGAGCAATTTGTGCTTCTGCTTCTTTGACTACTAGGGCGCCATATTTTTCTCGTGTTTCTTTTGAGATATCGGGGTGCAAGAAAATTTTAGGACTATTAATAAATTGCTCGAGAAATTCTTGTTTGAATAAAGTATTGGCTTCCACTGCTTCTGCCACACTGGGATATTGAAGCTCGCGCAAAGTACCAAGATTTATTCCACTAGAGATGGGACGCATTACCTGCATATATTGATGTGCGTAGGCTCGTGTTTCATATACAGAAATATACATCCAATAGATCATCCCTAGCCACACCGTTACGACCGCCAAAAGAGCAATACTGTCACGGATGATTGCTGGGTGGGTAGATGAATTTTGCCTCTTGGCTTGATACAAATACCCAATGAGTATAAGGATACTTGTAAACCAAATGCTAGTCGCGAGGGCGTCAAAGGCTACAAAATTTTGTGCCATATACATTACTATAATTCCAGTGAGAATACTTCGATTGAGGTTATCAATAGAGCTACCCGTGCGAGCCCAGATAATCCAGATGGCTACTCCTAAGACAAGCAAGAAACTTCCTAAGCCTAAGATGCCTCCAAATATCAACCAGTCTAAAAACATATTGTGCGTTCTATCAAACCATTGTTCCGCGTCATAGAGCTTGTCGGCTTGGTAATATTTTGAAAATACTTCCATGTAGTGCTCTTGTCCCCAGCCAAGGAGAGGGCGCTCCTTGAATCCCTCGATAGCTTGTTCCCAATTTGCCACACGGTGTTTGGTAGTGGTATCTTGAAGAGAGAAATGTGCAACTCGTTTAATCAAGTGTGAGGAAGGAAGGTAGTCGCTTTCGGCAATTTTATCTTTAAAGCCAAAGAATAGCCCCATACTCGATATAATAAACACAGCTAAGATAATACCCGCCCAACGCCAAGCTCGTTTTTCTTTGTCGCGTACGGTAAAGCTTGCAGTAAGTGCAGCTGTCAAGCCACCAAAGACTAATCCAAGGATAGCTCCACGACTAGCAGTTTCAAATATAATAAGCAAGAAAAAACCAGCTCCTAGCAAATAGCTTGCAAAAGCAATAAGATTTTGACGTGAGTGACTTTGGATCATGCTTGCGTAGTAGAGGCAGATAGTGAGAGCAAAAGATGAATAAGTAGCTAAGTAAATGGGGTTGCCCAAAATAGAATCAGCACGATTGCTGTCTTGGAAAATAGCAATTACTCCTAGGTAGATTCCGAGAGCGAGAAGGGAGTGTAGGAGAGATTTTGGAATGTTTGGCTTACGAAAACTCGGGGCAAAAATAAATCCCATAGCCACAAAGGTGAGCAACAAAACAAGAGCTGAGTAAGTACCCACAATTGATGCGAAGGTAGTCGTGTAGGTAGCTCCCAAGCCTATAATGAATGCAAATATCCAAACGAGATTCTGCCACAAGGGAGCCTCTTTTTTTGAGGCACAAATTATTGCGAGCCCAGCAATAAAGAAGCCATACAAATGGAGGAGCCCAATATAGCCATCCATCCGCTCAGCATTCGACCAAAAGCTTTGGTACCAATCGAGTCCGGTGAGATTAGCAACGAGCATAATACCCATAAAAAGAGTAAAGGCGCCAACAAGTGGGTGGTGCCAACTTATACGGTAGCGAGGCACGAGTAGAGCAAGTGAAATCCAGCTTGCTACTAAAATTTCAACAATCACTCGAAAGACAAAAGCTTTACTTGTGATATAAGGAAATAGTAAATTAGTATCGAGGGCAAGTAAACTGAGAGGAGCTATAATGAGAGCACTTATAGCGATAAACTCTAGAGCGCTAATGATATTATTTTTCATATCGCTTATTGTACCAATAATTAATCAAACGCAAATACTTTGATAATGTATAATATAGACTATATGACTAAAATAGAGCTCGAAGTACCAAAAGAAATTCATGAATGTACTCAAGCATTGCAAAGTGCAGGATACGAAGCTTATATTGTAGGTGGCTGTGTTCGCGATTTATTACTTAATCGAATTCCCGAAGATTGGGATATTACTACAAATGCAACCCCAGAAGAAATACAAAAAATATTTGAACACACATTCTATGAAAATCAATATGGGACAGTAGGAGTAGTAAATGACCAAATAGCATTAGAAATCGAAGAGCTTAAACAAAAAGATGTTTCATATGAAACAATACAAGCCCTAGAGAAATTAAAAGTAGTAGAAATTACTCCCTACCGCAGGGAGGGTAAGTATTCAGATAGTCGCAGACCAGATGAGGTGAGCTTTGCTACTACGCTGGATGAAGATTTGGAACGGCGTGACTTTAGCATCAATGCACTTGCCTATAATCCAGCAAGTGGAAAGCTTATTGATTTATATGGTGGTGTACAGGATTTGCAGGCAAAGATAATTCGGACGGTAGGTGATCCCCAGGATAGATTTAATGAAGATGCCTTGCGCCTACTTCGAGCTGTGCGATTTGCTACTACGCTTGGCTTCAGCGTTTCACATGAAACATCACAGGCAGTAGAAAAGTTTCATATGAAACTTCACAATGTATCTTGGGAACGTATACGAGATGAATTTACTAAAATTTTAATGAGTGATAGTCCACGAGATGGGATAGAGCTATTACGAGAACACAAGCTTCTTGATGTTATTTGCCCCGAATTACTTGATGCTGTGGGTATTGAGCAAAATGGATCACATATTTATGATGTATATGAACACTTACTTCGTACTCTCGAGCACGCGGCAGATAAAAAATGGGATCTTGACATTCGCTTGGCTGCCCTTTTCCATGATATATCAAAGCCAGAGACACGCCGTTGGTCGAAAGAGAAAAATGATTATACTTTTTATGGACACGAAGTAGTAGGAGCGAAAAAAACAAAAAGAATACTAGAACGTTTTCGTTATCCATCAGAGCTTGTTTCACGAGTAACATTACTAGTGCGTTGGCATATGTTTTTTTCGGATCCAGATGAAATTAGCCTATCGGCAGTTCGTAGGATTATAAGGAATGTCGGTGGTGGAGAACGAGTGTGGGATTTAATTAAACTACGTATTTGTGACAGAATAGGAATGGGCAGACCAAAAGAACAACCCTATCGCCTTCGTCAATATGAAGCAATGATGGAGGAAGCGATGAGAAGCCCCGTATCCGTGCAAGATTTGAAGATATCGGGTGATGATATAATGGAATTGTTTCATATGAAACCTGGCAAGCGAATAGGCTGGTTATTGCATGCTTGTATGCGTGAAACGTTACACATGCCTGAAAACAACAATTATGACTGGCTTGTGAAACATGTTACACAACTAAATAAGCTATCCGACGAAGAATTAGAAAGATTGCATTGGGAGGGCAAGGAAGCAATAGACACAGCTGAAGAGGCCGAATTGGCACAAATACGAAAAAAATATAAAGTCGGCCGTCGATAATCTGGCAGTATGTAGTATTTAGTGTCAGGTGACACTAAATACTACATATACTATTGAGTGAAAGAAATGCACTCCAAAACTGTAATACTATATAAAGAATATGTCTTTTAATAATACTACTGATGAACAAATTGCTGCTCAGGTGGTGCGTATTCCAGAAATGTTTGGGTTTTTAATCGATCGTTATGAGGATAAATTAGACAGGTACATAGAGCGTAAGACGGGTCTGGCAAAGGATCAACGTGTAGATATTCTACAGGATGTATTTATTCGCACCTATCAAAATATTGCCTCTTTTGATACACGAATGTCTTTTAATTCCTGGATTTATAGAATTTGCCATAACACACTAATCAACGATTGGAAGCGAAATAAGCGGTATCGAGAAGGTATATCAATAAACGAAGAGTCTGCGATAATTTTGCAACAAATGGTATCTGAAAGCACAATTGAAACAGAGATCGATGCAATTCTTTTGCAAGAAAAAATGAAAAGAGCAATCGACCAATTATCAGACAGCTATAAAACAGTCATCACCCTCTTTTATTTAGAGCATCTCTCCTACGAAGAAATATCGGTCGTGCTGGAGTTGCCAATTGGGACAGTGGGGACACGACTAAATAGAGCCCGTAAAAAATTGCTATCATTACTAGAAAACTAAATACAATACTATGACAAATTTAAAAAACCAAATTCTTACAAAAATCAAAGCAGGAGAAATCAAACAAACTTCTCGTTGGTACTTTATCACTCGTGATTGTGTGTTTTATACCTTAACAGCAATCACTACCATTCTTGGTGCCTTTGCTGTTTCTTCGATTTTGTTTCAAACCTTACGTGAACACGCACCTCGCATAAATCATATGCCCCATAACTATTATTATTATAAATCTTTTATTGATACCATGCCCTGGTTTTGGGTGGGGGCATTAGTATTGCTATCCTTTGTTGCTTGGCTTAATTATAAAAATACACGCCGTGCTTATCGCCACCATAATTTGCTAATAATTATCCTAGTGCTCGTCATTTCTTTTGCAGGTGGCATAGCCCTATTTAAAGTGGGGGTGGCGAAACCTTTGGAGATGAAGTTTCGAGATTCACTACCCCTATATAAGATGGATGTAGAGCGAAGAGAAAATCTCAGACAAAGATATATTAATCAGCACAGAATGGAGAGAATTAATTTTAAATTTCAAAGTGAGCGCGAGGGCTAGCTTGGGAGCTTCTCAATAAATGAAAGAAACACCTAGTGCTACTTGTAGTAATAAGTACAAAGCACTCGAGGGCTTTGTCATTACATACTTAATAATAAAATAAATGTACAACACAAAGGGAGGCAAAATAAGTTTGGGATTATTGGCAGGAATTATGGCTTTTGGAGGAGCATCTTCTTTGGCTTATGGAGCAGAAGCTCATCAAGGGCTTGCACAAGGTGACTACAAAAACAATCAGCGAGGGATGAAAGCTCATATGGCTCCAGAGCTATATGAGAAAATGCGAGATCTTGCACGCAACGGTAATTATGATGAGTATCTAGTATTTGCTGGCGAGAATAAATTGCGAGTGATGGATGAAGAGCAGTTTAAAAAACGAGCAGGACATATGGCTAAGCGTACTGAAGCTCATCAGGCAGTAGTAGATGGCGATTATGATGCGTGGAGATTAATCTCAGGAAGCGATAAGATGCCCAGCATTACACAAGATAATTTTTATTTACTTGTAGAGATGGAAGCGGCACATAGATCTGGCAATCAAGATGCAATTGATACTGCCCGGCAGGCATTAAACGATGCAGGGATACAAGAAGAGCGACAAGAGCGAATGCAAAAGAGAGGAGCTATGTATCACAAAGGCAAACATCGCATATCACATATTGACCAGAGTCTTATAGATGATATGTCTAGTACAGAAAAGAAAGATACTTTTGGTCGAATAGTAGAACAAATTAAAATCCGTTTTGGATTGAGATAAAATTATTTCTAATTTGAAGGTAAAACTAAGAAGGATGAACTTCTTAGTTTTTTAATTCTAAAGATATAGGACAGTGGTCGCTACCGTAGATAGTATCGTGTATCTCGGCATTTAGAATATTTGATTTGAGTGATTGTGATACTAAGAAAAAATCAATCCGCCAGCCAGCGTTGGTGGCTCGTGCATTTGAGCGATAGCTCCACCAGCTATACTTTTGCTTATCTGGGTGTAGGTAACGCCAAGTGTCAATAAAGCCAGCACTTAGATAATTGGCAAAGCCCTCGCGCTCTTTGTCGGTAGCACCAGGGCTACCAGGGCGTGTGTCAGTTGTGCGATTGGTTTTATCATTTTTAAGATCAATATGAGTAGGGGCTACATTAAGATCACCACATATTACCACTGGCTTTTTCTTTTCAAGCTTTTGCAAGTATTTTAAAAATTTTACATCCCACTCTTGGTGTCGAAGGTCGACTCGCTCTAGCTCGGGCTTGCTATTGGGAGTATATACAGTCACCAGGTAGTGCTCATCAAGCTCAAGAGTAATTACTCGGCCCTCGCTATCAGCGAGCGCTAAGTCATCAATACCATAGTGTACCGAAAGTGGCTCATGTTTGGAGAGGATTGCGGTGCCCGAATATCCTTTTTTCTCTGCACTGTTAAAAAAGTGATGGGGCCACTTTGTAAAGTGCTGGGCTACTGACTTTTCAATCTGCTCGGTCTGAGCTTTTGTTTCTTGAAAGCATATGATGTCGGGATTCTGTGAGAGGAGAAAATCTACCGTGCCCTCTTTTTCCACCCAAGCACGATAGCCATTTATATTCCAGGAAATATACTTCATACTACATATTATAACTGATACTGATAATTTCACATTGTGTGATGGTAAGTAATTAAAATGCATAATGGATAGCCCTCTATAAGTTTGTAGTCACTATCGTGTATAATCCTATACTATGATTATAGTACTCGACAACATTCGCTCGACGCACAATGTGGGTGCTATTTTTCGAACAGCCGAAGGGGTAGGAGTAGATGAAATTATTCTTGTGGGCATTACCCCCTCGCCCATTGATCGCTTTGGGCGCAAGCGGAGTGATCTAGCTAAATCTGCCGTAGGTGCTCAGGAGCTTGTAGCGTGGAAATATTTTGGGACCACAAGTGAGGCGATTGGGTATGTGCAAAGCCAAGCCGATACTATTATTGCCCTTGAGCAAACTCCCCAGTCGGTTGATTATAAAACGATTAGCCCAGTAGATAATTCGTCTCGGGTAGCTTTTGTAGTGGGTAATGAAATTGATGGCGTGAGCAATGATTGGCTTAGCTTGGCAAGCCACATCTGCCATATTCCAATGCAAGGACAAAAGGAATCACTCAATGTAGCTACCGCTTGTGGTATTGCCCTCTTTCGGCTACTTGATTGCTAAGTTTATTTTCTAAAGATAATTTTATTTTGAAGGTGTTTCACGAGAAACGATAAAAGAAAAAATTCTGTGTAACACATGTGTAACATGTTACACGCTTTATTTTTCAACAATAAAGTAGAGCTTGAGCTTTCGCCTCTATAGGTATTTAATAGTAGATTTGCTAAGATAACATTATGGCTGAATCAGCAGGAGATGGTGAAAATCTTTTTGTCGGCATGTTTAGGCACTTCCCGGTTGCTACAGTGATTTTGTGTTTTGTTTTTGTCTATCTTTTTTGGCTGAGTACTGGTGGGGTCGAGCGTGGAATTAAGCGACACGCCGAGGGCAAAGATTCTATTTTTGTGGAAGTACATAGCTTACCCGGCAAAGAGGGGAAAACTTTTTTTGGAAATATCCAAGTAGATTAAATCGAGAACAATTTTATTGATAGAAAAGTATTACAATTGACACCGAGCACAGTATCGGCCCATTCGTTGGTCGATTTGTTTTTTTTCAATCAGAGTGCCACAGTGGGGGCAGGGGCTACCTTCTTTTTGATACACTTGGTGAAACCCTTGATAGCTACCACTTGTCCCATCAACGCGTCGATAATCACCCATACTGTCGCCACCTGATGAGATTGCTTGTCGTAAAATTTTTTTACCTGATTGGTAGAGCGCTCGCCACTCATCTTCATTCAAGCTCTCTACCAATCGCTCGGGATGTATCCGAGCAGAGAAAAGTGCTTCATCGCTATAAATATTTCCAAAGCCCGTCACCAGAGATTGATCTAAAAGGGCACTTTTGATTTTCTTTTTTGGCTTGCGCTTGATAGCACTTTGAAACTTCTTTAGAGTAGTACTTTGCTCTAAAGGCTCAATCCCTAGTAGTGAGTCGAGCAAAATATTCACCTCTTCTTTTTTTAATAATTCGAATCGTGCAAAGGTACGCATATCACTCAAGGCAAGCTGGCTTCCATCTTCGAAAGTGATCATCAGATGAATAAAATTATTATAAGGATCAGAAAAAGGCATCGTCCGCATCACTTCTTCGCGAGAGAGATTCCAAGATGAATCCCAAAACCCAAGAGGTGGCTGCCACCGTGATTTTTGATTGTTCCATTCCCAGTGTCCATACATAAAGTGTCCAGTCATTTTCATATGTACTAAAAGCATCCAATCCTCTTTCAAAAGAAGGGTAATATATTTACCTCGTCTTTCTATTTGAAGAATAGACTTGCCTATCAATTGGCTTCGCATCCATTGAAAATACTCTGGATCTTTATAAGATTGTTTTCCTCGATAATACTCACTCGTGTAGTCTGTCCAAATATCAGAAATAGTTTTGCCAATCACAGTTTCACGAAGGCCATCGACGGTATTTTGTACTTCAGGCAATTCAGGCATAGCCCTAGTATATGCATTTTAGAGCTTTATCGCTAGCTTTTTCATACAAGTATCTTGGAGCTTGGTATGGGATGGTATACCGACCTTGATACGGTAGATAGTGTATAGAATGGTTGGTCAATTAAGAATGCCACGATATACTAGGGCTATGACAAAGCCTGACTCTTCCCATCATAAATTTAAGAGTAAATCAAAGATTCCCGAGCTTGGATCGGTGGATAGGGTACAACAAAAGCTCTATTCTAAGACGTCAAAAATAAAGCCTTACAAGCGCAAGGGCTTTGGTGCGCAAGAAGTAGACCAGAACATATCTACTAGCTGGGGGGGAGCAAAAGAAGAGAGTAGAAAAAAAGAGAAAGAAAGTGAGCGACCAAAGCGCAAGGCACCCATGACGGTATTCACCAAGGCGCTGATTATCTCAATAGTATTTTTTATATTTTCATTAGGAGCGGCGGCAATAGTATATTATCTGCAAGTCAATGAGGTTTCTTATGATGCAGTAGAGCTTTCGGTGCGTGGCCCAAATTCAATATCAGCCGGCGAGGAGTTAGTTTTTGATGTATATATTACTAATAATAATCAGGTAAACTTAGTATTGTCAGATATCGTTATCAATTATCCTACAGGTACTATTGATCCAAAAGGCGGGCTTCCTATGAAAAAGGACATAAGAAGCATTGATGAGATTACTGCAGGGCTTAGTGGGAGCGAGCGCTTTAAGGCAATTTTATTTGGCTCAGAAAATGATCTCAAAGAGATTACGGTGAGCTTTCAGTACCGAGTGCCTGGTAGCGATATCCTCTTTTTTAAAGAGCGGGTATATCAAGTAGAGCTTGATTCAGCCCCTGTTGTAATCAATGCGAAGCACTCAATAAATTTTCAAAGTGGTGATAAAGTGGCTCTTTCAATTGAGCTTATTTCAAATGCAAGTAAGGTGCTTCGCAATTTGCTTTTTACAGTAGACTATCCATTTGGCTTCGAGTTTGTCTCCTCTACTCCTCTAGGAATTGATCATAATACCTATGTGATAAAAGAGCTCCAGCCAGGAGAGCGAATTCCTATTACTATCAACGGCATCATTCGTGGGCAAGACAATGAAGAGCGGACATTTCGCTATTCTTTAGGATCAGAGAGCAGTGAACAAAAGGGCACCTTAGGTACTGTGTATGCCCTCGATCAGTCAAGTATTAGACTTACCAAGCCCCCGATTACTCTCACACTTGATGTGAATGGAGATAAACAGGGGGATGTGGTGGTCAAGCCAGGCCAAAAACTAAAAGTAGTGCTTGGTTATCAAAATAATATAGCTAGTAAAATTTTGGATATGAAGCTCTCAGCGCATTTGGATGGTATTGGATATGACAAGACGAGTATCAAATCTAGGTATGGCTACTATCAATCATCTCAAAATCTCATTTCTTGGAAGCAGAGCGATTATGGATCACTTGCAGAAATTGAACCCCAAGAAGGTGGTAAGTTTGATTTTGAATTGGAAGTGTTAGACACACAAAAGCTAGCTCGTGACTATATCAACCCGGAGTTTAGTATTACTTTTGATGGAGAAGGGACAAATTTTGATTCTGGTGATCTTAATCAAAAGGTGCGTAGTCGTATGAGTAAAAAAGTTAAAATAGAGACCACTGCTCGTATCAATGCCTACCTCCTCCATAGCTCTGGGCCTTTTGAAAACATAGGGACAATGTTTCCTCAGGTGGATAAAGAGACGAGCTATACTTTAGTGCTTGAAGTAAGTAATAGTACTAATCGAATAGAAGATACCAAGGTCTATATGACACTTCCTCCTTATGTCTCACTGCGTGAGATGATGCAACCACAAGATGCCCAAGTAGATTTTGATGCTCGTAGTCGCGAGCTTGTATGGCACACTGGGACGGTAAATCCTGGAGTAGGATACACTGGTAATTTTAAGCGTATCTATCTATCACTTATTTTTGAGCCTTCTGCGAATCAGCTCAGAAAACTTCCTGTTTTAGTTCAAGATATTCGACTGACTGCCCAGGATAGCTTTACAGAAACAGAGGTGAAAGCTAGCACAAGAAACCTTACAAGCGAACTAGAGCAAGATCCAGAGTTTGATATGCTCGTCGATTATAGTGTCAGAGAATAAGAGATTTGCTACAATAGCAAGTATGCAACAGCACGATAAAGATATTCAAACAATTATTACCTATGCAAAAAGCAAAGGCTTTGTTTTCCAAGGGTCAGAAATTTATGATGGACTGTCGGGAGTGTATGATTACGGACCACGTGGGGCAATACTTATGCAACAAATACGAGAAGCCTTTCGGGCTACTTGGCGTACACGACGGGACTTTTATGAGATTGACTCGGCTATTTTTAAACATCCAAAAACATGGGAAGCATCAGGGCACACAGCTGGCTTTAGTGATCCGCTTGCAGAGTGCAAAGAGTGCCAGGCTCGTATTCGGGTAGACAAGGCGCTTGAAGAGATAGGGATAGAAGCAGATGAGAAGATGAGCGAGGAAGAGCTCAATACATTATTCGACGCCCATCGAGAAGAAATACCTTGTCCGCAATGTGGTAAACACAATTTTACATCTGTGCGCGCCTTTAATTTATTAGTGCAATCCAATTTAGGGAATTTTACTACTCAGGATACATCTCATCCAGTATATCTACCCGGAGAAGCAGCTCAGGGGATTTATTTAAATTACAAAAATGTAGTAGATAGTATGCACCCCAAAATTCCTTTTGGCATTGCTCAAATTGGCAAGGCCTTTCGTAATGAGATTTCTCCAAGAAAATTTCTTTTTCGTACACGAGAGTTTGAGCAGGCAGATACGCAATACTTTATACGACTTGGTGAGAGCAAAGATTACTACGAGCGTATCAAAGAAGAGCGAATGAATTGGTATTTGCAACTAGGTATCTCAGAAAATCATCTGCGATGGAAGCAACACGACAACCTTGTTTTTTATGCAGCCGATGCCTGGGATATTGAGTATGATTTCCCAAGCTACGGCTTTGATGAAATAGAAGGAGTGCATGATAGGACTGATTATGACCTTCGCCAACACAGTGCCTACTCTGGAGTAGATTTATCTTTTAATGATGATGGTGATAAATTTATTCCTCATATTATTGAGACATCGATGGGCTTGGGGCGGGTATTTTTAGCTCTCTTATGTGAAGCTTATGATGAAGAGGTGCTTAGCGATGGAGAAAAGCGAGTGGTGATGCATTTCTCCCCCAAGCTTGCGCCCGAACAGGTAGCTGTTTTACCACTGATGAAAAAAGACGGCCTGGCAGAAAGGGCTCTCGAGCTTTACAAGCTTCTCGCTCCTAGTGTGCGCGCTGGCTATTCTGATTCTGGAACAATTGGAAAGCGCTATCGTCGTGCCGATGAGATTGGGACACCATTTTGTGTCACAGTCGATCATGATACTCTTGAAGAGGGCACCGTGACTATACGCGAGCGTGACTCAATGAAGCAAGAGCGCATCAATATAGATGAGCTTGAAGAGTATGTAAAGATACGCCTTACTTAAATAGCTAGTGCGTATTCCAACAAAAAGATGCCACTCGGCATCTTTTTGTTTCTCTTTTGCAAGGTAAGAAAAGGGTGTAGCTTAGCTTGATTTTAGCTCAGCTTTTTCTTTGCGTACAAGGTACTCTTGGAAGAGCATAAAGAGCGTGGAGGTAATTAAGTAGAGCGCAATAACAGCTCCAAAGTAGTAAGCAGTACCGGCAATTAGAAGAGGTAGGCCATATTTCATCTGCATCATAAGATTACGAGTAAATTCTGCGCCAGCTGATCCTTCGCTCGTTCGCTCTGGGACGTCAATAGCTATATAAGAGTGTACCCCTTGAATAGCTCCAGCTAGTAATGCCAAGATGAGATTGTGCTGTGCTGAGAGATCAATAAAGCCAAGGAAGGACATACTTACCTCTGCTGGCACTTGTACGAAAGAGTATAAGATATCAGTATTAATCTCGGGTAGCCCAGCTTTATAAAAAATCCAGTAAAGAGAGACAAGCACGGGAAGCTGAATGAGGAGCATAAAGAAAGATGAGAAGGGGCGGACATTATTAGCTCGATACAGCTCCATCATTTCAACAGCCATTTTCTGTCGCTCTTCCCGCTCGGGCTTCTTGCCATATTTTTTTTGAATTAGATCAAGCTCTGGCTTGATTTTTTTCATACCAATTTGAGTTTTGATTGATTGCTTGGCAAGGGGAAAGAGAAGGAGCTTGATAATAATCGTCATTAAAATAATGGCTATACCTACGTCACTCGTGATGAAATCTAAGATGAGAACAAAAAGATTGTAAATAGGATTGTGAAACAGTGTGGCAAACATATAAATAATTACTAGTAGTAAAGCTCGATTATTCTAGCACGAAGGAATACAAATACGAATACCCTGCCCCAGAGATCGGGCTCTTCTCAGCAAGGTCTATCGCCATGGATTGCGGGCACCGCGTACCTCAAAGTGAAGGTGATTACCCGTACTATTACCAGTAGTACCCACGAGGCCAATTGTTTGTCCAACAACTACAGTATCTCCAGGGAGTACTTGCACGCTCGACATATGAGCGTAGAGTGTTTGGGTACCATTACTGTGATTGATTACCACATACTTACCATATCCTCCATTCCATCCACCATACTTGGCGATTGAGACCGTACCCCCTTGGGCAGCGCTAATTACTGTGCCTTGTGGAGCAGCCCAATCAACAGCGTTATTCCCGTGGAGTCCGCGACTTCGTGAATAACCAACAATTGGCTTGCTGTAATAGCTATCGTAATTTGGCCCTCCGGTATTTCGTAGGGGGGTGGTGCGTACGCCATTGCTCCAAATAGTACGAGTATTATTCCATACCTGAGCAGTGGCATCATTAGCTTTTGAGGTAGTGGTCTGGCTACTTGATCGGCTTGAGCTTGTGACTGTTACTCGTGGGGCAGGAATAGATCCATATGGAATGGTAATTTTTTCTCCAATTTGGAGGTCACTAGAATCTTCAAATCCATTATAGCTCTCAATATCTCTTAGATCAGCTTTATAATACTTGGCAAGTTCGGAGAGGGTATCGCCCGATTCAACGGTATGAAGTACGCCACTGATAGGAAGAATTACCAATTCTTGTCCGACTCGAATACTTGTACCACGCAAGTCGTTGGCCCAAATAATAGTATTCTGTGATACTGAAAATCGCTCAGCAATTTCTGAGATGGTATCCCCTGGAGCTACCGTATAGGTAGTAATAGCAGATCCCTGCTCGCCACCTTCTTGAGTGAGTGTTACCTGGCTATTTATACTAGAAGTATCAACCACGAGGGTATTTTCTACTACCTGAATATAGGCACCTCCTTGCCCCTCCATCCATTGAGCATTTGATCCATCGAACACGGGGAGATTTTGTGAATTTTTTCCTGACAAGGAGAGCTCTTCTTGGTCAGCTTGTGCAATCAATGCGGGTACGATACTGAAAATAAAAGATAACAGAAAAACACCAACATAGGTGAGTAATTCCTTTTGATGGGAGCGCATATATTTCGTAATGTGGGCAATGGGTATTATAGGCCAGGGGTAATTATGCTACCTATATTTTTATAAATAGAGGCAACCGAAATGTTTGGCTATTTGAATTGTAGCGTAGTTACAAGTCCAGTCAAGCAAGAAATAGCCCAAATTATTACTATTATAATACCTGCATCTGTAGGGGAGTGGGCGGGTATATTTGTATATAAGGCAATATTTGTACATAAGTCCTGTTGGGATTTCAGAGGATGACCTTTATAATGGGGAAAGTATGTATATGCCATTGCCGTTTTATCGTGTCTGCCGGGTACTTATTTTTGCCGTCTTACTTGCGGGCTTTGTGGCTATTGCTCCTGCAATGGCTGCTCCTGACGATCGCCTCTCTGGCTGGGCTTGGTCTGACAACATCGGCTGGATTTCAATGAATTGTACTAACACTGAAAGTTGTGACACGGTAGATTATGGGGTGACCGTCTCGGGCACAGGAGCTACCCAAGCACTTTCTGGCTGGGCTTGGTCTGACAACATCGGCTGGATTAATTTTGGTGAAGCAAATTTACAAGAGTCAAACCTATCATTACATGGGCTAGGAATAGTATATAGCACTATACAGGAGCCCTATTGTAATTCGAGTGATCCATATCAAACAAATAGCTCAGGAGAAATTGGCGCTACTGGGGGAAGCTACACTTGTAGCAATAATAGTAATGATGATAATTGGGAGGGGGTCATCTCTCTTTCAGGTAGTTCGCCAAATTATGGGCCAGTAGCCGACGCTGTAGATGATACTTCTGATGGCTGGGATTGGCCTGATAATGCGTACTATATGTTTAATGGCTATGCTTGGGGGGGCACCAACATCGGCTGGATTAAATTTTCTTGTCAAGACTCAGATGGGGGCGGAATAGATACTAATACTTGTGGCACGGTGGGCTACGGAGTCTACCTGGATCCTTTCTATATGGATTTTAGTGCCAATAAAGGACTTACTCCCGAGGATGCGGTCGCCAATGGAGGAAGCTTTAGCCATATCTGGACACTTACTCCAGATACAGAGGTAAGCTCTTGTGTGGGTTCGGGAGGGCCAGGGACTTGGAAAGACTCGCCTAATAAAAGTACAAGTCCATCACCCCTATCTCAGACAGTGCTGAATGCAACAAGCTCAGCGACTTCTACCCTAAGCTGTACTCATGGTATTACCGGCAAAACACTGACTCGAAATCTATATGTATATATCAAGCCCCCACCACCATCAATTAGCTTTACCTCCATTGACTACAATATTCCTTACAATGATACCACTATGCTTTTGTGGACTACGGCAAATATTGCAAGCTGTGAGGCATCTGGAGGTGATGCAGTGTGGAACGGATCTATCGCTACAGGAACAAACAAAACATACACCACCCAACAGCTCACCTCGCAATCATATACATATAATATGACTTGTCAGAGTGATAGCCCAAGCTATTACGATGCGGTGCTTGCTACCCTGGAAATTACCGTACAAAAGCTCACCCTTGATTTCTTTGCAAGTAATGCTGATGGTGAGCGTATTACCGATCAAAATGAATTACAATCATACTCTGATAAGGATAGTATTAATCTCAATTGGAAGACAGAATTTGCCACAGGGGGGTGTGTAGCTAGTGGAGATTGGTCGGGTACCAAAGTGGCTGCTAATCCAAATAATGATATAGTGGATGGAAGTGAGACAGCTTCCACGAGCAGGGCTGGAGGATCCTACAGCTATACTCTTACCTGTGATGGAGCAGATAATCAGCAAGAAGTGCGCACCATCTATCTACGCGTTTCTAAAAATCCTGGCTTTAGTGAAGAAATTAGTAATGATTTGCAATAATATTCATAGTATGTCAAATATCACTCCACTTCTTACCTATCTACACAGTCACCAGCTTATTGATGGAGAAATATATGATATGTTGGCTTCTCTTAATAAAGATGAAGAGGTGCGCCAAGCTCTTGTCACAAGCGGGGTGCTCCAGAAAGATGAGCTTGAGAAGCTTGAATCATTTATATCTGCTATGCCCGTATGGCGTAGCAAGGATAGAGAGATTGACCCGACAATACTTGCGCTCGTTCCCTATGAGCTGGCTTCTTTGTATCGGGTACTTTCTATCGACTTTTCTACAGAAGGCCTTGTGTTGCTCACAGATCAAGCACAAGTTGAGGAAGAGCTATATAGAGTATTAGAGGAGCGAGTAGCAAAAATATATCGTATTGATACCCAGCGTTTTGATGCAATTTTGGCACGCTATCATAGTGAAATTGAGGAGCTCATTCGACACAGAATTAGCTCTATTGCCAAACGAGTGCGTACTACAGAATCATACGGATCTTTTTCTCAGGCCTTTCTTTTTCCTAATGATTATAAGCGAGAAATTGCAGAAGATATTTCTTCTTTGAAATTATTGCAAGAGCTCATTGCCTTAGGAGATAGTAAGTGTGCATCTCGAATTACCTTGCGTACAGAAGCCAATCGGCTACGCGTATTCGCTACCATTTCCCAGAGAGAGTATCCGCTCATAGATTTGCCTCATGCAATCGCATACGCACTGTATCTCAAGCTCCGCTATCTATCCGACACACCACTCGATGAGGTGGAAGAAATGCAAGAGGTGATTGCCTCTGGCTTGGATAAAGATAATCGTACGCGCAGATTTAGAATTGCCTTTGTGCCTCATTCGCAAGGGATAAGTTGTAGTATAGAGGATACAGAAGCTAATCCTGCAAGTGTGGCACTTGTTCGAGCAGGGCTTGATGACGAAAATGTATACGAACTTGTACACGCCTTTGGACAGGATCGAGGAATGCTTATTATCAGTGGCCTGGCACAATCAGGGAAAAGCTTTGTATTGTATAGGGTTGCTCAGGCTATTGGAGCTATCAAACGTAGCGTAATACTTGAAGCACATATTGAATATGACTTGAATGGAATCGATCAGCTAACATATTCCAAGCGACCGGATAAGGATATACAAGCAGTGGATAATTGGTATGATGCGATAATTTTAGCTCCTCTGTACGCTAGTCTGATTCTTCCTGCATATAATCTTGCTTGTCGTAAGTGGCTTGTGGGAATAGCCGATCAAGGAGTGGCTAGTATTGTGCGTGGGTTGCTCGCCCAGGGAGTAAGAGCTGAATCAATTGCTCGTGTGCTCACATATAATCTCATCACTCATCGATTCTCTACCCTTAATACAGATTCTACACAAATAAGACAGCGAACACTTAAGAAGAATGAAATTGAAAGCATTGAACGCTATCTCTCTCTCCCCTATTTTCAAGATTATGTGAGACGCTCGGGTGAAAGTATAGTGCCAAATGCTTGGGCTGATATTGTTTGGAAGGTACCCATAGAGAAAGGAAGACACTCATGGTTTAATTGGCGGAGCGCCTATCATCGAGTAAGTGCACGTAAGGATAGCTATAGCTATGCTCGGGCTCTTATGCCTTTAGGGGAGGTGATAGCGGATTCACAGCGCTCAGGAGAGAGCTTTGTGCAATTTGAACACACACTTAAGCGCGCACAAAAAGAATATCTCTTACCCCGAGCACTACTCCTTGCCTATCAAGGGAAAATTGCAATTGATGAGGTGCTTAGTCTGCTCCACACATAAGAAAGTGCTAGAATAGAGATTATGAAGAAAGACAATCGTTTTATCCTTGTAGGGAATTGGAAGATGAATCCACAGAGCCTGAGTGAAGCAAAAAAATTACAGAGGGCTTATGGTCGCATACAGTCAAAATACCCTGGGATTGTACTTTCCTATGCCCCACCTACCGTTTATCTCTCTCCGCTCGCCTCTCGAACAGGAAAAGCTCCTACCATAGTGGCACAAAATATTTTTTATGAAGAAGAGGGAGCATATACAGGAGAGACATCTATAGAGATGGCAAGAAGTGTAGGAGCACAGGCAGTACTTATTGGGCACTCAGAGCGGAGGCACTATTTCGGAGTAGATGAGAAAAGTATCGGCAAAAAAATTAAAAAAGCTATATATGAAAATATGCCAATGATAGTTTGTATTGGAGAACAAGAGCGTGATAGTGCAGGCGAATATATTGATGTGCTTGAGACACAACTCAATACAGTATTGGCTCCTTTTGCCAATAAAAAAACAAAGCTTGGCTTGCTCACTATTGCATATGAACCACTTTGGGCAATCGGTAGCAAAGCCACGCGAGCCATAACAGCGGATGAGTTATTTTCTACCTACCTGCTTCTTGAAAAAATTATGAGTACATATATGAGCACTAATCGCGCCAAGCGCATTCCTGTCTTATATGGGGGCTCAGTAGACGGAGATAATATAGCTGATTTAGCATCTGTCCCAGGTATTGATGGGGTACTTGTGGGGCGAGCCAGTCTTGATAAGCAAGAGCTTGAGCGGATTTGTAAGAATGTGGAGAAATCCTAATGTAATTGCTTTATGATTTTACCTAGTATATGCGAGATATCGAATTGGCAAACTAAAATAGTATTTGTACGGGCAAGTATAAATGTGCCACTCACTGAAACAGGAGAAATTGCAGACGATTATCGGCTTGAGCGCATACTGCCCACCTTGCACTATTTAGTGGATCAAGAAGCTATAGTGATTATTATTGCACATCAAGGTAGGGAGAAAACAGAGCACCTACAAGCAGTCTACGAGCGACTAAAGCAAGAGATAGAATTAGATTTCTTTGAAAATTTTTTTGCACAAGACTTTGATGCTTCGCTAGAGAAGCTTAGAGAATGGATTGCTCAGGCAGAGGCAGGAGCGGTGGTGCTCTTAGACAATGTACGTGCAACAGATAAGGAAAAGGCAAACGATGAAGATATGGCCTCCAAGCTAGCTCTCTTGGGAGAGCTATATATTAATGAGGCTTTTGCGGCAAGCCATCGCAAACATATGTCTCTTGATGCCCTTCCTCGTAAATGTACCCGTGCTCTTGCTGGATTTACCTGTAGTGAAGAGGTGGAAAATTTACAAATAGCCCTTGAGCCACGCAGGGGATCGGTGGCAATTATTGGTGGTAATAAAGCTTCTACCAAGCTTCCACTTATCCGCCAACTACTTGATTCATATGAGGCGGTGTATGTAGGGGGAGCGCTAGCAAATACACTGTATAAGCTTGCAGGATATGAAATTGGCCGTTCGGTATATGAAGATAAGCTTGATGAAGATACACAAGAGCTTGCTCATCTTTTGCTTGGTGATGCACGTTTGATACTTCCTAGCCAGGTCGTATGTGAAGATTCGAAAGGCGAGGTGCGCACCAAAGATATATCCCTTGTTGCTCCTGATGATGCTATTTATGATATAGCTACAGAAGATATTACAAACTTTATTGATGCACGTATCGATGCTCCATTACTTGTGTGGAATGGCCCCTTGGGCTACCTTGAGGGTGGGTATAAGCAAGGCACTATTGCTTTGGCAGAAAAGATTAAAGAAATTTCAGGAGAATCAATAGTAGGAGGAGGTAACACCATCGATTTACTTCGAGAACATAATCTGGATCAGCACATAGATTTTCTTTCTACAGGGGGTGGAGCTATGATCCACTATCTTACTCACAAGAGCCTGCCTGCTTTGTATGCCTTACATTAATATCTCGTGGAGGATATATTTTTGTAGTATACTGTAGCTATGAGTGCCTGGGGACGCAAACGACAAGCTATCATCATCGCCTACCTTATTTTGGGTCTAATTATTATTACTGCCTTTTTCTATTTTTTCGTATTATATAATCCACCAAGTTGTTTTGATGGTAAACAGAATGGTCTGGAAGAAGGCGTAGATTGTGGAGGGGCCTGTACGAAGGTGTGTTCCTTTAAGGCTACAAGCCCTAATATCGTATGGGCACGGTCATTTGAGGTAGGCCCAGGAGTATATAATATGGCTGCTTATATAGAGAATCCTAATTTTGAAATTGGTACCACCCTACAGTACACCCTTCGAGGTTTTAATAAAGACAATATGCTTGTTGCAGAAGTGAATGATAGTATAGATCTTGCTCCGCGAGAGCGACGGATAATATTCCACCAAGCAGTAAGTACCGACAATCGAAAAATTGAACGAAGCTATCTTACTTTTGAGGAAGGCTATTCTTGGTATAAAGATGAAGCACAGAGTAAGGTAGTAGAAATGATTGGCTATCGTCTTGATAAGCTTGAGACGAGCCCTTCACTTGAAGTAGATCTGCGCAATACAGGAGTAGACCCTCTAAAGGACTTAGAAATTATAGTAGTATTATATAATCAGGACGAAAATGTAGAGCATATCTCTCGTACCTATGTAGATCATTTGGTGGGCACGGGGGAGCGTACGGTTTTCTTTTCTTGGCGCAAGCCATTCGATAATTTTATTGCGCGGGTAGAAATATTCACTCGACTAACAAAATAGTGATATGTCTGGAATAATGCGTATCGCATATGGTATTGATTGGATAAGCTATAGTATCATAGCAATTATTGCAATGTGGGGGCTTTTAGTGCTCTATTCTTTCGATAGCCCCGTAGATGCCCTCTTTGATAAACAGGTACTCCTTCTTGGAATTGCATTTTCGGTAATGACGCTTGCCTCTTTTTTTAATTATCGCTTTTTACGTAAAAGCTGGGTGGTGATGAGCTTGTATGCTGGTATTGTGGGTGTTTTGGGATTATTGAGTATTTATGGCTCTGTATTTTCTGGTGCACAATCCTGGTTTTCTTTTGGTTCTTTCGCTCTTCAGCCAGCAGAATTTGCTAAGGTTGTATTAATTATTGTTCTCGCTAAGTACTTTTCTAGGCGACACATAGAAATTAAAGCATTACGCCACCTCATTATTTCCGGGATGTATACTTTAGTACTATTTATATTAGTCGCATCTCAGCCAGACTTTGGATCTGCGGTTATTTTATTTTTAATATGGTTTGGGATGGTGCTTTTATCTGGTATCAATTATAAGCAAGTATTGCTTCTTGTAGGAAGTGGGCTTGTAGCATTGTTGATACTATGGATCTTTGTTTTCTCTCCCTATCAAAAGGAGCGAATTGAGAGCTTTATTGATCCGGGAGCCGATATTCGTGGGGCTGGATATAATGCTCTCCAAGCTACCATTGCTGTAGGATCTGGGGGCTTGTGGGGCAAGGGGGTAGGATATGGAAGTCAATCGCGATTACAATTTCTTCCTCAGTATCAAACAGATTTCATAATTGCTGCTTTTGCTGAAGAGTGGGGCTTTATTGGAATGATTGCCCTCCTTGCCTTGTACGCTACTCTTGTATATCGGATAGCACGGTCTGGTATGTATGGGGAGACTAATTTTGAAATGCTTTTTGCTGGCGGAGTTGCTATTTACTTTACTGCTCACATTGTGGTCCATACGGGAATCAACATCGGGCTCTTGCCGGTGACAGGGATCACCATCCCTTTTATGTCCTACGGAGGATCACACTTAGTGGCAGAAGCTTTGGCTGTGGGTATGGTCTTTGGGATGCGTAAATATAATCGCCCAGTACATAGGCAGAGTACTCATAGTGAGCTCTATACTCATAGCTAGTAGGTATCTATAGAGAGCACTATTTTTTCCGACTTATAAATAAGACTACTGAGTAAGCATTTTTTTGCTTTCTTTGATGGCGAGAATTTGAGAAGGGTCAGAGGTGATGATTTGATCTTCGGTGTAGCTTGCGATAATTTTGATTGCCACGTGCTTAGTACCTGCAAAAAAGATTCCTTCTCCCACATTAGCCTCAAGGAGGAGATACTTTTCTTCGTCGGTGAGGTGGAATGTTTCCTGTACTCTGTCAATTGTAGTGGGAGACTGCTTGAGTAATAATTGCATACTACTGTTGGTGATAATAGGCACGCCATAGGGAGAGCCCAAGAAGTCGGCCACATCCTGGGTGATAGTGGCAAGCCCGAGATAGTATTTTCGTCCTCGTTTGGCAATGCCAAATACAAAGCTTGCTGCATCTTCGGATTGCATCATAGTCCAGGCCTCATCGATTACCAAAAGTCGCCGGCGTAGCTCTTGGCGGATGGCGTTCCATATGTATTGGGTGATCAAATACATCGCAACTGGGCGTAACTCATTTTCCATATCACGAATAGAAAAGACTACCACTTTTTGATTAATATCTACATTTGAAGCCATATTGAGAAACCCTGACCAGGTACCTGAAGTATATTTAGAAATGCGTGCTACAAGAGATCCAGACCCTTCAAGCCCCGCAAGTACCAGCTCAAAATCAGAAAGAAGTGGAGGCTCGCTATTTTCAAAATTAGAATCAGGGGTGATATCTTTAAGAGCGTATGTTTCGGTAATAGCCCTGTCTATGATGGCATCTTCTTCTGGGGTGAGCCCACCAAGCATTAATCTAAAAAGTCCTACCAAAGAAACAATGTGGCTTCGCAATACATTGGCACGAGACTCATCAGGGCGAGGTGCGGGCAAATCAAAAGGATTGATATGGTGCTCTGAAGCAAGTGAAATATTGAAGTACCTGCCTCCTACTGCCTCAGCGAGATATTCAAATTCTCGCTCAGGATCGATGACGATTACCTCGGTATCAAACATTAGGGTACGCAAAATCTCGAGCTTGATAGCATATGATTTACCTGCACCAGAGGTAGCGAATGTCACCGAATTATAATTGGGGAGTGAAAAGCGATCAAAAAGAATGAGGCTACTGTTATGACGATTAATACCGTGAAGAATTCCTTGATTTGATGAGAGATTGAAAGAAACAAAAGGAAAAACAGAAGAAAGGGGGGCAGAATTAAGCTTGGAGTGTACTCGAAGATGGTCTTGATTGAGGGGCAAGATAGAGCGAAAGCCCTCTTCTTGTCGATAGGTGGCTGGGCGGACATAAATCAATTTTGACTCAAGGATTGATCGTATCTCGGACTCAATCTTATCAAGCTCTTTTTCATTATTGCCATAGACAGAAATGTAGATACCAACATCAAACAATTTTTCAGTGGCTTGCTGAAGCTTGTTGCGTAATTCTTCGAGATTGGTGTAGGCAGAGTCTAGCTGTGGATCACGTACTAAGCCTTTTTTTTCTCGGGTATAAATCTGAGACTGCACCTCGGCCACTTTCTTTTGGAATTTTCGTAAGACCGTTTGGGTATCAATGGGGTGGATAAAGATAGACACATCAAATTCTTTATCTAGATTAACAATTGGCGAAAACCAGCTATCGGAAAGATATTTAGGATAAGAGATAACAAAAAAAGTACGGAGCATTTTCTCTCCCAAGCTCACTTCTTTAGGGCGTATCTCAAGAGCTGAAGGAGCAATAATATCTTTCAAGTCTAAGACGGCTGATTGGTATATCTCTTTGGGTAGAATCGGGGCGATATCTATTTTTTTATTTTTATTTTTTTTCTTGCCAAACAATCCCATAGTATTCTTAGTATAAATGATTAGCCTTTAAAAAAAAGGGATAATTGTCAGTAGCGAGTGACTAATACCTATCAAGCTAATTAAGCTGTACGGGCTTCTCGCTCTCGCCTGGATTAAAGATACGATACAAAACCTCAATAGCTTCTTCTGTCCCAAGCCGTACGGCTTTGAGCCCAGTACGAGAAATACCACCGATTACCAAATCTGTGCGTTGCTCGAGTTGGGATTTTGTCTCTTCAAATTCTTCGTCACTCAGCATTTTATTTGAAGACCCTTTTCCCAAAAGGGTCTCAACAAAGCTCTTGGGACCACCCTGATTTAAGATGGCAGGAGTATAGGAAACTACGATAAAAAATCGTTTTTCCATAATATTTACTGAATCAGTAAAATTTTGTATGAATTGAGAATATTCACTTATCTGCATCTTAATCAAATCATTTTGTTCATCTCGTCGTTTCTCTTCTAGGCTCGCTAAATAGGGACGAATATCGAGGTGGCGCGATTGAATACTAATTTGTATGGGAAATTCTATTGAATTGAGAAAATTTTGAAATTGTCCCATCACTGCTCGTTGCTCATCGTAGGACTTGAGTGCAAAATTCATGGAGGTAACGAGCAAAATGGTATTGAAAGATCCATCATCGAGGATGACGGTACCATTTCGAATTTCTTTGATTGGAACAAAACTCTGTGATTGTGCTTGGCTTGCCATAACTTTCTATAGTATATCAGCTTTGAGGGTATTCTCGAAAGCACAATATACACTCTATAGCACCTCGCCTCGATTACGGGCTTCGATATCGAGTGCCCAGGAGAGATCTTTGAGCTTGGAATCAGAAAGCTTTGGCACATAAGGCTGTGGATTGATTATTGCCTCTGCTTGGCTCTCGATATTTTGATCCTCAGTAGATGCTTGAGGGGCGCGCTTTTGCCAGATATAGAGCTTGCTACGCATAGTGTAGCTAATAAAGGCCTCGAGTAAAACGATAAAGGGCTGTTTGTTGTGCTCATAAAAAGCAAGAGCTCCACCTAAAGCAAGGAGGACCACTACGATAGGTACCGCAAGAATAGTTGGTAGAAAAAACCAGGCTAAAACACTACCACCTACTCCACCAGCAACATAGACAAATTGTCGCCAGGTAAGAGGGCCTACGATTTTGTCTTCTATTTCAATAAATTGGGGCACTTCATAACGCATAGCTCTATTATAGTGATAAGTCTGATAATTACCAAATTATAGAAAAGTATAAATGAAAACCCCCGCCACATCTGAGACATAGCGGGGGAGATATTCCTTAGGTGGTCGTGTGGCTCGGCTAGACTAGTAGTGCGCTTTTTTATGAAGTGTGTAGTCGGGAGTTTGCCGACACACTTCATCTGATACCTTTACTCGATTTCCATGACTATCAGTACACCAGGTGCTGATAGTCTGGAATTCGACCCCAATACAACCCATCCAGCCGGCATCGTCGCAGGGCGCGCCGGCGGCGGTGGTGGTGCGGGGGAGCTTGTTTTCGAGCTCAGCGGAATAGGGATCCTCTCGGAACTCCCCGCTTCTGACCCGAGCAGTAAACTCGTCGAGTTTCTCTGCAAATGCAGGGTTGCTCTCGTAGAGTTTGCCGGTGTCTACCATTATTAGTAGGACCTGACCGTGTTGTTTCTTGTAGCTTTTTGTGTGGTAGGCTTGGCTCATGAGCCAGTACGCTCGCACACAGATGGGGTCATCGAGCCGCCACTGATTGGGCTTGCCCCTGAGCCACTCACTATAGCACTGGGCAAGCACTTGTCCGGCCCGGGTATTGTCCGTAATCCCCGTCGACACTTGGGCGACGGTGGCGGCTTGAGCTTGGACGCTCGAAAAGAGCAGTCCAGCAATCATCATTAGAATGCGCAACATTACGCACCTCCTTTCTTAAGGGTAAAAGATTCACTTCCAGCCATTCTACTATATTTGACAAAAAATGCAATACATTGTTTATCTAGTATACTAAAAAACGAGGATAATTCACTGTTATTAGGGGGGACTTCTGTGCTATAGTAAAGCTGTAATGGCGCATCGTTTACAGAGAGTTTTCCTGTTAATTTGTATCCTATTTGTGGGGCTTTTTGGGGTAGGGGTACTAATGGCTCAAGCTCAAACACCCACCACAGGAGCTCCCACAGCTGGGATTCAAAACGTAGGAACTGGTCAAGAGACTGGAAGCTCAGATACAAGCGATAAGGGGGCATCAATGGACCCTTCCATACCTAAGATTGGTACTTGTGGTGATACATGGTCAAGTTATATCGGCTCGTGTTTGACGGGGGGGATTGTCTATTTAAGTGCTCTGATTTTAATTGGAGCAGGAGCTGTATTTGATGTTTTTATTAATTTTACCCTTAATCCAGAATTCTATAATATGCCCTATATTAGGGATGCCTGGATAATTATGCGTGATCTTGCCAATATGGCCTTTATTCTCGGGATTATCGCGGCGGCTTTGATGATGATTACAGGCTTTTCTCTCAAGCAGGGCAACATGGGATGGAAAGAGGTTCTCACTCGGCTGATTATTATTGCTCTACTGCTCAATTTTTCATTCTTTTTCTCGCGAGCAATTATTGACGCAGGGAATATTATGGGTAAATTCTTTTATACGCAGATTACAGAAACCACACCTTCCAAAAGTGCTGTTTCAGAAAAATTAGGAAGTAAGTCTTTGCGGGTCGGTAGCGGGGATAGGGGAGCAGATATCAGCCTTGCTAATGTGTCAAGCCCATCGGCCCCGATTGTTAGAAGCTTGCTTTTGGTGGAATCAGGTAATGTAGATGGTATTCTTTCAATACAAACGGTTAAGGACATTGTTGCAAAGGGTGAGGGTTATGTTATGGCACTCAATGTAATTATTCTTACTGTGGCGGTGGTAGCAGGCTGGAGTTTGTTTAAGACGGGATTTATGTTTATCACTCGTACTCTGTATTTGATTATTTTGATTATCATCTCACCACTTGCTTTTGTAAGCTACTTTATTCCTAATCTCAATGGCTTTCAATCCTGGTTGAGTCATATGTTTAATAAATCGTTTTGTGTCTGTGTCTATCTCTTTTTAATCTACCTCCTCCTCCTTATTCTCGGGCCAGTCGGTGGGGCTAGTGGCCTTGGGGGAGGTACTACTGATTTAGTACAAACAGTGATTATCGTTGTGATCAACTTGGGCTTTATTTTTGGTATTCTTGGTGTAGCTAATAGTAAGGCCCAAGCAATGTGTGAAGGAGGAGGTGGAATTGGAAGTAGGATTCAAAGTAGCATCACGGGAGTTGCCGGTATAGCGGCTGGGGGTGCCTTAGGAGCAGGGGCAATGATAGGCAAGAAAACGATTGGTGGAGGGATGCGTGCCTCTGTAGGTAATTGGGGGAGGCACCTATCGCGAGAAAGTGAATATACAGCTGAAAAATTACGATCAAATAAATGGCACGAGCGTGCACTGGGTAATGTACTATATACGGTAGGTGATGCAGCCGCCAATGCTAAATTTGGCATGGCAGAAAGTAATGTGGCTCGCCGTACTCGTAAGGGGAATTTGCGTACGAATACTCTAGATAACACGTCTAAAAATCTCAGAGGTAGATATGAGGAAGAAGAGCATCAGTCGATGATTAATAGCGGACTTGATGCTATGATGCGGGGTGCTAGTGGACAACATGAAATTGAAAATGAACGAGCCAAGCTCAAGCCAAATCGTACCAAGCGTTTACTTGAATTAGAACAGGAACGAGGTGGATTCAAAAATAAGAGAGAAGAATTAGAGGCAAAAAGACAGGTAAACCAAGAAGAAATTAAACAGGCCGAGCAAGCTGCTCGAGAAAGTTTGCGCTCAGAAGTTGAAAAGCAGATTGATACAGATGAGCTTGCGAATCGTACCAATACCAGATTACGCGCAGAAAATAAATCTCTTCTAGAAAAGAATGATAACTGGTTTAACTGGACACTGGATGGTGGCGTAGGTGGATATGCTGAGGCAGCACAAAAATATGAAATTGTAGAAGGAGGTGATAAAAAGACAAAAGGCACAAAAAATAAGCAAATTTATGCTCGCGAGCAAATGGCAGCCGAAGCTCGTAATAAGATAAATAAAATGGATAGTATTTCCCATAAATTGCTTCGTAATCTGACGAATCAAGATATGGGGCTTATGATTAATACAAAATCAATCAAGGAATTTGGTGAGCAATTCAAACAAAATAATGAGTATAAAAATCTTGATGCCTTGGTAAAAAATGCCTTTACTTCAACACAGGAAGGACCAGACGGAAAACCACGGGAAGTATTTGATTCTAAGAATTATCAAGATGCAATGAATAATTTTATGACCACATTGCACGATGTCAAAGAAGAGTATGCCGATAAGGCAAGAGATGCAGTAAAACAGCGCAATAAAGCACAACAAAATCTCGAGCTATTACAATCATCTGGCAGTGCATCAGATATTCAAATTGAGAGGGCTGAAAAAAGCCTTAAGGATGCTACTCGTTGGGTTGAATCTATACAATCTTCTGCTAATCGTGAGGCTAAGAGAGCTCAAGATCAGCTCGTGGGTGTGGCTAAGGCTAAATTCCAGGCAAAAGGAGAGGCCACCACTTCTATGGATCAGGCTACACTTATGAATGTATACGAGCGTGGCTATCAAGCAGAAAGTGCTGCAGAACAAGGGCTGGCTTCTGATGTTGCCACCGAAGATGTAAATATTAGAACCTAGCTATTACTCTGAGGAAAAGTATTTTTAGAGCTATCTAGTAATCTGTTACAATACCACTATGTCTAATCCATTCACTAAACAACAAATTCAAGAGCGCTATGATGCATTACCAGAAGATATTCAAAAAGTAGTCGCGGGGGATACGATGGTCAAGCAATTGGAAGTAATCGGGCGTAATCATAATTTGCGCATTGATGGTATTGGTATTCTCATCGAGTACAGTGGCTTGATCATGCTCGGGCTCATTAAAAGTAATGAATTTGTACGCCATTTGCGTGATCAGCTTAATTTGAGCCAGGAGCAAGCAGAGCAAATTGCTATTGAAGTAGATGAACAAGTATTTTCTCGTATTCGTGAGAGTTTGCGTAAGATACAGTATCGATCTACTGATGAAGCTCGCTTTGGGGAGGTAGAAATACCGCTTCCGAGCTCCAATCCATACCGCAAAGAGGGGGAAAAGGATAATTCTTTTGAGGATATTTCTGTAGAAGAAGCTTTAAAACACACGGAGAGTGGTATGGTAAGTAGTGGTACTGATTTTGAAAAAGCTCTTGATCAAGAAGGTATAGTGATAGAAGATAGTAATACAAAACAGGAGGATACAGAAAGTGTAATAGAAGAAAATCAAGATGCTCTCAATCAAGTATCTCATACAGATACGGATTCTTTGGAGTTTGTGCCATCAAAGAGCGCCCAAGCTGATCAATCACCGGCGATAGACGGGGGAGAGCAACAAACACAGAGCCAGGAATCACCAAAGCAAGAAGTACCTCATATTTCACCCACTGGGCTCGAGAATCGAGGCGTGGATATTAATTTTGACGCTGGTGAAACAGCTTTAGAGGCTCAAATTGAAGCACGAGAACAAGCGAGCGCTTTGCACGCATATCAATCTATGGGGGGAGAACAAAGAGCTAATCCAGGAGCCCAAGCCCAAGCAGGATTTGTAGGAAGTGGGATAGTGCCACCTACTGGAGGAGCGGGCCAAGAGATGGCTACTCCCACAATAGAAGCTGATCCAGAAAAAATGAAAGATTTTCAAACACTGCTTAAGGAGCAGATTTCCAAACAAGATACCAGTAAATTTGATAATGATCCCTATCGAGAGAGTATTACTGACTAAAGAATAGTAAGACTGAGCCTCGAGATAGTGCGTCCAGAAAAAATGAAAAACAGCATAATGATGCTGTTTTAATTTTTCTATAATTTATTATTTGCTTAGTACCAGTTATTTTCTAGGTGAAATTGTAGCGCAGCGCCGGGTGTACCATAATTTGGACGATATTTAATATATCGAAGCATACCGCATATTTCCTCATAAGTATCACCAAACCCTTGAACACCACTTGGTTGGCGTTCGGCCATATTTGCAACAGTAAGTTGACCAATACCAGCAGAAGAAAAACAATCGCCAGCATGATCTATAAAAGGTGATTGAGTATTTGGATTACACCTCGTTTGTATACCATTTTCTCGTGCTTCACGAGTAGATTGTTTGGTAACCCTGCAACAATGTTGGTAGTAAAATGAATTACCACGGATATCGCTTGCTATACGACCATATGTAAGACCAGCATGCTTTCTATAATCATCAAACTTGTGATTTAAAAGACCTATCTTGCCATTACTTTCTTTGGCTATTAATTTATACAAATCAGTATTACTTGCCCAACTTTCTGGTATATCCGAACATAGCTTAATAGCGGCAGCTACAATACGTTGACCTTCTTCACTCACAGTTATTGTGCTCACGGGGGAATAATCACCTTCTGCAATAGTACCGCCACTATCTATAGTGATGCCTAGGTCAGTTTTATCAGCTACAATTTCCCGGGTTTCCTGCCAGGATAGCTCGGATATTTCTTGCATTACCTCTTCTCCTGTTTTACCACTCTCAAACTCCACCCCATCAAGGATTGTAGGATCGGTGGCATCCGTAACCACCCCCACACCAACATTAGAAGGGAGAATATTATTTTTACCTAAGTCACCAAAATTTACTAGTTGTATAGGATTAATAAGAGCAAGAAACATATAAGCACCAATTAAGAGAATTAATCCACCAAAGACAAGAGCGATACGCTCTTTAATATCTGATTTAACTCCTGGAATAGCACTAGCACTATAACGGACTCCTTCTATCACTAGAATGATCACTGCTAGTGCTATAGAGAGGGCTATAGATAGTTTATAGATAGTGTTGATGAGTTCGGTGAAGTTGCCGGTAGATGCTATTTCGGCTGCTTCTTTCATACCAGGGATACTTGCGGTCAGAGGCTCGTAGGTATCAGCAGACACAAACAAAGGTAGACCTAAAAGGCAAATATAGAAAAGAGTAATGGGGATAATAATTTGCAAGCGATCGCTCATAGCTTTTTTGATTATAATACAGTAAGCGAAAAGAAAGAAGCTTTTTATTTTGTATACATATACCACAGGTAGCTTTGTTGGTTACTCGCTAGCTCTCGGGTACAATAGAGCTAATGTTTACTCATCCAAACAAGCTTGGTTCTAATGATGACCATATTACCTATTTTGCTGAGACAGATGCGCGAGGCAAACGAGTAAAATTTGGTATTAAAGACAGTGATCGCACCAAGCATATTTATATGATTGGTAAATCAGGGATGGGAAAGTCTACCCTGCTTGAAAATTTGGCAGTCCAAGATATTCAAAATGGCAATGGCTTGTGCTTTATTGATCCACATGGATCAGCAGTAGATACGTTTTTGGATTATATCCCTGCTCATCGGGTAGACGATGTAGTCTACATTGCTCCTTTTGATTTTGAGCATCCAGTGGCTTTTAATGTAATGGAGGATGTAGACCCAGATAAGCGATCGCTTGTGGCACAAGGATTACTTTCGAGTTTTAAGAAAATATGGGGTGAGGAGACATTCTCCGACAGAATGGAGCACATAGTATCCAATACACTTTTAGCTCTTTTGGAATACCCTAATAGCACCATGCTCTCAATTTCTCGTATGTTTGTGGATATTCCTTTCCAAAAAAAGGTGATAGCAAATATTAGTGACCCAGTAGTCAAGCAATTTTGGACTCAAGAATATGCAAGTTGGTCGGATACCTATCGGCGAGATGCTTATAGCGCAATTCTTAATAAAATTGGGCAATTTACCTCTAATCCGGTAATCCGCAATATTGTAGGGCAGAGTAAATCTTCTTTTGATCTACGCCAGTGTATGGATGAGCAAAAGATTGTTTTGGTCAATTTATCGATTGGGCAGGTGGGTGAGGCAAATGCCAATCTCTTGGGATCGATGCTCACGACTAAAATCTTTTTGGCTGGGATGTCACGGGCCAGCTTGAGTAAAGGTGAATTGAGCCAAGTGCCTAATTTCTATCTTTATATTGATGAATTCCAAAATTTAGCCAATGATTCATTTGCTGATATTCTTTCACAATCAAGAAAATATAAGCTCAATCTCACCTTAGCCCATCAGTACATTGAGCAGATGCCTGAGACGGTGCGAGCGGCGGTATTTGGCAATGTAGGCACGATGATTACTTTTCGGGTAGGGGCCACTGATGCTGAAATATTTGAGCGTGAATTTGGAATGCGCTTTTTGGCAAGTGATTTTGTCTCACTCGATCGCTATCAAATATATCTTACCCTGATGATTGACGGAGCTGGATCAGCCCCATTTTCTGCGCGTACTTTACCACCACTGCCAGTACCAGCAGTAAGCTTGCGCCAAGAGGTGATTGCTCATTCTCGTGCTCATTTTGCTCGCTCACGAGAAGAGGTAGAAAAAGAAATTGCAAATTGGATGAGTGCAAGCTTGAGTGCTCCCGCAATTAAGCCCAATAATGGTATGCCTGATCGCAAGCGAAAGCAAACAATAAAATCCCCAAGGGCAACAAAGCCTAAGGTAGAGGATGTAGATTTGCCTGGGACTCACGATTTTAAAGAAGCGCTGGCCCATATAAATCTTCCCGATTCACAAGACGAAAAGATAGCTCAGCAAAAGAATACCCCCTCCACTGCTCCTAAAACAAATAAAGAGGAGAACAAGAATATCAAGGCAAAAAAAGATGATGATTTGAGTGATTTTATTAAACAGATAGGAGAAAGCTAGTAGGCAATCTAAATTAGACTTGGGATAAATCAACTTTTACTCTAGGATGCAAGTGATATAGTAGAGAGAATGATAGGATGGAATAAGCTAGAATTTTTTCTACTTACTATTTGCTTCGTACTACCATTTTGTGCTAATGCGAGCGTGTGGATTACAGAGGTTCATTATAACCCTGAGGGGAGCGATGGTGGCTATGAGTGGATTGAGGTACACAATGCAGGGAGTGAGGAAATACTATTTACCGACTATCGATTTTTCGAACAGGGAACCAATCACAAGATCAGTGTATATGAAAATGGAGAGCAAATACTCAAGCCGGGCACTTATGGGATAGTAGCAGATAAGCCAGAGGCCTTTTTACAAAAATATCCAGAGTATCGTGGCGCACTATTTGATAGTGCTTTTTCTTTAAAAAATACCGGAGAGGCAATAGCTCTGATAAATGCAAGTGGCCAGACAGTATTTGAGCTAAGCTATGACCCCGCAACAGGCGGATATGGTAATGGTAATAGCATCGGGCTTATTGAAGATGTGTGGTATGAGGTGGAAGCTTCGCCGGGAGAGGCAAATATTCGTGCAAAGTACACAGAAGCTCCTTCGGATAAAGATGAAAAGAAAGAAGAAGATATAGATACTTCACATCAAGAAGTCGATAAGGAGGAAGATAAGACAATAGAAGATGAAGTCGAGGTGCCTGTTACCTATCTGGAGCTCTACGATAGCTATGAAGCAAAAAAGATACGAGCAGATGCGGGGAATGATCGTACGCTTATGGCAGGAGCGAGCTATCATTTTGTAGGGAAAGTGTATGGATTGGAGGGGGGTATTATTAAGGATCCGCTTGTTCGTTGGAATTGGGGTGATGGATCTAGTGATAGAGGCAACCAAGCTGTTCATCGCTATCGCTATCCAGGCGAATATACGCTCACCTTTTCTGCCAGCGTGCTCAAGTATTCTGATGTGGATAGGGTAGCCATCAAGGTCATCCCACCTGCCTTGGAGATAGTAATGCACCCAGATCTAGCAGGCGTCATGGGGATACATAATAATTCTCAGTATCATCTTGAGCTTTCTCGCTATCGTATTAGCGTAGCAGATAGTGAAGATACCGGCTATAGTTTTCCAGATCATAGCTATATCAATGCTTATAATACTATGTGGCTTGACTCAGATATTCTTGGATTTAATTTGGATGGCTATAGTACACTTGAGCTTATCGATGGGGAGGACTATTTAATTAGCTCAATTAATCAAGCCAAGGAGCGCCTCCAAGCACAGGTCGAAGCCAAGAAAAATACCCAAGAGCAAGGAAGTGGTGCTCTATCATCGGCAGACTCTGACACGGAGGTGCTCGAACAATACGGCGCTCAGTATCCTATGGTAATGGGGAATACCCACTCAGTGTCTTATGTCCCCATAGGACAGAGTAGTGAAAGCACTGGGATCATCGAAAGCCCTAAGGTAGAAGCTTTGTCAGAGATTGAATTACCAACAATGGATGGCTCACAGAAAGCGAGTGTGTTTCAAGCTAGTTCTAGTACGAATGATATAAGCTGGGAGATATATGGGATGGCGTTTGTTATTATTGGAATTGCTATAAGCTACAACTACTATCGCCGGGGACAAATAGCTTTTCGTAAAGAGAGCTACCAATTGAATGATCATTCATCTACAAAAGACAGATAAAGTATGAATCTGTTATACTATTAGTACTATGACGCATTACCGGCTAATGCAAGGGATGAGCATGGTGACAGGAGATGCCATCACTTTTTTTGGGGTACTTTACCTGTCACTTGTATTGCGTAACTTTGAATTTATAGATTATGCAACATACGAAGAACACATTCGTGCTTTTTTCCTGCTCTTTATTATCTATGAAATTATCATTTATATAGCGGGATTTTATAGTAGGCAGATTATCCCAACTGCCAAAAATATTTTTGAGCTATTAGTGCCACCACATGCTCTCGCTACCGTGATAATGCTGGGACACTTTTATTTTTTGCCTACCCTAGGCATCTCCCCCAAGACAAATTTGATCATTTTTGCGAGCTTGCTATTTGTAGCGATGTTTTTTTGGAAATTGGTATCCTTGCGGATATTTTCACTAGCACCCATTCGAGCTGTTATGGTAGGGCAGGCGGCCGATGTGAGAGAAATGTTTGATAGGGAGCCACTATGGAATGTACGGATCACTGATGAGCTCTCTATTCAAGCAGGCTTGGAAGAAATCAATCAAGCACTTTCTGATACTCGAGCGGATACAATTTTAGTAGACCTTGATCGCTATCCGCGAATTGATATTTTATATAAACTGATGTTTTCTAATATTAATATTGTTGATATTGTCGATTTACGCGAAGAGATGCATTCTAAAATTGATTTGGAGCGGATAGATCACGATTGGTTTCTCCAGCATATTACTCGTAGGGGGAGCACCTATCGTTTTCTCAAGCGCACAATTGATGTTGTAGCAGGATTTATTCTCTTGGGGATTGTTATCATTCTTTATCCCTTTATTTTTATAGCAATCAAGCTTGATGATGGAGGATCAATTTATATTGTACAGCGTCGCGTAGGATTACGTGGGCAAGAATTTGATTTTTATAAGTTTCGCTCAATGTATAGCAATGATACTAAGTGGAAAGAAAAAAATAATGCAGACAAGATTACTCGGGTAGGAAGGTGGCTTCGTAAAACAAGGCTCGATGAATTTGCGCAATGCATCAATTTAATTAAAGGAGATGTATCTTTGGTAGGGCCTCGTGCTATTTTGGTCAATGAGCACCAAGCTATGGTGGGGCATAATCCTTTTCAACAAGCTCGGTTGCTTGCTCAGCCAGGGCTTACAGGATGGGCACAGGTCATTCAGGCACATGCACCAGAAAATGAAGAAGAAGCACTGGACCGACTTGCCTATGATTTATATTACATTAAAAATATCTCTCTTTGGCTCGATATTAAAATCATTCTTAAGACATTCAAAAAATTAGCTCAACGAATGGGGATGAAATCATAAGAGCTTTGATATACTAGAATTATGCAGATACTTATTACTGGAGGTGCGGGCTATATTGGAGGAATGCTTGCAGAGCGTATTGCTGAGCGTGGCGAGGTAGAGCGCATCATTTGTATAGATAAAGATCCTTGGCCAGTCCATCTTTCTCAACACAAAAAAATTACTTGGATACAAGCTAATTTGGCAACAGATAATTGGGAAGAAAAGATCCCATCGGGCGTGAATATTAGCCATATTGTGCATACTGCTTGGCAAATTAGGGATTGGTATGGTGGACGAGAGACAGTGCGCATGTGGAACCTAGAGGGATCTCGACGAGTCTTTAGCTATGCATTTACTACTCCATCGGTAGAACGCTTGGTATACTTTTCATCAATTTCTCAATATGGCGCTCGCCCGGAAAATCGGATTGATCTACCTTTTGATGAATCATCACCAACTCGGATGACAGGATATTCTTATGCTGATGATAAATATGAAGGAGACAAACTCTTGGATCATTTATATGAAATACATAGTGCAAAGATACCAGTACTGATGATTAAGCCTTCTACCGTCACCGGCCCACGAGGAAGAGTGCAGATGAGTAAGTTTTCACTCGCCTCTGCTCTCTCCGCTGATGCCAATAAAAAAGCAATTCCTCGCCCGATACAAAAGCTATTGTCCTTTATGCCAGTGATCGGACACTGGAGGCGACAATTTGTGCATGAAGACGATATTTTTAAGGCTGTAGAATGTGGACTTACAAGCGAAAAAATACATCAGGGGATTTCTTCTTATATTGTTTCTCCAAATGATGTTATTGATGGCTATATGATGGCAGAATTAATGAAGAAACGAGCTATTTTTGTGCCTGCGTGGATTGCTCGCTTTGGATTCTTTGTACTGTGGCACGGTACGCGGGGGAAAATTGCTACTGCGCCTGGAGTGTGGCGATTTATGGCTTATCCAATAGTGGTAGATGGGAGTAAGATTAGTCGAGACCTGGATTTTTCCTACGGGTATAGCTCGCGTGAAGCTATTGGAAAGCTAGAAGGGTATTATGCTAATAAAATAGAAAAATAGAACGAATATTCTTGTTGGATGCACACAAAAAGCGCGAGCCTCGGCTCGCGCTTTTTGTGTGTGCATTTAAGCACTTTCTTTTTTATGAAGCATTTTGCTCAAGCGAGATTTTTTACGATTTGCAGTATTTTGCTTGATTACTCCTCGTTTAGCTGCTTTATCAATTGATTTGTAGAGATGAGCTACTTGCTTGTGAGCATCATCAGTATCGCCTGATTGTACTGATTTGCTAAAGCTTTTAATTTGATCACGCATGGTACGCAATCGGCGTAGATTAAAAACCCGCTTCTTTGCATTACTCTTAATGCGCTTTTTTGCTGATTTGGTAATAGCCATAGTGACGGGTATAATACACGATATGAAGCAAAAAGCAATAGATGAGGTCTTTGCTCACACCAAACGCAAACGGTATGAGAAAAATCACATCATTATTGTATATGTCGTCTCTTTTTTTGTCGCTAGTGCCCTGGCTTTTTATGCACTTCCTAATTTAAAGCTCTCAGTACCATTGGATAATCTCTATTTGCAAATGGTGATTTTTTTGTTTGCAACCCTTGTTGGCTTCTCTATTCAACGGCAGAATAATCGCTATCGTGAGATTACACGCGAGCTTACTGGATTTGATGGGGGCATTACAGCGATGTATCGTGAATTTAGTACTTTTGGCAAGGAGTATCAAGACCGCTTTGAGCAAATTGCACGAGAACATTACTATCCTATTATTGAGAATCGTGCGTGGGATTGGAACATTACTCACAAGTCTACCACCCTCAAACGGAGCTATGCATTGCTTAGTGAAGCCTCGGTCGATCGGGATTTTTCTTCGAATGAGCGCATCTCGGCAGATAGCATACGCCGTATTTTAGCGGGGATGCAACAGAATCGAAAAAATATCGTAGCATTACATGGGGAGCGGATACAAGAATTTCTTTGGTTTGTAATTTATTTTCTTTGTTTAATTTTGGTAATCGCCATTGCGTCAGTATCTTCTTATGGATTGATTCTTGAATCTATCCTCAAATCGGCTTTTGTGACTACCGTGCTTGCTACGGCTGTAATGCTTCGTCGGCTTGATAATTTGGATTTATTCGAATCATTTGTAGGTGAGCAATCAGCCAAAGATGTATTAGATATTTTTGAGGGCAAGAGGTAGGCAGGATGTGCTATTATGTATTATATCTATGATTGGCTATCTTACTGGTACGGTATTGGATACAAGTGATAAACGCACTATTATTAATGTGGGAGGGGTGGGCTATGTGGTGTACGCTACAGAACGCACCCTAGAAATTTGCCTTGTTGGGATGGATACGAGCCTTTATATCCATACCATTGTCCGAGAGCAAGCACTTGATTTATATGGCTTTAGTACTCTACGAGAGCAGGAGCTTTTCGAGCTCCTTATTACCATCTCTGGGATTGGGCCAAAAGTAGCCCTCGGTATTCTCAATGCCACGACAGTAGAAAATTTGATTCAAGCGGTACTTAAAAAAGAGAGTAGTGTGCTTACCAAGGTGTCGGGTATTGGTAAGAAAAATGCTGAGAAAATAATTCTTGAGCTTGAAAATAAAATAGACGAAAGCTGGAAGGAGGCAGGAGCACGAGACACTGATAATGAAGACCTGGAGGTATTTGAGGCTTTAGAAGCACTTGGGTATAGATCACGCGATATTCAAGAGATTCTCAAAGATAGTAGCTTGGAAGGTCTTGATACATCTGGAAAGGTACGCAAAGCTATCAAATTACTTTCAAAGTAAATAAGGTAATAATCGAGTAGTCCCACTATTCGTTTTTTAAATATTTAAAAAAATAAGAAATTGTCATGATGTAGATAACAAAATATTTTGGTGACAAGGAGCTTGGTTATTTAAATTATTTTATATTTCAAATGGCAATTTCTTTATTGTATGTTATAAATAAAATCATATAGGAGAATGTTGGATGGCTTTTTGTTTAAGTATTCTTAACATGCATCGTATAATTAATTACTTATGAATATACATCACTCATATGCCTCAAAGAGGTGTCGCTCATTGTTTGTGTCGGGCTTAGCGCTCGTGTTTATGCTAGCTATATTTACAGCTGGGACAGTCCACGCGCAATCAAATTCTAGTAATCTACTCGATATTATTAATCGTTTATTGATTCAAATTAAGGAAGCACAGAGTAATACACCACTTCCAAGCTCACAAGAAAGCTCACCCTCTGAAAATAATAGAAGTGATATTCCAGAAATAGATACAAGCACCTCACCAGGACAAATCGGTATTGGAGCACAGGTGCGTACCACTGATGCGCTTTCAGTCCGCGTTTTCCCAGCTCAAGCACGGATTTCGGTAGCGAAGGCAGGCGAAGGGGCACAGGTAGTAAGCGGACCACGCACAGCAGAAGGCTATACCTGGTGGCTATTACAGTACGAGAATGGCACCAAGGGGTGGAGTGCTGCAAATTGGCTCATGCTCAATACGATACATAATAATTCCTCCGGAGCAGGAGGCAACCTTACAAACCCTAGAAACATTTCCCAAATGGATGGGTGCTATAGTGGTGGGTACTATTACTCTACAGGTGCACGGCTAGACACGATTACCGATCGCTCTCTTAATCGGCAAACCGCGAGCGATGGCTATTTTATATGTGCCGATAATGGAACATGGGAAGAAGTGGCCACGAGTACTCAAGAAAATGTACTGGATACGACTACTCCAACAAACGATCAATTGCCAACAAGTCTTCCTAGTGGTTGCTATAGCAAAGGATATTACTATTCATCAGGAGCGCTCGCTACTGTAGTGATAGACGCCAAGGGCACACGATATACCAATCCAGGCGGATACTTTGTTTGCGGGAGTGATAATAAGTGGAAGAAAAAAAGTTTTAGTATTACCGATTATAATGATTGGACAGCTCCAACCACTCCATTTAATCCAAGCAATCCCCAAACTCCTCCTAGTATTACAAGTAGCTGGGATACTGGAGACATCCTCACTATCGATGTAAGCGTCGATGGAAATTGTGCAATAGATGCCTGTGTTTATCACTATATTATTACTTTGAAGGATGGCCGATCAATTGCCGTCAATAGAGGAGCACTGGATAAGCACCGATCAGTGGTAGATGGTTTGGGAAATCGTGGATTCGATGGTAATAAGAGAACCCTCGCATCTCTCTTAGAGAAGGCAGATAATGGAATAGATATTGATGAAGATGCTGATGAAGAAGATGAGCTAGAGATTAATTTTGAATTAGGTATATCTTTTGCGCCAATAAATGATGAAGAGAAACGAGCATTTACCAAAGAAGCCCTTGATGACTTGAATATTTCTTTATTGAGATTTGCAGAAGATTGGAAGTACAGCCAGCCTCGCGAGGGTCAATTCAATTGGAGCTATTTGGATGATCATATTAATTGGACAGAAGAAAATAACATTGATTTGCTTCTTACTATTCAATCAAATGGGCCAGATTGGGCCTGTAGTAATGAGAAAAATAATCAATCTTGTGTATTTAGTAACCCTAATGATTTTAAGGTATATATTGAAACTCTTCTTGCACGCTATCCAAATAAAATTGAAAAAATACAATTTGGCAATGAATGGCAGGCTAGATTCTGGTATGCGGGTGATGCTCAAGATTTTGTAGTAGCAAATAATATCCTTTATGAAGCAGTGCAAAAATACAGCCCACAGACAAAGGTGGTCTTGGGAGGATTCACTTCAGCTTCAATACGGTATACTTCATTTTGCAATAATTTAGTGGATGGCTTTATCTTGAATTCAGGTGAGTATGTTACTAAAGATAAGCGATCTTCTATTTGTGCCTCTCAAGAGTATCGCAATCTGCAAGACAGAATTTCGTATGTGGTAGATAATGCACTATATGATGAGCTTGATCTTCATCTCTATGATGATCCAGAGCAATGGGCGGATTATTTTGAAATGGCAACACGAATGACGAACAAGCCAATTATTATCAGTGAATTTGGTGGGCCCCATCCAGTGGCTGATCCAAAAACAGAAGAATTCCATGCCTTGATGATACATAGGTATATAGAGGCACTTAATGAGCTTGATATAGATCAGGCCTACTACTATAAATTGATAGGAGCAGATACTATTACAAGCTCTGGCTATGATACTGGCTTGTATGCTTATGAATCTGGTGGTGAGCCACACAAGCGTTTGGCTTATGATGTGTTTAAGCAGTATGGAGCACTTTCTGCTGAAAATACCGAAAATACTGAAGATACTGAAGGTGAAGAGGAGGAAAGTATTGAAATGAATGTTAGATTGGGTATGTCATTTCCTCCCGTGGGTGATAAATCCCAAATGGATTTTACCGAAGAAGCTTTAGATGATCTTGGCATCTCTCTTATCAGATTTGCAGAACACTGGAAATTCAGAGAGCCATCAAAGAATGATTACAAGTGGAGCTCTTTGGATGAGCGGATTGATTGGGCAGAAAAAAATGATATTGATATACTCCTTACGATTGAATCAAATGGGCCAGATTGGGCGTGTAGTAATACACGAAGCGAGGTGTCTTGTGTGTATAAGGACCTTCCTGCATTCAAGCGATATGTAGAGAATATTCTCAAGCGTTATCCAAATAAGATTGAAAAAATACAATTTGGCAATGAATGGCAGGCAGAGTATTGGTATGCGGGTAGCGCAGAAGAGTTTGTAGTAGCAAACAATATCCTTTATGAAGCAGTACAAAAATATAGCCCACAGACAGAAGTAGTGCTTGGAGGATTTACTACTGCTTCTCTGCGCGTTATCTCATTCTGTCGTAATCTTGTGGATAGATTCATTTTGGATACTGGCGAATATATGACTAAGGCTGATTACAACACCGTATGTCATTCACAATTATATCGGGATATCGTAGACAAGATCGGCTATGTATTACATAATGCAAAGTATGATGAAGCAGATATCCATCTATATGATGATTATGATCAGTGGAGTGCGTATATGGATCTTGCAGAAAGTGAAATAAATGTTCCTATTTTGGTAAGTGAATTTGGTGGGCCACATCCAGTGGCTGATCCTCAATCAGAGGAATTCCGTGTCGAAGTCTTACCTAAATATATGGAAGCTATAGATGCACTTGGTATCAGTGAGGCCTATTACTTTAAACTAGTAGAGGGCGGAGATATCACCATACATGACTCGAGTCTCTATAGACTGGATGGGAATACGCCTGTCAAACGACCAGTGTATGATGTGTTTAAAAAATATAGTCGAGGAGCACTTTCTAACTAGGATATGTATATCAAAGCTATGGCTTGTAAGACTATCTGATTGGAAGCTAGTAATTTCTGCACAAAATAAAAAAGCTCTTAGCTTTTTTATTTTGTGCTTTGAATGGGAAATCGATTAGGCACAATGAGAGATATCGTTTTAGAGATCTCTCATTGTAAGCTTTTCTGACAGAGAAAAGCTCCTTTTGGCCCTTAGGATTTAATTACTCTCACAATTTTTATTTATAAAATAAGCTAGTCTACTAGATACTAGTAGACTAGAATACCAGTGTGTGCTCCCGGCAGGAATCGAACCTGCATCAAAGCTTCCGCAAAGCCTCATTCTATCCATTAAACTACGGGAGCAATTTAATAATAAGTGCGTGCATTATATCTTTCATAGGTACTTTTGCAAGAATTAGAAGCCTAATCTACCCAGTATTACCTCGAGAAGGGGCTCATGTAAGCTTTCGTCTTGTGCAAAATTGAGATCATCTTCTAGGATGGTCGTAATTTTCTCAATAGGAGCTTGTTCGGGTAGAGGAATAATAGTAAGTGCAGCAAATTTCTTTTTTGATTGCAAAAGTAGATTGCCAGAATACTCACTGATATTAAAAGCTTTATAATTGGAAAGATAGTAAGGTGCTTTATTGATGGTAATGATTTTTTTGTTTACATTTAACTTAATATTCACAGCGCGTGGCTTACGGATAGCTAAGTATATAAGTATTATGGTGGCAAGAAGTACTAGAATGGCAAAAGACCAATTGTCCATCCAGAAAGAGCCGATAGATACAAAAATACCAATAGAGCCTACCACCCAAAACCAATCTTTGGTCTTTTGCACATACTGATATTCGGGAGCTTCCCATGCAATAATTTTATCCTTACTTAGCTTCTCAGCTTTTTTCTTTTTAGAGTGTGTGGGTGTAGTCATAGATATATGGTATCAGAAAATTATTAAAATAGTGAGAAAAATAGGTTGCTTATATTATAAAGATGTGCGATGTATTTTATAGCTAAATATTTTTAAAATAGCTTGAATGTAATTGTATCCCTTACGAACAGGGTAGAGATTGAGTGTTGTATAGTAAAATTGTTTTTTAGATTCAAAAAAGAAAAGAGGCGGCATCGGAGGATGCCGCCTCTTGGATTGTGCTTTCAATATAAGGGAGCCTAATCCACTTTCTGGCTTTCGAGCAGAATAAGTGTCGAATCAGGGGATTCCTTTATATTGCTGAGATCGTCGACGATCGCTATCGATGGTTCTTCTGATTTGAGAAGCGCATCGTAGGCGGTCTGTATACGTTGGACGCGCCCCTTGCCGTTTTCGCCCGGTAGCCAGAAGCCTGCTCGGGCTGCACCTGTGTCGGCGCAATCCCAGCCGAGACATCCGACGAGTCGTAAAGGATCCTGGCTGTAGACAATGGCATGCGCAGGAATTTGGAAGTCGCTCGGTGGTGTGTAGAGCGTAACTGGCTGACCGATGAAAATTGGATTGTTACACCATGCGCACCGAATCGCCATTTTGCCGATGCAGTCGAGGCAGTAGTCTATGGAACCCTTATCGTTCTTGGGCATTTTTGTCATCAGGTCGTAGCTAAATGCTGAGACCCGGCCACAACGCTTGCTACGATGACCGCATTTTACGGCTTCGTAGCGGAGCGGGCTGAGGGTCCCCAGCTGCAGGAACAGGTCGAGGATACTCATTTATTTTCCTTTCGATTTGACTTTAATGTACAGCTTGGATGACAATTTAGCATTATCTAATAACAAATGTCAAACGGAAATAGTAACTCTTGTGAGTAATTTCTTTAACCCTTACAAAATATGGTTTGATCCAATATATTTTTCGAGCGGAGGTGGAGGGATTCGAACCCCCGGACCGTTTTCACAGTCTCTGGTTTTCAAGACCAGTGCATTCGACCTCTCTGCCACACCTCCAGATAGAATGGTGCCTGGCATTATAACAAGAAAAACATAGCTGGCAACAAGTAATGCATAATAAATTGGCTTACGTTTCAAATCAAACTCTCGCGTATGATACTAGGTATTATTTTTTCTAAATCTAGAAATACAAGTTCTAATTTAGAAATGATTTGCATCCTATACTATGACTGCTACAATCACAAAATTATTATAATATGTAATTATATTAAGAATATATGGACACCATCTCCCTTATCTTTCTTGCCGCATTCTCCATTATGCTCCTCTCTCTTGTTGGCGTAATTAGCATACAAGCCACTATTGGTCGCAGAATTTATGCTAATCTACCATACTTAGTATCATTTGCTGCAGGCGTATTACTATTGAGTGCCGTATACCTTATTGTTGAGAGTATTGATTTGCTCGGATCACTCCTCATCGCCATGGCACTTGTATTGATTGGCTACACTTTAGTACAGGCCATCAAGCAAGTATGGCCACAATTTCACCATCATCATGATAGCGAATGTGAGGTCACCCACTCAAGTGGTAAAAGAATTCTGATAGCAGATGGAATTCATAATGTTGCCGATGGGCTTGTCTTGGTGCCTGCTTTTCTTGCCTCACCCTGGGTGGGATTTGGTGTGTTTATCTCTATAGCTACTCATGAGCTTCTACAAGAATTATCAGAATTTTTTATACTTCGGCAAGCTGGATATTCTACCACCAAGGCGCTCTTATACAATTTTGCTGTTTCGAGCACTATTTTGATAGGAGTTGTCTTAGGTCTATTCTTCACACAGACGACCTACCTACAAGGATTACTCTTAGCACTTTCAGCCGGCTTTTTTATCAATATTGTACTGCATGATTTACTTCCACATCATCACCATCTTTCAAAGAAAAGCATAATCACACATCTAGCCATGATTAGTATCGGCATGGTGCTTATCGCAGGGATCAATCAGCTTTTCGAACATTCGCATTTTAATGAGGGAGAAGACAATCACGAGCACAACAGTCAGCACTCTGATATATAAGAGGGCCTAGCCAGATTATTGTGAGTGCTATAATCAAGATTATGAAAAAATTATTCGCCCTACTCCTCTTGTCTTCCGCCATACTTCCCCTTTGGGCACTTAGCGCTCAACCAAACGAGCAAGAGCACTACTTGTATGGCCAAGTCAGTAGCATTATTGATACCGAGTATTCCATTTTTCAGGGGAGGGAAGTGGAGATACAAATATTAGAAATCAAGCTTCCCGACGGGAGTTTCAAACGAGATGTATACAATGATTACACACCGCTAGAGATTGGTGACAAGGTTTATTTTTCTCCTGCTTACAATCCAGAGACCAATACTTACGATTACTTTATCAAAGAAGTAGACCGGCTGGGTACTATGTGGTTCGTATTTATCATTTTTGTCATTCTATATTTAGGAGTAGCAGGCAAAAAGGGCTTGCGTTCACTTATTGCTCTCGTAGTATCAATTGCATCAGTATACTTTATATTACTTCCCGCTCTTCAGGCGGGGTATGATCCACTGTATGTCGGAGTTGGTATCAGTGCGCTTATTCTCGGCTTTGCTATATTTATCACTCACGGTCTAAGTATTATCTCACTCGTCTCTTATATAGGAAGTATCTTGGCAATTATGATTACGCTTGGTTTTGCTTTGATAAGCTTTACTGTTGGAGACATTTCTGGCACTGGGTCGGAATACGCGAGCACTTTAGGATTACTTTATGGGCCAACACTAGACATCAAGCGTCTCGTTTTAGCAGGAATCATCATTGGTATTCTGGGAGTCTTAGATGATGTGGCGGTAATGCAGGCAGCCCTTGTGCGTGAATTTGCTATTGATATGCGTGAGTCAAGCGCTTGGCAGCTCTTTTCGCGTGCGATGAAAGTTGGGCGTGAGCACGCTGCCGCATTGGTCAATACTCTTGTTTTGGCATACACCGCAGTAGCACTCCCTATATTTTTGATAGTTTTTGCTCCTCTTAGGCAGAGCACTCAGGGGATACAAGAAGTGCCACTTGCGATGCATCTTTCTAATGAATTATTTGTAATCGAATTTTTACGATCAATTATTGGCTCCTTTGGGTTGGTCCTTACCGTGCCCATTGTGACAGTATTGGCAGTAATTTTTTATCGCAAGTATCCTCCGCAAGGTGATACATCAGCGCCACACAGTCATACCCATCACTCGTAGTTATTATAGAAAGTAGGAAGTACCTGAGTGATTTTTCCGAGTGCTGGAGCTGGGGCTTCGCCCCGGCTCCAGCACTCACCCCTATCTCAATCTATTATTTTATTGTTATACTACAAATATGAATCGAGATATACGAGCCCAAGTACAGTTTGCTGAGCCGAGTGATGCATCATTTGCACAGCAATTAGAGTTAAGCGAGGGCACTCCAGGTCTTTCTCCGATGGCTTTGCAATCCAATACTCCCTATTCGTATGAGGCACTCGGGCTTCTCGTTATGGGGCTCGGGCTTCTCGGGCTTGCTTTGATTATTACAGTAGCTCGCAGTATTAAATCAAAATAAGATGAAATACCTCGGCATTGATTATGGGAGCAAGCATATAGGTCTCGCTCTATCAGATAGTGCTGGTAGGGTGGCAATGCCTTATCAAATTATCCCTGCCTCAAAAGAGGCGCCCACTTGTATTGCCAATATCGTACAAAAAGAAGCAATCCAAGCAATTATTATTGGCAAGTCGCTTGGCCTTGATGGTACAGATAATCTTATCCAATCAGAGATTGATAGTTTTATAAAAGAAGTAGAGAAGCTCCTTAGTATTCCAATTATTCAATACAACGAGCAATTCTCCTCTCGTCAGGCAAAGTGGGGTACGAGCAAAGCACTGCGTGAAAACCCACGCAATATCAAGCGGAGGCAAAAGGGTAAAGGTGAAGAGCGCATTGATGACAAGGCAGCAGCCATTATTCTCCAGTCATACCTTGATTCATCCAAATAGCGCTTTGTTTTAATAATAGCTTTTTGGAGGGGGGCGCGCCTTCGGCGCGCCCCCCACCCCAAGCCCCCTCACTACACAAATCCACTAGAGCGAATAGAGCCACTCATGCTATAATCCAAATGTTATTATGTTTTAATTTTTACATCATTGTATGAGCATCATCCAATCCATCAAAAATATATTCAAGAGCAAAGAGGCGCAGGAACTAAGAGAAGAGATACAAGAGCAAGGAGAAAAATGGCAAGATACCGCTCGTGAATATGCAGGCGAAGTAGTAGCAAGTGGGCGTAGCTATGTAGAAAATGTCTATACTCACACAAGCGAAGCGCTCGAAGAAGCACGCGAAGCTTTTCTTGACAAGATAGATTTCGACACCTTCTTGCGTAGCGAAATTCGAGTAGGCACTATTCTTTCTGTAGACCCAATTGAAAAATCAGACAAGCTACTCCGCCTTATGGTCGATGTAGGCGAGGAAAAGCCACGGCAGATCATTTCAGGTATTGCTCCCTATTTCAAAGATCCGCAATCTTTAGTCAAGCGTCAAGCTATGTTTGTCACCAATCTAGAATCCAAGAAGATATTCGGCTATGAATCAGATGGAATGATTTTTGCCGTCAATGATGATGAGAGTTTCTCTATTCTCGAGCCAGATACCTACATCACTCCCGGCACCCGCGCAAGCTAGCTCTATGCACAAAGAAGCAAACATCCACAAAGAAAAATCAGAAATTCAAAAGGCCTTTGAAGATTTTCAAAAGACCCGCTTTTACGCCTGGCTCGATGGCACCCTTACAGGCCGATTCAAGTGGCTGATATTGCCTATCACGGGGCTCATCGATGCATTTTTAGTCGTTCTTCCTACCGAGGCGGTAGTTGCTATGTATATGCTTCGCCATCCTACTGCTTCTTGGTGGTATCACACTATCGTGGTCTCCTTCTTTGCCTCCGTAGGATATTTTACTTTAGGTCTAATCGTCTCTCTTTTTGGTATCGATGCTATCTCCTGGCTCTCTGGATTGATTGGTAGTGAATTGGCCGAAGGGATAAATTACACTATCACCAACAATCTTATCTTGCTCGGAGCTTCAGCTGGTATCACCTCATTTTTCCCTATGCCCGCGACCGCCTTCTCTGTCACCGTAGGGCTTTTGGGTGGGGCCCTGATTCCAATGACCATCGGGATATTTATGGGCAAGTGCGTACGCTTTGGTATATTTGCTTATGGAGCATCCCGCTTTGGAAAAGATATGGTCGAATACTACTTTACCCACGCCAATCTCATCTCACTTGTCCTCGTTGTCTTCATTGTCTTGTATCTCTTCCTTGTGTAAGATAAGAGTATGAAGAGATCTCATAGGCGTATTCCCAAAGAGTCTGTAGTGGGTATAGAAATGAGCGACACCACTATGCGTTTTATAGTGCTCGCTCCCTACAAAACGAATCACTATTATAGGGTAGGCACCTGGGGTGAGCAGGCAATCGCCTATGATGCAGTCAAGGCAGGAGAAATTATCGAATTTACCCAAGTTGCTCAATCAGTCCGCAATCTACAGGAGAAAACGGGGGTTCACCGCATCGCCTTTAGCTCATGGGGGGATGCCACCATTGATGCACGCTGGCGTGAAGTTTTCGAGGTGGGAGGCTTTCGCGAAGTCATCACCTTAGCGCGTGCCCGTGCCCTCGATACGCTCACCAAAGACACCGATGGTAGCGCTGTCCCGCTCCTTTATTTTCAATTACCCGATCTAGTCGTGCTAATGCATCGGGGGCGCGAGCACGAGAGCTATCCCTATCCACTACCAGTCTATGCCATCGAGAGCGTGAGAGAATACATTGAGGATCACACCGAAGATGGTGTCTATCGTATCGTAGGATCACTCCCAGAATCTGCCGAAGCGACAGCCGATGAATTAGAAGCATGCTTTGTGCCTACTCGCCCAGCGCGCATATGGCGCAATGTGTGCGATCTGCATCAGTATATTCCACCTATTCTCCACGAAGATTCTTTTATTTATGCGCTTTCCCTTGCCAATGCTTACACTATGATACATGGTGAGTATACTCCGAGCGACACCCCCGTCTTATCACACACCACCTTTAGATCTCAGAAAGCTACCCCATCACCCAGCGATTATAAGGCAGACAAGCAGAGAGACAAAGCCCAAGATGATCCGCACTCATCAGGCGCTTTTGGTCGTTGGTTTGAAAAAAGATCAGTAGATCTACACGAAAGCTCTCCATCACCCGCATCTGATTCGCAAGTTGTAGAGTCAAGCGATAGTGAGTCCAAAGATACCAGCCCCTCATAGATCTATTCGCCCGAGCGGGTCCATCCTATGGTAGAGTAGGGAAAGGCACCGAAGAAGGCACTTTTATTTTCATCACTCTTATATACAATACTATTATGAGCACCATTGCTATATTTTCAGCCAGTAATCAAGAAATGCGAGCTTATCTCGATTCAAGGCTACAAGACATTGATTGGTACGAAAAAGAAATCCAAGAATATGATCCCAGCGAGATTATTGATAGAGCATCTATTGAGATTGTATCTTCATTTACTGATTCGGAATGGACGAGTGATACTATCGCCCTTTTTCCCAATCTTCGAGCCATTGCCACCCAATCCACTGGCTATGACCATATAGATATTGAATACTGCAAAAAGCAGGGGATAGCAGTCTACAATGTGCCTGCCTACGGGGCAATCACCGTAGCCGAGTACACCTGGGCGCTCCTGCTTGCGCTTGCTCGTCGGATTCCTGAAGGAGAGCAAGCGGTGCAAGCAGATGGCAATTTTTCTCGGCGAGGGAGTAAAGAATTGCAGGGCTTTGATTTAGCAGGTAAAAGCATTGCCGTCATCGGGGTAGGCAAGATTGGGCACAATGTTATCCATCGAGCAAATGCTTTTGGAATGAAGATTTTTGCCTATGATTTATACCCAGATAGAGCACTCGAAGACGAGTACCATCTCACCTGGGCATCGTCAGTAGCAGAGGCAGTGCGATCGAGTGATATCATCACCATCCACCTCCCTTACAACAAGCACACCCATCACCTCATCAATCAAGAGATTTTTCAAGCAATGAATCCGCAGAGTATATTTATCAATACCTCTCGAGGCGAGGTAGTAGACAGCTTTGCTCTCAAGGAGGCTCTCGACAAGGGAATACTTGCCCAAGTAGCGCTTGATGTGCTCGAAGATGAATACGCCCTCGAGTCGGGAGAGCCGGGCAAGATGGCCACACTTAATCAAGAGCTTATTGCCGATCCCCGAGTCCTGGTGACCCCCCATAATGCCTTCAATACCAAAGAAGCCCTCGAGCGTATCTACCAAGCCACCGTCGAATCAATCCAAAGTCTCCTAGACAAGCAAGCAAAAGAGGATGATGTCCGCAGGGTAGTGTAGCCTGGGATGAGCAATCTATGTCGATAGCTTATTTGCGACAATATGTTCCCTGTGTTTATAATATAAGAGTCGTGCGTATATTATAAATGATTAATTTACTATCAATTAGCCCAGAGCGCACGGCAGATATAACAAACAATACTATGAAACACATTACCCGCAGTCTATATGTAGCTTTCTTGGCCTTAGCGCTCCCTGCTTTTGCACAAGTAGGAGCCTCTATGAATGCTGATCTCAGCTTGTCCTCGAGAGACCAAGAGAATCAAGCAAATAGAGAAGCCCAAGCTCATACAGAAAATAGAGCAGTAAGCAATACGAGAGCAAGCAATCAAAATGCTAGTCTTCCTACAGTAGAGGTCGAAGCATCTGGCCCACTCGAGGTGCAGGTCTTGCCGGCTCGTGCCCAAGTAGGAGCACAGGCAGAAATACAAGCCCAAGGAGAGCCCCGTCTCGATGTAGAAGCCATAGCGAATATACAAAGTGCCAATACGCGCACCCAGAGTGATACCAGTGCAATTATTCGTATTGATGGCGAGCTCGTTACTATAGATTCAAATGCTCAAGAGAGTGTGGATCAAGTAGCGGAAGTTGATTCGAGTGAGGACTTAGCACTATATGCTAATAGCTTGGCACGAAGCGATGTTCGCATCCAGGCAATAGAGGCATCCAATGATGAGGTAGCGATTAGCTTTAGAGATTCGGGCAAGCTTTTTGGCTTTATCAATGTAGGCATCAATCGCACCGCCAAAATAAAAGCCGACACAGCGTCTAGTGATACAGAGATACGCGCTATTGTCTCCAATCCTTGGTGGTCTATCTTTGTTTCAGGCAATACGAATGCCAAGAGCGAGCTTGAAGCCAGCTTACAAAGCCACACCAGCGCCAACACTTCAGTCAGTGCTAGTCCGAGTGCACAAGCTTTCACTTTGAGTCAGATCAAAGCATCGGTAGATAGCTATCTTGAAGCACGTGCTCGTGCCGATGTGTAATCATCACAAGCCAAGTCCTGAGCAGAAAATCAGCACTACGCGCACCACAGTCGCTTCGCAAGCTTTTGCGGGGCGATTTTGTATTAAAAAAATAAAGCCTCGGTTGTAATCCCGAGGCTTGGCCCTGTTGGTATGCTCTGTTTCCATACGCATACTTCTCTATGTTTTTTGCTTACCACCAATTCTTGCGTTGGTGGTGCAGAAGCGCTGCCCGGTAGCCATGATAGCGATTCATCGCATACGAGTGGCACCAGAGCAGTTGCGCTATAGGATTAGTTTTGAAATCAGCCGTGAGTGTTTTGCGGTGAGCAGAGAGCATAGTACCGCAGTAGCCATAGGCGCTCGAGTCTGGATTTTGAGCCGTGTGGTTCCAGGTGCTTTCTTTCATCACAATTCGAAAAAGAGCCACCTGGTCTTTCTTTGGTATCCCAGCTGTGTCCATTTCTGATTGAGCGCGTGGCCAGTTCTCGCGGATGAATTTCTTGGTAAAGCTATCCGACTCTCTGTAGAATCGCTGGATTTCTGCTTGCGCGTATGCCGGAGCATGAGTGCGAGCAAAGCTTTGGATACCAGGCGTTTCTGCATAGAGTACGATAGGCGAAAAGAGCCACCATAAGAGCCCATAAAAGATCAAAAATCGCATATTCCACCTCCTTTCAGGTAATATGTGGGGTTGCGACTCGCGCATTATAGTCGGTAAATATTCTTTGTCAAATTCTTGGCATTATGAGTGATAGTAAACAATCTTTTGTGCTATAATCAAGCTATACTAGCAGTTACTAAATCAATATGAGCTTATATTTCACACAAAAAAATAGCGAACAAATAGAAGTACGATGGTGGCTCGTAGCGATTGTTACCGTGAGCACCATTGCAGCTTTGATGTTTATCCTTCCTCTGTATAATGTTTGGAGCAAGGAATTAGCTGGTAAGGCTCAGCTCAAGGAGGCAGAGTGGAATAGACAAATAGCTGTGCAAGAGGCACAAGCACGCAAGGAAAGCGCTCTGCTTGATGCCCAAGCAGAAGTAGAGCGAGCAAAGGGAGTAAAAGAAGCCAATGAGATTATCGCTGGCTCTCTCAAGGGCAATGAAGAATACCTACGCTACTTATGGATTGATCGTGTAGCAGGCTCAAATAATGTAATCTATGTGCCCACCGAGGCATCGCTTCCTATTCTCGAGGCAGGGCTTCGTAGATAAATCTCCATAAATCTCTCAAGCCAACAAGCAGAAGCCACCACTTCTGCTTGTTGTTTTATGACTGCAATCTCACTCTGCTCTATGCTAAAATTATTTTATGACAGCCAAAAAAAGTATTGGTAGCCGTGCTCCCTATACTCGTAGTGTAATGTATGCAGTCTTAGCTTTTGTGGCCGCCGCGGGTGGCTATGGGGGCTACTATGTCACCCGCCAAGAGCCCACGGGTGGCCACTTGGGCGATGAGTATGAGACAGATCTATATGTGGTCTCCCGCGTACTCGATGGCGACACTATCGAGCTTGATGATGGAGCCAAAGTACGCCTCTTGGGCATAAATGCTCCAGAGCTTGGTCAGTGCTACGGAGCAGAATCTGCTCAGGCGCTCTCATCTCTTGTCTTGGGGCGCGAGGTAATGCTTCAAAAAGATTCCACCGCGATAGACGAATTCGATCGGCTCTTACGCTATGTCTTCCTTTATAATCCTGATGCCGAAAAAGATAATATTTTTGTTAATAATTATATGGTGAGAGAGGGCTATGCAATTTCTAATAATCGTGGGGCAGATCGTCGCTATGAGCGCCTGCTCAACAATTCGATGGGTATGGCAAAATCAGATGGCTATGGCTGGCACTCTGCTTGTACCAAAGATGATGATTATATCGAGCCTTTTCGTGAGGATTGTCTTATCAAGGGCAATAATGATTATGGCACTTCAAGTGATATATATTACACTCCCGATTGCTATGCTTACACCCGCGTATACCTTCGCTGGAGTGATGGAGATAGATATTTCTGTACCGTAGAGGAAGCACTCTCCGCTGGCTACCGCCCCGCCAAAAATTGCCCCCAATAAACACCCCTAATTACCCAAATAACAAAGAATTTATTTTTTATTAAGTACAAGTATACTAGTATCTGTAGTAAGACGAAAAAAGGGCCTTATTAGTTTCTGTGCTAGTAATGCCCTTTTTCATTTCCATTTTATTTAGTCCATCTATAAAAGCAATATTATTTTCCATGCCTATATTGTACAAATCAAAACAAGGTTCTTATTTTACTTTTATGTATCTGGTGAGCAATGCAGTACTTGGCACTAGTATAAAGCTCATATCGTTATACTTTCTCCATCGCCTGTCGCATATAATACAAAAACAACGCATCGCGTTGTTTTGTATGTGCGGTGGGCGAGATGTTTCTACATGGAACTCTATTCCCATAGAACAGCACAACCTCACCCTCATTTGCTACGAAATCGACAAGAAAATCAAAAGAATAGCTTGAATCTACACTCTTTATCAGAGCAGATTATATGATTGACAATTTTTACTAGATTAGCTATCCTATTCATCAATAGGAAGGAGGTGATTTTTATGGGCGACAAACCGGGTCCTTATCCGGGCCAATCGGCACCCAATGTGCCGGGCAACCCCAATGGCCCTCGGCCGGGTCAATAAGAGGTCGAATCGAGAAAATCGAGGGCACAGCGAAAGTTGTGCCCTCTTGTAGTACAATACATTCATGAAGTTGTATCAAGCAGAGTATAAACATATGCACATCGCAGCCACTCGCGAAGATGATTTAGATTTTGTAGTGTGTGCACTTGAGCTCGCCGAAAAGCTTGATAGCAAATATTCAAAAATTCTCGGGGCCGCCGAGCATATCGTCGTAGGTGAAGAATCGGCAGGCGGAGCAGGTGGAGCAGCCTTTGTAGATAGTAATACCATCGTACAGCTTATTGCCGATACCACCACGCTGAGCTATCTGGCCGCGAGTCTTATCCACGAAGCTACGCACTTGGCACACTACCAAGAAAATCCAGAAGAGTATCGCGACCAGATACTTGCCGAAGAACGTGCTTACAATAATGAAATAGCTTTTCTCGAGACAGTGGGTGCATACTACTTTCGAGATTACATAGCGAGTCGCAAAGTATCTTTTATAGATTTTCTGCAACAAGTAGAAAGTACAGACAAGGCGAGTAGTGAGTCGCTCCTCGAGCAAGAGGTCGATATGAGTCGTCATACACAGCTCAAAGAGCAATATTTTAATGATTATGCAAATACACACTGACAATACTCAATACCAGCAAATCATCCAGGGGTGTTTGGTTTTTCTCAAGGCTTTTGATACACAGCTATACAGCATGTGCATACAGGCGATAGAAGAGTTGGGTGTTACTGACAAAGCATTCATTGTAGTCGATGGCTCATCAGTATATTTACCTGAGGCGCTATTCGCCAATGTTGTCACTGAGCATATTATCTATCAGTTACTCGTCGCTCTTCGTTCTCGGGGAGTGGTCGCCCAGTCAGAGATTGATCAGTTTGTTCGTAGCACGAGAGTCACTCCCTATGTTTGGGATTTAGAGCTAGGTCAATAGTATTAACATGCAAGTCCTGACAAAGCAGCATCAATGCTGCTTTTCATCACCCCAAATAAAAATCCCTAGCGGGATTTTTATTTGTGTCTCTATTGTACCAAGCTCGAACTCATTTTGAACAGAACACCCGCCACGCGCCGCGCGCGTGGTGATGCAATGCCAAGTCGTACGCATTGGAGTACGCCTCGGCCCCGCCTTCACTCCGTTCCGGCGGGCGCACGCCCAAAATTTCCTTGCCACTTTTTACGGCTCCTCCCCACACCCCTCCGCCGCGAAGCGGAAAACAGAAAGGAAAGGAAATTTTGGGGTGCGACGGCGCTTCAGTCCTCCAAAAGCTCCGCAAGGTCATTAACAATTCCCAAGCTTCGCTTTCTTTGTCCTTTGCGCCGTGCCGAGGCTCGCATAGCGAGAGCGTGTGGTAATTCTGTGTCCGCTCACACTTCGCAAGCACCTCGCACTGGCCGCTCACATTCGTTCGTGTGGCCTGCTCGGTGTTGCGCGTGTTCGCTTGGTGGTTTCGGTCAAGTCCACGGCATTCAAAAAATTTGCGTTTCGTAAAAACCATACATTCGTAAACACTCTAAGTTGCTATCCACAATATGCTATTAATAATCACTTTTTAGTTTTTACAAAAAAGGAGCCTATTATAAATAAAATGCCAACTAAAAATAATCCACCAAAAACAGAAAGTTGAAAAGGACCGCTCCCGAAATGGCTGAATGGAAAAGGACCGTTTATAATCCATAAATAACGATTGTAATCGCCGTGAATTAGCCAATATAAAAAAAATGGACATAGAATAAACAGTACTCCAATGGAGCGTAAAATAACTATCATATGTAAATTATAACAGTCTAAACAAATTAAGACAAAACGAACACAAAAAAACCGCTAAGCGATTTTTTTGTGTTTTGAAGCTAGTAAAATTTAGTATTGCCAACTCATGCCCGCCGGTGCTGTGAATACAGCCATTGAGCCTGTGGTTGCGTCAGCGAATACACACCATGTCGAGTAGCACCAACTGGGATAACGATGACCTTTTTGTCCCTTAATTCTTACAGTCGCGCTGTTTGCTGTTTCATGTTCAAGAGCCATGTAGGTGTAGTACTGATAGTATGTGCTCAACGATGACGCGGTGAATGTTCCAACTGTGAAGTTGTCAATATCATCAAGGAATTGAGTGTCCTTGTACGCATTGGGCATATTACTACTCCAGTAATTATCATAATCGGCGAAGTCGTTGTCATACACCTGCGTTTCGTGTTCATAGGTGTCATCGCTGTCGTAATCACCTATGTAATCGAAGTAAAATGTCTGGTAAGTATAGGTGTATTGTACATCAGATCCTCCACCGTACGGCGCCCAAGATTCACCTGCATAGACAACATCTATCAGTGCTCTTTTGGCAGAGTCTAACGCTTTGGTTACTCGTGCTCCAATCTTATGGCTTATTTTTTGCAGAGGCACTATTTGTTTGATAAGATCGGTTTGCTCTAATGCTTTGAGGGATTGTTTATCATTTGTTTCAATCGCATCAATTTTCAAGCCATCGTTATCGTTTTTGATTTTCGCATTACGCAACTGTTCTAGTGATGCTAATGCGCGTTGCCTTATGGTCTCATCCTTTTCCTCCCTAATTTGTTGTTCCGTCTTCGAAATTGCTAGTGCAAGGAATGTTTCATGTTTTTCAGCAAAATCTTCCAGAGCCTCATCAATACTCTTACCTAATTCTACTGTGTACCCTCCCTGAATTTCACCTTGTGTATAATGCAACTCGGTTGGTATTATTCCGTTTTGCTTAACAAGCGTAGCAAATTCAGATAATGAGACTGGATGATTAAATTCCACTTTTGCTCGCGCAGATGTCTCCGCGGTTGCACTCTGTGCAAAAACAAAAGTAATACTAGCTATTGCTAAAATAATAGCAACTACAAAACCGACAAAGATTTCTTTACGGTTCAATGATATAAAGTTAATCATAAGTTTGAAGAATTAATTTTGAATAAATGTGCTGACGACCTTTGACTTTAAGAATAGCATATTTTCTCACTTGTCTTATCCACACCATGTTTGAAGGTAGCGCCGTCGCACCCCAAAATTTCCTTTCTGTTTTCCGCTTCGCGGCGGAGGGGTGTGGGGAGGAGCCGTAAAAAGTGGCAAGGAAATTTTGGGCGTGCGCCCGCCGGAACGGAGTGAAGGCGGGGCCGAGGCGTACTCCAATGCGTACGACTTGGCATTGCATCACCACGCGCGCGGCGCGTGGCGGGTGTTCTGTTCAAAATGAGTTCGAGCTTGGTACAATAGAGACACCAGAATTTGACTCGTTGGCTTTTGACCGACGGATGCATGGGCGGCACGAAGTGCCGCCCATGCTGTTTGCCCTGATTTTTCCCCGTGAATGTGGTCGTCGCCTGCGGCGACGGCAAGGACTTTTCCGCCGAGGCGGAGGTTCGACATCAGAAGACGATTGCGTTCATAGTATTTGCTTTGGATACAAAAAGTATTTTTGCTACAATAGTATTGCAATCAATCTGGGCGGTTTTTAATGTTCGGGCTCGAAAAGCCGTCTTGGACAGTTTAGGTTCGCCTAGATTGATTGCACCAAGGCGGCTTTTTGAGTAGCCGTTTAGCAATCTAACTTTTAATGCTTATGCCACCGCAAAAATTCTTTTTGTATGCTCGCAAGAGCACCGATGTTGAAGACAAACAAGTCTTGAGTATTGATGCTCAAGTCACGGAATTGCGTACTTTCGCCAAAAATGAAGGTTTGCATATTGTTGATGAGTTTGTGGAGAAACAGACCGCCAAAGTTCCAGGCCGTCCCATTTTTGGCGAAATGATGCGGCGAATAGAAAATGGTGAAGCAGACGGCATCATTTCTTGGCACCCCGATCGCCTTGCGCGCAATTCCGTGGACGGCGGACAAATCGTGTACTTTTTAGACATCGGTACTCTTGCGAGCCTCAAATTCCCATCGCACTGGTTTGAAAATACTCCGCAAGGAAAATTTACGTTGTCGATGGCATTTGTCCAAAGCAAATATTATGTCGATTCTCTTTCCGAAAACACGAAAAGGGGACTTCGCCAAAAAGTCCGTATGGGTATCTTTCCAAGCCAAGCGCCAATCGGATACTTAAACGACCCACGTACAAAAACCATCGTTGTTGAAAAGAAATCTGCTCGTGTCATTCGCTTGGCTTTCGAGAAATACGCACAAGGTGATATGCGGCTGGAAGATGTGGCTATCTTTTTGGCGAAGCACAATATCACTACGCGTTCTGGAAAGAGAATCTCCAAGACGCGAGCGGCTTTTATCCTCTCCAATCCGTTCTATGTTGGTTTGTTCAAATATGCTGGCGAGATACACGAAGGAGCGCACGAGCCAATCATTGCAAAGAAACTGTTTGATGAAGTGCAGGAAGTTTTGAAGCGTCGTGGGCAACCCGACCGCAAGTCCAAAAACGAACCGCAACCGTTTTGCGGACTCATTTCCTGCGCTTCTTGCGGCATGATGATAACTGGCGAGCATAAATTCAAACGGCAGAAAAATGGCAATGTCCATGAGTACACATACTATCGTTGCACCAAGAAGCGAAAGGACATGAAGTGTCCCGAGTCTGCCGTTCGAGAAAAAGTATTGAATCGCCAGTTATCATCACTCATCACATCAGTTTCTTTGCCCACCGACTGGGCGGAGGAGCTGAACCGCATGGCAATCGCCGAGTACAAGAACTCCGCCCAGTCGGTGTCTGCCCGCATGAAAGAGAAAGAAGCAAAGATACAAACCATTTCGCAAAAACTCCAGCGACTTCTTGACGGCTATTTAGAGCAGGATATTGAGCGCGTTACGTATCGTCAAGAGAAAGCCAAACTGCTCTCCGAAAAGAAGTCGCTTGAGGAAGAAATATCTTCTCTTTCACGCAGGGCAGAAGATTGGCTCGAACTGCTCCAAGAGTGGCTAAAAGCCGCTTCACGTCTTGACGCAATCGCTTCTGATGCAGACCTTTTTGTGAAAAAGGTCTGTGCCAAAGAAATCTTTGGCTCGAACCTCCGCCTCGGCGGAAAAGTCCTTGCCGTCGCCGCAGGCGACGACCACATTCACGGGGAAAAATCAGGGCAAACAGCATGGGCGGCACTTCGTGCCGCCCATGCATCCGTCGGTCAAAAGCCAACGAGTCAAATTCTGGTGGGCGATGCAGGACTTGAACCTGCGACCTTTCCGGTGTAAACGGACTGCTCTAGCCAACTGAGCTAATCACCCATATATAATTGCCTACCTTACTCTCATTTATATCCCGGAAAGCTTTCCGGTATTTTTAATCTGTAATGGGGACTACTCTAGCCAGCCCCAGCTAATCACCTATGTGTAATCATACCTCATACAAAATAATTGTATCTTGTATGTGGCAATATTATATATTTTTTGTCCTCAAACGCAACAAAATCAAAATATGCCCGAGCGCGCAAGCGCGCTCGGGCATATTGATTATCAATCGGCAAGCTTCGGAATAAATCCGCCGATCATTTTTTTCCCTTCGTAGCAGACAAAGGAATACCCCGGCTTAGAGGAGATCCCCACCAGGGTATTCGGCACGATGATTATCTCATCCCGAGTGATGAAAGCTTGAAAGGAAGTCCCCACGAGCTCCACCCATTGGGCCTTCACGCAAAAGAATGAGCGCCCATTGGCCATCAGGATAAATTCCCTTTGTTCTTCCTTTGGGCTCTCACTTTTCCAATGGGTAAGTGAGCCGTAGGGGCTTGCAAGTGTGGGCAAGAAAATAGCCACAAGTGCTGCCTTCAGGATCGTCCCGATATTTATATGCATTTTCGATCCTCCTTTATAATTATTTTACAATCTTTTAGTAATTGAGCAATACCTCTAGGGTAGTATTTATTTGCACCTGACACTAAATACTACCCTTGCTTGCAGAGCTAATAATTATGTGTTCCCGAAAGGAGCGTGATACAATAGCACAATGAAGCCGATCATCATCACCATTGATGGCCCAGCTGGTAGTGGCAAGGGCACCACCGCTCGTGGAGTTGCCCATATCTTGGGCTATGTATATATTGATTCAGGAGCAATGTATCGTGCTATCACCTGGTATTGTCTCGAGCGGGGGATCACCAGTGATGGTGATGAATTAAAAAATGCCCTCAAAGAAATCGAGCTTGGTATTACTCCCGATTGGCAGGTTACCCTCAATGGCGAGGTAGTTGCTGATAGTCTTTTGCGCACTCGAGAGGTCAATCAATATGTAGCTAGCGTCTTTGCCCGTATCAGTGCGGTACGAGCAAAAGTCACAAAGACCTGCCAGCGCATCATCCAAGGAGGAGGCTATGTGCTCGATGGGCGAGATGCGAGCACTATTATTGCTCCCAAAGCAGAGCTCAAGATTTATCTCGATGCCGATCCTTACGAGCGAGCTCGTAGGCGGGCGCTAGAATCAGGTGATACGAGCGAAATAAAAATAGAAGAAATGCTACACAATATCATTCTTCCGCGTGATCAAGCAGATGCAGAGAATTTGCTCTCAAGCAAAAGCGTAGGTATCACTATCGACACTACTCATCTAAGCCCCGAGGAGCAAATCAGTCAGGTCTACCACCTTGCAATGGCAATAATCAATCAATAGCATATGAAATTTTTACAACAATTAAGTCTGGTTATGGTAGTGCTCGGGGCATCACTCTATGGCTTGTTGGTCTATAGCAATACCGCAGATATATCATACGAGTATATATCTCCAGAGGAGCTAGGGCTAGTACAAGCCCAAGGATATCACCTCCTTGATTTTCGTACTCCTACAGAGCAGGAGCAAGGCACCATCAGCTCTATGGCTTTCGCTCTCAGTACTACGCTAGACGAGCCAAGCCTAGAAGCAGAGCTCGGCTCATTCAATCCCAAAAATCGCTATCTCATCTATGATCGCAATGGCAAAAATATAGCGCAGATCGTGCCCCTCCTCAAAGAGCTCGGCTTTAGAGAGGTAAAAATACTTGCGGGGGGCTACCAAGCCTGGCTCGCCTATGTAGGCAAATAATTTGCGATTTTTTCTCCTACTCGTATAATGGTCGCATCATATCCCCCTATAGTTTAATGGATAAAACATGGGACTTCTAAGCCTATGATCTAGGTTCGATTCCTAGTGGGGGGACAAGAAATAAAAAGCCAAACGGCTTTTTATTTTGAGTCACCCTACAGCGAGCAAACTGCTTTGCTCGCATCAGGAATCGAAAGGCGGAGCCACCCAAAGAGCCTTGGCGATTTGTGGTGAGCTGACACCGATTCCTAGTGGGGGGCACGCTAGTAGACAAAACACTCTGTACAGAGTGTTTTGTCTAAGGATTCTTTTCATCAAAATATACTTAGAGCCCCGGCTCTTCTATGCGTAGCCCTACATTTGAAATAGCCGATGGCATATCCGCCTTGAGGCGCTTCACAATTTCAAAAGTATGCGCATCATACACTTCTATTTCGTTAGCACTTGGAGATACCACATATACATAATTACCATCGTAGGTAAATTCTGGGTGCCAGGAGCTCTCACCTTCCACGGGGATAATGGTTTTCACAATTTTATTGCTTCTGCCATCTATGACATAAATCTCATCGTGATGATCCCCAAAGGCAGTATCAGCCCAGATGTAGGGGTAGGATGGATCTTTGCTGTAGCTTCGTACAAAGAGCCCTGGCCCACCCGTTTTAATATAGCTCGCAGGAGTCCAAGAAGTAGTATCAATGACGGTAATCAATCCTTCTCCAAGAGAGGGCACATAGATATACTTACCCCATGTAGCTCCAGGTCCAGTGTGGGGGGTCTCACCTGTCTCTATTTCTGCAATAGCTTCCATGGTATGGAGGTCTAATACCCACGCAGTCTTAGAGCCTTGAGATGCCACTATATAGTATCTTCCATCTGGGGTGAGAAAGGCATCGTGCAAGGCAGGCACATTCTCACCAATATCGGTAAAGCGGTGAGTTGTGGGGAAGCCCGGCTGATCGGTATCTACGATCCATACACTATTGGCATCTTTGAGCGCGACGATAATAAGATTGCCATGCTCCACCACCGCTCCAGCCCGTGAGCTAATTTTCTCATCTCCTACTTCTTGATCGAGAGCAATGGTATGCACGATCTCCATAGAGTGTGCATCGAGGATCACGAGATTTCCCGGCTCATAATTGCCTACAGCGATGTAGGCATCATCATCGGTGAGAGCAGTCCCTCGAGAATCAATCCCCACCTGCACGCTTGTCTCAGGGCTTAGGGTAGTCAAATCAATTTTAGTGAGCCATCCATCACGAGAGATAATATACATATAGCGTGCATCTTGAGAAAATACCGAGGTATGAGGCTGATAGCCCACTCCATGTATACGGCCTACCCGTGTATGTGTCGATCCGTCAATTGCCAAAATATTTTCTGCATCTTTCTCTACGACAAGGAGGAGCTCTCGAGTATCCCAAGATCCTTCGTCTACATAGAGCTCACGAAATGGCGCAATTGGCTTACTTGTATGTGGTGTTGGGCTGGGCTCATTCTTTTTTGTTTCTTCATCACCTTCACGCAAATTGCCAATATAGTATTGCATCATTTTGTCACGAATGTTCGGCCCATGATTTTTATGATAATTAAGGCTAGCGTCTTCCCCGCAGTGAAACATAGCTGGATGTAGTCGAGCAGCCTCGCTCGCATCAAAGACCTTGTCATCGATAATAAGCCAGCAGTTTTCAGGAGCATTGTGGCTTGCCACGTCATCTCGAGTATAGCTTTTTTCTGCATTATACTCGGTGATAGTATTCCGTACTTGTTCTATATGGCTCATTATACTGATATCTGCATACCAAGCTCCAGTCAAGGCAAGTGTTAGTCCAGCAAAGCCAAAAATAGCTTTATTTTGTATTGAAGTCGCAAGCGAGCGGAGGCCTTTTGCACACAAAATCCTATTCAGGATAAGAGCGAGGGTGATGGCCCCTACATAGAGAGCCATAAAGGCAAAATATCCCGTATCACTGCGATAGAGTAGGTGGTGGAGAGTCAAAAATCCCCATGAGATGATAGAAAGAGCAAGACTACCCGACCACCAAGCATCAAAATCAAGCTCTGTGTTCAAGGCACGCTGTATGCGAGGCATCAAGCGCCAAGAAAATAATAGTTCATTGAGAATAAAGATTCCAGCTATGGTCATACTGGCATAGAAAATCTCCAAAGCCAGCATAGATTCATAGGCAAGGCTCAAAAGCCCCAAGCCGGCAATACCATACATACAAATAGCAGCCCAGCTTATTTTTCGAGCAAGGCGGAGTATAGAGTATTCATCAGAAGAAATTTTACCAGTGCGTCTTATGCGAAGGAGGAGTATATAGCCAAGCACCGAAGCCCCAAGCCCAAGCCCGATCCCTATAGAGAAGACAAAGAGGTAGGAGGTGTGCAGAGCTAGATACGAAAAAAATAATTCCATCGCCCGATTATATCATTTATCTTACTAAGAAAAATGAGTTAGTCCGACGAGTCTTGTTTATTCGAAAGTCACATCTACCACTACAGTCTGATCCATTTCTGCTAGCCCCGATGCATTTTCATTGTGCAGGGTGAGTGTCCCTTCAGTATAGCCAGAAGCATCAAATTCTACATTAGTTTGGTATTGGATTGATGCTCCTTGAGTAGCAAGAGCCATCCAATCACTTCCCATTGTGGGCAAGGGGCCACGAGCGAGGGAGGTGCCATCGCTAGCCTTCACTTCATAGGAGCCAATCTGCCCTTCAAAGGGTGCCCATCCTCCATAGGAATCGTTTACACTATAAACACACCCCCGTAGCTCATCTCCCGAGCTAAGGATTGCTCCATCTATAATATTGGTAATGATTGTCCAATCGGCTGAGGCTGGGATCTTTGATTTGAGCTCGGCACAATACAGGGCCATTGCTTCGTCAGTATTGTTATCTTCGTTTCCTTCATTTTCGTGGGGAGTAGGGCGACTAGAGCTTGCTACATCATCAGTACTCGTTGCGGTAGTAGCATCTTGGTCGGCGTCTATTTGAGGATCTTCGCTATTGAGAGCGTAGTAAACAGCAAAGCCCACAATCCAGATGATTCCTATAATTAGTAGTAATTTTTTCATAATACTTTTTATTTATATTGTAATTGCAAATTGTAGGAATGGCATTATTCCATACTAGATATAGTGTATCACACATAGGCAGGGCTAATAGTACTCAATGCTCAATTGCAATGTTACAATTTTTGACAAATACAAATAATAGTCTTATAGTATAAAAGCTGGTTGCTCTCATATTGAGCGCATTAAAATTCGCCAGTAGCTAGGGGGCTTGTGATGGGCTATACGAATGAACTGGGGAAGACGGCGTGGAAATATCTTATTCATGAGGCAAAAAAAATGCCCGTGGGCGAGCTGGCCGTCGATTCTTTGCACGATCGCATCAATAGTTGGATGCGGAGCGCACCGGCCATTACGGATGCCGATTGCTGTATGTGGGAGTTTTGCAACGATATTGCGAGTGCCGTCTGGGCCGATGTCAGAGATGATGAATCCGCATCGGATTTTCATCTCTGTAGCGAAGCACGCTACAAGACGGCCTACACGGTGCTCACCTATCTTCTTCTTTATAAGTCCGTTCGGGTGGGTAAAAATCTCAAGCGTGAGGTTAATTCGCTTGCCAAAGAGATGGGAGTGCAATATCAGGATGCACACAATCTTATGCGAGTGATCGTGCCCGATATGATCGAGAGTGCTTTCGATTGAATGCAGGTCGGCCCAAGTGGGCCCATAAAAGGGTAAGAAAGCTCCTCCTTTTCTGATAGAGCTTTGGATAAGAACCTTGCCTGTAATGAGCGGCATCCCACAGTAGGGATGCCGTTTTTTTGTATGTTGTGTAGCTACAATTTGACAATTGTAGCTACACAATTATAATAATATATCAAGACAGTCCATATGTATACTGTCATATTATTAGTCTTATAATCATTATATATCTATGAATCTCATCAAATGGAATAATTTTAATAATCAATTTCCTCGCTTCCCATCAATTTTTGATGAATTTTTTGGAAATGATTATATACAAAATATGAGTCCTCGTTTTTCCAAGCCAGCGGTTAATATCAAAGAAGAAGACGATCAGTATCTGATCACTCTTGGTATCCCTGGGGTAGCAAAGGATGATTGCACAATAGAAGTGGAGGATGGTATGTTGCATATTTCTTGCACACAAGAGACAGAAAATACACCAGATGAGTCTGAGAAGTATTCTCGTTATGAATACAATTATGCCTCATTTAATCAATCTTTCTCCATTCCTGATAATGTAGATATTGAAGCAATTAGTGGAAAGCATGAAAATGGCGAGTTGCAAATCATTCTTCCTAAGACAAGCAAGGTAGAAAAAAATCGAAAGCTCATCGATATCAGCTAAGAATGCACCAATCAAATATCCGCCTTGAGGCGGATATTTGATTAGTATGTATAATAAAACGATATGAATGAGCAAGAAGGAGCCAAGATCACCATTCTCTATGAAGATGCCGATATGTTAGCGATTGATAAGCCAGCGGGCGTATTAGTACACAGTGATGGTAAGTATTCTCAGAGCAGACCAAAAGAAAAGCAATACCCAACGGTTGTTGAATGGCTCTTACGGGAGTACCCAGATTCCCAAGGCATTGGGGAAGATCCTATAGTGAGCGATACGGGGATAGTGATGGATCGTTCGGGGATTGTCCATCGGCTAGACCGTGATACATCAGGGGTGATGCTCCTTGCCAAAACGAGCGCAGGGCACGCTTATCTCAAGGCACAATTTCAAAATCATAGTATCACCAAGCGCTACGAAGCACTTGTATATGGGGCAATGAAAGAGGATAGCTATGAGCTAGTATTGCCCATTGGTCGAGCTAAAACATTCGGCCGTTGGAGTGCCATTCCCAAAGCTATTCGTGGCAATACGCGCGAAGCAAGCACGGATTTTCAGGTGCTTCGTCGTTATAAAATAGGGAGTCATGGCTACACCCACCTGGTTGCCTTACCACACACTGGGCGCACTCATCAAATTCGTGTACACCTTCAATACCTTAATTATCCCATCGTCGCTGATCTACTATATGCAGGCAAGCGCAATGCTCCCGAATTCAATCTAGGATTACATCGCCAGGCACTTCACGCTCAATCTATTACTTTTACCAATTGTGCAGGCATAGAATGCAAAGTAGAAGCGCCGTTGCCAGCAGATATGCGCCAAGCTTTAGAAATATTAGATACCAATCTTGCATAGATATACCAGAGCTTGTATAGTTGGTTTGAATGCGAAATGAGAGGAAATCAAATGAGTGATGTGTTTCCATTGTATGATGTATTCGTATCAATCAATGAGTACATCAAGGCTCATATGAGCCCGAGCTATAATGCCGGCGAATTGTGGGAGGTGCTCTCCAGCGATGAGGTGGCCGAAAATCCCGAGCATCGTGAATTCTTTCGTTCAAAGCTCGAGGAGCTCAAGGCAATAGGATGGTTTAGCAATGTGAGCAAGCACTATCCTAATTCCGACGAACGTCTGCATCCACAATTAGCTGAGATTATCATTCCGGCCCTGGTCGCGGTCGGGGTGGATCCTCCAGATTGTCTTATGGAGAATCAAACAGTGCAGATTGCCGAGGAGTAATCTTGCAGGCAAGGTGAGAGATGAGGAGGCGCGGTGTTGTCACACCGCGCTTTTATAATGGCTAAGATTGCATAGTGAGGTTATGAGTTGTATAGTGTTAGATAAGTGAAAGTAGCCAGGAGGAGATAAAAAATGTTTGTAGAAGAGCATACACCGTCGGTGGAAGAGATCGCAATGCTTTTTATCAAGCTCCGCAGAGAGCTTGAGGGCTATTGCGCATTCCGCGAGTCGAAAGGCCTTTGGGATTTCCTCTCGAATAAGAAAAAGCAGGCAAGACTGCCCAAAGAGATACAAGACAAGGTGCGGATGGTTATAGGTACCCTTGCGCAAAAGGGCTGGTTCGAGAGCCCAGCTGTGCAAAATAATCTTAGCTTGCAGAAGAAAATCCATTCTTCGCTGCAGAATTTGGGGGTCAATCCGCCTCGCGGTCTTGCTTCGCCCACCTGAGGGCGCGCGCCATCCGGGAGTAAGTCTTCGAAGAAAAGCGAGGCCCGAGTACCTATCGAGCTCGGGCCTTTTCTTTTTATATAGCGTGTGCCACTTGCTTACTAAAAATAAAAGTATTATACAAATCACACTCCTCGCTCATTATCTCTAAGAAGGTACCAATCACATTCTTGCAAATAGTGTGCGAGATGGTACAATTTCGCGCGTTATCTCTCATAAGTGGCTCTGTGGCACATCGTGCGCGCATCCCACGCATAAATATACCAGTATGAAAACAAATCTACACACCAATCCTATCCCTGGCTTTACTTCAGTGAATGCTCCCGAGCGCAAAGCACTGGGCATCAAAGCAGGAGATACGATTAAAGTACACCAAAAAATAAAAGAAAAAGGAAAGAAGGGAGAGCGTATCCGTATCCAGGTATTCGAAGGTCTTGTACTCGCTTCCAAGCATGGGAGTGAGCCAGGAGCTACTTTTACCGTACGCAAAGTTTCAAACGGTATTGGGATTGAGCGAATTTTTCCACTCTACTCTCCAGCTATTGATAAGATTGAGATTGTAAAGCGGGCCAAAGTCCGTCGTGCCAAGCTATATCACATTCGTGAAAAAGTGGCCAAGGAGATTAAGCGAGCAATGCGTCGAGCAGCTTTCGTCAACACCTCTACACTTTCTGATGCCGAGTATCAAGAAGAGCAAGAGCAGGCACGAGTCGCCGCCCAAGAAGCAGAAGCTCAAGTAGCCGAAGCCGCCGAGGCCCAAGCTCAAGCAGAGCTTACCGGCGAAGAAGTAGTAGAAGAGCCCCAAGCAGAGCAGGCAGTAGAGGAAGCTACTTCTCAAGAAGCTCCCCAGGAGCCAGTAGTCGAAGAAGATAAAGAAGCTGTCGCTGAAGAATCAATAGATAGGGCAGAATCTAGCGAATCTGAAGAATCCGAAAAAGAAGAGGAAAATAAAGATAATTAAAGCCCCAAAATCAAAAATTCCGCCCACCAGAGGCGGTTTTTTGTTATCTTATAAGCAATTTTGACATATTTAAAATATGTGGAAAAGCTGTGGTTATCAAGTGCATAGTTTTCTGTGGAAAAGCGGAAAATATGGCGATAAATCGAGGTTAGGAAATATGAGACGATACCGTATAATCAGTATACGGGTTGAATAAAGGCTCATCACTGAGCCAATATCACTAAAGGCGTATTCCACTCGGCAGGCGTAGTAGAGGACTACTTATAAAAAGTAGTTTTTTCTACCCCTTAGGCGGAGAGCAGTTTTAGCAACTAACACATTATAGTATGGTCAAAGCAGCAACAAAACAAGCAATCAAGGAAGTCCGTAAGCGAGACGGATCAATAGTGGCTTTTGATGAGACAAAGATAGTCGATGCTATCTGGAGCGCTATGAAGAAGGTGGAGAAAGGGTCAAGAAATGAGGCAGAGGTAATTGCGAGCCGAGTGCGGGATGAAGTAGACAAGGTAGCTCGACGATACAAAAATTTTATTCCCGATATCGAAGGGATTCAAGACGCGGTAGAAAAAGAGCTAATCCTTGCAGATTTGGTAGAGGTAGCCAAAGAGTACATTCTTTATCGCAAGGCTCGTCAAGAAGAGCGAGCTCATCTCAGGCCAGTGCCTAAAGAAGTAGAGCGCCTAGCAAAAGAGTCCAAGCAATATTTTCGTAATGATCTGGCAGAGTTTATCTACTATCGCTCATACTCAAAATGGATAGATGCCGAAAAGCGACGCGAGACTTGGATAGAAACAGTTGATCGCTATATTGATTTTATGAAAGAAAATCTTGGAGATAAGCTTTCACGAAAAGATGAAAATCTCGTGCGCACCTATATTCTCAATCAGTGGTCGATGCCTTCTATGCGCTTGATGTGGTCGGCAGGAAATGCTGCTCGTAAGACAAATGTATGTGGCTATAATTGCTCATTTATTGCACCATCAAAGCCACAAGATTTTGGTGAGATAATGTATATTTCAATGTGTGGTACAGGAGTAGGATTTTCTGTAGAGTCAGACAAGGTACAGCGTTTGCCACAAATCAAAAAGCAAACAGGCGAGAAGGTACAGATTGTAGTCAAAGATAGCAAAGAAGGATGGGCTGACGCATTTGTCTCTGCGCTCAAGTACTGGTTTGAGGGGAAGGATGTAGATGTAGATTACTCACAATTACGCCCCGAAGGAGCTCGGCTCAAGACAATGGGAGGGAAATCTTCCGGCCCTGCACCTTTAATGAAGCTTATGGCTTTTACTCGTGGCTTGATGCTTAGTCGTCAGGGGCGTCGATTATCTAATATTGATGTACACGATATTGTATGCAAAATTGGCGAAATCGTTGTCTCAGGAGGAGTGCGTCGTAGCGCCCTCATCTCTCTCTCTGATTTAGATGATGAAGATATGCGCAATGCCAAAGCAGGACAATTTTGGAATACAGCTCCACAGAGAATGATGGCAAATAATAGTGCTATTTATAATGAAAAGCCTAGCAATACTGATTTTCTTGAGGAGTGGATTGCCTTGATGAAATCAGGATCAGGAGAGCGAGGTATTTTTAATCGTGCCGGACTTGAAAAGCAATTACCAGCTCGTCGCTGGGAAACATTCAAAAAGCATGTTGATGACTCGGGCACTAATCCTTGCGGTGAGATTATCCTACGGAGCAAGCAATTCTGTAATCTTTCAGAGGTGGTGGCTCGTCCAGATGACACAGAAAAGACTTTACTTGAAAAGATTCGGGTGGCTACCATTATTGGTACCTACCAATCTTCTCTCACCAAATTTGGCTATCTTTCCAAAGAGTGGAAAAAGAATTGCGAAGAAGAGGCTCTCTTGGGAGTATCTATCACTGGTCAATGGGATTGCCCAGCTGTGCACGATGAAAAGCTTTTGCAAAAGCTTCGTGATGAGGCCATCAAGGTCAATAAGCAGTACGCTCAGAAATTTGGCGTTAATCCATCCACCTGTATTACTTGTGTCAAGCCATCAGGCACCGTCTCACAATTAGTAGATGCATCATCTGGTATGCATCCACGACACGCTCCATATTACATTCGTCGCATTCGTATCTCTGCTACCGACAGCCTATTTAAAATGCTTGCATCCCAAGGTGTGCCCTATCATCCGGAAGTTGGCCAGAGCAAAGAAAATGCCAATACCTTTGTACTAGAATTTCCTGTTAAGGCGCCAGAGGGGGCTATTCTCAAGGATGATCAAAGTGCCATTACTCAGCTCGAGCATTGGCTCAAGGTCAAAAATAATTATACTGAGCACAATCCATCGGTGACAGTTTCGGTAGGGGATGATGAATGGATTGAGGTAGGAAATTGGGTCTACAGCCATTGGGATATGGTAGGGGGGCTCTCATTCTTGCCACGAAGTGATCATGTATATCAGCTTGCTCCCTATGAAGAAATCAGCAAAAAGAAATACGAAGAGCTTATGAAAAAAATGCCCAAGTTTGATTTCTCTCGGATTGTAGCTTTTGAGGGAAGCGATGAAACAGAGGGAGCAAAGGAGCTCGCTTGTGTTTCAGGCTCTTGTGAAGTGTAGATAAAAGATAGGCTAGCTCTTAGCTTAAGAATCAGACGCCGACCCTGGTGGTAATAAGATACCGCTCGAGATCGGCGTCTTTATTTACTTTGAATTTAATCCCATTTGTTAGATATATATCTCGCAATAGCTTTACTTATAAGCTCCAGACCATTTTATAGCTCCTAGGGCACGATGTGATATCATACGCTCTATGCCGGTTGTAGAAATATTTAATCCAGCCCTTGATATTGTACTCATTAGTCTACTCTTTAATCTAGTAGCATATTTTGCATATGCTCAATTATACGGAAAAGAATTTAGCAAAATTGCCTCGGTAGATTTACGCTTGTCTTTAGCTGAAATTTTGATTATTATTGCCAACTACGCGCATAGCGGAGTAGTGATTACGCTCGGTGGTATAGAGCTTTCGTGGATTTGGTGGTATATCTTGATTTCTATTCCCATTGAGCTCGGCTTCTTCTTTGCTTACAAATGGTATTTTAATTTGTCGTGGGAGGAGCTTTCAGGTATAAAAAAGTAAATATGCGGATGTGGCGGAACTGGTAGACGCGCTAGCTTGAGGGGCTAGTGAGCATTACGCTCGTGTGGGTTCAACTCCCACCATTCGCACAATAAATACCCGCAAGGGTATTTTTGTACGAATGAGCAGGCAAACTGCTTTGCCTACGTGTGGGAGTTGCACCCCAGGGCATACTTTCTTGCTCTACGAGCATTCACCTTAAAAGACGGAGATGTCTCAGTCTATCCTTGTTCCTTATTGAGGTAGGCAAGCATGGTATCTGCATCACTTACCTCAAAAGGATCACTGTCTACATTGTCACCAAAGCCGTCCTCAATAAACATTTTAATAATCTCCTTGTTATCTACGAGCATACTGTATCGCCAAGATCGCATACCAAAACCAAGATTTTCTTTGCTCACGAGCATGCCCATCTTTGTGGTAAATTCTGCATTTCCATCAGGGATTAGTTCTATTCGATCTACTCCTAATTTTTTACCCCAAGCATTCATAACAAAGGCATCATTTACCGAGAGGCAGTACACCGCATCTATTCCTTGTTGCTGAAATTCACTGTAGTGCTCTTCGTATCCAGGCAAATGCATAGCGTCACAGGTGGGAGTGAATGCTCCCGGGAGAGCAAAGACCAGTACTCGCTTGTGAGCAAAAAGCTCATCACTTGTCACTTCTTGCCACCGATATGGATTGTCGCCTCCGATGCTTTCGTCTCGCACTCTGGTGTAAAATATCACTTCTGGCACATGTGTTGGGGTTCGTGGTTGATCATTCATAATTGAGATTATTAGTTCACTAATACATAGCATTATAAGGTAGCTGTAAACCTTTATCAAACATCTTTTTATTTTTAAATGATTGAAAAAGCTATAAAATACTCTATAATACGCGACACGAAACGAAAGTTTCTGATCGAATGGTGCCTATGGTATAACGGTTATTACACCCAAGTAGTAATCCAGAGTGGTCCTCCCAGGACCAAGCATAGAGCATCAAGGGTATAATACACAAAAGAATATGGTGCCTATGGTATAACGGTTATTACACCAGGTTGTGGTCCTGGTAATTCCGGTTCGATTCCGGGTAGGCACCCTACATGCACAAAGCCCCAAGGGGCTTTTTATAATCCAAACAAGCTTTTATTATTTTTGTCAATGTGTTATGATAGTCCAATAATTTTGTAGTTTTATACTTATGAATATACAGCAACACATATGGAAAATAATTTTTGCGCTCGTCATTGTACTTATTGTCGGGGGCTTATTATTCGCCAACAAAAATAATCCTCAGCTTGAAGACGAAGATGTAGATGATGCTACTTCGCCCCAAGCAGTAAAAACAATCACTATAGGAGAAGAAACAAAGCAAGAGCCCATCACGAGCTACGGAGAGGTAGTGTCGATCTCACAGGTAGATATTTATCCAGAAATCCAGGGTATTATCGAGGGAGTGCGTGTGCAGGTGGGGAGCACCGTGCAAGCTGGCCGCACACTACTTGTACTTAATAATGATTCGCAAAAGCAAGAGCTCTCAAGCGCTCGAGCATCTCTTTCAAGTGCCGAGGCGCGCTACCGACAGATCGTTGATGGTGCTCGGGAGGTAGATATTGCCAATCTAGAAAGCGCTGTTCAATCAGCTCGAGCAAATCGTGATCAGGCAAAATCAAATTTTGAAAATACTATGGATTCAATATTTGCCACGGTGGGAGATTCATTACAAAACAATCTCGACGCACATTTTTTTATCAATGGCACAAAATATAATGCTCGGCTTTCAATCCTTGCAGATCCTATCTCAGATAGATATCCACTAGATGCTTCACGGGTCGCCCTACAAAACAAGCTCGAGCAAGCAAAATCAAGCGCTAGCTACACTGATACCAAGGCAGTCCTCACAGAGTACCAAGGGCTGGTCAATGATCTCATCGCACACATCCAAGCTTTTTCAGATGGCAAGATGAGTGCACCTACCAAAGATACATATCTAAACATTTTGCGTGCCATATCCCAAGTTATCTCCACCCAATCCTCTTCTCTGGCAAATGCTGAGGGAGCGTACAAGCAAGCAGGGGAAGCGCTCACTACCGCAGAAAATAATTTAAAAGATGCTCTCGACGGAGCTAGCAGTGAAGAGCTCGCTATTGCTCTCGCCGATGTTGCGCAGGCCAAGGCTCGGGTTAATTCAGCACAATTAGCTTTCAATCGCACAGTCATTAGCGCTCCAGTAGCGGGCACTATTAGTGATATTGATGTGCGGGTTGGAGCTCTTGTGGGGCCCAGCACTCACCTCGCCACAATTTCAAATGAGTCTGCTTTGAGGATTGATACGAGCGTTAGTATCCAAGATGCTTTGCGTATAGCTATTGGAGATAGCGTACGCGTCAATGATCGCTATGATGCACGGATCTCGGCTATCTCACCAAGTGTCAATACGGCTACCGGGGAGGTGGCAGTACAAGCGGTGGTGACGCACAAGGACGCCAATCTAATATCTGGTATGGGAGTAGAGCTTGCTATTAGTCCGCGAGAGCTGGGCACGAGCATCAAAGTGCCCATCTCAGCGATTTTTGTACGCAATGAGCTCCCTTATGTGTATCGGGTGGAAGCTGGAGTGGCAGTAGCACAAGCAATAGAGGTGGCAGATCTCTATGGTGAGTATGTAGAAGTTACAAAGGGGCTTGAAGATGGTATGACAATTGTTGCTAGTGCTCGAGCCACCGAAGATGGAGCAGAGATAGAAATATAATACTATGCTATCAATTTGGAAATTTTTTCTCGATAATCGTGCGTTTGCTTATTTTGTAATGGCGCTTGTGGTTGTAGCAGGAAGCTACGCGCTTATGGTGATTCCCAAAGAATCCGCCCCTGAAATTGATTTGCCCATTGCTGTGGTCAATACTTCGTATTTTGGAGCATCTGCTAGCGATGTTGAAATACTGGTGACTGATCCACTTGAGAAGCAAATCGATGGCGTACAAGGAATAGATGAATACACTTCCGTATCTCGATCAGGCATTTCTAGTATTACCGTATCATTCAATCAAGGTGAGGATATTGATGAGCGTGTGGATGCGCTTAAGGATGCAATCGACCAAGCAATTCCAGATTTGCCAGCCGATGGCAATGATCCACGGGTAAGTAAGATTGATTTTTCATCACAGCCAATTTTGAGTGTTTCGCTCGTATCATCGCTACCACTTTTTAGCTTCGAACAAATAGTAGATGAAGTGGTAGAAAAAATTGAAGCTATCAATGGCGTAGCCCAAGTGATGGTTGATGGTATCCCCGACAAAGAGGTGTCAGTCCTTATTGATAATCGACGGCTCGCTCAATATAAGCTTGATTACAATTCTATAATCAACATCCTTTCAAATAGTAGTATAAGCGTGCCGGGGGGGTCCTTGGAGATTGCAAATATACCTTATCCTATCGAGGTAGCTTCGCGAGTCCTTTCAGAAGAAGAAATCCCCCGAATACCGCTTGCATATAGTGGCGATTCGCTCGTTACCGTTTCTGATGTTGCTCGCGTACAAACAGGCTTTGTCCCTCGCGATACCTTTACACGAGTGGGGCTTGGGAAAGGAGAGATTAAGCAGGCCGTCACCATCAATGTGAGCAAGACAAGTGGTGGCGACATTACTCGGATTACTGATGAAATTAATACTACGCTTGCAAGTTTAGAGAAGAGCACCCTTCAAGGAATAGATACGGTAGTGACGTTCGATATGGGCGAAAGTATCAAGCGTGATTTGGGTAATTTAAGCAAGAGTGGCTTGCAGACCATGCTCCTTGTCTTGGCTGTACTGATGATTTTTGTCGGCTTGCGCGAATCATTTATTGCAGCTCTATCCATCCCGCTTTCATTTATGCTTGCTTTCGTGGCTTTTCTTATGGTGGGCAATACCATTAATTTTATTTCTCTTTTTGCTCTCATCCTCTCTATTGGTATTTTGGTAGACTCTGCAATTGTTGTGGTAGAGGGTATCAATACCAAGGTGGCTGAAGGAATGCGTCGGCAAGAAGCCGCGCTCGCTACGGTACGAGAATTTGGCTTACCACTTTTGGCAGGCACGATGACCACAGTGGCAGTCTTTTTCCCTCTACTATTCCTTTCAGGGATTGTAGGTCAATTTATCCGTAGTATTCCTTTTACTGTTATTTTGGTGCTACTTTCAGCTATGGTAGTTTCGCTCGGCTTTGTGACTGTCTTGTGTGCAAGTTTTTTAAAGAATCGCGACTATGTGCAGAGTCATACTACTCCATGGGCAACTCGTTTTTTTGAGCGTCTTAATGCTTACTATCGCCGTCTTTTACATACTTTGCTCCATCATACGCATATCCGTCGAATATTTCAGGTAGGTATTACGCTCGTTGCCTTTTCCTCTTTAGCGCTCGTGGGCTTTGGGCTTGTAAAAACAGAGTTTTTCCCTTCAGGAGATATTGAATTTGCCTATATTGCCATTGAGCTTGAAAGTGGCACAACCCTTGATCAAACAAGCGAAGCAGTGAGCAAAGTGGAGCAAAAATTACAGGAGTATGATTATCTGGAGTCTTTTGTCACTACCATTGGTAAGACTTCTGTATACAGTGAGAATGTAGAAGTAGGTGAGCAGTATGCCAATATTATTCTCAATATCAAGAGCGAGCTTGTATCAGAGGGGGAGATGCTTTTGAGTGATCTGCGGAGAGTACTTGAAGGGGCAGATTTTGAATATGCTGAGCTTATTTCGGGAGGGGGTGGGCCACCTACAGGGTCTGCTATTGATATTACACTTAATTCAGAAGATACAGCAATACTTGCTCCAGATGCTCGTCGGATTGCCCAAGCCTTGCGTGAAGTGCCTGGGGTATACAATGTTAATACCACCTTACCGGGCAATACTGCTGGATTTGCAATTATAGTAGATCGAAGTGCAGCAAGTCGGTTTGGGATTAGTATTTTTCAAATTGCTCAAGCAATTCAGGGGGCTACCGAGGGGATAGAGGTCTTTACCATTACTCGAAGTAATGAAGATGTTCGAGTGATGGTCAAAAATAGCTTGGCATTCGATGAGCTTACAGATACTCAAACAAATCGCATCACTCCAGATAAGCTCCGTGCTCTTTCTGTAAAAAATCCACAAGGCGTAGCTATTAGCTTGGGGAGTATGATTGATATCGAGCTTCAAGAAGCTAATACGGTAATTCGCCACCAAGACGGCAATCGCTTTGTAGGTATTACTGCTGATATTGAAGCCGGCTTTAATAAAGAGGAGCTTCGCAAAGAATTTAATCACAATTTAGATGACTTAGTATCAGACGGGGTAGTCTATAGCTTTGGCGGTGAGCAAGCTGAGCAAAATGAATCATTCCAAGAGATATTTGTAGCGCTTATAGCTGGATTGTTTTTGATGTTTGCAATTCTTATACTTCAATTTGGTCGCTGGCGACAAGTCTTGATCGTGATGTCGGTCTTGTTCTATGCCCTAGCAGGGGTGCTTATTGGGCTCTTTATTTCAGGCAATAGCTTGTCATTTCCTGCAATGCTCGGCACCATAGCGCTCTTTGGGATTGTGGTAAATAATTCCTTGATTTTAGTATCAGTATTTAATGAGCTTAGGATTACGCATCCAGATTGGACAATCAGCGAGGTGGTAATCGAAGGATCAGTGATGCGTCTGCGTCCTATACTGCTCACCACTCTCACCACTATTATTGGGGTAAGTCCTTTGCTCTATGCTAGTGCTATTTGGGCGCCTATTGCTTACGCTATTATCTTTGGTTTATTCTTTTGCGTCTTCATCACGCTCGCGATGATTCCACTTCTCTATCGACGATTCGAGGGCTTTGCTTACGGCTCATGGAAGAGTGTATGGAGCTGGATAATACATACTGCTATTATTCTTATTTTACCCACTGGGGCACTTATCGGAGTAGCAGTCTTAGCTAACCAATCAAGTATCTCTACCGCTTTTGGTTTGTATGCAGGGCTTGTATTGGCACTTGCTATGACCTACATTATTACCAAGAGTAGAAAAGAATAGGCACCTCACCACCTACGGATATCCACATCACCAAAGCAAGCAAGAGAGGGTAGTATTTATTTGCACCTGACACTAAATTCTACTTTGAGAGCCTCTCAAAAAATCTGCAATAAAGGATACAATCTATCGGCTTGCATTTTGCATAATTCAGAGTATTATTTCAGTTATTAAGCCCCCAGAGGGCTTTTAAAATTAATCGAATTGTTAATACATATTTATGCAAATTACCCAGTATCTTCGTGATGTGCGTGCAGAATTGCGCCATGTCAGATGGCCAAGCAAAGCCACCACCATCACCCTTACAACAATTGTAGTAATACTTTCTATTGCTACCGCTCTATACCTCGGAATTTTCGACTTCTTTTTCTCCGAAATTATTCAATCTCTTATTTAATATATATGTCAGCACAAAAACAAGACACAGGGGGTATGCGTAATTGGTATGCTATTCATACCTACGCAGGATACGAAGATGCTGTTGTGCGTAATTTGCTACAGCGGGCAGAATCAATGGGGATGACAGAGAAAATTTTTGATGCCATTGTTCCCACCGAAAAGACAATTAAAATCAAAGGAGGAAAGCGGGTAGAGGAGGATGAAAAAGTATTCCCCGGCTACATCCTTGTAGATATGGTGGTCGATGACAAATCATGGTATGTCGTGCGAAATACTCCACGAGTAACGGGCTTTGTAGGTACGGGCGTCAATCCAGTACCGGTGACCGACAAAGAGATGCTCGATATAGTAAATCGTATGAAGCAAGATACCTCCAGACACGAATCAGTCTTCACCCAAGGCGAGCCGATAATTATTGTTGATGGGCCTTTCAAAGATACCGAGGGAAGTATCACAAGCTTTGATCCGATTACAGGAAAGGTAAAAGTATCAGTATCAATGTTTGGTCGAGAAACAGAAGTAGAGCTTGATTCTCTACAAGTACAATCAATCTAGGTTGAATTGTATACAAATTAAAACCAAAAATTAAAATAACAAGCGCGTCTCCCGACGCGCTTGTCTATTGCCATTATCCTAGGTCTATGTATTGGGCAATCCCGCACACCTAAAATAGCGTAATATATATCCTTCCGATATATATATATATTGGAAAATTTAATTTTCGTGACACGATTTTGAGTCTGCGGATAAATTTGATATTTTTGTATTCTAGGGTAGAATACTCGCACTGTTACGCACATTTAGTAATAGGCGCAAAGCTTCAAGCGCACTAAATATCACACTATGGCAGAAATTATCAAAAAAGTACGACTCGTAGCTCCAGGAGGGCAAGCCACTCCTGCTCCACCAATTGGGCCCATTTTGGGGTCAGCGGGAATTAATATTGGTGAATTCACCAATCAATTCAATGAAGCTACAAAAGATAAAATGGGAGAGCCGATCTCCGTGCTTATTAATGTTTTTGATGATCGGAGTTTTAAAGTCACATACAAGACTACTCCTACCACTCACTTAATCAAAAAAGCAGCAGGAATCAAATCAGGATCACCCAAAGCAAGTAGCAAGCGTGTGGGCTCGATTACTATGGATCAAGCTCGAGAGATTGCCGAGAAAAAAATACCTGATTTAAATTGTCATTCAATAGATGAGGCAGTAAAGGTAATAGAGGGGTCGTGCAAGAGTATGGGAATAGAGATCAAGTAATACAAAAGTAATAAAAAACGAGCATCTGCTCGTTTTTTTATTCGTCGTGAGTCTACTGGGTAGCTCTTTCATTTTTTTATACGAAACTTATATGAAAGACTGCCAAATACCTAGCTAATTGTTTGATTCCAATATAGATCTAACATCTGCAGGTGAATAATGGGGGCCTTTAAGCACCTTACCATCCTCGCGCAACACTGGTTTACCATCTTCACCGAGCTTCGACATATTACTGCGGTGTACCTCAGCAAATATTTCTTCTATTTTATCTTGTAATCCATAATTAATAATTGCTCCGTATGTCACATATAGTAAATCAGCCAATTCTTTAGCAATGTTCTCTAGTGGCTCGTTATCAATGGCCTCACACACCTCTTTTGCTTCTTCGCTAATTAGCGTTTTACGCACTTGGCGAATCTCATCAGGAATATCAATATTGGCCTCTGTTTGCCAGTAGGCGCCAAACGACTGATGAAATTCCAATAACTGCTCCAATTCTTTTTTCATAGTATTTAGTATAGCACCACAACACCGTGTACATAATTAAATGCATAGTCTCTTGTTTTGAAGAAGAAGAGACTATCCACTTAGGGACCGGGTCCCTAAGTAAGCTGAAAAACTGCGCTCTTACTTAATATCCCGATCTTTATAGGCCTTGGGTAGCATATCTTCTGGCTTCCACTGCTTTTTGAGAACAGCCAAGTCATTACTTGTTTGATATTTACCACTTTTGGAGTAATCAGTATCAAGAATCTCACCAGTTTCCAGGAATACAATCTGAGCTACTCGTCGCCCTACTACCAAGGGGATCACCTGTGAGCGAGAATTATTAGTAATCTCCATAGTCCAACGATTGATATAGCCCACGTCTCCCCAGCCAGCACATTTACATACCTCGATAAAGTTTCGTCCAAGTGTTGAGCGCGCTTGCATTTGGGTAGTAATATGGTGTTTGCCACCAATAAATTCTCTGGTATGTGCCAAAATAGTCTCGCCTGGTTGCATAAGAATCACCCGGTCGGAAGGCTTAATGCCTACATAGTCAAAGTCCACGCCTTTAAATACTTGTTTAGCTTGCAAAGCACGCTCGGCCCGGGTGCCCCATACTCGATCGGTGTGGGATTTATCATAGATGTTGTAGATAGGATGGATACCATCGTGTGTTTTCTCGCGGAAAAAATATTCTCCGAGAGTCACATCGTAGCTTGAGGTATTAAGATTTTCTCGATTAAAGGGAGTAATCACCACGTCACCTTTTTTCTTTTCTTTCAAGATTTGCTTGTCTGATAGTGCCATAATATGAGGATTATATCATAGAGCGTATCTTATACAGCCATCGGTGCTTTGATAGTTTCTTGGGGTGTATAATTTTCGAGCTTAATATCATCCATAGTAAAGTCATCGATACTTTGTATCTCTGGGTTTACCCAGAGAGTGGGTAGGGCGCCGGGGCTGCGCTCGAGTTGTTGTTGTACTGCATCGAAATGATTATGATAAATATGCGCATCATTAAAGGTAAAGACTGCTTCCTTAGCACGAAGCCCTGTTACTTGAGCGATCATAGCAAGAAGCATTGAGTAGCTTGCAATATTGAAAGGTACTCCCAAAAACATATCACAAGAACGCTGGTTCATATGGAGTGAAATCTCACCATTTGCTACATAGAATTGAAAATCACGGTGGCAGGGAGGAAGGGCCATCTTGTGCAACTCACCTGGATTCCAGGCGGATACAATAAGCCGTCGGTCGTGAGGATCTTTTTTTATCCGCTCGATCACCTCTTTGAGCTGGTCAAATACTTCACCATCACTATTGGTCCAATTACGCCACTGGACACCGTATACTCGCCCCAGATCTCCTTCAAATTGTGCCAGTCCTCGGTCGAGCCAATAGGGGGCTTGGGCATTATCAGTCCAAATAGTGCGTTTCGAAGCGTCACGAGAGCCATACAGAATTTCACAGAGCCGACGCTCATCACCAGAGCCTTCGATAAACCATAGCAATTCAGATAGCACCGATTTGAAAGCAAGTTTCTTGCTTGTTACAGCGGGGAATCCTTCTGTGAGATCAAAGCGCATCTGTATCGCAAATACAGAACGGGTCATACCATTGCGTCCTTCGCGATCCGTGCCTTCCTTCATAATATGATCGAGCGCATCAAGATATTGTTTCATAAGCGGGGTTGATTGTATTAGCTAATACGATAATTCTATCACAATTTGCTATACTCTCAGTATGAAAGTGTCACTTATAGTAGCTTGTGATGCCAAATGGGGTATTGGTAAAAATGGTAATATACCTTGGCACCTACCAGCAGATTTTGCCTATTTCAAACAAAAGACTCTTGGGCACCCAATTATTACCGGACGCAAAAATTTTCAAGATATGGGGGTGCTCCCCGGGAGACATACTTTTGTTATCACACGAGATGCGTCATTCACCGTTGAGGATACACGAGTCACTGTAGTTCATTCAATTGAGGATGCGATTAGGCAGATTGAAGATAGCTACACCACAAATGAAGCATTTGTGGTAGGTGGGGCGGAGATATATCGACAGTTTATTGAAGCAGGCTTAGTAGATGATGTATACATTACTCATATTGAAGGGGATGCCTATAATTGTGATACTTTTTTTCCCATCGATATTCTCAAGCAAGACCTGGTCGAGACCAGTCGTGTAGTTTGCCCTGCTGATACTAAAAATAATCGGGACCTTGTTTTTTCTTTATACTCTCGAGCAAGCTCCAAAGATATATAATAGTTTGATACAATAATATATATGTCAAAATTTATTGTTCTAGAAGGGGTGGGTGGCTCAGGTAAATCCACCCAAATAGAACGGCTCAAACAAAAATATCCTGATGCCGTGTTTGTGCGTGAGCCAGGAGCCACCAAAGCAGGTGAGGAAATTCGAGAGCTCTTGTTTGCCCAGGCAGGCAATCTTGATCCTGTAGCTCAGCTTTATTTAGTACATGCTGCGCGCTGGCAAAATGTAATAGAAAATATAGCTCCAGCTCTGGAGGCAGGAAAGATAGTATTTTGTGATCGCTTTCAGCTTTCCACTTTTGCCTATCAAGTCTATCTATCAGGGCGTGATGATGTGCTCGAGCACCTACTTGAGACCCAAGCTCAATTCATATCAGTAGGTATCAATCCGCATTATATTTTTTTAGATATTCCACCCGAAGAATCGTTTAAGCGCTTGGAAGGCACACGAAATGGTGATACTGATTCCTTTGATCAGTACTCAATGGAGTATCAAAGCCGTATCTATCAAGGATACAAGCAGGGTATACAAGAAATGGGTATAAGCTATACCTTAATTGATGCAAATCAAGATTTCGATGCCGTATCGGTAGATGTTGATAGAGCAATTCAAAAAGAATTAGAATCAGATAAAGATAGCGAGCACTTTGGTATGGAGGGAATACTGGATGATAACGATGAAGACTAATGGAGATAATTGATGGCAAGGAGATAGCATCAGAGATAGCTCTGGTGCTCAAGTCATATATAGACAAACGAGGTAGCGCCCCTATCTTAGGAATTATTACAGGGAATACCACCCCAGTCACCCTCTCTTATGTCGCTCGCAAGGAGACATTTGCTCGTGATATTGGAGTGAGAGTAGAGCACTATGCTCTACCAGAGGAGGGTAGTACAAGTGATGCGCTTCGCTTAATACATGAGTTGGCGTCCCGTGTAGATGGCCTACTTGTGCAATTGCCCTTGAGTGAAGGATACGATACCAACCTTGTCCTAGGTGCCATTCCCCAAGAAAAAGATGTTGATGCACTCAATCCATCTACAAGAAAGATGGGCACAATACAGAGCCCCGTGGCACTAGCAATTATCGAGATCCTCGATAGCTATGTTCCCGATTGGCAATCACAAAAAATAGCCGTCATCGGGCAAGGCTGGCTTGTGGGAGCGCCACTTGTGGAAGCACTTCGCTTTCAAAAAGTAGCGCCCTTGTTAATTGATAAAGATACAGACGAGAGTCAAAAGCAGAGCATCTTGGGTAAGGCGGATATTATTATTTCGGGTGCCGGAGTGCCAAGCATAGTGAAGAGTGATATGATTCGCGAAGGTGTTGTGCTGATTGATGCAGGCACCGCCACCAGGCGAGGAAGCGTAGAGGGCGATATCAGCCCCGAGTGCTACAAAAAAGCTCGTTTGGTCTCAGCTACCCCAGGAGGAGTTGGCCCAATAGCTGTAGCCAAGCTTTTTGAGAATCTCCTTAAAATTACATAGATGGTCGATTATATACTTTCTGAAAAGGATAGAAGATTTGTTATACTAATCCTAGTAGGCGGTGGGAGGATGGCTCTAGTTTAAAGTGGTATCAATTATAGATACAACTTAAAAATTTACCCGGGACAATAATAATTTTTTATGCAATACAACCACATTAAAAATCAAGATATAGAGGTATATGAGGCGATAATGGGCGAGGAAAAGCGTCAAAGCGAGGGGCTCGAGCTTATTCCATCTGAAAATTATGTCTCAGAGGCGGTACTTGAGGCAGCAGGCTCTATTTTTACCAACAAATATTCCGAGGGCTATCCAGGTAAGCGCTATTATGGTGGGCAAGAATATACTGATATAGTCGAGCGTCTTGCCCAAGAGAGAGCTTGTAAGTTATTTGATTGTGCCTATGCTAATGTACAGCCTCTCTCGGGGGCTCCAGCTAATCTGGCGGTATACACCGCCTTGTTGGAGCCAGGTGATACAGTCATGGGTATGGATCTCTCTCACGGAGGACACCTTACTCATGGTCACCCTATGACTCACCCTGCCAAAATATATAAGTTTACAACTTACAAGATGAGCAATCCTGATACTGGAGAGATTGATTATGAGGCGATGCGCGAGCTAGCACTTCGAGAAAAGCCAAAGCTCATCATTGCAGGCTTTTCTGCCTATTCGCGCAATCTTGATTATCAAAAATTTGTCGAGATTGCTCGAGAAGTAGGGGCTATTACAATGGCTGATATGGCACATATCGCTGGGCTGATTGCTGGAGGGGTGCTTGAGAATCCTTTTCATGCGGGCTTCGACATCATTACTACCACTACTCACAAAACACTTCGTGGTCCACGTGGTGGAATGATTTTGGTACGAGAAGATGAAGAGATTTTTAAAAAGATAAACAAAGCAGTGTTCCCTGGTCTCCAGGGCGGGCCACATATGCACTTGATTACCGCCAAAGCAGTGGCCTTTGGTGAGGCACTCAAGCCAAGCTTTAAAGAGTATGCACAACAAATTATTGCTAATGCCCAAGCTATGGCGGAGGTCTTTAGAGAAGAAGGGATAAGAATGCTGGGAGGTGGCACCGATAATCATTTGATCCTTGCGGATATGACCTCATTGAATATTTCTGGCAAAGAAGCAGAGGTAGTATTAGACGAAGTGGGAATTACTCTCAATAAAAATTCTATTGCAGATGATCCGAGGGGGCCAATGGATCCTTCTGGTATTCGCTTTGGGACTCCTGCCATTACCACTCGTGGCTTCAAAGAAGCTGAGTGTGCTCAAGTTGCTAGGTGGATGATTGAGGTCTTGAGAAGCCCTCAGGATCAAGAAATTAAAGAAAGGGTGCACGCTTCAGTGAAAGATCTGTGCCAACGATTTCCCATTCCAAGTAGCTTTGTTTAGAGTGTGAGTATTGGGATTTTGCTTTAAGAGCGCGCCCTCCGGGCGCGCTCTTTTCCTATCTCTGGTATAATTCTTGCTATGAATATTCGTGCCAAGCTCACTACTTTATTGCAAGATGCCGTCACTCAGGCGGGGATAGAATATGATGGGGATATTGCGCTAGAGTACCCAGTTGAATTAAGTAGGGGAGACTTTGCGACGCCCCTAGCAATGAAGCTCGGCAAGCAATTGGGGCAAAATCCTCGTGAGCTTGCCGAGCAAATCACCACACACTTGGGAGCTCGGCTCCCAAGTGAAGTAGATAGAGTAGAGGTCGCGGGCTCTGGCTATATCAATTTTATTCTTTCGAATACATTTTTTGCTTCCCTTAAACAAAAAATTATAGATTCTAAAAACGAGTGGGGAGCTAATGACAAGCTTGCAACACAAACATACTTACTAGAGCACAGCTCTCCCAATCTTTTTAAGCCATTTCATATTGGGCACTTGGTCAATAATTTTGTTGGGGCATCCCTCGAGCGCATAGTCGCCATATCAGGAGCCAAAACACACACGGTGTCGTTTCCTTCTGATGTTTCACCGGGGATAGCGAAGGCAATTTGGGGCTTGATAGATTTATCTTACACCAATCAATTTACTATTGAGCAAGTAGGTGAGGCGTATACTCACGGCTCGCAAGCCTACAAAGAAGATAGAGATGCCAAGATGCGTATTGACGAAATTAATAGAGAAATATATGAAAGCCAAGATACTGATGCCTATAGATTATACAAGGAAGGACGCGCACTTTCTTTGGAGTATTTTCAATCTATCACTACTCGCTTAGGTAGTAGTTTTGAACGATTATTTTTTGAGTCAGAATGTGAAATAGTAGGCAAGGAGATAGTCCGAACTTACACAGGAAGTGTGTTTGTGGAGTCAGACGGAGCGATTATTTTCGAAGGATCAAAATATGGCCTTTTTGATAATGTATTCATCAATTCTCAAGGATTTGGCACCTACCTATGCAAAGATACAGGGCTTATATCTAAAAAGTTTGCCACTTATAATTTTGATTGTTCGTTGACGGTCACAGATATAGAGCAAAAACAGCATTTTCAATTACTTAAAAAAGCGGTTGAGCAAATAAATCCAAGCTGGTCAGAAAAATCACACTTTATTCATCACGGGCGCTTGGCACTTTCAAGTGGAAAGATTAGTTCTCGAGATGGCAAAGTGCCTCTTGCAGAAGATTTATTATACGAGGTGGGTAATCGGGTATTAGAAAAAATGCAGGGGAGAGATATAGATAATCCAGAGCAAGTAGCCGAAAAAGTGGCTCAATCCGCGCTTAAATATGCAATCTTGCGTAGTGCAACGGGCAAAAATATCGTTTTTGATTTCGAAAGAGACCTTTCATTTGAGGGCACGAGTGGACCCTATATTCAATATGCTTTTGTGCGTGCCAAAAGTGCTCTCTTGGAGGCAGAAGAATTACTTACCGGGAGTGAGCCAGCTATCCGTACAGGAAAGGCCCCAGAGCTTGAGCGCCAGCTTTTGCGATTTCCCGATATGGTCACGCGCTCACTTGATGATTATTCGCCTCATCACATTGCTCACTATGCTTACGAGCTTGCTTCAGAATTTAATAGCTTTTATGCTCAGACCAAAATTGCCGATGCTTCCAATCCTGATATGCGCGCCAATATCGATTTAGTAAAAGCCGTGGGACAGACCCTCCACAACGCACTCTATCTCTTAGGAATCGATACAGTAGATGAAATGTAGAAACTGTGGATAAGTAGCTATCCACATATTTTACTTGATTGTCAAGCATATTATGAATATAATGAAAGGGATGATCATTAGAGAGGAGACGAGAATGACTCGTAAGTGTCCGGCTCACTGCGCCCGCGAAACGGACGCAATCAAGGCAAAAGAGCTCGGCAATGGCCGCTCCTGAAAGGAGGTGATCACACCTCAACGGCACACCTTCACCGTTGAGCTATCAGAGTGGTGGCGCTCGTTTGCTAACCACTCGACAAGCGGTTGCCCTACCGCAATATCCTCGCTCCTAGTGAGGGTCACGTGGAGGCTTCTTCTGGCTCATTTGGGCGATTGATCGTCAAATGTGCCATACAAGAGAAAGGAGGTCGCTATGGAAGTATGGTGCCAGTACCACTTCCGTTGGAAGTAACAGAGCCCGGGGTTCGCTCTGAAAAAAAAGAGCCCATGAGATTTTGCCCACGGGGGCACCACCAGAAGGCTGTGCGCGATTAACCAGCACAGTCTTTTTCTTTGTTTAATTTTTTCGACACATCGGGTATACTGGGAGGCACAGCTAAATAATATAAGTATGTCTGATATACATAGTAAAACTCAAAAATCAAAACTAAAAGGCCAAAGTGAAGAGGTACAAAAATCTCAAACAGCTTTAGACGAAGAAGCCATACTAAAATTCTGGCAGGAAGAAGATATTTTCAAAAAGTCCCTTTCTCGTAGAGAAGGGATGGGGGAGTATGTGTTTTATGACGGGCCTCCATTTGCCACGGGCTTGCCCCACTATGGTCATATTTTACCAGGCACAGTCAAGGATGTTATTCCACGCTACTACACAATGAAAGGCTATCATGTAGTACGAAAATGGGGATGGGATTGTCATGGTCTACCAATTGAAAACATTATTGAAAAGAATCTTAATCTCAATAGTCGCAAAGAGATCATTGATTATGGGATTGCTAATTTTAATACCGCTGCACAAGCACAGGTATTGGCCTACAAAGATTCTTGGGAGAAGATTATCCCTCGCACCGGGCGCTGGGTAGATATGGAGGATCATTATAAAACCATGGATCCCCTCTATACTGAGTCTTGCTGGTGGGCCTTTAAAGAATTAGATAAAAAGGGGCTTGTTTACAAAGGCTATAAGCCGATGCACTTGTGTCCTCGATGTGAGACTACACTTTCAAATAATGAGGTAGCCGAGGGGTATGCAGATATCACTGATATTTCAGTGACCGCCAAATTTGAATTACAAGACGAGCCCGGCACCTATCTACTAGCCTGGACCACCACTCCATGGACACTACCGGGAAATACAGCAATTGCTGTGGGTCCCGAAGTAATTTATGTAAAGGTCGCTGTGATGCGAGAAGACACAAGAGAGCAGTATATTCTCGCGCAATCACGCTTAGAAGAGGTGATGCAACAAGCGGGTATTCCCGAGTGGGAAGAGCTGAGTGTTTTGGGAAGTGATGCTTTGGTGGGCAAATCATATATTCCTCCATTTGATTACTTTTATACAGACACATCAATCGAGCATCATGAGAATGGCTGGAAAGTATATGAAGCAGATTTTGTAAATGACGAATCTGGTACAGGAATCGCCCACGAAGCTCCTGCCTTTGGTGCTGATGATTATTACCTAGCACAAAAGCAAAATATCCCTATGGTTCATCACGTGACCACTAGTGGGCAGTTTGTTCCAGAGGTTGTAGATTTTGCTGGGATGTTGGTCAAGTCTAAAGAGGATCACCAATCTGCTGATATTGCTGTTATTAAATATTTAGCACATCGCGGGCTCTTGTTTAGTAAAGAAAAAATAGTGCATTCATATCCGCATTGCTGGCGTTGTGACACTCCACTTCTCAATTACGCTACCTCAAGCTGGTTTATAGCCACCACCAAGCTACGAGAGAAAATGCTTGCAGAAAATAGCGCAATGCACTGGGTACCAGAGCACATCGGACACAAGAGATTTCATAATTGGATTGCTAATAATGTAGATTGGGCGGTATCTCGTTCTCGCTTTTGGGGAGCACCACTTCCTGTATGGGAGAATCAAACTACAGGAGAGTATGAGATTCTTGGCTCAATACATGAGATACAGGAGAAATTAAGATCTAATAATCACTTTATTGTCATTCCACATGGAGAATCAGTGGCAGACAGTACCAATCTTGTGTCACTTGAAGTGGGTGCAGAAGCTGATCGGCTATCAGAGCGGGGTAAAGATGAAGTGCTGGATACAAGCAAGCGTATTAGCCATATGCTTGGAGAGCATAAGCGAAAGGCAATCGATGTGATTGCCCACTCGCCCTATAATTGCACCAAGCAAACTGCCCTTATGCTTGAGAATGCCTTGAGTGTTAAAGAAGTGCGAGAAGATAATCGTTTGCGTAAGCGCTACTTGGGGGATGATTTGTCGGGGACATCAGAGCAGGAATTTAAAGAAGCAGTAAAGCAAGCGGGTATTTCCCAAGAGGGTTATGATGCTGTTTTAGAAGGGGGTGAGTATTATCGAGAAGCTAAAAAAAGAATTACTGAAGTGATCTATGAATTAGATGAGCAGTATGAAAATGCTACGATTCTGCTTATCACACACCCCGATATGATACACCTTGCTCAAGCAGGAGTAGAGGGAGTAGCAAATGAGCAATTAGCAAAATATAGAGAGGAGCAAAAAGCGAAAGCAGGCAAAGAGGAAATATATTACTTAGATTTTGCTCCTATTCCTCACAATAATGAATTCGAGCTTGATCTGCATCGCCCCTATCTTGATGCGGTAAGCTATAAAAATGAAAAAGGTGAGCCTTACAAGCTCATAGGCGAAGTGTTTGATTGTTGGTATGAATCCGGCTCAATGCCTTATGCTTCAAAATATTATCAAGGAGAGAATACACCAGAATCACGCATTGATAATTTCGCTTATCCAGCAGATTTTATTTGTGAGGCGATAGATCAGACCCGAGGATGGTTTTATAGCTTGCTTGCTTTGGGGGTAGGACTTTTTGAGAAGTCCCCAATGAAGAATGTAATAGTGACAGGCTTTGTAATGGCAGAAGATGGCAAAAAAATGTCTAAGAAGCTACAAAATTATCCTGAGCTTGATCTAGTCTTTGATAGATATGGTGCAGATGCACTGCGATACTTCTTACTCAATAGTCCCGTGTTGCGCGGAGAAAGTGTCAATCTTTCAGAAAAAGATATCGATGAGGTTAATAAAAAAATTGTTATTCGACTTAAAAATACTTTAAGCTTTTTCCAAATATATCGAGATGACAATATAGATTTTACACATAGTCCATTTGATTCACCCCACCCACTGGATCGCTGGATTCTCTCACGACTTGAAGAAGTATTAGAGCAGGCGACACGAGGCCTCGATGCTTATGAGCTTGATCGAGCATGCGCTCCCTTTTACGACTTTGTAGAGGATTTTTCTAATTGGTATATACGTCGTAGCCGATCTCGATTTAAGGGCAAGGATAGGGAGGATATTGCAAATGCTCAGCGTACTACGTACTTTGTGCTTAAAGAATTTTCAAAAATTATAGCCCCCTTTATGCCTTTTACTGCAGAGTATATCTTTCGAGAGCTACGAGAGGCAGGTGAGAATGAATCAGTACACCTCGAGCTCTGGCCGACTACCCGGGGTATTTCCTATGAAAGTATTGCAGTTATGGCACGAGTTAGAGAGCTTGTTTCGCGCGGACTTGAGGCGCGGGTGAGTGCTGGCCTTAAGGTACGACAGCCACTTGCATCTGCTACCTTGCGTGATGAGCTCTATAATGCTGATGAAGGTACGATGCTTTCAGATGTGATCAATGAAGCACTGATGCAGAGTATTCGTGAGGAGCTTAATGTAAAAGCAATACATTTTGACAAAAATACAAATGTTCCCGTTGTGCTTGATTCCGAGCTTACTCCAGAATTACAAGAAGAAGGCGATTTTCGAGAGTTTGTCAGACATATTCAAAATATGCGTAAAGATAAAAATTGCTCTCCTAAAGATAAAATATATCTTCATTTGCAAATGGACGAATCAGGAGAGCGAATGGTCAAGCGCTATTTCAGTGAATTAGAAGATATTGCAGGTGTCAGTGGAGTAGATTTTGTAGATACACTTGATGGAGACACTCAATACGCCAATGAGCTCGCCTTTAGGGCAGAGATGGTAGTACTTGAATAATGTATAGCAAAAAGGCGCGCCTCCGGCGCGCCTTTTCTCTATTTGATTACTCTCTATGCTACCATATGGCTATGTACGAAATCGAAAGTACCTACGGCTATATTTTGGGGCATAGTAATATCGGTGAAGCTAATAAGAGCTATCGCATCCTCACTCGTGATTATGGGCTTATTAGCGCACATGCCACCTCGGTGCGCAAAGAGTCATCCAAGCTTGCTTATTTTTTACACCAGCTTGCCCATATCGAGCTCGAAGCTATTCAGTCACGCAAGGGCTATCAAATTACCGGAGGGCGATTGATAGAAAGCACCACTCAAGTACATAATTTTGAAGCTCTCGGTATATTGGATAGACTCGGAGCGCTTATTCTGCAGATGTCCCTTCACGCTGATAGTGATTCAGTGCTCTATCATATTTTCCATGAGATAAGCCTAGCTCTAAGGAGCTTAGCTCCGAAGTACTTTTATAGTATTGAATTATGGGGGAGGGCACGGATATTGCACGAACTTGGCTATTTTGATATAGCTTTTTCTCCAGATATATCTCCAGAACTATTTATGAAGAATACCTTAAACCAACAAGATTTCGTATCCCTTTCTGCTCATCAGCAAACACTAGAGCGATACATACAAGAGTGTATCAATCAGACGATGTTATAAAAATGTTCATACACTTAGGGACCGGGTCCCTAAGTGGCTCACTTTTACGATATAAAAAAATCGGCGATTGTTGTTTTTTTATACTAATTTGCTATCATATCGGGCACCTTATTGCTTTTGTTCTTTCTCGGGTTTATAGCCATGGTCGGGCCATAAATCAAAGCAGGGGAGTGACCACATTAGAAATTATTAGTTAATCTAAACATATAATATTATGGCAGATTTTGATCGAAGCAAGCCACATATGAATGTAGGTACCATTGGTCACGTAGACCATGGTAAGACTACACTTACGGCTGCAATTCTTAATTCACTTCACCTTAATGGTGATCAAGTGAAAATGCGCGATATTAGCGAAATTGACAATGCTCCAGAAGAAAAAGAGCGTGGTATTACCATTGCTCTTTCACACAACGAGTACGAAACAGTCAATCGTCACTACGCACACATCGATGCTCCAGGGCACGCCGACTATATCAAGAATATGATTACCGGTGCAGCTCAAATGGACGGTGCTATCCTTGTGGTAGCGGTGACCGACGGATTGATGCCACAAACTCGTGAGCACATCTTGCTTGCCAAGCAAGCCGGAGTACCAAAAATTATCGTATTTCTTAATAAGTGCGATATGGTTGATGATGAGGAAATGATTATGCTCGTAGAAGAGGAAATCAAAGAAACTCTCGACCAATACGGATACAATGGTGAGGAAACTCCTTTTATTCAAGGTTCTGCTCTCAAAGCCACTGAAGCAAGTGATGTCAATGATGAGTGGGTACAAAAGGTCTTGGAGCTTACCAAAGCTATGGATACTTACTTTGAAGTACCAGTTCGTGACTTAGATAAGCCTTTCCTTATGCCGGTAGAGGATATTTTCTCTATTGAAGGACGAGGTACTGTTGTTACTGGTAAAGTAGATCGTGGAACAGTAAAGGTAGGAGAGGAAGTAGAAATCGTGGGTATTCATGACACAGTAAAAACTACCGTAACTGGAGTAGAGATGTTCAATAAATCACTTGAGCAAGCAGAGGCTGGAGACAACGCTGGTATCTTGATTCGTGGAATCAAAAAAGAAGATATTACTCGTGGTCAGGTGCTTGCTGCTCCAGGAAGTGTAACACCTCATACTGAATTTGAAGCTGAAGTATATGTTTTGAAGAAAGAGGAAGGTGGTCGACACACTCCATTCTTCACAGGATACAAGCCACAGTTCTATATTCGAACTACTGATGTGACAGGAGAGGTAGCTCTTGCTGAAGGTACTGAAATGGTAATGCCAGGAGATACAGTGACTTTCAAGGTAAAGCTTCACGCTCCTGTAGCACTCGAAGATCAAACCCGCTTCACCGTACGCGAAGGAGGGAAGACTGTTGGAGCAGGTGTTGTAACCAAAGTTGTAGCCTAAATTTGGCTTATTTTGGCGAATTTCTTTATCAGGCCTGTCGCCTCGCAATACTCACGGTACCACTTTGTACCGCTTGATTGCTCGGCGGCGACCTTCCTCGAAATATCGCACAAAATAAAACCAAATTACTTATTTTGAAAGTATACTTTCAAAATAAGTGCGTTACCAGCCGCTTTAATCAAATTAAAGATGGCAAAAGACAATCAGTCTGATCAAGGACGATTGCGTATCAAAATTTCAGCCTACGAGCACAAGCTATTAGATGATTCGGTACAAAAAATCATCGAAGCTGCTCATCGAGTAGGTGCTGAGGTAGCTGGGCCAATCCCTATGCCTACCAAAATGAAAAAATATACTGTTAATCGTTCGACATTTATTTACAACACTTCTCGGGAACAATATGAAATGCGGATTCACTCACGTTTAATAGATGTGTTGAATCCAAGTACTAAAATTACCGAGGCTCTGACCAATCTATCTTTACCTTCTGGTGTTAGCATCGAGGTAAAAATGATCTAATTATCAAAGCCCACTTCAAGCGCATTAAAGAGATATCTATATGCGTGAAAGGAGTGGGTTTTGTGTTGTCCATATATATACATACCTTTACACGGCTCTCTCTGGTATAATTTTGCTATGAAACAAGCTTTTACCTTGATCGAGCTCTTGATGGTGATTGCAATCATCGGGATTCTCGCCCTCACGGTATTCACTAATCTCAATCAAGGTCGTACTCAAGCGACCGACAGTAGCAAAATCACTGGTGTAAAAGAAACAGCGAAAGCTATGGAGCTTGACCGAGACATCTCGGGAAATTTTCCTGGGTATACAAGCTCTTCATCAGCTGCTATTGGATTACAAAATCATCTCAGTACGTGGCCTACTGGCGTGGAGTTTATAGATAATACAGGCAATACCGATGCCTTTTGTATATACGCTCCTTTGAGTGCAGAAGTGAATGCCAATTATTTTGTTGCTTCACAGCAAAGTGCGGGCCCACGTAGTACAGCTCCTACACTAGGTGACTGCAATCCAAATTAATGTATACAAATAGAGCATATTCTCACTCTAAAAGGAGATCTACCCCCACTCACCCAGAGTCGTAGCTCATAAGCTTGCACATTTTATAGAGAACAGTATAATCTCCGGTATCAAAAGGTCAGAGACAGAGTGGGTCGGATACTAATAGATATACGATTAAATATCCCTCTGTAGACTTATCGTCTTACAATTACCTTTTGAAAATCGCTATCTTCTTTAGGGGAGGTGCGAGTATTGTTAATAGTAATATAGTAATTATGGCAATTACCCGCGAGAGAAAAGAAGAGCTCTTAAGCAAAGCCAAAGATATTCTAGGGAATTCTGCCACTACGGTATTTGTACACGCGCATGGCTTATCAGCAAATGATACATCAGCGATGCGTACACAAATGAGCCAGGAGGGCGTTGGATATACGGTAATCAAGAAAACCCTCATATCAAAGGCACTTGAAGAGACAAAGGTCTCCGGCACTCGACCAGAGACAGAAGGGGAGCTTTCGCTTGCATATAGTGATGATTTGATGGCACCAGCTCGTCTTGTAAAAGAGCATGCTAAAAAATACAAAGAGCGAGTTGCTATCGTAGGTGGTATCTTTGATGGAGTATACAAAAGCCAAGAAGAAATGTTGGAAATAGCTAATATTCCTGACTTGCAAACACTTCGTGGTATGTTTGTAAATATCATCAACACACCAATTCAGCAATTAGCATCAGGAATCAATGCTATTGCCGAAAAGAAAGAAGCTATGGCCTAAATTTATTCATTTATAACAAATTAATTATGACCGACGAAATCAAACAAGATGAGAGCGTAGAGGAACAAGCAGAAGCTCTTGTTGAAGAACAAACAGAAGTAGTAGAGGAAGATGCTCCTGTTGCAGAGGAAGTTAAAGAGGAAGCACCAGTGGCTAAAGAAGAGGTAGTAGAAGAAGCAGAAGAGGTAGAAGTACCAGAAAAATTTCAATCAATTGTGAGTGCTATTGAAGAGATGTCAGTTTTGGACCTTCATGAGCTCGTTAAAGTATTCGAAAAGAAATTTGGTGTATCAGCTGCTGCCGTAGCAGTAGCAGGAGCTGGGGCTGGAGCAGATGATGCCACCGAAGAGAAAACAGAATTTGATGTTGAGCTTAGCTCTGCTGGAGACAGCAAAATTGGAGTGATCAAGGCAGTAAAGGCAGCTCTTGGGCTCGGGCTTAAAGAAGCCAAGGAGCTTGTAGACAGCGCACCATCTGTGCTTAAGACAGGTATGAAGAAGGAAGACGCAGAAGCTCTTAAGGCAGAAATTGAAGGAGCTGGAGGTACTGTAGAATTGAAATAAGAGATAGAGAAGACTAGAGTAATCTACCTTAAAATGGGAGTAGGTAATCCTCCAATCTATACAAACAAAACGCTCTCCTCACGGAGAGCGTTTTGTTTGTATTGTATGAAATTAGATTAGCTAATCCAACTATGCAATCCAAGGGAGCATTTCATATCAAGAATAATTTGACTATATCATCAGTTTTGGTAGAATACTCGCCATCTTGTTGTCAGGTTGAAAGCCTTGATAGCAAATAGTAAACAAGTATGACACGATCACTTAAAAAGGGCCCATATGTAAATCCAAAGATCCTCAAAAAAGTAGAGGGTGTTTCTCCTCGTGAGACAGGAGTGATACAAGTATGGGACCGTGCTTCGGTAATACACCCAGATATGATTGGCTTTACTTTTGGAGTACATAATGGGCGCAAGCATATCGAAGTATATATTACCGAGGATATGGTAGGACATCGACTAGGAGAGTTTTCTCCTAGTAAAACATTCCACCGACATGGAGGAAAAATTCAGAAAGAGCTTGATCAGCGTAAGCGTGAGGCAGAAATTGCTGCCGCTAAAGCTGCTAAAGCTTCATAAGTTATTATATTCGTATGAGTACTACTACAGCCAACACGACTACTGCTTCATTGCAAAATTACCGAGCCACTCCTCGTAAGGTGGGCTTACTTGCTGATTTTGTACGCGGTAAAAATGCCAAAAAGGCTTTAGCTGAATTGACTTTTGTAAACAAGCGACACGCAGGGGCAGTCCGAGACCTCATCGCTTCTGCAGTGGCTAATTCTGGTATGGATGCTCGAGATCTTACAATTGCAGATATTCAAGTGCAAGAGGGTAAATCGCTTCGTCGTCATCGTGCAGGATCGCGTGGTCGAGCGATGGCATTTCGTCGCCGTCTTTCTCATATCTACCTCACCCTTACTCCCGTAGTAGATAATTCTAAATAATATTATGACTAAAATTGTACACCCATATGCACATCGGCTCGGAGGAAGCGGTATTCGTGATTGGAAGGCTCGCTGGTTTGCTGGTCGCAAACAATACGTTGAATTTCTTAAAACAGATACTGTAGTGCGAGACTACCTTATGCAGAAACTACACGGTAAGTATGTATCTGATATTCAAATCGAACGTGATGATAAAAATTATAAAATTATTATCGCTACCAGCCGATCAGGAATGATTATTGGTCGCGGAGGAGAGGGGGTAAATGAGCTCAAATCAGGAATTGTACGGGTTCTCAAGAAGCACGATTGCCATGTACCAGAAAATATTCGTATCGAGATTGAAGATATCCGTAATCCAGAAGCAGATGCAGGGATTGTTGCAGCAAGTGTAGTAGAAGGGCTCGAACGACGAATGCCTTTCCGCCGAGTATTAAAGACGACCATTGAGAAATCAATGGCAAATAAAGAGGTATTAGGAATAAAAATTACTATCTCAGGGCGTCTTAATGGAGCGGAGATGTCTCGTAGAGAGTATCTCAAGCGAGGCCGAATCCCACTACAAACATTGCGTGCAGATATCGATTATCGTGAGTTGCGCGCCAATCTTCCTTATGGAGTGATTGGAGTCAAAGTATGGATTTATCGTGGTGAGCTTTTTGAAAAAGAGCGTAAAGGCTCATAATATAATCGTCCAATCCTCGTGGTTGGCACTATTGTATACCTTACTTTTGTTAGGTATACAATAGTGCCTAGCACATACTTCGCCAAGTAGGCCATTACCCTACTGGTCGAGGCACCATTCATATCGTCTTGATATAGTATGGTCATATGTGTTGGGCTCGTTTCCACCGTAATTACTACAAGTATGCTATTCCCAAATAAGGTAAAATTTAGAAAGTGGCAAACCGCTCGCAAGCACATCAACAAGCGAGGGATGGCCACTCGTGGCGCTTCAGTAGATTTTGGCTCACACGGGCTGAAAGCTACTACTGGTGAGCGAGTAACATCTAATCAAATCGAGGCTGCTCGTAAGGTTATTCGTCGTACTATTGGAAAAAGTGGCAAAATGTGGATTCGTATTTTCCCTGATCGTCCATGGACAGAGAAATCAGCAGAAGTGCCGATGGGTAAGGGAAAGGGAGAGCCACAGGGCTTTTGTTTCGAAGTAGAGCCAGGGCGTGTCCTCTTCGAAGTGTCAGGAGTATCTGATGAGGTAGCCAAAGAAGCACTTCGCAAAGGTGGCACAAAAATGCCATTAAAGTCAAAAGTAGTAGCACGATATTAAAATTGATATGAGCAAGCTAGCAAAAAAACAAGTCAGTGAATTACGCGAAATGATCGCCCAGAAAAAGCGGGCCATCCAAGAGCTTGATTTCTCTTTGGGTAAATCAAAGCCGGGAGCGGTTACTCGTCGTAATCTTCGTCGGGAAATTGCCCGCCTTCAGACAGAGATATCATCTCGTTCTACTATTGATTCATAATTATTACATCTATGAGCAACACAAATAACACCAATCCACGTCGCCTCACTGGTATTGTTACTTCAAACAAAATGCAAGATACTGCTGTGGTGGCAGTAGAACGATTGGTAAAGCATCCTCGCTACCACAAGTACATTAAGACTACAAAAAAGTATCAAGTACACAATGCAGGCAATACTGCCCAGGTAGGAGATACCGTGACCATCCAAGAGACCAAGCCAATCTCAAAAAATAAACGATTCACCATCGTAGAATAATTTATTAGTATTAAAATAAGCGCTTATGATTCAACCACAGACAATCGTCAAAGTTAGCGACAATAGTGGCGCCAAGACCGCTCGTGTATTTAAGGTGCTTGGAGGTAGCAAGCGACGATACGCACGGATTGGTGATGAAGTCATTGCTTCAGTGCAAAGTGCTGAGCCACGCAAACAGATAAAGAAGAAAGAAATAGTACGTGCGGTAGTAGTACGACAACGAAAGCCATTCCGCCGTAAAGATGGTTCATACATTTATTTTGATGAAAATGCCATTATTATTATCAATCGTGAAGGGAAAAAAGAGCCACGAGCTGGGCGTGTTTTTGGTCCAATTCCGCGAGAAATTTCTGAGTTAGGATATCAAAAAATCGCTTCACTTGCCCCTGAGGTTGTCTAAATCTAAATAGAATTATATGAAGATCAAACAAGGAGATAAAGTAATGGTCATCGCAGGCCGTGACAAAGGCAAGCAGGGCGTTGTGATTAAAACTTTCCGAGATAAAAACAAAGTGATTGTTGATGGTGTCAATATCAAGAAAAAGCACATAAAGTCTAGCGATCAAAATGAAGGAGGCATTGTAGAAATGAGCCATCCCATTGATGCATCAAATGTATCACTTATCGATCCAGTAAGTGGCAAGCCTACTCGTGTAAAGATTGATCGTACTTCTGGCAAAAAAGTGCGCATTGCTAAATCATCGGGTAAATCTCTCGATTAAGAATAATCCAGTAGTATTATGCAAGTACAAGAACAACAACAAACAGCGTTCGAGACACTCAAAGATCAATTTGGCTATACCAATGTGATGCAATGCCCACGCCTTGATAAGGTAGTACTCTCTACTGGGGTAGGGCGCATTCGTCATGATGCTCACAAGATGGGTGTAATCGAGGATCGAATGGCTCGTATTGCAGGACAAAAGATTGCTCCAAGCCCTGCACGCAAATCGATTGCTCAATTCAAAATTCGTGAGGGAGACACAGCTGGATTCAAGGTCACCCTTTCTGGCCAACGAGCTCGCGATATGCTTGATAAGCTCATTCATATTGCTTTGCCACGTACCAAAGATTTCCGGGGGATTGCTCGCACCAGCGTAGATGAGATGGGTAATCTCACTATTGGGATCAAAGAGCACACTATATTCCCAGAAACAGGAGATGAAGACATCCGAGATGTCTTTAGTATGGCTGTTACAATAGTCACTACCGCCCCAAGCAGAGAAGAGGCAATCGCCTATTTCGAGCACTTAGGTATTCCTTTTAAAAAAGAATTAGAAGACACTAACGCTTAGTACCATGAAAGCAGATATTCACCCACAAAATTATCGCCCTGTCATTTTTGAAGACAAAGCTGTAGAAGCTCAATTCTTGATTGGCTCTACCGTGGAGACAGAAGAGAAAGGCACTTGGACTAATGGTGTAGAATACCCATTATATCGAGTAGAAGTCTCCAGTGCTTCGCATCCCTTCTATACTGGTACCGAAAAGGTAATGGATAGTGGCGGACGCGTCGAACGATTCAAACAACGAATGGATAAGGCTGAAAAAAAATAGTAATTACAGTGAAACAATCTATAAAAACTCGTCTATCAGACGAGTTTTTATTGTTGGTATAGATTATTTATTTGTAATAGATATGTACCACTCTGTCTTTTTCATTTTGATCTTGTAGGATGCGATACCTAAGAGTGGGGTGGTAGGTATCGAGGTATGTGGTGATAAGATGTGTTTGCCATGAATCATACTCAATATAGCATTCACCACCAGGGGCAAGATAGCGGGGCAAGGCACTTATTATCACCTTGATATATTCCAAGCCATCGTCATCCGCGTAAAGCGAGCCGTGATCTTCAAAATGATGCACGCTTTGTTGCACAGTATCTTTTCTATTGCGAGCAATATAGGGAGGATTGGCGACAATCAAATCATATAGTGGGTGGCTCGATCCTCTTACCTGTGTAAACATATCTGATTGATAGATATGGTAGCGCTCTGGATCTATCTTATTGAGCTCTAAATTTTTATGTATTTGCTTAATAAATTGAGGATTATATTCAGCAAAGTCTACTTGTATTTTGGGGAGGTGAGCGAGTAGGGCAATTCCGATACAGCCTGAGCCTGCACAGATATCTAAGACCCGCACCGCCTGAGAAGTCGAGCTTTTTTGTTTTTTATATTTAGTGATGATGTCTTGCGTCCAAAACTCTGTTTCATTGCGGGGAATGAGCGGGCGATAAGAGAGATCAATGGGGCAATTCAAAAATTCTCGGTAGCCGATAAGAAAGTCTACAGGCATTCCTGATTCTAGTCGAACCACATCATTATAATACTCAGGCGTTGCTACACCATTATATTTCTCAGTTAGAAGCCAGTAATGCTCTTGTTTTTGTGAGGTGTTGTTGTGCTTCATCTCTTTATTATAATCACTATGTGCTATAATTTCGCCTACTATGACACAAAAAGAAGACCAAGACAATGTATTTGATGTATCTCGCTTCTTGGATAATCCTAAGACTGCTTTTCTTGCTAATGAATATCTGCGTCTAGAGACAGAAAAAGCTGAGGCACAAGAATTGGCAGAGGATACAGAAATGGCAGAAATGGCAGAAGAAGATATTGCGACAATCAACGAGCAGTTGCAAGGCATTGAAGAACAAATCAAGCACATTGAAGCAAGCGAAAAGGAAGAAGAACGATTTCCTAATGAGCTTGTTTTAGAAATTCGTGCGGGAGCAGGGGGTGATGAAGCATCACTTTTTGCCACAGAACTTGCCGAGATGTATGAAAAGTATGTCCTTAGCCAAGGATGGCAATGGCGATTGAGTGATACATCAATGAATGAGGCTGGCGGATACAAAGAAGCTATGTTTGAAGTCAAAGGGCTCGATTGCTATAAAAAGCTACGACACGAGACAGGTGTACATCGCGTACAGCGTATTCCTGCTACCGAAAAGAATGGCCGAGTGCATACCTCTACGGTCACCGTAGCTATTATGCCCGTCAAAAAGCGCATTACAGTAAAAATAGATGATGCCGATATCGAGCGAGAGACTTCTCGATCGGGGGGAGCTGGGGGACAAAATGTAAACAAGGTAGAGTCAGCTGTACGACTCACACACAAGCCCACAGGAATTTCTGTACGATCCACCGCTGAGCGTACTCAGCTAAAAAATCATGAGAGGGCAATGTCGCTTTTACTTTCACAATTACAAGAAATGCAGGACAGAGCTCACGAAGAAAAATACGCAGCTCACCGAAAAAAACAGGTAGGCACAGGAGACCGAAGTGAAAAAATTCGTACTTATAATTTCCCCCAAGACAGAATTACCGATCATCGTATCAAAAAATCATGGTCAAATATAGAAAAAATTCTTGATGGTGATATTGGCCCAATTATTAGCGCTATTGAGGAATATGAAGAAAGTGAGGATGATTAAAAAGTCGGGAATTCAATTCCCGACTTTTTAATTATCATAATATCGATTGAGGAATTGATTCTTGAATTCATAAAATTTTTCATCAATAATTGATTGGCGAATATCTGCTACAAGATGATTGATAAAATATAGGTTGTGTATCGAGGCAAGGGTAGCACCGAGCATTTCTTTCTCTCGTAAGAGGTGGGCAATATAGGCGCGAGAGAAGCGCTTACAGGCATAACAGCCACATTCGGCATCAATCGGCCCTACATAGCTTCGATTGTCTTTTGATTTAAGATTGATTTTGCCATCACGGGTATGCACTCCACCGTGTCGAGCCATGCGGGTCGGAGCCACACAATCAAAAAGGTCGATTCCTTGTTCGACACCAAGGAATAAATCAATGGGCTCACCAATTCCTAGTAAATGACGAGGCTTATCTTTAGGTAAATGTGCACAAGCAATACCCACAGCACTTTCCATATCATCTTTATCAAAACTCCCTCCAATTCCAAAGCCATCAAAATCCATAGAGCCGAGGAGCTCGGCAGATTCTTTGCGTAATTCAGGATGTCTACCCCCTTGGACAACGCCAAATAATGCTTGAGGTGGTCGGCTGTTGCCCTTGAGAGCTTCAAGGCGTTGATGTTCGTCTAGGCTTCGCTTGGCCCAGCGATGGGTGCGATTCATTGCTTCTACTTGATACCCATAATCTGCTTGTGGAGAGGTACATTCATCAAAAGCAAAATAAATATCAGCTCCTAAATTTTGCTGTATCTGCATTGATTTTTCTGGAGTAAAAAAGTGTAGTGAGCCATCTCGAATGGAGCGAAATTCCACCCCATCTTCGCTTATTCGAGCCCGAGCCTTAGTATTCTCATTGATGGAGCTTTGAGTGTAGCCAGAATCATCTTTGGCAATCTTTGATACATTAGTGCCAAAGGCCGCCCCAAGAGAAAGCACTTGAAAGCCACCACTGTCGGTCATCATGGGGCCATACCACCCGGTAAATTGATGTAAGGCACCAAGACGAGCTATTTGCTCGTCGCCGGGGGCAAGATACAGATGGTAGGTATTGGCGAGAAATACTTGGGCTCCCAAATCTTTGATCATTTCCGGAGTCAATCCTTTGACAGTCGCTTTGGTACCGACAGTCACAAAAGCTGGCGTGTAGATTTTGCCATGTGGAGTATTGTACACCCCAGCTCGAGACAGATGAGGCCCCGAGTGAGTAATCTCAAAATTGAATACGTCTTTCATGGCGCGGATTATAGCATGATTTTGTGGGAGATTATGTGTAAGGTGATTGAATTTTGCGTTATATTAGGTAGTATATCTGGAATATGAAAATTTCTAAAAGAGAACAATACAAATCTCGAGAAGAACGAAGACGCGAGGTAGCAAATGATGGTATTGAGCGCATTACGCTTTCATTTTATAAATATGTACCAATTGATAATCCAGAGACCGTGCGAGACGAGCTTTTTGAAAAATGGTACACGCTTGGTTGTTTGGGGCGGATATATCTAGCACACGAAGGAATCAATGCACAAATGAATGTTCCAAAGGATAATTGGGATACTTTTGATGCACATCTCAAATCCATACCAGAATTCAATGATATTCCTTATAAGATTGCCATTAATCAAGATAACACTAGCTTTTATAAGCTTACAGTAAAAATAAAAGAAAAAATTGTAGCTGATGGTTTGGATGATGAAAGCTTTGATCCTAGCAATACAGGCGCTTATTTAAGCGCAAAAGAGATGAATGAGTATATCAATGATCCTGAATCAGTGGTGATAGATATGCGAAATGCTTATGAATCAGAGATCGGTTATTTTGAGAATGCTCATCGTATGCAGGTAGATACCTTTCGAGAGCAATTAGCTAAAGTAGGTGAGGAATTTAGTGATAAAAAAGATACAAAGATTGCTCTGTACTGCACAGGGGGTATTCGTTGCGAAAAGGCATCGGCTTGGATGAAGCATCAGGGCTTCCGCAATGTACGGCATATTAAGGGAGGAATTATTAGCTATCGCCATCAAGTAGAAGAGGAGGGAATTGAAAATAAATTTCGGGGGACTAATTTTGTATTTGATGAGCGCCTTGGTGAGCGAATCGGCGAAGAGCCCGTATCATATTGTCACCTGTGTAACAAACAAAAAACGGATCAGTATTATCATTGCGGGTATGTGCCATGTCATGCTCTGCACCTTGCCTGTGATAAATGTCACGGTGCTAAGCATGGATATTGTAGCTCTCGTTGCCGAGTTCTTAATAGTCTCCCATCTAAAATTAATAAGAGGATAGCTCGCTATATCTCTCGTCGTGCGTCTCGTAATCCACTATATCGAAAGCGAAGATTAGTGTAAAATGTAAAGTACTAACAGTATGCCCAAACAACAAACACGACGAATAGGAGAAAGTCTTCTCATTGTGCTCATTATCATAGTTTTGGTAGGGGTGTGGATTAAGGGAATTGATCAGTATAGTGCACAGGCACATGAAGCCCAAGCACAACAACAAATGTACACTTTAGCTAAAGCTTTGCGTGTCTACTATATTAATAATGATAGCTATCCAGCAGTGGTCAATAATATGCCATTTTGTGAGCCATTTCGTATGTATAAGGGACAATTATGTCTCTATCAGCTAATAGATGATTATATTTCTATAGAAAACATCAGATTTTCTGGTGTACGATATATTTATGCTCCTACTCGAGACAATGTCATTCTTGCCGCAGATATTCTTGCCACAGAGGATACCTCAATGGGGAATCGGTGTACTGTTGGGAATGTAACATTCTGGTGCTTGATCTTGCCAAGATAGCCTTCACCCTACTGTATACATATAGTTGTTTCTCAGGAAACAAAAATCACCCCTAGGATGATTGTTTGTACCTGAGAGAGGGCTCGGTCACCACCTTCGCTCGATTCCTCGTTCGGTCTCGACCCCGTCATCGCCGACAAGCAGCCTCGATTCCTCGGCTCTTGTATACCGGCGATTTTTTTCTCCCCCTCTCTCAGATACAAATTGCAAATCAAAAAGAGCCCTACGGACTCTTTTTGAGCAAATTTGTACCTGAGAGAGGGCTCGAACCTCCACGCCCGAAGGCACTAGCTCCTAAGGCTAGCGTGTCTACCAATTCCACCACTCAGGCATATATATCTATCTACCACAGTGATACAGATTTTTAATGAAAGATTTCCTATACTACGACACGCGTGTCTACCTCTATCATTTAATCTGCACCACTCAGGCATATATATCTATCTACCACAGTGATACAGATTTTTAGTGAAAGATTTCCTATACTACGACACGCGTGTCTACCTCTATCATTTAATCTGCACCACTCAGGCATATATATCAATACGCACCACCCAGCTATCTAAATGGTGTCAAGCATTGTAGCAATTTTTTGTGTAGCTGGCAAAATATCCATCCAAGCGATACAATAAGAGAATAATTAATAATTAAAATAAATAAATATGAATACAGCAGTAGCCCTTATTCTTGGATTTATCGTTATCGTAGGAGTCGCACTATTGATGTACAATCATCTTATTACCCTACGTAATAGAGTAGAAGAAGCGTGGGCAGATATTGATGTTCAGCTTCGTCGTCGATATGATCTTATTCCAAATTTAGTAGAAGCAGTCAAAGGCTATGCCAAGCACGAACAAGAAACCCTTCAGCAGGTAATGGAAGCCCGTAGCAAGGCATCCTCGATCGAGATAGATGCTTCCACCGTATCAGCAGAAGCCATAGGAGCATTAGCGGGAGCGGAGGCAGGATTGGGAGGAATGCTTGGCAAGCTGATGGCAGTAGCCGAGGCATATCCTGATTTGAAAGCAGATGCAAATTTTCTTGATCTACAAAATTCTCTTGAGGATACCGAAAATAAAATTCAAGCTGCCCGCCGATTCTACAATGGCACGGTGCGAGATTTCAACACTATCACTCAGACAATACCCTTCAATCTATTTGTCTCATTGGGTGATTTTGCTGAGCGGGAGTATTTTGAGCTTCCTAAGGATTCTGAAGTACGCGATGCGGTAGAGGTACAGTTCTAGTCTTAAAGGATTCCTTATCAAGATAATTGATACTATGAAAAATGCTACCATTCCCAGTATCTACACCCAACGACGAAGAAATATAATACGCACTTGGCTTATTATTCTTACTTTTGGATTAGTAGTATTAGGAATTGCTTTTGTCTTTGCCTATTGGTATCAAGATGTTTCTATTGTCGTCATTGCCTTAGTGCTTGCGATATTCTCTAGCATCACAAGCTACTACTTTTCAGACAAGATTGCCCTAAAGAGCACAGGGGCATATCAAGCTGATAGAAATAATAGATCACATCTACGAATCATTCGGATGGTAGAGAATATGGCAATTACTGCTGGTATTCCTACTCCTCGGGTACACATTATTGATGATCCTGCTCCCAATGCCTTTGCTACAGGGCGTAATCCAGAGCATGCGTCGGTGGCATTTACCACGGGCCTACTCGAGATACTTAATGATGCTGAGCTTGAAGGAGTGGTGGCACACGAAATTTCTCATATAGGTAATCGTGATATTTTGGTAGGCACAATTGTAGTGATTATGATTGGCTTTATAGCTTTGCTTGCTGATATATTTATGCGTATGGGAATGCTTGGCTCCCACAAATCAGGGGAGGGTGGGCCTGCAGCGGGGGTGACGATACTGATAGTCTTTGCCCTCGCAATATTTTCTCCTCTAATAGGCAAGCTTATTCAGGCAGCCGTTTCACGCAAGAGAGAGTATCTCGCCGATGCCAGTGGAGCTTTGCTTACACGCTATCCAGAAGGGCTAGCTCAGGCACTTATAAAAATTCAGTCGCACGCACAGCCATTGCAAAATGTATCGCAAGCCACAAGCCACTTATTTATTGCTAATCCATTTTTAGGAGCAGATTCTATTAAAGATAGCTTTCGCCGTTTGGTGTCTACCCACCCTCCAATAGAAAAGCGAGTACAGGCCCTTACCGGAAAAGAAATGCAACGTGCCCTCGAAGAGCATCAAGGGGAATAAGTTATCAGACAGAATCAAGCCTCTATGCTAGGATACAGCTATTACTTATATTTACAGCATGAGTCGATATATTGACAGTACGACCTTTGTTATCGCTACAGCACTCACCCTGCTATGGATATTTCCTACGGTGGTTTCACCAGTGATGATTAGCATTCTCCTTACTTGGGTGTATGGTATTTTGGCAGCACGGATTCTCCGAATGATTTTGCAGGGAGCTATTATGCGTTGGGGGATGAATAGGGGAGGAGTGATTATGCTAGGATTTGTGATGACTATCATTGGCGCAGCGATAATATATTTTGGCTATCAAGAGAGCTTATGGTTTTATACAGCTATCGGCTGGATTATCGGCTTTGCTGGATTTGATAGCGCTCTCGCTGCCTATCGAGGGCGTATAAAGCTATTTTATATAGAGATGATCAATGATGCGCAGTATCTACTAGTGTCACTTTTTGCTCTTGCTTTGTTTGGTGGCAATATTGTTCAATCACAAATAGCATCTTTGGGCTTGGAGTATCAGGGGGTACCAGGGGAGAGTCTTATATTTCTAGCATTGGCAATGGCGTGGGCGGAAATTGCGCACGGAGTGGGAATGTATATTGAGTCTACTATTGAAAAAATTTTTGATAGATGAAAGCCCCAAGGTTTTTCTCCACAAATTCAAGTCTCTCTACCCATTTAAGGCTTTCATTTGAGCCTATATTACACCACGAGCACTTTCCGCCACCCTAGCGAATGTCCGAATGTCACAAGTAAATCTATATGCGCTTGCCCCAACCCACCCATGCGCGCGCAAGCGGAAGCTCCCTTTATTTCTTCATCAGCTCCTTAATTGCATCCTCCACACCACCTACAGTTAGATCATGCATCGGCACAATCTCACTAATCGCTCCAATTGTTCCCGAGTCATCCCTTTCTTCCCACTCTTTTGCAAACACAGGATTGATCCACACAACCGAGTCTGCTTTTTTCTTAATGAAATTTAAACACTCATCGCCACCCATCCCAAACTTTTCTACTCTTTCGTCGTTGCCACTTGGAGGCCAGCCGTCACCTTCAAATTCAGAGTATGACATTTCCGCGTCGCCATATACAATTACTTTCTTTCTCTTTTTAATTACCTTTTTTATATCAATCAACGAATTTGGTTTTGCATAACTAGAGGCAAGTAAATCTTTTGGGTCTGGTTTCCATACATATCCATAGAGATTATTATGGAATAAGTAAACTTCAAGTTTCGTTAGACCTTTTGCCATTTCCTCGGCAACTTCTTTCATTAGCGGACTCCATTCATCTACTGGCCCACCTACATCAATAAGTAAAACCACCTCAGGTTGTTTTTCTCTTTCGCGTTCATAGTCAAATCAAAAATCACGACGAGCAAAGTTTTTGACTGTTCTTTTTAGATCAACATCACTACTTTTGACTTCTGATACATCAGTAATGATTCTGCGTAAGCTCCTAATAACCTCACGCATACTTGCTTTGTCTGGTCGTGCTTCATAACGCTCGCGACGATCAACTTTTTCAACTCTTTTTTCTCTTTCTTCAATATCCTTTTTTGTTAAGCTTTCTCCTTCGTGTGTAATGAGGGAATTTTGTACTCGTTCGGCATAGATTGACTTGCTCTTGCCTCCGCCCACTAAAAATCCTTCCTGGCTTACTTTTTTTTGTTCGGCTTCTGCGGATTCAGGAGGTAACCCTGTTTCGTCTTTATTTTCCATGCCCTCTTTTCCGCCCTGTCCCATGCCAGAGGGTTCACCTTTGTCTCCTTTTCCTGCGCCAGCCTCTCCCTTATCACCTTTACCTTTACCTGCTTCGCCTTTTTCTCCCTCTCCGTGTCCAGCTTCTCCATCTTTTCACTTACCCTCGCTTGGCTTTCCTTTATCTCCCTCACCAGTTTCTCCGTCTTTTTTATCTCCGCCTCCTTTCTTTGCTAAATCCTCTTTTTTTAAGATGTCGTTATGTTGATCTTCTTTTCCACCATGCTTTTTTTTGTCATCATCGTGTTCTTTGCCTTCTGGTAAATCTAAATTTTCATCCACCTCGTCTATTCCAAGCTGTTCTTTTATTCCATGTTATACGCCCCGACGACTGAAAGGAGGAGAGCGCAGCGTGGTCGAGGAGTTTTGGAAAAACTCCGAAGAAGTTGATAGGAAACAAAATCACTTTTTACCAAAAAATTTATGTAACAAAATATAGGTAGTTCCAAAAGTTAACATAAATATAATTGAAGTTAAAAAATCAATTTCTCCAGAAAAAAGATATTTTATTGCTAAAAAAGCAATTCCTGAAGTAATTGCACTTATAATTCCAATTAAATTTTGATTTTTTTGCTTCATAAGATTTTATATTTTATTTTGTTTATAAATTTTTGTTTCCTATCAATTGCGAACAACGTTTCAGTATATGCGATGTTTTGCGGAGTGAAACGGAGCAAAATATGGGAGAGCGAAGTGCAACGAGTGAACCGCATATACTGTGTTAGGCGAGCCGAACGGAGCGATAGCGGAGTGAGAGTGCAATGTGCCTTGCGTATTTTTGAAAAATTTATCAATATTATTCCGTTTTTGGTGGGCTTTGTATTATTGTATTTCATTTTTCAAAACTCCTTATTCTTCTAAAAAATGTTTCTTAATTGAATCTTTTAAAGCACTTGATAAAAATGTCGGTACTGCATTTCCAATTTGTAAATTTTTATCACTTCTTGAACCATAGAAAACATAATTATCAGGAAAACATTGTATTCTTGCTCCTTCTCTTGTCGTTAGTGGTCTTGGTGCTTTCGGATGAATACATCTTGAAGATGAAGGAGTGCTTAAATTTCTTGTAATTGTTGTACTTGGTCTATTCCACCAAAGCCTACAGTAAGTATTTGCAAAACCACTTTTTGGTCTTAATTCTTCTGGTAAATCCTTTGGAGTTCCGCCATCAGGCAGATTTTCCATAATCTTCACTAAGTTTTCATTATTATTTGGAGCATTATGATCCATTAATTTTTCAGGAGCATTTTTTCTCATTAATTTTTGAAATTCATTTGCTGGTTCAGTAGAATACTCAAAACTTTCTTCACTACTTTTAATAAATGGAAGATCGCTTATTGCTTCTGCCAAAGTTAAATATGGTTTTAATTCTTGTGTCAAAAGAGTTTGCTCTTCTTCTGGATTATAATGTGTTGATTCAGGATAATTAAATTTAGAGTTAAGTTTTGTTCCAATTATTATAACTCTTTCTCTTACTTGTGGTGCTCCATAATCAGCAGAATTTAAAACCTTATAGACAACTTTATATCCTAATGATTCAAACAAAGAAATAATTGTTTTTAACAATTCTCCACCCTGCATCGATAAAAGTCCTTTTACATTTTCAAATAAAAATACTTTCGGGTCTAATTCTTTAAGAATTCTGTAATATTCTTGAAACAATTTACCTTTTGGATCATCTATCAGTCTTTTGCCAACTGTTGAATATGCTTGACAAGGAGGACCCCCAACAATTAAATCAACATCTCCTTTTTTAATTCCAAAATCTTTTTCTAAATCTTTAATTCCAAATTCTTTAATATCTTTGCAATATACTTTTACAGACGGATGGTTTAGTTCGTATGCTTTTGCCATATTCGGCAAAATTTCATTTGCTGCAACAATTTCAAAATTATCGTCATGAGCAAAGCCATAACTTAATCCTCCAACTCCTGCAAATAAGTCTATAATTTTAATTTTTTTAGCCATAATTATACCTTATGAAAAAGATAAATCTGTATATTTAGGTGGATTTTCAGTTAGTTTCCAAGCAAAATAATTTTGGTCTATATTAAAAACAGTTTGACCTTCCATTTGTTGTCTTGTTATCCAATTAACACTATCATCGTCAATTTTATCTATTTTTACGAAAGCAACTTGACCATTAAATAAATCAAAATGAATTACCATTGAAGAAATGTTTTCTTCTCTTTTGATTTTTTTAGCTTCCAAAACTTTATGCTGTTTAATGTCGTTAATTCCTTGAAATCCTGACTGAACTTCAATTCTAACTTTTTCACCATTTTTTAAATTAATTTGTAAATCTGCTTTTGGTGTTCTTTTGAAAGTTTCAATATTTACTAAATCGTCATCTCCGATTAAATCAATATTTTCTATATCAACTTCAAAAACTTGACTTAAAGCATTTAAAAAATATGATGAAATAACAAAACCACGCATCCATGAAAAATAAACTTCTTCTGGTCTTCTTCCTTGATTATTTAGTCTTGAAATGATGTTGTGATTTTTTAATTTTTCAAAAACGGTTTTAATGTTTTCATCACAAAACAAATCTAAATCTTCTACTTTTATATCTTCAACAACTAAATCATTTATTTTTGCGACAATTTCAAGAAGTCTGTCATTTAGCAAATTTATATAATTATAATCTACTGTTGGAATTATATCTCTTGCAGCAAAAAATGCCTTAACTCCATTTTGGTTTGTAAAACCAAGTTTTTCTCTATACTCTTTGAAGTATTTTGTATCTATTAGTGTCATATTGTTTCCCATAAAAAGTAAAAGTTATTTGTATTATATAAGTTTTGTTATGTTTTTCAATTTATAAATAAATCGTTTTCGGAGCGGAGCGGAGAAAACACAATATTATCCCCCTCTTTAAATAAAGAAAAAATCAAATTTATTCCCATTCCTAGAAAGCCTATCTCCTTTTTACATCAAGAAAAATATTTTTTGAATTGCACATAACTCGTTTTTATCCGAATTTTACAACCTAAGTGTAACAAAATCTTTCGAACTCGCCGAGAAATTCATAAAAGACAGCAAACAAGCCAAAATTATCGCTTCCAAAGAAAATCCCGAAGGGATTCGGGATTTTCTAAAAAAGATTGGTTCGAACTTCCAAATCCAAAACCAAAACATTTCTTTTTCGCCACGCAGAGCGTGGCAAATCGTTGCAAAATCAGCCCCTTCAGCCTCGCCTGCGGGCGAGGCAATCGCACCGCAGGTGCGTAAAACTTCCAAAACCGACAAAATCGTAAAATGGCGGAGAGAGCGGGATTCGAACCCGCGGAGGGCGTAAACCCTCACACGCTTTCCAAGCGTGCGCCTTAAGCCGCTCAGCCATCTCTCCAATAGGAAGATATTATACCAGAGAGCTACAGGAGATAAATCATTTACTTTTTTAACGTAGCAAGCTTTTTAGCAAAGAGAGGCACGATACGCTCGATAAAGCGTTTTTCTTCTTCGGTATAGCGCTCTTGATATGGCTTTTCTCCTAAAATCAAATTGCCAATAAAATTCTCTTCATAGTACATAGGAGCAATCACTGCAATACAATTTATTTTCATCTCTTCAATTATTTTTTCTTGAGTACCTTCAAGCAGGGCAAAATATTTGAGATTATCAATAGTAATTAATTCTTGAGGCAAATTATGCTTAGTGCCAGCAAAATCTTTTAGAGAGCCAATTCCTAGCGGGTGTTTTTTAGAGCTGTGCTGGCTTGTAATAATCTCTATATTATCTTTTGTATCAGCATCATTTTTTACCAATACATAAGCATGATCGACAGAGAAAACAAAATCTAAAATTTGGCTCATCGTTTCTAGTAATTCTTTTTTTGATTCGCAATCGATAATTTCTTCGTGAATTTTGATCAATAAACGATTTGGGTTCCTGTATTTATAAAGAGCTTGTTCAATAAATTTGGTACTAAAGTGATAGATAATAATACCTACTCCTGCGAGAATCGCAGTTACAAATAGTCGGCTGAGTTCATCAAGAGGGGAGAGCCTGAGCACACCAATTATTTTGAATAGGAAGATATATAATTCGGTGGCAATCCACATATATATAAATACAAAAATATAGCTTAGGATATATTTAAAATGATTGGATATTTTTAGTAAATAGTGGTGAGATATCCCTTGCCAGATAAGGAAAATAAAAAATCCAAGTGCAATAAAGCTTATCGGATAAATATTGACTTCATAATTAGCGATAAAATCTATACTTGAAAGATTATAGAGTATGATTGCATACAAAAGAAATCTAATTTGCTGTTGTTTTTCGAATGATCTTGTTTCTCGGTATCTTTTCCAAAGTACCAGGAGCCCACTTACCATCAAAATAAAAGTGAGGAGAATGAGAGCTGGATGAAAGCTGCCTGCTTTTGGATAAAATCCCCAAGAAAAATCAGAAACACCACTAATGATGGCATCACTGGTGAGAAGCAAAATGAGAAAAATGGTACTAATGGTGTAGCTTACATATAAAATGATCCGACCAAAAGTGGATCGATTATCTGTGATGATAAGGATAAATTGATAGAGCAATACCGGAAGAAATAGGACCCCAATATAGCCAATCTTTGAGATTAGCAAGGCGAGCTCGGCATCGTGGGTATTAAAGAGAATAAACCATGAAAATTGCCACCAGAATGTTGCCAAACAAAGAGTGACAAAGATATACTTCACGCGCGCACGCGTATCACTAAGAAAAACAGCAGCTGCAAAAGAGAGAAAAATAATAGAGCTAACAAGTGGAAAAATTGATGCAAGCATATAGAAATACAACTAGTATATAGATTGTACCAGCTGGGGAGTATCGGGCAACGAGAATATGCACAAATCTAAATACCAGGGTATGCATCCGATCACCTCTGCTTTGTGATTATTTGCTATACTATACTTTATGTTTGAATCACTTCAAAATTTTCTTTCTCAAAGGAAAATGAGTAATTATTTTCCACCGATAAAGCAAGCCCATGGTGCTCGCGCGCGGGTATTTGTGGGTGTTTCAGGAGGGGTCGACAGTAGTGTTTCGGCTGCAGAGCTAAAAAGTCGAGGATATGATGTTGTCGGTGTTTTTATAAAAACATACTACCCCCCAGAGATAGAGTGTGATTGGCGCGAGGAGCGATTAGATGCTATACGAGTCTGTGAGCACTTAAAAATCCCTTTTATGGAGTGTGATTTAGAAAAAGAATACAAAGAATATGTATTTGATTATATGATTGATTCATATCGTGCGGGGATCACCCCCAATCCGGATATTTTTTGTAATAAATATGTAAAATTTGGAGGCTTTTTGGAGTGGGCACTCAAGCAGGGCGCAGATTATATTGCTACTGGTCACTACGCCCAACATTTTGTCCGAGAAGAAGTAGGTAGTGGAGACTCAGAGTTACAAGAAGCTAGCTCCCTCATGGCTATGGGGGCCGATGCTGATAAAGATCAGACATATTTTTTGTACCAACTTACACAAAAGCAATTATCTCATACCATTTTTCCTATTGGACACTGGAAGAAAGACAAGGTACGTCGTCGCGCAAAAAAATATGGCTTGTTTACTGCCACAAAAAAAGACTCCCAAGGTATTTGCTTTGTAGGCCCAGTAGAGATGCGCAAATTTTTAGCTAAGTATATCGATGAAGAAGGAGGTGACGTATTAAATGAAGTAGGCGAGGTCATTGGAAAGCACTCAGGATCTTTCTTTCTCACTATAGGCCAGCGTAGTGGCTTTGAGATTGCTCCCGAGTATCGTACTCCCGATATGCCACGGATGTATATTGTTGCTAAGGATACCAAGCATAATACAATTACCGTCTCGCCATCCTTGGAGGTATATAATCCAAAAATTATATACATCACCAATACATCTTGGATCAATCAAGCACCACAAGTGGGTGATAAGATGGTGAGCCGAGTTCGCCATCGGGGAGCATTACTACAAGCCCAGTTCGAGATGGTAGATGGTGATATATATAGCTTGAGCTTCAGCGAGGCACATAGTGGGGTAGCAGAAGGGCAATCATTAGTACTTTATCAAGATACTATTTGTCTTGGAGGGGGGATTATAAGCTCAAATCAAAGCATGATATAATATCTCATATGAATACTGTACAAGATTTTTTTCGATCAATTTATCAGTGGATGGTGATAGGAATTCTTATTTCAGCTGCGATGGCATACCTCACCATCAATTCACCATTGGTAGTTATTTTTCAAAATAGCGTGTATTTTTACGGCTTAATTGCTATTCAATTAGGTATCCTTTTTGGAGTGCAGTGGGGAATTAATCGGCTTTCAGCTGCCAATGCTTTTTTGCTCTATCTTGCTTATGCAGCCCTTAATGGCATGACTATGGCGGGCTTTTTAGCATACTTCCTCGCTACTGACCCGATGCTCGTGGTAGTAATTTTCTTGGTAGCTGCTAGTATGTTTGCTTTCTTGGCGGTCTGGGGCTACTTTACGAAAAATGATTTATCTGGATGGGGCACTTTCTTGATTGCTGCAGTATGGGGAATATTCTTTTCTTCTATTGCTAATATTTTTTTACAAAGTGATACCTTCAGCTTTATTATCTCAGGGGTAGCACTGATAATTTTTGCAGCTCTGACGGTGTATGATAATCAAGCTTATCGGCAGATGTTTGCTCACTTGAAAGATGATGAGCAAAAATCAAAGATGGCAACTCTTGGAGCGCTTCACATGTACATCAATTTCATTATGATGTTTCAGTCACTCCTCAATCTTACACAATTGTTTAATGATTAGTATAGGTATTCTATTTGAAAAGCCCGGCGCCTTCGGCGCCGGGCTTTTTGCTTCTCTCAGTCTAGGATCAGCCTCCCCTAAGTGCAGGGATCAGAATCCTATCACGTTCGCGCCAGATCGTGGGGTGCCCATCCCAGCTTCTGAGGTCTATTTGCCACTTGGGAATACGGAAGTCACCGCTTATACAAACTTGCACGGGCTCCATTCCATCAAGCTTGAGAAAAGCTTGTACGTAGTCGCAGTCGTAGCCAAGAGGAAGAGAGAGGGCGCTATGTGGATCATGGACACTCCGATTAATCAGGTATCGAAGATGTGAGAAGAATACATAGGGGCAAAGAAAGGCATACAAATTATCCCATGGATCAAATATACTGGTATAAATCTCCTTCCATGTTTGTTTCCAGTGCAGGATCCGCCACTCCTCACGAGGAATTTCGGTAATATAGCGCCGAGCCGATTTTCTTGAGAGACAATTGGTATATATCGGCTCGACATTAAATTCACCGATATGGTGAGCATAGAAATCCTCGAGATATCCATTGCTATTACCGCGTACGGTGAAAGCGGGGGAAATTCGAGCGTATTTTTTGAGATGAGCAAGCATCCAGGCCTCCCTTGATAGGTCAATTACCAATAATTAAACCATTTATTTGTTATAAAATCAAAATGCTAGGTATAGCGTAGCGTTTTGATTTTATCTATTCTCAGAAGCAAACTTTTCAATTACTTGTTCAAGAGTAAGCTCTTGGTGATCACTAGAGTCGCGAGATTCTAGCGTGAGCACATTTTGTTCTATGTCTTTATCACCAATAATAATCCAGTAGGGATATTTCTGCTCTTTAGCTTCACGCACTTGTTTGCCCATACTTACTTTCTCGTTGTTATTATACTCTGCACGAAATCCAGCTTCTTTGAGAGCAGTGGCTACTTCTTGTGCTTTTTTGCCATGTGCCTCGGTGTTGACTGGAATTACTACTACCTGTATGGGAGCTAGCCAAAAAGGGAAGGCTCCAGCGGTATGTTCAATATACACAGAGAGAAACCTTTCGAGGGCACCAGCAATAGCACGGTGAATCATTACGGGGCGTTTGTGCTCGCCATCAGCGTCGGTGTATTCGAGCTTGAATCGTTCTGGTAGAGAAAAATCAAGTTGTACAGTGCCAAGTTGCCATTCTCGGCCAATAGCATCACGAAATTGAAAATCAAGCTTAGGGCCATAAAAGGCAGCTTCGCCCTCAATGCGTTTGTAGGGGAGCTTCTCTTTTTTGGCAATTGATTCAAGAATTTTTTCTGCCTCAAGGAATAAGCCATCTTCACGAATCATATATTTTTCAGGATTTGCTGGATCATGTACTGACAAAGATACCCAATAATTACCATCTTCAAGCATGCCAATACCATTATAGAAATCTCGGATTATAGAAATAATATTTGATACTTCTTGTTCTACTTGTTCTGGAGTACAAAAGCAGTGGCCATCATCTTGGGTAATAGCACGTACACGAGAAAGCCCTAATAGCTCTCCTGCTTGCTCATCACGGTAGACGACACCATTTTCGGCGTATCGGATAGGCAAATCACGATAGGATCGTGCTTGAGAAGCAAAAATTTGGGTGTGATGAGGGCAATTCATTGGCTTCATCACAAATTGAGCATCAGATTTTCCAGTTACTTTAAATAGCTCATCACCAAATTTTTCCCAGTGGCCACTGGTTTCATATAGTGCTTGTTTAGTAATGTGTGGGGTGGTGATGTACTCCCAGCCATATTGTTTTTGAATGTCCCAAATACGATTAATAATCCCATTCCGTAAGAGTGTCCCCCGAGGAGTAAAAAGAGGTAATCCAGCTCCCACCATATCTGAGAAGGTAAAAAGATCGAGCTCACGACCTAATTTACGATGATCTCGCTTTTTTGCCTCACGCATCATTTCGTCGTAGCTTGCAAGACTTTCTTTGGATTCAAAAGCTACTCCATATATACGAGTGAGCATAGGCTTGTTTTCATCTCCACGCCAGTAGGCGCCGGCTACTCGTTCGAGTCGAAAAGCATCGGTGGAAATCTCACTGGTGTTATCTATATGCCCACCAGCACAAAGATCAATAAATGTATCACCAGTACGATAGAATGTAAGCAGATCATCACGAGCAATAATCTCATTAATCAATTCAAGTTTATATTCATTATCTTTAAAATATTCTCGAGCTTCCAATTCACTCATATCAACTTGAGTAAAGGGAAGTGATTGGCTAGCCATCTTTTTCATCTTTTTCTGGAGCTCTTTAAGATGTTCTTCGCCTATTTTTTCATCACCAAAATCAATATCATAATAAAAGCCGTTTTCAATTACTGGGCCGATGGCGAGCTTAGCTTGTGGGTAGGTATCAATAGTAGCCATCGCTAAAAGGTGAGCAAGGGAATGGCGAATTTTGTATAGTTTGTCGTGTTCCATATGATATGTTTATTTGCTAATAAAAATACGACCAGGGGGGTCGTTGATGTGTAGATAGAAACAACCCCGTAGACGGACATTAGCTGGTCGTGTTTGTGGTGCTTGTTATCATTAAAACATTATACCTACTCTTGCACCAAACAGCAAAAAATTAGGTGGCCAGACGAGCCAATTTTATAATGCTATACTTATAGTATATGAAATACGCTATCGGCTTTGCCTACCTGCTTATCGGATTATTATTTGCTTGGAGTATATGGGATGGTAATTATGAATTTATATTTTATGGAGTAACAGCGCTTGGGATTGTAGTATTTATACACCTTATTGACCGTACTGTTGATTTCAAAGAATGGGTGCTCTGGCTTTTTAATATATGGCTCATTGGGCACATAGCTGGAGGCCTGGTGGTGATCAATGGCGTGTATTTATATTCTTATATTTTGATTCCGCTTGTGGGGGAGCCATACTTGATCTTTAAATATGACCAGCTTGTACACTGGTATTGTTATCTAGTAGTAGCTCTCCTTATATATTCAATTGCTATTAAGTATTTGCAGACTAGCTCACGCGCAGTACTTATTGGATTAGTCGTCTTGGCTGCAATAGGTATCGGAGGACTTAATGAAATTATAGAATTCCTTGCTACAGTGTTTATTGAAGATGTAAATGTAGGTGGCTATGAAAATACTGCTATTGATATCGTATCTAATATGCTGGGAGCACTCACTGCAATCCCTTTATTTGCATATATTCACAAAGATTAATCTTAGTCTAAGAGCTTTATTTCTTCAGCCAACAATCCCCACTCACCGTCTCTTCTTTGGAGCTTGCCTGTAATTTGCACAGTAGCGTCGTCTTGCAAGAGATCACGACACTCTTTATATATATCTGAGAAAAATACTGTATCTAATCCAGCAGTAGTATCGCTGAGCGTAGCAAAGGCCATACGGCGATTATTTTTAGTAGTAATGTGTCGGCAGTTTGAAAGTACGCCAGCAAAGGTATATTTTTGTTGAAAGCCTTTAGCGATAGCTCCTTTGATATTGCGTCCCTTTTGTTCGATTTTATCTCGATACTTATCCAATGGATGGCCAGATACATACAAGCCCAAGAGCTCTTTCTCCCAGTATAATTTTTGTTTACTTGAAAGGGGGAGGGTGTAGTGTAGCTCTTCGTTCATACCTGTTTTGAGAGTAATGTGGGTGCCGGTAGGCTCTGGTAGAGAGATTTCATGGCTTCCCATATCCTCTATGACACCAAAGAGGCTTTCTTGGGCTACATTGCGTGATCGAGATTCTTTAACAAATTCCAGGAGCAGATCTACAGAGCCAAGCATTGCATCACGATCAGCAAGAGAATCAAGTGCCCCAGAAAGGATCAAGGCCTCTAGTGATTTTTTATTCATATCTCTGCCATTCACTCGTTCAAGAAAATCAGTGAGGGAAGTGTAGGCACCATTAGCTTTACGCTCTTCAATGACAGTATGGCTAATATTCTCACCAAAATTTTTGATGGTAAATAATCCAAAGCGAATCTGGTCTTCGCCATTCTTGCCTCCACCCACCACTACCGAAAAGCCTTCAAATGATTCATTTATATCTGGTGGTAATACAGGAATACCCATTCGTTCGCACTCTTTGGTGGCTCGAGCAATAAGATCAGTATTACCTGAATCAGCTGTCAAAAGTGCTGCCATATATTCTGCAGGAAAATTAGCTTTGAGGTAGGCTGTTTTGTACGCCACATTACCATAAGCAGCAGCGTGCCCTTTATTAAAGCCATAGGCCGCAAAGGTCTCAATATTTTCCCAAAGTTTCTTAATTACAGATTCACTCAAGCCACTTTCACGACACCCTCCCTTAAAGCGCTCCTCTTGTTCTGCCATAAGTTCAGGTATTTTCTTGCCCATTGCTTTGCGAAAGGTGTCTGCTTCTAGCCAAGAATATCCTGCCATATCTACCGCAAGCTGCATAATGTCATCTTGATAAATTAAAAGCCCGAGTGAGTCTTTGAGATAGGGCTCGGTGCGTGGGTGAGGGTAGCTTACAAGTCGTGCGTTGCGTTTACGTTTAATATAATCAGGGATAAATTCCATAGGTCCCGGACGATACAGTGCTACCATGGCGTTAATATCATTGATATTAGTAGGCTTGAGCTCTTTGAGCCACTTAGTCATTCCCTCTGAAGATAGTTGGAATACCCCATAGGTGCCTCCATCAGCCAGCATTTTGTAAGTGGTTGTATCATCAAGTGGCAGTGTATCTAAATCTACATCTACTGTGCGTGTCTTGCGGATGCGCTTGATGGCCTCGTACATAATAGTAAGGTTTTTAAGCCCCAAGAAATCGTATTTCAAAAGCCCTGCATCTTCTACGGCATGCATATTATATTGGGTGACCAATTTACCAGATCCTTTTGGGTCGGGTTGAATGGGGGTAAAATCGGTAATGGTAGTCTGTTCACCATTATATTCTGATGGAGCAATTACTACACCGGCTGCATGGATAGAGATGTGTCGAGCGGAGCCCTCAATTTTCCGTGCCATATCTACAATCTCTTGTGTATCGGCATCTTGCTTATAGAGCTTTGCAAAATCAGGATTTTCTTCAAGCGCACGGTCAATCGTCATAGCAAAGCCCTGTGAACCCATCGGGATTAGCTTGGAAATCTGATCACCTTTTTGGTAGTCATATCCCAAAGCTCGGGCAGTATCTTTAACAGCCCCACGAGCAGCCATAGTACCAAAGGTGCCAATTTGAGCCACGTGGTCTTTTCCGTACTTTTCACGGGCGTAGGCAATAAGTTCATCGCGTTTATCATCCGCAATATCCATATCAATATCGGGGGGACTTGGTCGCTCTGGATTAAGGAAACGCTCGAAGGGGAGCTTGTACTCTATGGGATCAATATTGGTAATGCCAATAAGATAAGATACTAGACAGCCAGCAGCGGATCCACGCGTATTGGTGAGTATCTCGTGCTCTCGTGCATACTGCATTAAATCAGATACTACAAGGAAGTACACATCGTAACCTTTATTTTTAATTACTTCGAGCTCGTAATCTACACGAGATTGGTAGATATCATCAATAGCGATACCACGATCAGCAAAGCCTGCCATGGCGCGCTCACGTAACACATCTACAGGGTCACGATTGTTTTCAATAGGGTAGGTAGGAAAGGTCCAATTACCAAGATTTAGATTGAGCTCGCACTGATTAGCAATACGCTCGCTATTAGTGATAGCTTCGGATATATCGCTGAATAATCCCTCCATCTCACCACTTGATTTGAGAGAAAAATCGATATCATCACGGTGAGTGCCACGGGACTTGGCGTTGCCCACATCCACCAAAACATCACGGGCGGCCTTATCATCGGGAGATAGATAGTAGCTATCACTCGTAGCTACAAGGGGGGCATTATGTGTCTTACTAAATGCAATAATTTTTTCTCTTAGCTTTGTTTGTTCTTCACTTTCTGGGTGATGCAAGATTTCTAAATAGCAATTTTCACCAAATAGGGAGTGGTAGAATTGCCAGGCTTCTTGGGCACGGACAGCGTCATTTATTTTGAGGTAATTTGAAGTTTCACCAGAGAATTGGGGGATGATGGCAATCAATCCTTCTTTGTATTCTTCTATAAGCTCTCTGTCGATACGGGGCTTGTAGTAAAAGCCTTCGGTGTAGGAGCGAGAGACGAGCTTCATAAGATTACGAAACCCTTGATAATTCTCTGCCAAGAGTACCAAGCGATAACGCCGTGAATCAATCCCTGAAATTTTATCTTGTCGACTGCGTACTGCTACAAAAAAATCTACTCCAATGATTGGCTTGACATTGTGTTCCCGACAGGTTTTATAGAATTCAATAGCTCCATAGAGATTGCCATCATCAGTGAGAGCTAAGGCAGAGTCGCCATCCTGTGCTACTCGCTCGACCAACTCATTAATTTTTGGTAGAGCATTAAGGAGCGAGTAGTGAGAGTGCGTATGTAGATGCACGAAAGTCATTTGTCCATTATACCAAACTCTGAGCTAGAGATGAGGAAGGTACTTGCAGAGGCGTAAAATTAGTTATTTTATTTTCTTTGGTGTGTTATAATCCTCCTACTATGTCAAGCATAACAGGGCTTAAAGAAAGAGTTTTTCGTTTTTTTTCTAATGATATTGGTATTGATTTAGGAACAGCTAATACACTCGTATATCTACGAGGTAAAGGGGTGGTGATTGATGAGCCTTCGGTAGTAGCGGTCAACAACAAAACAGATCGTGTAATCGCTATAGGAAGTGCTGCGAGAGAAATGCTGGGGCGGACTCCTGGGCACATCAATGCCGAGCGTCCAGTAGTCGATGGAGTAATTTCTAATTTTGAAGTCTGTGGCGAAATGATTGCCTATATGATTCGGACTGCTGAAAAATTACACCCAAAACTTTTAGGTCCACGAGTGATTGTAGGAGTACCATCAGGGGTGACCAACGTGGAGACACGAGCCGTGCGGGATGCTGCTACTGATGCGGGAGCACGAGAAGTCTATATTATAGAAGAGCCTATGGCGGCAGCCATAGGTGATAGGCTTCCGGTCAATAGCCCACAAGGTACGGTAATGATTGATATTGGAGGGGGGACGAGTGATATCGCTGTAATTTCTTTAGGAGGAATCGTCAATAGTAAAAATATTAAAATTGCTGGAGATAAATTCAATCAAGATGTAATGGCGTATATGCGTGATACGTATAAAATTTTAATTGGAGAGAAAACTGCCGAACGGCTCAAGATTGAAGTAGGAGAAATAGCTGAGGGAGGGGAAGCTCGGCAAGGAGTAATGCGTGGACGAGATTTAATTAGTGGTTTGCCTCGTGAGATTATCATTACTGATAAGGATATTAAAGAAGCTATGGCTTCTTCTATTGAGACGCTTGTAGAATCTATCAAGGAAGTAATCGAGACTACTCCTCCAGAGATTATTTCAGACACTATTGAATCAGGAATCTATCTTTCAGGAGGTGGAGCTCTCATCAGTGGCCTTGATCAGCATATTTCAAATATCATTCAAGTACCAGTGCATATTGTAGCCGACCCTCTTACCGCAGTAGCTCGTGGAACTGGCGTAGTTCTCGAACATCTAGATGAGTATAAAGAAGTCTTAGTCTCTTATGATAATGAACTCCCGATCACATACTAATATTTCAAAATCACGCTTATTAGTCATTACGACTATAATTTTTCTTATGCTAGCTGGATATGGGATTATTGGTCAGGGGAATTTATTTTTTTTATATGCAAAAATCCTTGATGGAGGAAAAGATTTATTCTCAAACATTACTCTACCATTTCAGGATGTACAAGCACTTAGGCAAGAGAATCAAATACTAAGAACAGAGCTAGAAAATAAAAATAGTGCAAACATATTGGCAGAAGAAAATGCTCGAGCATATTTAGATCTATGGAAAGAATTTCAATTTGAAGGTAGAGATACATATATTGCTCGAGTCATCGCCCGTCCGCCCTATACTGCGTATGATCAGTACATACTCAAAGCTTCGAGGGAGCTAGATGTTGATATGCTTGTGGTTAGCGCTCAGCAATACGCGCTGGGATATATAGAGCAGGTGCAAGGGAATTATAGTAGGGCACAGCTTTTTAGTGCCCCACGAGAAGAAGTAATAGTATCTATTGATGGGGTGCTTTATACTGCCCTGGGGAAGGGGGGTGGCACTTTAGAGGTCAAGCTTCCACGAAGTTATCGAGAGACTAGGGGGGTAGTAGTAAAATTACCTGGCGGAGGCCCATATATTTTAGGCACACTTTCACACACAGAGTTTGATCCACAAGATAGCTTTGTGCGGGGGATTATCAGCTTGCCCATTAATATTTATACACAAGAGCTCGTATCTATTGTGCCAGATACATATGAGCATATTATAGATAGTATTGAAAATTTTGATGCAAATACTCAAACAAACTAAAGATTGGATTGCCGTGAATAAAGCTCTGGGGCGCACTCCTCTGGAGTGTATCAAGGATCTCAAGAAGAAGCTCCCCGAGCTAGCAGATAAGAAAATGGCTTATGCGGGGCGCTTAGATCCAATGGCAAGTGGAGTACTACTTATTTTAATTGATGATGCTTGTAAAGAACGAGGAAAATATTTAGAGCTTGATAAAGAATATATCTTGGAAGTCCTTATGGGAGTACAATCGGATACCCAGGATATTTTGGGGGTTGTTTCTTCTGGTAATCTTCAAAAATTAGAGGAATACAGCCAAAAAACACTTGATCAGGCTCTACAAACAATCATTAAAGGATTTGAGGGAAAGCATGAATTAGAGTATCCTATTTTTTCATCTAAAACAGTAGAAGGTAAGCCACTTTTCCTCTGGGCGCTAGAGGGGCGACTCGACGAAATCACTATTCCTAAAAAAGCAGTAGAAATATATGATATAGCGATAGAGGGGTATCAGACGTACAATATGGGAGATATAGTGGAGGAGGTCAAGAAAAGAATAGCTCAAGTAAGTCATGTACAAGAGGCATCGAAAGCACTCGGAGCAGATTTTCGGCGGAATGAGGTGCTTGATTCATGGAAACAATTGCAGGAAGACATTGGAATTGATAGAAAATTAATAAGTGTCACCGTGCGGGCACGTGTGAGCTCGGGGACATATATGCGCACCCTAGCACGATTAATCGGAGAGAAGCTTGGCACTCAAGCGTTAGCTTGGCGTATACATCGTCAATCGATTGAGCCTTATATAACATTAGCAGATAAGTAAATAGCAGGGTGGCGTGGTCAGACTATCCCTATGTTATACTCACTATATACACATTCTATGCACATACATCATGGTTTGGATCATATACCTAAACGAGTTAGCTGGATAATTGGTATCGATGAAGCTGGTAGGGGGCCAGTCGCTGGGCCACTTACAGTAGGGCTTGTTATGATCAAGCGTACGCATATAGAAGAAGTACAAACAAAGCTACCCCTTGTAAGGGATAGCAAAAAGCTTTCTCCTCGCAAGCGAGAGTCAGTCATTGAAGACGCAATCGATTTAGAAAAATCTAGTACAATAATCGTACGTACTATTTTCACCGATGCTTGTGTAATAGATACACAGGGAATATCACAATGTCTCTATCAATCAATCGAGGAGGGGCTCCAGGAACTAATAGAATATACAAGTGTAGACCGAAAATCTATCTTTGTGTATCTAGATGGCTCTTTAAAAGCTCCCCAGGGGTATCGTCAGCAAACAGTTACGGGAGGAGATAATAAAATATTCTCAATAGCACTGGCTTCTATTTATGCCAAAGTGGCACGAGATAAGGTGATGGAGCAATATGATATTCGTTATCCAGCTTATGATTTTTACGCTCACAAGGGCTATGGCACGGTAGCACATATGAAAAATATAAAGACACACGGACTCTGTCCGATTCACCGACGAAGCTTCCTTAAAAAAATAGTAGATAAGTAGACCTAATCATTCATTCTACAGGTAAGAGAACACAAAAATAGTTACCAGAGGTAACTATTTTTGTATAGGTGAGTTTTTAAAGATAAGCCTATGCCTTATCGGTATGTTCTACTTTTGACTCTGTAACAAAAGAGACAAATCGAGCAAAGGCAGACATATCATTTTGTAGCATATCAGCCATAATTTTACGGTCTACCGTAATACCTTTTTTATGCACCTTGTCCATAAAAGAGCTATATGAGATGCCAGCAAGGTTGCGTACAGCGTAATTGATGCGCATCTGCCAATCCTTACGCATTACTCGTTTTTTCTTTCTCCGGTGAGCAAAGGCATGCTGGCCAGCGCGAATCACTCCTTGCTTGGCTTGCTTATATTTTGTGCTACGGGCATTACGAAAACCTTTTGCAAGACGCAAGATTTTGCTCTTACGTTTGTTTTTCATTACCCCTCGTTTTACTCGTGCCATAAAATTGATAGTTATCAGAAGAGATCAGATTTGTCGGGCATAGTGACCTCTTTTTTCTAAATAAAATTGCTTCTAATTATATAATCAGAAGCTCTAGCGGGGAATCATACAGACCTTGGCAGGAGAATTTAATCAATCCATACACCAAGGCACATGTGACTCGGACATCTTCTCTTAAGGCTTGTGCCAAGAACAATGAGAAGGAAACCAGAGCATCTAACGCAGGGTATTGTACCTTGAATTTCTTACTTTGCAACTCTTTGGAAGTCTAGTCTCTAAGTGAGAGATAAAATCCTCGCGTTACGCGAGGAGATATTTTATTTACCATGTGGTAGAAATTGGCTTAAGACACGCTTGGGAAGCGACAGTCTAAGCCAGCCCTTCTTTTTCATTTTACTAGGGTTGCGCTCGTGAGCATTGTAGTGGCTCCGATTATTTGGGCGTACCTGTAGAGCACCCCCCTTAGTCATTTTTACGCGCTTAGCAAGCGCTTTGTTTGTTTTCTTTGCCATAGTGATGTATTAATTATTTGTAGTGTTTTCTTCGACAGTATCAGTATTTTTCTTTTTAGTATCTCTTTCAAGAATAATGGTGAGCCCTTTTGGGCTTTTCTTTGGTCCGTCGGCGATTTTATATGATTCGGTCACAAAGTGCAAGACTCGCTCCATTCGTTCTTTGAGAAAATCTTGCTCCATATATTTGCTCCGACCACGCAAAAATAAATCTAATTTTACCCGATTACCTTCTTTGAGCCATTTTGAGATGTTTTTTGCTTTAATGACCAAGTCACCCTCACCTGTATTTGGCTTTACTTGGATTACCTTAGTTTCGGTGACCTTAGATTTTTGGCGTGATTCTTGCTCCTTCTTTTTCTTTTCGTATTTGAATTTTCCGTAATCTGTAACCTTTACAATTGGAGGTTTTGATTTTGTAGATACCTCCACTAAATCAAGCCCTCGATTCTTGGCAATATCAAGAGCTTCATCTGATGACATAGTCCCTAGATTTTCTCCGTCATCAGCAAGAACTCGCACCTCAGGTGCATGAATTTGTTCATTAATACGGACGCGATCATCGCGTGCTTGTTTTTTTCTTCCTCTGAATCCCATAAAGTATTTTTGGGTTGGTTGGTTATACCACATTTAGGCTATTTTTGCTACTATGCAAGGTGATGGCAAGAATGATTCGTACACAATTTAAGCTTATTATTCTATGCATAGGGGTGCTTGTTGGGGCACTTATTATTGATCGTGTGTATCATGAATTATATGCACCCAAGCTACTTGAAGTGGTAGTTTTGGATGTAGGGCAGGGAAGTAGCGCGTATGTTGCTAGCCCAGAAGGCTATGAATTATTGCTAGACACAGGCCCAAGTATGGAGGGTGTCCGTGCACTTTGGCGCTACCGATTCTTTATTGATAGGTATATCGATGAGCTAATTATTAGTCATGGAGATAGAGATCATATGGCAATGACCCCATACTTTATAAAGAATTTTAATCTTGGGCGTATCAGCTGGGCACCTTTTGAATTTGATGGAGCTATGCATACCACGGTGCAAAAACTAGTGGAAGAATATAATCAAAATACCAAGATAGTTGATGCCCCAGAAATGTATCAAATTGGAGAGAATCTCACACTTGAGATTCTCTGGCCCCAAAAAGAATATCAAGGGAGAGGCCGTAATAATCATTCAGTGGTAGCTCGTGTACGCTATCAGGATATGGATTTTCTTTTTCCTGGTGATATAGAAGAATCAGTAGAGGCACGACTCGTCGATATCTATGGTGAGCAATTGGCATCAGAGGTATTGGTATTAGCTCACCATGGCTCCAAAACATCATCTTCAATGGCATTTCTTCAAGCGGTCGATCCAGAGCTTGCCATTGTATCGGTAGGATCAGATAATCCATACGGACATCCACACGAGCAAGTACTTACTCGGTTAAGGCACTTGAGGATACCACTTGTATCTACTGCACAGATGGGAGACATCGTACTCCTTTCGGATGGACAAAAAATTATTATGGAGACACCATCGTTTAATAAATAAATCCCTCGTAGTACGAGGGATTTATTTATTTGATAATGCCAGCTTGTTTGAGTACTTGGTAAGCGCCATTTTTATTGATAGTTTTGATGGCTCTAGTAGAGAGGGTGAGAACAAAGGTTTTATCAAGCTCAGGTACAAAAATACGCTTTTTCTGTAAATTAGCTTTTTGACGGCGATTGCCTGTAGGATTAAATTGGGTAGCACGAACACGATTGGAGTATCCCCCTGCTTTGCTACTTGATATTCCAGTGATTGCACATTCTTTTGCCATAATTAGATAATTAGTGGGGCAATAGTAACAAAGTACGCAAAAAACGCAAGTGCTAAACCACGCAGACCGTCCTTCTCGTCTCGACAGGGTAGTATTTATTTGCACCTGCAAATAAATACTACCCTGTCGGGGGAGGAGTTACTTATATAAGTCTTTCTTATGCTAAAATAGCTTCTATGCCAGAAGACCCACAAATTTTATTGATAATTTTGCCAATTCTTTTATTCTCCATCGTGTTACACGAAATGGCACATGGCTACGCAGCCCTTTTTGGAGGTGATCCAACCGCCAAAAATATGGGGCGCCTCACTCTCAATCCCATCGTTCATTTAGATCCAATTTGGTCGGTGGCGGTACCAGCTTTTACTCTTCTTGCAGGGGGATTTTTCTTTGGGATGGCAAAGCCGGTTATGTATAATCCTCAAAATTTACGAGACAAAAAATGGGGAGAAGCAAAGGTGGCACTTGCCGGCCCAGCAGTAAATATTGCAATTGCAATTATCTTCGCTGTGGCTTTCAACATTCTCGCCTCATTAGGGGGTCTTTCGACTGGGGTAATGGAAGCTTTATACCTGGTAGTGGTTATGAATCTTTTTTTGGCAGTCCTCAATCTTATCCCGGTACCACCACTTGATGGGTCAAAAATTCTTTTTGCTATATTGCCGAGAAGGATGATGCACATCCGGCTTTTTTTGGAGCGCTATGCTTTGATAGTAATTTTTGCTCTTTTATTTATTTTAATTAGTACTAATATTCTCGGCACGATAGTCTATGCTCTAGCAGATATGATGATTATCTAATTATAGAAAATCCGGCGCTTGCGCGCCGGTTTCAGCTTTCCTATCTTGGAAATTATATAATACATTCCAAGACGCCCATCTCGACCAATAAAGGTAACAGTATTTCCAGGGTACGAGTAGGATAGGTCACCCGTTTTCCTTGATAATAAAGCTTGTGTATTCTGCCTTGAATCCTCGTGCGCATTTTCTCATAGAGAGGAGGCGAGAAGTACTTGAGCGAATTTGCTAAGCTTATCAAATCCTCGATACACTCCATATTTTGAGCGTGTGCATCCATACGGCGCTCAAGCCATATTTGAGCTGCCCTGGACTTTTCAATTTGGTAGTGATGCCATATAGCACCAGGGCTAAGCCCATCACGCATACGCCACCACGTGGGCAGGTAAATCACTGATGTCCCACAACTGCCCGATTGCATATTATCAATACCCATTAGTATTCCTCCTCTTTCTGAATGAGTATAACAAAAAAATATTTTTCAACAATTTATTCTAGGATGTCAAATTTATATGATATAGTATTGAGTAAGGAATGCTCGTTTATTAAAGGAGGATACGGACATGAGTGCTTCATTGTTTGAAGACAACCAACATATGGAGATGGTCCACCTCGTTCTCAAGGAGATGGGATGCAAGCCTTCAGTGTATCAAATAAATGGAGGTGGGGTCGTGGTGTCGAGCGAAATTGAGGTAGGCGGAGGAGGTATGGGCACCTACGACTTTAATTGTGTAGAGGTCAATCATGATGAGCTCACCTATCTTTTTCGAACAAGTCTCGGGAAGATTGATTCAAAGATTTTTATCTCGCTTCTCACTCTCTCCAATATAATACATGGTACATTATTTCCTCCTGGGACGCTGTATTTCAGTCGAGAAGAGGAGAGTGGTGAGTGTTATTTCTTGCTCAGTTTTACCTTCTTGGCCACCGGATCCGTGCATGAAATCTATGATCACATAGAGGAATATGTTCATCGGGTAGATGAATTTTTCGTGCAAGCTCGGTGGGCAGTCTATGAGGTGGCAACAGGAGGGACAATTGTCGACGCCATAAATATGCTCAGCATCGGCGAAACGCACGCCAATGCTTGATGCTACACAGAGCCAAGCCCGCGAAGACGAGTCGTCTTCGCGGGCAGGACGCAAACGACTCGAGTAATTCGAGCGTTTTTTAATTGTCTTACTTGGAGCGGGGTACTTGGGCAGGCGTTGGAAAGTTTTGTAATTATCTTACTACTATTTTTTGTAAGAAAAGTGATGGCACTTATGTTTTTTCTAGTTTATCAGGGCGATGCATAGGGCATTCTTTTTTGCTACATCGTTCGGGGATTGTCTTGGTGCCTTGCATCATTAAAGCCCCACACATAGGGCAGTGATTACCAGTAGGTAGAGCTTTGATTGCGTGCTTGCAATCAGGATAATTACTACAGGCAAAAAATTCTCCAAAGCGACCCATCTTTTTCATCATCTCACCATCTTTACACTCGGTACATTTCACTCCCGTCCCATTAGCTTTTTTGGTCTCTTCATCTTCTTGTATGTACTTACATTTAGGATAAGTAGAGCAGGAGATAAATTGCCCAAAGCGACCATCACGTAAGACAAGTGATCCTGGCTCTTTTTTATTTTCTTCAAGACAGCGTGGGCAGGTGGTGCCTAAATCTTTTGGCCCTTCAAGCTCCTTCCCATCTTCAGTACGAGCACCTTCACAGTCGGGAAAGCGTGCACAGGACATAAATTTACCAGTCTTTGAAAGCTTCCACTCCATTTTGCCACCACAATCAGGACAGCTAATTGATTGGTCTTCTACAGGGCCAATCGTAGTCAGCTTTTCAATATCTTGTTTACCTTCAATGGCCTGAGTAAAGGGCTTATAGAATTCAGAAAGTGTTTTTACGTATTCTTTTTTACCGACTGACATTAAATCGAGGTTGTCCTCCATCTCGGCAGTAAAATCATCAGATATGTATTCAGCAAAATGTGTTTCAAGAAAATCAGAAATTACCATACCTAAATCAGTAGGAATGAGTGTCTTACCTTCTTTGTGTACATACTCACGGTCTTGTAGAGTTTTGATAATCGCTGCATAGGTAGAAGGTCGGCCGATACCACGGGATTCAAGCTCTCTAATAAGGCCTGCTTCGCTATAACGATTAGGCGGAGTAGTTTGTTTGGCCTCTACTTCAAGCTTGATAAGTCGAAGCGTGTCACCGCGTGAGAGCTCGGGCAAGAGCACATCGTCGCCAGCTGCTTCAGGAAATACTTTGAGCCAGCCATCAAAGATGAGCCGTGATCCTGAAACGCTAAAATTATCGATATGTTCGCTATTTGAGGCAATTACTTTGGTGCGTAATGTTTGTGCGCTCTTCATTTGACTCGCAATGGTGCGCTTCCAAATGAGATTATACAATTGCTTTTCATCGTCTGTACGGCCACCACTTGTTTTGTGTGCCTCTGTAGGACGGATGGCTTCATGTGCCTCTTGGGCGTTTTTGCTCTTGCTGGCAAATTGTTTGATCTCAAGATAATCTTTACCAAAAGAGTCTTCGACGAAGCCAGCAATTTGTGTTATCGCCTGCTTGGAAAGAGTAGGGGAGTCGGTACGCATATAGGTAATATACCCAGCTTCGTAGAGCTTTTGGGCGGCTCGCATGGTGCGAGCAGGAGCAAAGCCGAGGCGATTAGAAGCAGTTTGTTGGAGAGTAGAGGTGGTGAAGGGGGCGTTGGGCTTGCGCGATACTTCGCCTTCTTTAATATCTCGTATGATAAATTCTTTTTTGCTCGCACACTCGCTTTCTACGAGATCTTTTTCTGATTCTTTGTAAATGTCGTGGTGGTAAGATAGCTCGACAAGATGGCCTCTTTTTGTTTTTGTTTGAGCAGATATTTGAAAATAATCATCAGGAATAAAGGCAAGAATTTCTCGTTCTCGCTCGGCTAAGATGCGTAGTGCTGGTGATTGTACACGCCCAGCAGAAAGACCATAGCGCACTTTTTTCCAAATAAGCCCAGAGAGTCCATAGCCAAATAGTCGATCAAGTACACGACGAGCTTCTTGGGCCGTTTTTAAGTTGTTATCAATTTTTCGTGGATGACGAAGTGCTTCAAGTACCGCATCTTTAGTAATCTCATTAAAAGTAATCCGGCTATAATCATCGTCGCCGAGTTCTAACACCTCTTTGATGTGCCAGCCAATCGCTTCGCCCTCACGGTCGGGGTCGGTAGCAATCAATACCTCCTCGGCTTTTTTTGCCGCCTTTTTTAATTCGTCTATTACTTTTTGTTTTTTATCAATGATTACATAATTTGGAGTGAAGCCATTTTCTATATCTACCGCGTTGGCTTTCTTGCTAGCTGATTTAGGAATATCACGAATATGTCCTACAGAAGAAAGTACTTTATAATTACTCCCGAGATACTTTTCGATTGTTTTACTTTTGGCAGGTGATTCCACTATTAGTAGTTTGCTCATGCAGGTACTCTAAATGAGAGTTGGATTTTTTGCAAGGTGTGGTGCCACGGGGCACCACGCCCCACTCGACACATAGTAAGTAAAAGTCTGATTTCTGTCTTGGTATATACGAAGTAAATAGTAGGTAGGGTGCCTAGGCGTATCATCTATTTTATTTATATAAAGTGTAGTCGGCAGAGAGCTTGCTTATGTATTTAGTAATTTTTATTTATACATCGAGACAATCGTGGATAAAGCCGAGGAGGGCAATCTCCAATGCTCTGGTATAATTCTTGCAATATGTATCTCAAGGCGCTAGAAATTAATGGCTATAAATCATTTGCAAAAAAAGCGCATTTTGATTTTTCTAGCAGGATCTCAGCTATTGTGGGTCCAAATGGTAGTGGAAAATCGAATGTAGCCGAGGCTTTTCGTTTTGTGCTTGGTGAACAGAGCTTTAAGAATATGCGTAGCAAAAAGGGGAGTGACCTACTATTTGCTGGTAAGGCAGGGCAGATTAATCGAGCATGGGTGTCTGTAACACTCGACAATAGCGATAAAACACTCAATATTGATTACCATGAGGTGGTTATCACGCGCACGGTCTTGCGAGATGGGAATAATGAGTATCAAATAAATGGTAATACAGTACGAGCCAAAGATGTAGTCGAGCTTTTGGCAGGTGCAAATATTGGCTCAAGTGGCCATCACATTATCTCTCAAGGTGAAGCTGATAAAATACTGACACTCTCAGCTCGTGACCGTAAAGGGCTCGTAGAAGAAGCTCTCGGCTTGAAGGTGTATACAATTAAGAAACAAGAAGCAGAACGCAAGCTAGCTAAAACGAGCGAAAATCTACAAGAGGTAAAAAATCAAGAGCGAGCCAATACTCCTAGATTGCATGAGCTCAAGCGCAAGGTAGAAAAAATTCAAGAAGCACGAGAGCTCAGGAAGACATTATCTGATTTGTATAGTAAGTATCTTCCGGGGAAACACACCATTATTCAAGAGCTTGAGAAGGCAAGGGTTCGTAGGCAAGAAATAACAAAAGAGCTTGAGCATATTGTGTCTCACTTAAAAAATCTTGAAGTAGACAATGAGCCAATAAAAGAATCGTCTGAAAAGCAGGATACTCAATCGGCTCAAGTGATTCTCGAGCAAGAGCTTAGAGAGCTACGTAGTGCCAAGGCTCGGTGTGATAAAATAATCGCCCAGATGGAGGCGCGTATAGAATTTGCCGAAGCTCAAGTAGCCGAAGCACACAAGGTAGCTCTTGGGGGAAAAGACAAGCGAGATGCGATAGCACGAAAATTGTATAAATTAGTAAATGATTGGGTCCGTGCCCGGCTCGACTTATTAAAGCTCGATTATGAGGCACGGCAAGTGTGGGAAGATATGCTTGGTGAATATGATTCACTTAGTGAAGAAGCGCGGTCTGAGTATCACGCGCAGGCTCAGGAAATCATTGATAATCTCACAGGCACTCACTCGAGTGTTTCAGATAAGGGATATGAAGCTCAGATTGAAGAACACCGTGCTGTTTTCAAAGCTCAAGAAGCAGAGCGAGCAGAGCTTGAGCAATCTGAAAAAAAGCTACTAGCGGAGATTGATACCCTACGTGCCAAGCAGATTAGCCCCACTCAAGCCAAACAAGAGCTACAGATCAAGCGTCTCGAGCTACAGCAGGATCAGTCCGAGGCTCAGCACGAAGTAGAAGAGATAAATCGTATCATTGGTGATCTAGAACACCGATTGGGTGAATACGAGGCAGAAGAAGCAGAGGCACGAGCACTTTTTGGCCACCAAGTAGATGAAATAATGTCTCACGCTCAAGCGTCTACTTCTCTGCTTAATATTGAAAGCGACATACGCGAAGAAATTATCAAAACTCGGACACTAATCGCATATGCTGGTGCTGTTGGGGGGGAAGAAGTAATAGAAGAATACACAAAGAGAAAGAAAGAAGCAGAGTATATTGCTTCACAGCTTGCAGATTTAGAGGAATCTATGGCCCAACTGGAAGCACTTATTAAAGAGCTTGAACTCCAACTCGATGAAAAATTTCGTCGGGGGCTTGAGCAAATTAATAGTTCATTTAATACATTTTTTCAAACATTATTTTCTGGTGGAAGCGCAGGATTACGCGAAGTGGAGGTGCCAGTACGAACAGAAGAAGATGTCTATGAGCTTGGAATAGAAATGCAGGTATCTTTACCGAATAAAAAAATCAGCACCCTTGATATGCTTTCAGGGGGAGAGCGATCACTTACCTCGATTGCATTGCTGTTTGCTATGTCACAGGTAGCTCCACCACCGTTTATTATTTTAGATGAGACAGATGCTGCTTTAGATGAAGCAAATAGCAAGCGCTATAGCGATATGATTGAACAATTGGCCGAACACTCACAATTGATTCTTATTACCCACAATCGTGAGACGATGTCGCGCGCTGGAGTATTATATGGAGTGACAATGGGAAGCGACGGAGTATCAAGATTGCTATCGGTTTCTTTGGATGAGGCGAGCATGGTAGCAAAATAATATAGTATCTACCTTGTCTATTTTTCTATTACAGGGTCTGCTTTGAGGTATCTTATAAGTTGCTCGTAGGTAGGGCGTTTCCACTCGATAATTTCATCAATAATTTCATCATAGGAGACCCATTTGTAATTTATAAACTCATAGTCAGACGCTTTATTTAGATTGATTACTGAATGTTCTTTAAGAGTAATAATGTACCAAAATTGTGATTGGCCAATATGGGTATTATTAGTATGTGGTAGACCTGGCCACATTTTTTGAGGATATGCATAAGAAGTAAGGAAGGGCACTTGTTTTATTTCAAGTATATCGTCAGAAGTAATGCCAGTCTCTTCCTCAAGCTCCCGATACATAGCTTCTTCTGGAGACTCTCCTAAAGAGATCCCCCCTTGAGGGAATTGCCAATTTCCTGGTACATCCTGGCGTTCAAAAAGAGCGACTTGTGTATCTCGTACAACAATCATTCCCACTCCGGCACGAAAGTATAGATTATCTATAGACATATTTGAATTATAGCAAACCAGATGGGCTCTAGCCTAGCGCAGGGTAGTATTTATTTGCCCCTGACAATAAATACTACCCCTCATAGGCAGACATAGGTACTAATTTGTTTTTAGCTAATAAGCTCAAAATCAATTTGTTTTTTTTCAATATCAGCATTGATTACTCGTGCCCTAATTTTATCTCCCACTTGAAATTTATTGCCATTATTTCTCCCGATAAGTATCATATGCTTCTCATCAAATTCAAAGTAATCACCGCCCATATTGCGTACATTTATCATACCTTCACCGCGAGTTTCTTTTTCTTCGATTAAAAGGCCAAATTTCATCACTTTGAAAATTACCGCATCTACCTCTTGTCCAATCATAGTAGAAAAGAGCTGAGTATATTTAAATTTAATCGATTCTCGCTCAGCTTCTACTGCGCGTAGCTCCATATCACTCGAGTGTTCTGCTTGCTTTTGAATATACGCCCTCTCGCTTTCCGGCACATCTTCACCAGACAGGTATCGGCGAAGTAGGCGATGGGCAATGACATCTGGATAGCGACGAATAGGGGAGGTAAAATGAGAATAATAAGCAAAGCCCAGTCCGTAGTGGCCAATGTTTTTTGTGCTGTAGGTTGCCTTATTCATAGCTCGTAAGAGCGTCATAGATATTAAATCCTCAAGGGGGCTATCTCGGTGTTCCTTGAGAATGCGATTAATTTCTCCCGAGGTGATATTGCCATCTCCATCGCTATCTACTTCAAAGCCAATGGTACGCAAATAGCTCACTGCTTCCATAATTTTTTCTTGTTTTGGTTTGTCGTGAACACGATAGATAAAGGGCCGGCTATTTGCTTGGCCATGTTCATCAAGAGAGACAAATCGAGATACTTCGCGGTTGGCAAGAAGCATACACTCCTCTATAATTTCCATAGTCCATAAGCGCTCTTTTGGAATTACACGTATAGGAAAGAGCTTGCTATCAAGCTCAAATTTTACTTCCTTTGATTCAAACTCGATTGCACCACCCGCTATTTTTTGTTTTTGTAAAATTTTTGCAATATCTGAAAGAATACTAAGCTCTGTATAATATGCACCATTACCAGCATCGAGAATGTCTTGTGCATCTTGGTAGGTAAAACGGTAATCTGAGACCGTCACTGTCTCACCAAACCATCGGCTAACAATTTCTGCCTTGGGGCTCATTTCAAAGACGGCTGAAAAGGTAAGCTTTTCTTCTTTGGGGTTTAGTGAGCAGAGATCATTAGAGAGTACCTCAGGAAGCATAGGTATGGTGCGATCAACGAGATAGATAGAGGTAGCTCGTTCGTAGGCCGCTTCATCAAGTCGACTCCCTTCTTCGACAAAAAAAGATGGATCAGCAATATGAATACCAATTTCATAATTTCCATTGTCAAGCTTGTGCACCGATAGAGCATCATCAAAGTCTTTGGCATCAGCTGGATCAATGGTAAACATAGTCCGATCACGCATATCACGCCGGCGCACGAGCTCTTTATCGAATGTTTCTTTAAAACCTTTTTTATATTGGGCAGCTAATTCTTCAATCTCTGGTTCAAAGCCGAGGACAAGTCCGCGGTCAATTACTACAGCTTGCATCTCTGCTTCATTATCTCCCACATCACCAAGTATTTGATCGATACGCATTTTTGGATCTCGGGCCGGGTCATCCCAAGACTCAAGTTCGAGAACAATCTTTTTTCCTTCTAAATCATCAAAGGATTGAAGATTAGAAATATAAGGGTTGTTTGGGTAAAAGCCGCGGCCATCAGCAATAAATTGTGGTGCTTTTTTCTTCTTTTCCTCATTCCATAGATATTTAATCTGACCTACAAATTTTGTCTTACTTCGTTTTAATACCTTTACAACGCGCCCAAGATCATCACGAGCATGCTCTTGTTTGCTTGTGATTACAACACGTACGGTATCATTATTTAATGCGGTATTGAGATCGGCTCCACTGATTTCTACAAAGCGATCAGTGTCGGGAATAGATACATAGCCCGTTTGTCTATTAGTAGTGCGAATAGTACCGCTAAAGGAATCTATCATACCGCCGATTGTAGCATGATGGTCTTATATTCCATAGCAAGGGCATCAAGATTTTACACAAAAAACACAAGCAGAATGAGTGGATTTTTGGTATAATTGAGGAGATACGCAAGCGGTATCTATTTTATTTGAAAACGAGAGTACAACAATATGACAGCAAAGAAGAAACAAGAAGATGCATATGGTGCTGAGCAAATCTCAATCCTAGAGGGTTTAGAGCCAGTGCGTAAACGCCCAGGAATGTATATCGGATCTACTGGGGTAGAGGGCTTACACACTCTTATTCGTGAGATTTTTGATAATTCGCGCGATGAGGCAATGGCAGGATATGCTAATCGAATAGAGGTGGCATTGCTACCGGGCAATATTGTGCGTGTGGTGGATAATGGGCGTGGTATTCCTGTAGATAAGCACAAAAAAACAGGCGTTTCAGCACTTGATACAATTATGACCACCCTGCACGCAGGAGGTAAATTTGGTGATGGTGGATACAAAATATCAGGTGGTTTACACGGCGTGGGAGCATCTGTTGTAAATGCGCTTTCAGAGTGGACTCAGGCAGCCGTGCATAAAGATGGCAGTCGCTATATACAAGAATATTCTCGTGGTATTAAGCAAGATGATGTAAAAAAGAAGGGGAAGACAGATCATCAGGGGACCATCATAGCCTTTCAGGCGGATCCAGAGATTTTTCCTGAAATTAATTATAGCTGGAAGTGGCTTGTTCAACATATGCGAGGTCAAGCATACCTTGTGAAGGGGCTGACCATTCATTGTATTGATTTGCGTGAATCAGGAATAGTGCCACCAGATGATGTAATCTATTTATATGATGAAGTATACGATGCTCCTTCACAAACTTTTTATTTTGAAGGAGGCTTGCTTTCGCTTGTACGATTTCTTAATAAGCCATTAAAAACGATTGGCAAAAAAATATTTTATACTCAACAAATCACTAATCCCGAAAGTGGCGAGGCAGTAGAGGTGGCTCTTCAATATACTGATGATATTTCTTCTCGCATTAGTGCTTATGCGAATAATATTCCTAATCCAGAAGGAGGATTCCATCTTACTGGATTTAAAACGGCTCTCACCCGTGTAGTTAATAATTATGCTAAAAAGAACACCCTCATCAAAGAAAAAGACGGGTCTCTCACGGGGGATGATTTACTTGAGGGGCTTACTGCCGTCATTTCTGTACATTTAGCTGATCCACAATTTGAAGGACAAACTAAAGGCAAGCTTGGATCTACCGAAGCCAAGGGAATGGTGGAGTCTGCTTTTGGTGAAGCACTTGCAGAATTTTTGGAAGAAAATCCAGACGATGCAAAAGCTATCATCAATAAGGGGCTTTTGGCTATGCGCGCTCGGGCTGCTGCCAAGGCAGCCAAGGATAGCGTCTTGCGTAAAGGAGCGCTCGAGGGCTTGACCCTTCCGGGTAAGCTTGCTGATTGTCAGACTAAATCTGCTGAAGAATCAGAGCTATTTATCGTGGAGGGAGATTCAGCTGGTGGTTCGGCAAAGACGGGTCGTGATCGACGCACTCAGGCAATTTTGCCCCTGCGAGGAAAGGTGCTTAATGTAGAGCGAGCTCGACTCGATAAAATGCTCGCATCAGAACAGATTAAGAATATGGTAATTGCCTTTGGTACTGGCATTGGTGACACATTTGATATTGAAAAGCTTCGTTATCACAAAATTATTATTGCTACCGATGCAGATGTAGATGGAGAACACATTACTACACTTTTGCTTACCTTATTTTATCGCCACTTCAAGCCAATCATAGAAGGAGGGTATTTATATGTAGCTAACCCACCACTTTACAAGGTCGAAATAGGCAAAGAAAAACGATACCTACAAAGCGAGGAAGAGCTTCAAGCGCTATATAAAGAGCTAGCACTCAGTGAGGAAGAGGAGGATGCTGAGGAGGATGCTGAAGATGGAGATTTTGTGCCAGAAAAAAAGCGTGTGATGAAAACAAAAGATGGCAAGAAGGTGACAGTGGGACGCTACAAGGGATTGGGTGAGATGGATGCTGATGAGCTCTATGAAACCACAATGGATATTAATAATCGAATTCTTCGGCAAGTCACTATTGATGACGCAGCTGAAGCTGACAAGGTCTTTGATGTTTTGATGGGTACTGAAGTAGCACCACGCAAGGCATTTATTGTAGCTAATGCAAAATTGGCAGAAATAGATATGTAAATCAAAGATATCGCTTGTACAAACTTGTACAGGCAAAGTGTTAGGATTAATAAATTTTTAACAAAATTCTTTCAAGAAATAACATTAATATTTGTGGCTTCTAACTAAAAGTAGTATTTATTTGCACCTGCAAATAAATACTACTTTTAGTTTTAGTTGATAATTGGTCCACACCGGCACATCGATAATTTGTACATCAGTGGGCAAATGGCTTATACTGAGAGAATGAGACACTATTGGCTATTCAAATCAGAGCCGAGCGAATATAGCATTGATGATCTAAAGCGGGACGGGGTAGAGCATTGGGATGGTACACGCAATTATCAAGTGCGTAATATGATGCGTGATGAAATCAAAAAAGGTGATAGGGTGCTCTTTTATCATTCTAATTCTGCTAAGGATACAGGAGTGGTGGGGGTTGCCATAGTGGTAAAGGAAGGATACCCTGATTTTACTGCCGAAGATCCTCACTCAGCTCATCCAGACCCCAAGCATACGGCTGATAGTCCTATATGGTATATGGTAGATATAGAATTTGAAGAAAAATTTCCACGAGTAGTGACCCTTCAGGAAATTAAAGAAGATAAGCGTTTTGCTGATATGAAGCTTGTGCAGAAAGGCAATCGATTATCAGTCTTTCCAGTTAGTAAAGCTTACTTCGATGCTATTTGTAAAATTGGACATAAAACTATACAGTAGTATGGATTGTCATCCTGGAATCCCCTCACACGTCTCGTGTGTGAGGGGAGGTATCGCGCGATCCAGAAAAGTAAATCGAGCGTATATTTTAAATTAAATGTACGAGGGCTAGTCTTGGATCCCGGGTTCTGAAAATTATAATTGAAAATTGGGCTGTCCAACAGCCCAATTTATGTATGTGGACGATGACTCTTGTTTTTTGTCAGGGGGGGGTAGTATTAGGAATATGAAGCAAGGATTTACTCTCATCGAACTGTTGGTGGTCATCGCTATCATTGGTATTCTCTCACTAGGAGTCGTGGCCTCACTCAACAGCGCACGAGAGGATGCTAGAGAAGCTGGTATCCGCTCATCTCTCAGTAACATCCACCGCCAAGCAGCAGTCTACTATAGTGTCAACTCAACCTATGAAGGATTCTGTAATGATAGCCACGTACAAACTATGGTAACAGCCTTGGATGAGAAGAGCGACGGGGCTGCCTGTTGGATCTCTACTGATACCTATAGTGATTACCGCGCCGAATTAGCCACTATCGACTTTGGCGTGGCTGCAACTCTCAATGAAACCTACTATGCTGTTGATCCTACCGGTGTCTTCACCTTTGATGATGCAGATACTGGTGGCACGCAGAATTGGTCGAGCGCAGTCAGTGCGTGCCAGAGTGCTGGCAAGCGCCTGTCTGGACCATCGGCGCTCCGAGCTCTATATGATATAGATAGCGCCAAACCAGCAGGCTTTACGGCGAGCTATTACTGGTCGTCTGTCGAGTCGCCGTCTGCGCCCACGTACGCATATCTTACGCACCTCGGTAACGGCACTGTGAACCGGTATGATAAGAGCAATGGCTATTATGTTCGTTGCGTCCACTAGCATTTCGGAAAGGGTCTAGATTCCTCTCAGGCAGTCCCGCAGGGACTGCCTGAGAGGAATCTACTGACCCGTCATTACACATTTTCGCATGCTCTCGTACATAATTTGGCGACAGCCAAATATGTATCGAGAGCCCAGTATAAGTAAGGTATTAATATTTATGGCTTCACACTCGGAACTTCCTATTTATAACGACATCATGTCTATACTCAAGGATCTGTATCAAAGAGTTCCTAAATTTTCAAAACAGTATAAATATATGCTGGGAGAGAAGATGCTGGAATGTCCTATAGATGCTTTGTTGTTGGTACATCAGGCTAGTGATTGTCGAGACAAGAGCCAAAGAATAGAATATGTAGCAGCTATACAAAATGAGATGAATAAGTTGTTGATATACACTCGTGTGGCCAATGAATTGGAACAATTGGGTAATAAGAAGGCCTATGCCTTTGTAGTAGAGAATGTGGTTAGTGCCTTGAATCAAGCGAAGAATTGGAAGAAATTTCTACAAAAAAAGTAGTATTCCCAGAATCGCTTATCTGTTTGATAAGAGAGTGTGGATAAAAAATGCCACCTTCTGCTCCTATTTGAACTAAACAGCAAATAGGGATAGTTTGTTATCATGATTGAGTCAGAAGGAAATAAATGTGCAGGCTTTACGGCGAGCAATTACTGGTCGTCTGTCGAGTCGCCGTCTGCGCCCACGAACGCATATCAAACGAACCTCAATAACGGCAATGTGAACCGGAATGATAAGAGCAATGGCAATTATGTTCGTTGCGTCCACTAGTACTTTTTATTTTGACGTTCTTTGCTTGATTGAAGACACTGCTATGACAATATTTACTTTTGAAAAATTATACAAAGCGTATCAAGATTGTTTAAAGCACAAGAAGAATACTGTTAATGTGTGCAAATTTGAGATAAAGCGAGAGGAGAATCTCTGTGCGCTCTTGGCTGATTTGAAGAGTCGGAAATATAAAATATCAAGACACGTTTGCTTTATTGTTACCGAGCCTTCGCCACGGGAAGTATTCGCTGCTCATTTTCGAGACCGTATTGTGCATCATTTATTGTGCAATGAAATTGAGATGTTGTTTGAACAGAATTTTTTGGATAGTTCATACGCAAACCGAAAAGGCAAGGGTACTCATAAGGCAGTCAAAAAATTGCGGTGGTACACAATACGAGGCGGTATTGATGGCAAGAGACTTTATTATGTAAAGTTAGATATTACAAGTTTTTTTCGTAGTATAGACAAAGAAATACTATGGCAATTAATAGAGAAGCGTATTAACGATAGTGCGGCTGGTAGTACTTGGAAAGAAGAAGTTTCGTGGATTGCTAGAAAGATAGTGTTTCATAATCCTGCAGGTAATTATATTTTTAAAGGTCATACGGGGACAAAGGATCTATTACCTCAAGAAAAATCACTCTTATGGGGAAATCAAAACAAAGGTCTACCAATTGGAAACCTGACTAGTCAGTTTTTTGCCAATGTTTATTTACATGAATTAGATTATTTTATTGAAGAAGATCTTGGTTTTAATCGTTATGTAAGATATGTAGATGATTTTGTAATACTTGATGAAGATTATGAAAAACTAGCTCATTCAATCAGCCTTATAAATCAATTTTTGAAAAGAAATCTGAAACTAAGGTTGTGCGAAGATAAAACTAAGTTGCAATGTACAAAAAATGGAATCGATTTTTTGGGGTATTATCTCAAGCCTACTCACACATTGGTACGACAAAAGGTGGTAAAAAGATTTAAAAAGAAACTATACCAATTTGAAACAAACTCGGGAAGAGGTATTGCATGTGATGCAAACGAACCCATGGTGCAGTCTTATTTAGGACATTTTAGTCATGCAAATAGTTTTAACTTGATTAATACAATTTTGGATAGATACATAACAGAGCAAAATCACTTGGATTAATTGATATTTTCAAGATACTGTATAATGATTTAGAAAAAGAGATTATAATTATTTTGATCCCGGGTTACTTGCAGATACTTTGGCTGCCGCCTCGTATCTGCAAGTCCCCAGGATGACACACATTAGTGTCATTTTCTTGGGCCGCGGGATGACGACTAAGTAGACGCAATAATATATGGCCAAACAAAATACACAATTTGATTTTGGAGATGATTGGGAAGTAAAAAGTGGCTTTGTATTGTATGAAAAAATAATAAGTGACAGGGGAAGCAAGTACTCAGTATCTATTGGTCGAATAGAGGATGAATCGGATATTAAGCTATTTTTGGCCAAGCTCAAATCGAAAAAAAAATATGCCAAAGCTACTCACAATACTTATGCAGCTCGTATTCGTCGCAATGGGCAAATTATTGAAACAAAAAATGATGATGGAGAAGCGGGGGCTGGACAGACAATCTTGCGGGTGATGCAAGGAGAACGAGTGGTCAATGCAGTAGTGTGCGTGACGAGATGGTTTGGTGGCGTCAAGCTTGGAGGAGACAGGTTTAGAAATGTACAAGAAGCTACTCGGTATGCCTTACAAGCTATATATAATAATCCACAGAGATAGGGTGCATAAAGCCCACTGAGCTGTACAATAATATACAGTACCATCAATTCAGGATACTCTTGAGCTAATTATGTCTGCGGAGTCTAGTGTTGGGGACAAATAATAACATCACAAAATATATATGAGTAATCATCAAGAATTAGAAAAAATTGTTCACCAAATTTTTACCCCAGGTAAAGGGCTTTTAGCAGCGGATGAATCTACTCGATCTACTCCCAAACGACTCGATCCTATTGGATTGGAAAATACAGCGGAGAATCGTAGGCGTTTTCGGGATTTGCTTATCAACACTTCCGGCATTGAAGAATATTTATCAGGAGTAATTTTGCATGATGAGACTTTTTGGCAAGATAATCTTGATGGGCAAAGCTTTGTAGAGCAAATTAAAAATAAAGGTATGGTGCCAGGGGTTAAAGTAGATGGAGGAATGGCGATACTTCCTGGCACAGATACAGAAAAATTTACCCAAGGCCTAGATGGGCTTGATGAGAGAATGATTGCTTACAAGCAAGGCGGAGCTGGATTTGCCAAGTGGCGTACCGCATTTATCATTGATAAAAAATTAGGGACACCCAGTGCTCACGCAATCGAGGCCAATAGTGTCATTATGGCAATCTATGCTGGTATCTGCCAACGGCACAGCGTGGTGCCTATCGTAGAGCCAGAGGTGCTCATTAAGGGGGATTATTCTATTGAAGAAAAAAAGCTTGTAATGTGCAGTATCTTTGAAAATCTTTTTGCTACTATGCGTAGCTATGGAGTGTATCTTCCTGGAGTAATTCTCAAAACATCTATGGTGCATTCAGGCTATAGTGCCCAAGAGTGGGCGAGCGCAGAGGAAGTGGGGCAGAAGACTGCACAATTACTCGCCGAAGTAATTCCAAAGAATATTGGTGGCGTGGTATTTCTCTCTGGGGGACTTTCGGGAGAGACGGCGGTAAATTTTCTTAATCATATTTCACAATCACAAAGTGAATTTATGCGTAACAAAACAAGCTTTTCTTTTGCACGAGCTGTACAGGGTGAGCCGGTGAGTATATGGGCAGGAGAAGATATCAATTTACCCGCTGCGCGCACATGCTATCTTGAGCTACTTAAAAAGCAATCTTTAGCAGAGCGAGGGGAATTATAAAGACATATGCCATTTGAAAAATACCAACCACATCATATAGGAATTAAAGCAGGCAAAGATATCGAGCGGGCTTTTTGTGGTCAATCAGAATGTAGCTATACTAAAAAAATTCAATACAAAACTTACGAGGAGGCAAAGAAAGAAGCAATACGAATGCAACCACAAACGCTACCACTTCCGGCAACCAAATTAATTAATCGCCTCAATGAATTATATCCAGATCTATCGGGCAAGATGCGATACTATACCTCACTAGGGACAGCCTTTGATGTGTACCATGGCGTAGATGCTTTTATCACACTGGGTGATACATATATTGTAACGCTTGATATTACTAACAATTCTTCGAAAGAGTCCGCCAAAGCAGATATTGTTGTCTATACAGGATATAAAGAAGATGGGAGTATCGATTTTTCGGATATGCAAATTAATATCTTGGCACAGCGGATTGGTAAAACATTTGTAGAGAAATATGCGAAGACTTCACAAAGAAAGAGTCAGCATATGTAGATTTTTACCAGCGCTCTGCAAGCAAGAGCTTCTTATTTTCTTTAGGAAAATCTTTCCAAATTTCACTTGTTATAAATGGCATAAATGGATGAAGTGCTTTAAGAAAGCCTTCCATAATATGGAGTAAGAGATACTTCTTATTGTCGTTAGTAAGTAATCGAGTCTCGGGATCTGTATACTCTTTAGTGCTTTCAATTACCTCATCTGCAAAAGTGTGCCAGACATAATGATAGAGTTTGTCGGCTGCAAGATACAAACGAAATTTATCAATATCGTCAGCGACTGCTGATTTTAGGTTTGTCCACTCATCGATTAATTTTTGTTCATCTTGAGACAGAGCGGCAGTGTCAAAATGCTCATAATCAAAGCCATCAGTATTTGAATAGACAAAACGAGCAATATTCCAAAGTTTGTTTGAAAATTTTTTATAGGCACGGACCTTGTTCTCATCAAAATTAATATCGTCTCCTGGTGGATTACCTACCAAGAGTGACATCCGTACGGCATCTGCACCATATTCGGCAATAATATCACGAGGATCGACGCTGTTGCCTTTAGATTTTGACATTTTTTGCCCTTTTGTGTCACGCACCATACCGTGCATATAGAGATGCTTAAAGGGTATTTCACCTCTCAATGAGCTAGTCATTAAAATCATCCGAGCTACCCAGAAAAAAATAATATCGTATCCTGTCTCGAGTAAGGTGTTGGGATGAAAGTGAGCTAAATCAGGGGTTTCTTCTGGCCAGCCCAAGGTGGAGAGGGTCCACAGCCCAGAGGAAAACCATGTATCAAGCGTATCCTCTTCTTGCACCCAGCCTTCGCCTTTAGGGGCACCATGCCCGACCCAAATTTCACCTTCTTCTCGATACCACACAGGTACGCGGTGTCCAAACCAAATTTGTCGAGAGATACACCAGTCATGCAAATTATCTATCCACGAGAAATAGTGTTTTTCGAAATTTTCAGGATTAAATTGGATATGTTTCTCTTTTACCACGTGCCCCATAAGTTGCTTGAGGGTCACCAAAGCGCCAGATTCAATGCCATTAATATTTGAATGAGGAAGTTTGAATTCTTTATTAACACGCACAAACCACTGATCTTTAATTTGTGGCTCAATCATTCCGCCACCTCGAGAGGAAATAGCTACATTATGGGTATAGCTTTTTCGAGATACGAGAAGACCCTTCTCCCGCAATCGCTCTACTACAGCATCTCGTGCTTCTTTGATTTTCATTCCTGCAAATTCATCACCCACGATTGGTAGAAGCTTGCCATACCAATCAATAATTTGTTCATGTTCTAGATTATGCCGTCGGGCAATTTCAAAATCCACTTTGTCGTGATGAGGGGTGATGGTCATTACTCCTGTACCAAATTCAGGATCTACCGCTTCATCTTTAATAATCGTAGCTGTAACCATGCCATTGATCCAATCTACTTCAATTTGTTGTCCGTGGATATATTCGCTATATCGCTCATCATGAGGGTGCATAACTACATATTTATCTCCAAATTTTGTTTCTGGGCGGGATGTACCAATAACAAAGGGGCCATACTGAAATTCATAAAAGGTAGCAGTTTCTTCTTTGTAGTCGACCTCATCGTCAGATACAGTAGTCTGCATTTTAGGATCCCAATTTACAATATAGCTATCTTTTTCAATCAAGCCCATATTGTAAAGTCGGACGAAGGCTTCGGTGACTGCGTAGGCACGTGTATCATCTAAAGTATAGGCAAGGCGAGACCAATCGAGCGATGAGCCCATCTCGCGTACCTGTGAGAGAATCGTCTCCTGACTTTCGAGAGCAAAATCATTTACCCGGCGAAGAAACTCCTCTCGGCCGAGATCATGTCGACGGAGATTTTCTTTTTTTAAAAGCTCTTTTTCCACTTTTTCTTGAGTAGCCAATGCTGCACTATCGGTGCCGGGTATCCAGAGTGTAGGCATACCAAGCATACGCTTGTAGCGTACTAAAGTATCTTGAATAGCGAGCATAGAGGCGTGCCCCATATGGAGTGTGCCAGTGACATTTGGCGGAGGAAGAACGATACTAAAATATTCCTTATGAGCATCCGCCACTCCTTTATCGAGACAAACATCAGGATTAAAAAAGCCAGATTCTTCTTCTTCTTGATAAATAGGCTTTTCATATATGCCTGGCTCGTATGGTGATACATATTTTTCGTTCATAGCAAGTACAGTATATCAAACACGCGAATTTGTGCCTACCGTTTTTGATTTGTTATAATTAGATTATGGAAGACAATAGGGATAATAAAAATACCGATCATCAAGATGTAAGTACAGATTCAATGATGCGTACCATTATAATTGCTGTTGCTCTCGCTTCAATTACTTTTATTGTGGGGTGGGTTATTGCACAGTCGTTGGTAGATACTATAGAAAGTACGCCAATTTTGGAAGAGCAAGATATGGCTACAAGCACCCTTAAAAATCCTATAGCTAATTCTCAGGAGCCCACAATGGCAGAAAAAGAAGCTAGCTGTGAGCTTGTGGGGGGCGAATTCAATGAGTACCAAGAATGTTTGGGTATTAGTGATATCCAGTGTGAGACGCTTGGTGGAAGATGGGAAGAATGTGCTAGTGCTTGTCGCCATGATAGTAGTGCAGAATTTTGCACTATGCAGTGTGTTCAATTTTGCAAGTTGTAAAAAAGGAGAGAGTCGGGTATCTTGTAATTAGGAGAGCACCCGCAGTAAATCAGATAGTCAAGGCGAATACGGCCGGCTGTGATTTGCGTACTTTGATGAGGGCGATTTATTTAGTGATGCCTCTTCGAGAGAAGCCAATCACTAATACACTGGACGCGGTGGTCGCTTGCGCAAAGGGAAAGGGTAGGGATGAGCAGGAAGTCTCTCACAGGGGGGTTAGTAGGCAACGACCTAGACCCCCCTTTATTTATAATATGTGGCTACATTTGCAAAAATGTAGCTACTTTTGTATGATGCTGTACACAGCAGTGGCAATGTGCCACATATGCTACACTATAAGATATGCCAGATTTAAATTCATTCACCACTAAAGCTAAGGAAGCCGTACGCCGTTCTCACGAGCTGGCTATTGAGCGTGGACAAAATCATGTGACTCCAGCGCATCTTTTTGCTGCACTTCTATCACAAGAAGAGTCTATTGTGGTCGCTATTTTAGAAAAACTTGAAATTGATTATGTATTACTCTCGGATGTTGTCTATGAGCTTATTGAAGGAGAGCGAGGCAGTGAGACTCTCACCCCCTCATACCAAATGTTTTTAGTCAAAGAATTGGCTGAAGCATTTGCTAAGTCTGCTGAAATTGCACGAGCGTTTGGAGATGATTTTGTATCAAGTGAACACTTATTCTTGGCAATTCTTGCTGGAGCTGATTCTGATATTAAGGAACTGATCAATAAATTTAAGCTAGATTACCAATCTATCGAAGTAGTAATTCAAGATATTCGTGCTGGAAAAGAAGCGGGGGTAGAAAAAAAGCAATACAAGTATCTTTCTCGCTACACGCGCAATCTCACCGCTTTGGCTTTGGAGAATAAGCTAGATCCTGTTATTGGACGGAACAATGAAATAAAACGAGTTATTCAAATCCTTTCTCGACGCACAAAAAACAATCCAATCCTTATTGGAGAAGCGGGAGTAGGGAAGACAGCGATAGCTGAAGGGATTGCACTTCAGATTGCTAATGGGGAGGCTCCTGAATCTTTGAAAAATAAAGAAATTGCCTCTCTTGATATCGGCTTGCTTATTGCAGGTACAAAATTTCGTGGTGAATTTGAAGAACGCTTAAAGAATGTAATGAAAGAGGTGGAGAAAGCTCAAGGGAAAGTCATTCTTTTTATCGATGAGATTCATACTATTGTGGGAGCGGGGACAGCTGAAGGATCAATGGATGCTGCTAATATCCTCAAGCCTGCCTTGGCTCGTGGAGATTTGCGTGCTATTGGGGCTACTACTTTGCAAGAATACCAAAAATACATTGAGAAAGACCCAGCGCTTACTCGTCGATTTCAGCCGGTACATGTCAATGAGCCTAGCCGAGAAGATTCTATTACTATTTTGCGTGGTATTAAAGATAAATATGAGGCCTATCATGGAGTACGTATTACCGATGAGGCAATTGTGCAGGCGGTAGATTTCTCATCTCGTTATATTACTGATCGATTTTTGCCTGATAAGGCAGTAGACTTGATTGATGAGGCTGCTTCATCTTTGAAAATTTCTTTGGAAAATAAACCAGACGAGCTCGAAGAGGTAGATCGGCAAATTATGGCACTTGAAATTGAAAAGAGAGCTTTGGAGAATGATACAAGTAGTAAATCAGAAAAACGAATTAAAGAAATAAATGTAGAGGTCGCAAATCTAAGAGAATCATCCAGTGATATGCAGATACGCTGGGAGAAAGAACGAGAGCTTATTCGTGATATTCAAGAAATTAAAACAAAAATTGATGAGATAAGCGCTGAATCAGATAGGGCAGAAGCAGGTAGCAATCTCTCTCGAGCCGCTGAGCTTCGCTATGTTACATTGCCACAGCTTGAAAAAGATCTTGAGAGTAAAAATAAGCGCATTACTCTTTTACAAAAAGATCGTCGGCTAGTCGATCAGGAGGTACAAGAAGCTCAGATTGCTCAGGTAGTCGAGCGTTGGACTGGTATTCCTGCTAATAAAATGCTTCAAGCTGAAGCCAAGAGGCTTGATGGTATGGAAGAAGAGCTTAGTAAAACGATTATTGGACAAGAAGAAGCAATTAAAAAAATTACTCATGCAGTCAAGCGCTCGCGAGTAGGGATTGCTGATCCAAATCGGCCAATTGGAAGCTTTATCTTTCTCGGGCCTACTGGTGTAGGAAAGACAGAGCTCACCCGAACGCTCACCAAATTCCTTTTTGATGATCCTGAAGCGCTTATTCGGGTGGATATGTCGGAGCTTATGGAAGGGCACTCAGTCTCTAAATTGATTGGCTCACCACCGGGATATGTGGGGCACGAAGAGGGAGGAAAGGGACTTACAGAAAAAGTACGTCATCGCCCATACAGTGTAGTGCTCTTTGATGAGATAGAAAAAGCCCACCCAGAAATTTTTAACATTCTTTTGCAAGTTTTGGATAATGGGCAACTCACCGATGCAAAAGGTCGTACGATTAATTTCCGCAATACAGTGATTGTTATGACATCAAATGTAGGTGCTGAGTATGTGGATGCGATGGAATCAATTGGCTTTGTCGATGATGAGAAAGAAGAGGCTGATTACAATCAAGCCAAAGAGCGGGTACTCCAGGCACTCAAAGATACTTTTCGTCCTGAGTTTGTCAATCGACTTGATGAAATAATTGTATTTGATACTCTCTCTCGAGAGGCTATTGAGCAAATTATTAAGCTATATATTCAAGAAGTGGAAGATCGTCTTGTTGGTAAAGATATTAAGCTCAAAATCAACAAGAAAGCCCTTGAGCAAATTATATCTGAAGGCTATGATCCTGCTTTTGGAGCTCGGCCACTTCGTCGCGCGGTACAATCTCGTGTACTTAATCCATTAGCTGAAGCTATGATTGCGTATGGAGGAGATCAAGCGGGGAGCTTTACTGTAGATTACAAAGCAGATAAATTTACTTACGATTTCAAACCTAAAAAACGAATACAAAGCAAAATACAGATAGCTAGAAAGAAAGAAGAGGCAATTGTAGTATAAAATATGGCTAGGAAGAGGCATATGATCTAAGTTTAAAATAAAATCCCTATGGGGATTTTATTTTATATTTATTATTGTATAATTTTTCTTGAAAGTAGAAGGAGTAATTACTAATGCGAAGCGCACTAATTGTGATTATGGTCAGCGCAGGCTGGCGCTTGGGATACCCGATTGCTTTTGTTATCGAAGAGAGCAATCAGCAAGGCATCTTTCTTTCGAGCGCACTCGTGGGCTACATTGTCGGAGCTGATCATGCCCGGGTGCTTTTCCATGATAAGCATTATGGGAGCCGACATGAAGTAATACTACCATCCACCAAGAGAGTGCATATTCATAGTCAAAAAGAGTGGGAGATCCCTCTTGCTGGAGGACAAACTATGTTTATTGGGCAGAGCATTCCATTTATTCGGCGTGTGGGCTACTGGGCTCAAGAATTGCAAGCCCAAAAGGCACTAGCCGTCGCACCATCGGTAGGGAATGCATAATGAAGAAGAAATTGGATGGGGGAAGCCCATCCTTTTTATTTAGTGCGCCGAGCAGGATTCGAACCTGCGTAGGGAACTCCCGGCGGATTTACAGTCCGCTGCATTTGACCACTCTGCCATCGACGCATATAGAATTGTCTGGGCATTATATCCGACTAATTTGAAAATGCAAAAAAATAAATTAAAAAAATATATAAGTGGGTAAGTTTCGATTACAACATTCCCATAAAGAATTGTATAATATATAGTATGAAAAAATTACTTAAGGTTTCATCACTTCTGGCAATAATTATTGGCTCTATATTAGTCGCCAGTGCCCTGTGGGGGATTGTTTTTACCTATACAAATGTCACAAGAGAACATATTACAACCACTAGTGATGCTTCTATTCCTAGTGCTCCCGTACGCGGACCACTCACACTTAAGTCTCAAGCAGATATTATTAGGGATCATACTCTTAGTATCACAGAAGGGGAAACATTCGCTCAGATGCCACGCCAGATTCCCAAGCTCGATGCGGAAGGCAATTCTATTTTAGATGAAGAAGGCAATATTGTAATGGAAGCCAATACTGCACGCGATATTTGGTTTAAAGCAACAGCACTTACAACCGCCCTCCAGCTTGCTATCTTTGCTTATGCATTTTCTCTGATCGTACTTGTATTTGGATTCTATTCAATTGTAATTGGTATAGTTTTTTATACTCTAGCTAAAAGATATTAGAATAATACTCAATTTTATTTCTCGCTGGGGATAGGCGAATACAGTGATACGATATAATAGAAAGATATGCAATCACAAACATCTACTAATTTTTCTGTAGATACTAAGTCTTTTACAGGTCCCTTTGAGGCCTTACTCATTCTGGTAGAGAAAAAAAAGCTTCATATTAGTGAAGTATCTCTTGGTCAAATTGCTGATGAGTATATTGCCTATGTACGAGAAAATGAATTTCGATTAAGTGACGCTACGGGCTTTATATATATTGCAGCTACACTTATGCTGATAAAATCACGCCATCTTTTACCGCAATTCATTATTACTGACGAAGAAGAGAAAGATATCTCTATGCTTGAGCGATCACTCAAGTTGTACGCTGTTTTTAAAGAGCAAGCATATATATTAGCTAAAGAATTTGCCTCCGCGCCAATATACCAAGCACGCAAAAGGCGTATCGAAGATATACACTTTCAGCCTGATATACGCATTACTCCTCGGGCAATGCGAGAAAGTATGTACGCGGTATTTGCTACTGTTGAACAAGATGTATTTAAGCCACAAAAAGAAGTAGCGCCACAGAAAAGTCTTAAGGAGATAATCGAAGATATTAGTGCGCGTATTAAACACTTTGTAGAGTTGCGCTTTAGCGAGCTAGTGCAGGGGAGAGATAGGAGAGAATGCGCGGTATCATTCCTTGCCGTTCTTGAGCTTTTTAAGCAAGGAGAAATTAGCCTAGAGCAAGAAGAGCAATTCGCTCCAATTACTATCAATCGAGAGAGTAATAAAGGTGATGGATAGCGAGAAGGCTAGCTAGTTGTTGGGATTGAAATCTGAATCCTCTAGATATTGGTTGATTTGGTTTTCAAGAGCTTCACGATTTTTTACAAGCTCATTAAATTCATTACGGTTGAGTGATTCACGATCAGTTTGATAGCTATCAAAATAGCGAATACCATAAAATATTAGCCCGAAGCATATAAAGGTAAAGATAATTATGCCTATCAATACCCAATCCTTTTGGTCTTTTTTATATTTAAATTTTTTTGGTGGTAGTTCGCTCATATCTTTTGTATACAAGCAAGTATACTATATAATACGCAAACGATAAATAGTAGATACGCATATGAAAGATTATTACAAAATACTTGGGATAGAGAGAGGTGCCTCAGATGCTGAAATTAAAAAGGCATTCCGTAGAAAAGCACAAGAATATCACCCCGATAAAAAGGGGGGAGATGAAAAAAAATTCAAAGAAGTGAATGAGGCCTACAGTGTGCTCAAGGATAAAAAAAAGAGAGCTCAATATGATCAGTTTGGCCAGGCTGGCCCAGGAGCATCATACTCTGGTGCAGGTCATGGATTTGGAGGCTTTGATTTTGGTGGATTTTCTCAGGGGGGAATGGAATTTGATGTTAATGATCTCTTTGGTGATATTTTTGGAGGAGCACGCAGGGGTGCCCGCCGTCGCCGTGGAGCAGATATTTCTATAGAGCTTGAAATTAATTTTAAGGAATCAGTTTTTGGGACTGATAAAGAATTTAGTATCACAAAAAATACAGAGTGTAGCAGATGTGGGGGTACTGGAGACGAAAATAAAAAACCAAAGACCTGTACTACCTGTAATGGAGATGGACAAGTATCGCAGGTACAGCAGACCATAATGGGCACCATCCAACGACAAATAATTTGCCCTGACTGTAATGGAAAGGGTACACAGGTACAGACAAAATGTTCTAAATGTAAAGGCAGTGGTATCACTCGAGAGAAAGAAAAAGTGCGTGTACGTATACCAGCAGGGATTGAGGATGGACAACAGTTGCGAATGTCAGGTAAAGGAGAGGCCCTTATAGGGGGTGAGCCAGGAGATTTATATATTCTTGTACGAGTTGTACGAGACAAGCGATTTGAAAAGATTGCAAATGATTTGAAGACCGATTTAGAAATCAGTATAGTTGAAGCAGTCTTAGGGGCTACTAAAAAAGTAGGTACTGTAGATGGCGAGGTAAAAATTAAAATTCCTGCAGGCACAAATCACGGTGCAATGTTGCGCGTAAAGGGAGAGGGGGTAGGAGAAAAAAGTGGGCGTCGAGGTGATTTGTATGTACAAATCAGCGTATCAGTACCAAAAAAATTATCGAGAGAAGAGCGCCGTCTTTACGAAGAACTCCAATCACTTGGACGCCCGGCGTCCAAGTAAGTGGTTTTATTCATTTAAAAAATACGCAAGACCTTGTTTATATTTTGAATCTTTATAGGCATTGCGTTGTTTGATACATTCACCTAAGAGTGAAAGAGAATAATTGGAGTAGTCTTTGATTGAGGAACAATGGTTATATATAAATCTATCAGAACATATCTGATGACCATTGCGTGCATTACCAAATTCCAGTTCTTTAATACTTGATTTGGGTTTCCACTTGGACGCCCGGCTTCCAAGTTGATGCACATTGTGGTTTTGATGAACATATGCCAAAACATAATCCATATAATTTTCTCTATCTATGTGTTGTGCTTTAAATCGACCCTGGAATAAAGATCCACTTCTATTGTATTTATCATTAAAATATTTTGAATATCCAGTACAAAGCCGATGCATAAAAATAGAGATACCATTATCTTCCAATTGTTCTAATACAAGATGAAAGTGATTTGGTAGAAGATTATAGGCATGAATACGGACAATGGGCATAGATTGTATATTTTTATCTCTATATGAATTTTCAAGTAGGCTACCTATATTATTTATTTGATTAAAAAAAACTAAGCCATCTAGAAAACGAAGACAGTCTGTTTCGTCTGTAAATATCTCCCGCTTATCTACTCCTCTATTGTAGATATGGTAAAATTCATTAATTTTAAAGGTAAATTTTCTTTTCATATATTTAAATATTATCATAATAATAAGTTAAGTAAGTCCACTTGAACGCCCGGCGTCCAAGTGAGGTAGGGGATGTTTTGGTTGTGATAAGATACAGTAATAATGAAACAAGCTACCGCACTAGCTCTTCTCAAACAAGGGAAGAATGTATTTATTACTGGACAAGCAGGGAGTGGAAAGACACACCTTGTTAATCAATACATTGACTGGCTACGCCGACACGCTATTGAGCCAGCTATTACTGCCTCTACAGGCATTGCAGCTACCCATATAGGAGGCACTACAATTCATAGTTGGTCAGGGATGGGCATTAATGATACTCTGACCCCAGAGCTACAAGATGAAATTCTTTCTCGAGAGCGCACATGGAAGCGTATCAAAAACACTAAAGTACTTATTATTGATGAAATATCAATGGTCGCACCAAATTTTTTAGATGCGATAGATAGCATTGCTCGAATAGTACACGAAGAGCCTGATAAGGCTTTTGGTGGAATACAGGTAATATTTTCAGGAGATTTTTTTCAGTTGCCACCAGTGGTGAGGCGTAGAGAGAGCAGTCCTCGAAAGCGCTACGCCTGGCAGTCGCGAGCATGGCTTGATGCTGGCATCACTCCTTGTTATTTAAGTGAGCAACACAGACAACAAGATAGTGATGCCCTTACTCGAATACTAGGGAGTATTCGCTCGGGGGATATAGAGGAAGATGGCCTGGCAGAATTAAGAGAACGGCATGGGGTGATGCCCGAAAAAGGATTAGAGCCAGTACAGCTTTATACTCATAATAAAGACGTCGACGTTATTAATTATCAGGAGCTTGAAAAGATTGAAGCCGATCCACATTATTTTGAAATGACGAGTACGGGCAGTAAAGTGAATGTGGAAAAGCTCAAGCAGGGTTGTTTGGCTCCAGAGCTACTAGAGCTTCGTGCAGGTGCTCGGGTAATGTTTGTGCGTAATAACTATGAAAAAGGATATGTAAACGGCTCACTTGGGATAGTGATAGGCTTTGATGAGCATAGTGAGTATCCAATTGTCGAGCTCTATTCGGGGGAGATAATTACCGCGAGTCCCGAAGAGTGGGTACTTGAACAAGATGGAAAGAAGCAAGCAAGTATTTCACAAATACCGATTCGTTTGGCTTGGGCAATCACCATTCATAAATCGCAGGGAATGACCCTCGATGCCGCTCTTATTGATCTGTCAAAATGTTTTGAAGTAGGGCAAGGGTATGTAGCGCTTTCACGGGTGAGAAGCATAGATGGCTTGTATATCTGTGGCTTCAATAATACTGCTACAGAAATGGATCCACTAACAATTCGAGTAGACAATCGATTTAGAGAATTATCAGATGAATATGAAGCCACACAGCGCCACCTTGAAAATGAAAAACAGGTAGAATATGAAAGGAATTGGATAGAGCAAGTAGGTGGAAGTATTGATGAGGTAGATTATGAAACAGAAGCCCAGCGGGCCAAGAAATCTACTCGTGAGCAAACACTCGAGCTACTTCGTGCTGGCAGGAGTATTAGTGAAATTGCACAGGATCGAGGCCTAGCAGAAGGCACTATTATTGGTCATTTGCTTGATTTACGCCAAGCAGGGGAAGAGATAGGTGCACCAAGCGTTGATATCTCTAGCGATATTATAGATATGGTGCAAGAGGCGGTAGATTCACTAGAACAAGAAGAGTATCTTGATGATAGGGGTGGGTATATACTCAAGCCGATTTTTCGTGCTCTTGATGGAGAAGTAGAATACGATGATATTAAGCGAGCGCTTCTATTTATCCGTAAGTAATCTAAAGTATCACTATAATATTTTAATTACCCGGCTATCTTTGTTCAATAAGAGAATAAACATATCTCTAATAAGAATTTGTATATCAAAGACAAAATCCGCATAGAATGCGGATTTTGTCGTAGAAGAAAAAGTAAGTAGGTGTGTCTTATTTCATCCAAGAATCAATTGCTCGAGCTACGGTATCTTTTGCACCAAGTCCGAAAGCAAGAGCGAGTCCAAATACTACACCAGCAAACATAATTTGAATGAGAGCTTGGGCGATTCCTACTTGCACCAAAGCTGCCATAACCGCAAAGACAATTACTGAAATACGGGTGATGCTTCCAAGCAAGTCAGCATAATCTGCACTATCTGATGCTTTTGCAATCCCTCGTACCATATCACGTAGCCAGTCAGCAGCGATAAGTCCAACACCTATGATTACCAATCCGATTACAATTTGTGGAATAAATCGGATAAAGTCTTGGATCAATCGTGATAATTCTCCAAGATCAAGAATCTCAGCTACCATAGTGATAAAGACAATCAATACGGTATATTTAGCAATCACCCCAAGTATATGAGAGATACTAAAATTCATTCCGATTGATTTCATTGCATCATAAACTCCCATTTGATCAAGAAATTCATCTGTCTTGATAAGCTCGAAAGCCTTGGTGACCGCCTTGCCCACCAAGGGTGACACAATTAATCCCACTATCAAAACAACAAAAGCTGCCAATAGCACCGGAAGAAATTCTGCAACTGAAGAAAACATATCCACGAAAGGTCTGGCAAATGAATTTGCCCCACTTTGAACTGTTTCTACATAATCCATACGTATATATTAATTACTAGTAATACATACTAATTTTAGCACGCAAGAGTTGGTGTGGGGAGGAGAGATATCACCACCATTGAAATAGCGCAAGGAAGCGTCTATAATAGCCTGCACTATGAGTGATACAGATAAACAAAAAAATCATAAAAAAAATAAGAAAGAAATAGAGGGTGACCTTCATGAGCAGGAAAAAAAATCTCAGGCTGTGGAACAAGGTGATAAAGATACCGCTCAAGATACTGGCGCTGGAGAGGAAACAGAAGCACAGAAAATCGAACGAGAACGCAAAGAGTATTTAGAAGGCTGGCAACGTGCTCAAGCAGAGCTTATTAATCTCAAGCGTCGACACGAAGAAGAGCGTAAGATATTCACCACCTTAGGCAAAGAGACTTTACTTCGTGAGCTTATTCCGATGCTAGATAATTTCAATGCTGCTTTTAGTAATACCATAATGTGGGAATCGGTAGATGAGAATTGGCGACGGGGGATTGAGTATATTCATTCTCAATTTATAGAAACATTAGAAAATAATGGAGTAAAGCTATATGGGGCAGTAGGTGATAGCTTTGATCCAGAGCTCCATGAAGTACTCGAGTCAGCCCCAGAGGGGGATACTGTAGAGGAAGTGGTGCATCAAGGGTATAAAATAGGCGATAAGGTCATCCGTCCAGCAAAGGTGAAATTGGCTTAGCTCGTATATAAGAGAGTAATTATAAGGTATAGCAAATTTTGCACACTTGACTTTGTGGCACATTTTCATAAAATGTAGCTACAGGTATGAGTGAAATACGACATTATATTCTGGTAGGTAATAAGCGCTATGATTACACCATGGCTCCCGCACAGCGATATACCACTATCGTGTGCAAAGGAGCAGGGGTGCAAGTGCGTGTACCAAATGAGCAGGTACCACGCGTCTTAGCAGAGCTTGCCCGTGAGATTGTGGCCTCTCGAGAACAATCAGAGATTCAATCAGAGGTTTTGCGCTTTCGTGTCACTCCTACTGAGAAACGAGAAATTGAGCAGTCTGCTATGGAGGCAGGGTTTGAGAATGTGTCTGCTTATTTACGCAATAAGGCCCTAGGAGAATTATAATTTTAACAATATAAGTAATACAAGACAGTATGAGTAAAATTATTGGAATTGATTTAGGTACCACCAATAGTGCCGTAGCGGTGATTGAGGGAGGTAAGCCTACTATTTTAGAAAATGCAGAGGGTAATCGCACCACTCCATCTATTGTGGGGGTGTCAAAAACAGGAGAGCGATTAGCAGGGCTATTAGCTAAGCGCCAGGCTGTTACTAATCCTACCAATACCATTGTAGGAGTTAAGCGATTTATTGGACATAGCTTTGATGAAAAATCAGTGCAGACTAACCTCGAAAAGGTGCCTTTTGAATCCCGAAAAAGTGCCAATGGAGGTATAGAGATAAAAATGGGAGAAGAGTGGCACCGACCTGAGGAGATTTCTGCCTTTATTTTACAAAAAATTAAAGCGGATGCAGAAGCAAAACTTGGAGAGAAAATTACCGAGGCGGTGATTACTGTGCCTGCCTACTTTAATGATGATCAGCGACAAGCTACCAAAGATGCGGGCAAAATTGCGGGCTTTGATGTTAAGCGTATTATCAACGAGCCGACTGCTGCAGCTCTGAGCTATGGTTTTGACAAGAAGAATGATCAGCAAATTGTAGTCTTTGATTTCGGAGGAGGTACTTTTGATGTTTCAGTTTTGGAAGTGGGGGATGATGTCATTGAAGTAAAATCTACTCTTGGTGATCACAATATGGGAGGGCGAGATATTGATGCGGCTATTATTGATTATATAGCTGCCCAATTCAAAACCGAAACAGGTATAGATCTTAAAAAAGACAAGCTTGCTCTCCAGCGCTTGGATGAAGCAGCTGAAAAGGCCAAGCTTGAGCTCTCTTCTTCTTCTGAGACTAATATTAATATCCCATTTATTTCTTCGGGGGAAGATGGGCCAGTGCACTTAGATCAAACAATGACACGAAGCCGATTGGAACAAATTGCTGAGCCATTTATTAGTAAGGCAATAGAAATTACCAAGCAAGCAGTGGCAGATAGCCCCTTCGAGATACAGGATATTGACGAGGTGATTCTAGTAGGAGGGCAAACCCGTATGCCAAAAATCGTTCAAGAGGTAGAAGCACTTTTTGGTAAAGAGCCAAACAAGTCTATTAATCCTGATGAGGTAGTGGCACTAGGAGCAGCAATTCAAGCTGGTATTTTGCAAGGAGATGTGAAAGATGTACTACTCTTGGATGTCACCCCTCTTACTTTAGGAATCGAGACTATGGGTGGTGTGGCTACACCACTGATTGAGAAGAATACCACTATCCCAGCGAGCCAATCACAGGTATTTTCTACTGCAGTCGATAATCAAACATCTACCGAAATTCATGTGGTGCAAGGTGAGCGCCCAATGGCAGCTGATAATAAATCACTAGGTAAATTTATTCTTGATGGTATCCCTCCTGCTCCTCGTGGAGTACCACAAATTGAAGTTACCTTTGATTTGGATGCCAATGGTATCCTGCAGGTAAAGGCAGCTGACAAAACAAGTGGCAAGGAGAATTCTATCCGTATTGAAGGTTCATCTGGCCTTTCAGAAGATGAGATTAATAAAATGAAAGCCGACGCTGAGGCACATGCAGACGAAGATGCCAAAAAGAAAGCGCTAGTAGAGCTACGTAATACTGCAGACCAGACAATCTTTATGGCTGAAAAAGCTCTTAAGGATGCAGGAGATAAAATTGGTGATGACACTAAGAAGCCAATTCAAGAAAAAATTGATGCCCTTAAAGAGGTGAAAGATAAAGATGATCAAGATGCAATTAAAGAGAAGATGGAAGAGCTATCTGTTGAGATACAAAAAATTGCTGGTGTGATGCAGGAAGCAGCACAAAAAGAGAGCGAGGATAATAAACAAAAAGAAGGTAATGTTGAAGCTCAAGACGCTGAGGTAGTAGATGATGAATCTTCAGAAGAAACAAGCACAAAGGAAGAAGACAAAGATGAGTCGTAAATAATAGAGAAAGGGAGGTTTGTCCTTCTAATATGTAGACTTTTCTTGTTGTGGAGAGATGAGAATCGCAAGAAAATGTAGAAGTGATATAATGCGATTATTAACAAACTAATGATAAAGATATGGCAGAAGTAAATGTATATACGACACCCACTTGTACCTACTGTAATATGCTCAAAAATTTCTTAAACGAGAAAGGAGTAGAGTATAGGGCAATAGATGTATCAGAGGATGCCCAGGCTCGAGATCACATCGTGGAGGCATCAGGGCAAATGGGAGTACCAGTGACCGAAATCAAATCTAGTGAAGGAGGAGAAGCTCAGTACATTGTGGGCTTTGACGAAGTCGCAATTAGTCAGGTGCTTGGATTGTAATATTATAAGGGGGACTCAAAATAAAACTCAGGAGCTTAGCTCCTGAGTTTTATTTTGAGTCCCCCCGCTAGGATTCGAACCTAGGACCGTCAGCTTAAGAGGCTGCTGCTCTACCAACTGAGCTACAAGGGGATAGTTTGATTGCGTCGATATCAAACGCACCAGGATTATAGCAAAAAATGTGATTAATTAAAGCTGTACGATTTCTGGATATTTCTGGTATAATCCCGAAACGAACACGAGAGTGTTCATCCTATGGCGTAGTGGTGAAGTGGGAACACTGCGGTCTGCAAAACCGCCACGAGCGGGTTCGATTCCCGCCTACGCCTCCTGCAACTATTTTTCGACGAGGGAGATATTTGCAGACCACAGCGGTCTGTCTGATTCCACAGATTGCCGCCACGAGCGAGTTCGATTCCCGCTTCTATACTTTCAACAATATAATATGCCCAGGTGGTGGAATTGGTAGACACGCAAGACTTAAAATCTTGTCGCCAATGGCGGTGCGGGTTCGATTCCCGCCCTGGGCACCAGAATAGAACTTTCGGGTTCTAAACCAACTTTGGCATGGGCGGCGCGTAGCGCCGCCCATGCCGTTGGCGGCTCTGTGGAGCCACCAACCGAGGACGAGACAACCACGCGACGGCCGCTGAGGCGGAGGTGCGAGCCAAAGATTTCTTTGGCGGCAACCTTTCTCGTAAAAAGGTTGCAATCAGAAGCGATTTCGTCCAAGTTCTGAGCGTCTTTTAGCCAGTCTTGGAAAGGTGCGAGCCAATCATTCACAGCGTGTGAAAGAGAAGCTATTTCAGACTCCAGACTCTTCTTTTCGGATAGTAACTTGGCTTTTTCTTTTCGATAATCTAACTCGTCTATAACTTGCTCTAGATATCCAGTTAAAAGGCGGTCTAGTTTAATAGTATTGTTTTGTATTTCTTGCCGCCTCTCTTTCACGAGCTGTGACACCGACTGGCTAGACTGTGCGTGTTCATCTTTAGCCATTTGATTGAGTTTGGTTGCCCAGTCGGTGGGCAAAGCCACTGCTTTGATAAGGGATGATAACTGGGAGTCGAGAACTTCAGAACGAAGCGACTTCTCTTGGCAATGAATATTCTTGTGTTTCTTGGTACAGCGATAATACACGTAGTGGTGTGTATTTCCATTCTTCTGTCGCTTCGTTTTGTTCTCGGCCGTTATCATCATCCCGCAGGAAGCGCAGGTTATTAGTCCGCAGTATGGTTGCGGTTCATTCTTGGGTTTGCGGTCTGGCTGACCTCTCTTTTTGAGTACCGCCTGCGCTTCATCAAACAGTGGCTTTGCGATGATTGGCTCATGCTTGCCTTCATATACTTCGCCGCCGTACTTAAACAATCCAACATAAAAAGGATTGGAGAGGATAAAAGACGCTCTAGTCTTGGAGATTCTCTTGCCGGTACGGGTGGTAACGTGGTGCTGGGCGAAAAAGTCCGCCACATCTTCTAGCCGCATGTCTCCAACTGCGTATAACTCAAACACTCTTTTAATAATCGGAGCACGCTTCTTGTCTGGAACGATGGTTTTAGTCCGAACGTCATTGATATATCCGATTGGAGCTTTGCTTGGACAATGCCCCAAGCGGACTTTTTGCCTGAGCCCACGTTTCGTATTCTCGGAAAGAGAATCAACATAGTATTTGCTTTGCCCGAACGCCATGCTCAACATAAACTTTCCTTGTGAAGTGTTGTCACACCAAAAGGTCGGGAACTTGAGACTCGCAAGAACACACGTGTCGAGGAGGTGGATAATCTGCCCACCGTCAACGGAGTTACGAGCTAAACGGTCTGGCGCCCAGGAGACTATACCGGACGCTTCACCTTGCTCGATGCGCGAGAGCATTTGCCCAAAGATAGGACGGCCTAGCTTTTTGGCTGACTGTTTTTCGACAAACTCTTCAACAATCTCTAGCCCTTGCTCACGGGCAAATGTACGCAATTCCACCAACTGAGCATCAATTGACATCACCTGCTTATCCTCGACATCAGTGGACTTGCGAGCGTACAAAAAGAATTTTTCTTTCATAACTAAAGAACTTAAAAAGCAGAAATGGCTATTTTGGTGTTGAATCCTAACGAAAAGCTAGAAAGCCAAAATAGCCATTTCTGCCAACTTTTCTAATAATGGATTCAACTTTGTTATTCTAGCAAGAAAAATTCCTTTTGTATCAAAGCAAATACTATGTTTAATCGCTTCTGATGTCGCACCTCCGCCTCAGCGGCCGTCGCGTGGTTGTCTCGTCCTCGGTTGGTGGCTCCACAGAGCCGCCAACGGCATGGGCGGCGCTACGCGCCGCCCATGCCAAAGTTGGTTTAGAACCCGAAAGTTCTATTCTGGTGTGTTTATTGTACCAAGCTCGAACCTATTTCCAATCCAAACACTAGCAACGCGCGGAGCACACAGTGGCTTTGTATTTCACCGTACGCGTTGGAGTTTATCTCAATGCTACTCAGCGCCTCGGGGCGCTCGGTTCCTCGCGCAGCAATTCCCAAAATTTTCTTGCCTTAAAGAAAAAGCGAAAGGGGGTGTGGGGGAAGTCGCCAAAAAGTTGAAAGAAAATTTTGGGGTTGCTAATTCAATCAGTTATTCGACACGATTTCCGTTTTCATCTTCAAAATAAAATTCATGATTAAGTCTGTATTGTTCCTGTTCTCGTTCTGCAAAAGCTTGCTCTGTTGGGTCATCAGATTCTAAATCATACTCTTCTGATCCTTCCTCTAGGCCTCTAAGTCTTTCAAATTTTAAATCTTGCCTTGCAACATCTAAATTTTTATATTCTTTTAAGGGCTCTTTCGTTACTTCACCAGTAGTGATATTTTTTGCACACAGCGACAATTTAACTGGTTTTTCTTGAGACGGGATATTTTCAAATGACATAATGGACTTTTGATTAATTTTGTATATTTATTTCTAATTTAATATTACACAGTCAGTCTATTCGTACAAGGTTCTCTATCAACTAAAATAGTGCTAAAATTGATGTGTGGAAAAAATACAGTCACATGAAGAAAAGCTTGATAGTCGCTGGTATAAGCGTTTTGAAGAAGTTGCTTTTGAAGATTACGAAAAACTTACAGGTAAAAAAGAGGTGCGCGAAGCGGAAAAAGGGAAATTTTTGAATGGTGAAGTTGACAACCCAACTCTTGATTACCCCGAATTAGAATCTTTCAATCTTGAAGAGAGAGAACACGCCTTACTCGCTCTGAAAGAAGATGTTTTAGAGCTAGAGAAAAACGATGCCGTAAAAAAAATATACCGCACAAAAATCAATGAATCTCTTGCTACATTACGGATGCTAAAAGCGGCACGAGAGGGCAACGATAAAATGTTTTCTCGCTATGCAGATTTTATCTATGGCACGCCAGAAATTGCTGACATTGGGTATGTACTTGAACATGTAAAAGAATTGGTTCAAGCTAACTTAGCGTCTGAAGACGCTAATAAAGCAGCTGCGGCTCAAAAGTTGCATGCAGTTTTCAGCGAAGTATCACTACCAGCTGGTCAAGGTGCTGACAAATCAATTTTGCCCGAGGGCGAGGATATTTCAGGAAAGCTAGAATCAGTAGATGAAGCAGTGGCTGCGTTTGAAGAAGCGTTACAGGAAATTGACGCAACCGACTGGAAAGTTGTTGTCGATACTGAATCAGGCATCTCGAATTTTAGCGTCAGTCAAGAACATAAAGTCGTTCGTGTTCCAGCTGAAGACAAACTGCTTGCTAGAAATATTAGTAAAAAGAAGTTGAAAGGATTGATTGAACACGAGATTAAAACTCATGTTGCAAGACGAAGTAATGGTGAGCGTTCTCGTTTGCAGTTGCTTGGACTCGGTTTAGATAGATATCTAAAAGCCGAAGAAGGAATAGCCACATACAATGAGCAACAGGTCACTGGGGCGAAAGAATTTGCTGGAGTCCCAAGATTTTTTTCCATAGCATTGGCAAAAGGTATAACTGGTGAAAAACTAGATTTCAGACGTACTCATGAAATTATGTCTGACTATCGGCTACTTGCATCACCCAAAAAAGACGTCACGCCAGAAGCAGCTGCTACAACTGCCTACAATGATTGTGTGCGTATTTTCAGAGGCACAACATGCAAAACTCCGGGCGCTGTTTATCCCAAAGATATGTCATATTTTGGTAATCGAGCAATCTGGACTTTAGCATCAGAAAACAGTGAGGTTGTCGAAACCTTTACGATTGGGAAATACGACCCTAACAATAGCGAACATATTGCTCTACTGACCCAGCTTGGAATCTTAGATCAAGACTTAGAGGATTTGGAGAAATAATATTTTTCAATGGTTTGCGCGAAGCGTGAACCTTTAAATACCACAAACTCAAACGAAGCCCCCTGCGCGAGCACCCCACCACAGAGCAGGCCACGCGAACGAAGTGAGCGGCCAATGCGAGGTGGTGGGGTGTGAGCGTGTATAAAACTACCACGAGCTTTGTATACGAGAGCGCCTCGGGTGCCACCAGTCTGGAGAAAGTGATGAACAAAGCCCCTACTTCTTAAAAGGGCTTTGTGAAGAATTTTTGGAAGACTGGAAGGCAAAAGCAACCCCAAAATTTTCTTTCAACTTTTTGGCGACTTCCCCCACACCCCCTTTCGCTTTTTCTTTAAGGCAAGAAAATTTTGGGAATTGCTGCGCGAGGAACCGAGCGCCCCGAGGCGCTGAGTAGCATTGAGATAAACTCCAACGCGTACGGTGAAATACAAAGCCACTGTGTGCTCCGCGCGTTGCTAGTGTTTGGATTGGAAATAGGTTCGAGCTTGGTACAATAAACACACTAGAAACCTCAAGAGGGATATTGCTCTTGAGATTTTTATTTAAAATAGGCCTCCTTGTGCTGGATTATCTTCTTGAGGAATCCAATGGGTAGTATCAATAGCTATTTCAATTTTTTTACGACTAATCTTATCTTCAAAATAGAGCTTCTTGTGTGCTTCAGCATAATCAAATACTTCTTTAGTTACACGCACATCTTGCAAACAGTAATCAATAATCTTTTGCACCTCACCAGCATTCCACCAAGCAATAGCATCGCTACCATGGCCACTTTTAGCAATACCAAGGGTGGCTTGCGCTATGGCATCAAGCCCTAGCTTTTTACCACTTGCTTTATATACATCTTCAAAGATATCAATATGGTGGATATGTGATAAATCGATTGGAGCGATTGCTTGAAGACAGGGAATATCAAAATGGTTGCCATTGTAGGTCACAATTGTATCGGCTCGACGAAAGAAATCCCACATCTCATCAAATTGATCTTCAGTAAAAGAGTGGTAGGTATCGGTAGTACTTTCGTATAGGCACACTACTGAAATATCTAAATCAGCAGGATTAGTAGAGTGCACGGTGTCAAAGAAATTTTTGGTTTCGATGTCGAAAATAATACGATTCATATAGCGAGAATGGTAGCAGTAATTAGAAATATTGCCAATCGCTATGCTCCGTGAGAGCCTGAGATCTCACGGAGCAAGGTTTTGATGATAGCTTCTGTTGAGAGCTTTTGCTCACTGCCATCTGCCATATTGCGCAAGGTATATTTTTGATTAGCAATTTCATCTTCACCGATAATCACCACAAAGGGAATACCAAGCTTGTCGGCATAATTCATCCGCTTATCTAATTTTGATTCAGCGAAAGATATCTCACAGGCGATAGATTGTGCCAATAGAGCATCTTGTAGCATAAGGGCAGGGGCATACTCCTTGGTGAGTGGAATAATGAGCACCTGTGATTTACTCTGTTGTGCACTAGGAACGATGATTTCTTTTTTGAGTAATTGATCAAATAGTCGGGTCAGGCCAATCGAGGTCCCCACGCCAGGGAGCGAGCGACTAGTATAAGCTTGGGCTAAATCATCATAGCGACCACCAGAACAAATAGAGCCGATCTCGGGTGCTTTAAGTAGGCGTGTTTCAAAGACTGTGCCCGTGTAGTAATCCAAACCACGAGCAATTGAGGGGTCCCAAATAAAAGTATTAGAGCCTAGGGCTGATTGTTTTAATATATTGAATATTTGTTTAATTTCTTCAACTCCAGCTAAGTAGCTCCCATCATCAAATAGTAGGTCGCTACTATCTACGTAGTCTTGCCAAGATTCGAGAGATTTACATTTACCAAACTGCAATAAAACCTCAATTTGACTGTCTGTTATCTTAAGTTTAGATAATTCTTCTTTAAAATTAATTTCTGAAAGCTTTTCTTTTTTATCTAAAACTCTCAAAACTTCCATTCTCTGTCCTGTGGCGATATTTAAACAAGCAAACAAGCCATTGAGGATTTTTCGATTATTGATTCGAATTTCAAAATCTCCAATATTTAATTTTTGAAATACTCTAGCCATCAGCAAGATAATATCAGCGTCATAGCCCAGCGAGAGCGTTTCATTGCCAACGATGTCCACATCACACTGATAGAATTCACGAAAGCGACCAGCTTGAGCACGCTCTCCACGATAAACCTTGCCAATTGCATAGCGACGAAAAGGAAAAGAGAGTGAGTTATAATTATTTGCTACAAAGCGTGCCAAGGGCACCGTGAGATCAAAACGAAGCGCTAATTCTTTATCGTCATCACGGGCAATGCGAATAAGCTCTTTTGTGGTGTCACCTCCCACATTCGCCAAAAGAGATTCACTGCGATCAATGACGGGCTGATCCATAGGGATAAAGCCATTTTCTTCATAAACACTACGAATAGTATCGAGCATTTGATTAAATAGTCGTTGTTGGCTCGGAAGGAGCTCCATATAGCCCGAAAGAGGGGAAGTATTTATTGTATTTGCCATAGAGTGTATTGTACAATAGGACTATGACTAATAAAAATACCAAAGGAGAGGAAATATATGAAGATGCAGAGATTGTTCAAGAGGGCGGGCAAAGTAAGGGGGCTCGGTTTGGTCAATCACGCGCACAAGCATACGCGCGCAATACAGCCGATAAGTTTCATCGACAAATACTCTACTCTAGTTTGGGTACCATCTTTATCTTTCTATTCGCACTCTTCGTAGGAGTAGCACTGGTGCTTACGGTGCTTTTCTGGCTTTTACCATTTGCAATAGCTGCATTGATTTTAACAGCACTTATTGCGCTTGTGATAGCTGGGTATCAGTCTATACGAAATTTTTTTAGCAATAAATAGAATGGTTACGGATTTTCAAAAATTAGTATGGGCGAAGCTCGAGGAGATCCCACAGGGTCGCATTACAAGCTATAAAGAATTGGCACGAGCAGTAGGAAAATCTCGAGCAGTTCGAGCAGTCGGAAGCGCTTGTGCATCTAATCCAAATTTGATCGAAGTGCCATGCCACCGAGTAGTCCGTAGTGATGGAAAAGTAGGCTCGTATAGAGGAGGGTATAAAACAAAAATAGCCCTTTTAGAAAAAGAGGGAATTAGTATAGACCAGAACGGATGCGTAGCCAATTTTTCAAATTGTTTCCATCACTTTGATTCTTAAGAATAATATCTTGATCAATCAAACGGCGTAATACTGGCTCCACTTTATCCGCGATTATTTGGTGTCCAGCATCATTAGGGTGCACTTCATCAAACATATATTCTCCCTTGCCTCGTAGGGGGGTGAGTATATTTCTTACAAGGGCAGTATGGTGCGCGCTCGCGACATTACGATACATATTGCCGTAGGCATAAGAAGCAGTTTCGAGAATGATTACCGCGCTTCCTGCTTCTTGTAAGGTAGATATAATTCGCTCAAGTCGACTCTCAATTTGGTATCGAGGAGTAACAGGTACCACAGCATCGCTTGTGCCAAGAGCCAGAATGACCACTCGAGGAGATGCTTCAAGCACCTCATCAATATTTCCCCAAACAGTATGAGCACTTGCTCCTGCTTCTCCTAAATTAATAATTTCTATATTAAGTCGCTGAGCAAGAATTTCTACAAAGCCACCATTTTGTCGCGCACCCACTCCAGCAATGAGTGAATCGCCAAAAGCCACTACTCCCACATTTTTTTCTGGGGTAGGGGTCGGATAATTGGTAATTGGAGGGTTGTAGATAGAGAAATACCAAAAGAGTATAAAAATAAACACTACAATCGTAAGAGCTAGTATGGATGTCTTGTCTTCACCAAAACGTATGTGGATACCAAGTGAGCGTCGAGCCATGGTGATAGTATAGCAATTTTTATCAATAAGATTATGGGGATATTTATTTTTAGCATTAAGTTGGTATGATAGGGGGTATGGCAAAAGTTATTACTGACAAGAAAAAGATAGATGAGCTACTTACGCGCGGAGTAGAAGAAATTCTACCAGAGCAAAAAGAATTGAGAGACAAGCTATTGTCCGGCAAACAATTACGAATTAAGCTTGGCATAGACCCCACGAGCCCACACTTACACATCGGCCGTTCTATCCCACTTTTAAAATTACGAGACTTTCAAGAGCTCGGCCACAAGATAATTCTTATTATAGGTGATGCTACTGGTGTAGTAGGTGATACATCAGACAAGGAAAGTGAGCGCCCTATGCTTAGCAAAGAGCAAATAAATAAAAATCTCAAAGCCTATGCCGAGCAGGCAGGAAAAATTTTAGATATGGATAAGGTTGAATTACGGAGAAATAGCGAGTGGCTTAATAAATTACGCTACGCTGAGATTGGAGAGCACGCAGATGTATTCTCGGTGGCAGATTTTATTGCACGGGACAACATCAAACGCCGAATAAATGCAGGCAAGCGAGTATCACTGCGAGAAGTTTTATATCCGCTTATGCAGGGCTATGATTCGGTAGCAATAGAAGCTGATGTTGAATTGGGTGGTACTGACCAGCGATTTAATTTACTTGCTGGGCGTGAGCTTCAGCGTGCATACAAGCAGGAGCCACAATCTGTAGTGATGACGGGTCTCATCAATGGATTAGATGGAAGGAAAATGTCTTCAAGTTGGGGCAATACGGTAAATATACTAGATCAGCCTATTGAGATGTATGGCAAAATAATGTCGATGCATGATGATTTGCTCATGGATTATTTTATTTATTGTACTCGTATACCAATGAAAGAAGTGCAAGGGTATCAAAAACAATTAGACAAAGGAGCAAATCCAAGAGATATAAAGAAAGATTTAGCGCGTATCATTACCGCTATGTATCATTCAGAAGAAATTGCTCAAGAAGCACAGACACACTGGGAGACACAATTCTCTCAAGGAGGCGTGCCAAAAGATATTCCCGAGCATCTTATCGAATCTCCCGTAGAGATTATGGATCTTTTGAAACATACTGGATTAGTAAAATCAGGAAGCGAGGCTCGTCGTAAATTAGATGAGGGAGCAGTCCAATTAGATGGCAAAAAAGTAAAAAAAATAAAAATAAAGCTTAGCCGAGAGCAATTAGAAAAAGGGGTAGTGCTCAAGCTCGGGCGCAAGATGTTGCGTATTAAAATTAAAAAGAAAGAAGAATAATATGTATAAAATACCTATCATAATTGGAGTATTTCTGGCAAGCGCAGGAGTGGCAATGGGCTGTAGTTTTACTCCCGATGCTGACCGCATGAAAAGCATCGAAGAGAATTATGCCAATCAAAAATATCAAAATATATTCCTTGGGCAAGTAAAAGAAGTAGAAAAAGCATCAGACAATACCACGGGGCCACAGTATCTCATTGCTGTGACACAGTCATACCGAGGTGAGGTAATGGGTGATCTAGAAATTACAAGCGCTGCTCATTCTTGTGGATCATTTTACCAGGAGGGAGATATTATGATCTGGTTTCTCTCTGACGATCTTGGCTATGTAGATGAGCGTAATCCACAATATCGATTTGATTCATTGGAAGATGCCAAAAGCCATATGATACAAATAGTGCAAAGCAATGGGGAGGTGGATGCTCCATGGGTACAAGGGCCCACGACTAATCCTGGCGATGGCTTTGTGGGGCCAAGTACACCACCGCCAAGTACTCCAGAGAGTGAATCGTCGCTACCCTGGTACAAAAGAATATTCGAGTGGATACTCGGGCTGTTCAAATAATACACATTTGCTATACTGACTATGTGTATCATTACGATACACACAATTTAGAAAACTATGTTCAAAAGAGTAGCAATTGTGTTTACTCTTCTGTTTGCACATAGTGCACTTGCCCAGGTATCCGCTGGGATACCTGTTGCAATATCGTCCGATAAGATAAATTTGGACTCACCAGTGGTAGCTGTTTCTGGTGCCACTGGGACGGCCATATATGGAGGACTTATTAGTGCTTCGTCTACTAGTACGACATCCCCTGCAGAGATGACGGCCACTAGCTCGGCAAGCGTAAAGGCCACTTCATCGGTCGCAATCGGGTCTGGTGCACTCGATACCAGTAGTACCACAACAGTTTCTACCACTACTTATGTAGATGAAACTGAAGAGGACACAGAAACAAGCCCCGCTAGTGTGAAGACGATCCAAAAAGCTGAAGTACGCGAACACAAATTATTTGATTTAGTGTACGGAGGATTTGAAAGATTTGTATTCATCACACTCGGCTGGCGATAACATACAAAACCCACAGAATTATTCTGTGGGTTTTGTATTATTCTTTTGTTGATTGTATGTGCGATTGTATTATACTCAATATATGCAAGAGCGTATCCTCCCAGCTATTTTAGAAAAGCGGTATTCTTCGATTGTTTCTCGTATGAAACGAATCTCTACCTTAGTATCTACTGTGCAGGTAGATATCACTGATGGTAATTTTGTACCATCGCATACCTATGCATCCTCAGGGAGAGTGGCATCTGTAGAGAAAATACGAAATATAGCAAAACAATTAGGGCTCAAATTAGAGCTTGATATGATGGTAGATTTAGATCAGCCAAAAGTGATGACTCGCTGGAGTAGTACCCTCATCGAAGCCTCACCTGATCGGGTGGTCTTTCACTTAGGATCTACCTATCGTTGGGATGAGCTTTTTGACCGATTGCACACAAAATCAAAGAGCACATCCTTGCCATTTCGTTGTGGTTTGGCAGTACGGCTATCACATACTCGCAATGAGATTCGCAAGGTCTTAGAGTCTCACAGCGAATTTGAATACATTCAGATTATGGGGATTGAAAAAGTGGGCTATAGCGGGCAAGCACTTTCACCAAAAGTCTACGACAGGATCCGTCGAATTCGTCGAGCCTTTCCTGATATACCAATCCAGATTGATGGAGGAGTAAAAGAAGTGCACATAAGCAAGCTTATACAAGCTGGAGCAGATCGGCTTGGTATGAATTCTGGCTTATTTGAATCACAAGATATAGGAGGGCTACTAGAGCGAGCCAAAGAGCTTTAGGTATAAGTTTGCTTTTTTGTCCCCAATATATATTTCGATATTTTATAAATATCATTCATAATATACCTATGAGTATTTCCCCACAAAAGGTAAGTGAATTAGAAGCACGAGCTAAGGCTATCCGTATAGATATTGTTAAAATGCTTGAGAAGGCTGGCTCAGGGCACACCGCTGGTTCTTTAGGGATGGCTGATGTGTTTACTACTCTTTATTTTTACTCACTCAATCACAAGCCCGAGAATCCTCAATGGCCAGATAGAGATCGGCTAATTCTCTCAAATGGGCATATCTGTCCGGTACTGTATGCCGCTATGGCACATAGTGGGTATTTTGATATCTCAGTACTCTATACTTTGCGTAGCTTTAATTCGCCCTTACAAGGGCATCCACACCGAGAATTTCTCCCTGCACTTGAGACATCATCAGGTCCACTTGGATCAGGACTTTCACAGGCGGTAGGAATGGCGCTTGCCGATAGAATAGATAATGGGCGTGAATCGAATAAAGCTTTTTTCTGCTTGATGGGAGATGGTGAAACAAATGAAGGCCAGATTTGGGAAGCGGCGATGCTTGCTTCCAAACACTCTTTAGGTAATCTTATTTGTATTGTAGATAGAAATAATATTCAAATTGATGGCCATACCCAAGATATAATGCCACTCGAGCCATATCGTGAAAAATGGGAGAGCTTTGGCTTTCATGTTCTTGATATTAATGGGCACAACATTGAAGAAATTGCTGATGCTATTGATCAAGGACGAGCGGTTTTTCAAAAGCCTACCCTTATTATCGCGCACACTATTGCTTCAAAAGGAGTGAGCGAGTGGGAGCGCAAGTATAAGTGGCACGGTGAAGCACCGAATGCTCAAGAGGCTCAAATGGCCATTGCAGAGCTTGAAAAATAATCCATAATAAGATATATGCTGAATCCAGAATTGAAATTAAATCCATTATTATTTGATACAGATGTTGAGCGAGTGCCTACCCGAAATGGCTTTGGTGAAGGGCTTGTAGAGGCAGCACGAGCTGATGATAGGGTAGTCGGTCTATGTTGTGATCTGACAGAATCTACTCGTATGCACCATTTTCGTGATGCATTTCCAGATCGTTTTATTGAGATGGGAGTAGCAGAGCAAAACCTAGCGAGTGTGGCAAGTGGGATGGCGGCTATGGGTAAGATACCTTTTGCTGCCTCATACGCAATGTTTAATCCAGGGCGAAACTGGGAGCAAATCCGTACTACTATTTGCTACAATGATGTGCCAGTTAAAATCATAGGAGGACATGCTGGAATTTCTGTAGCTTGGGATGGTGGTACGCATCAGGCAATAGAGGATATTGCCCTCACTCGCGTAATTCCTCGAATGGAAGTAGTGTATCCTTGCGATAGCATACAAGCGCTACAAGCAGTACAAGCGATTGCTAAAACAAGTGCCCCTACTTACTTACGACTAGAAAAACAAAAAACACCAGTAATGACCACCATAGACACTCCTTTCGAGCTTGGTAAAGCACAGGTAATGTATGAATCAAAAAACCACCCATTAAGCCTTGCTATTATTACAGCTGGATCGCTGACCTACAATGTACTACAAGCAGTAAGAGAGATGGATGAAAGGGGGGTTGGCATTCGAGTAATAAATATGCATACCATCAAGCCACTCGACAAAGAAGCAATCACTCAGGCGGTAAGAGATTGTGGGCGTATACTCACGGTAGAAGAACATCAAAAAGCAGGTGGTTTGGGCAGTGCCGTAGTAGAGAGTATATGTGATCAAGGAGTACGGGTATATATCCACGGCATCGATGACCTATTTGGTGAATCGGGCAATCCGGAGGAGCTACTTGCCAAGCACGGCCTTGATGTAGATGGAATAAAAAAGAAAATAGAAGAAGTACTAGCATAAATAATATATGAAAATTGGAATTATTGTAGGCTCAAATCGAGCTCGTTCAGGATCACGCAAGGTAGCAGATTATTGTGCGTATTACTTAGGCAAACAAAAAGAAGAAATTGAGCTTGTAGATATGCATGAAGTAGCACTCCCTATGTGGAGTGAAGATATGTGGAAGAAGGAAAGCGAGCAAGCTTTGAATTGGGAGCAATATCGAGCTCCTTTGGCTTCGTGTGATGGCTATATTATTATCGCAGCTGAATGGAATGGTACTGTACCACCATCACTCCAAAATATTATTATGCATCTGGATCGACAGACGGTAGGGCATAAGCCAGCACTATTGGTAGGAGTATCATCCGGACGCGGAGGGTCTTATCCAATTGCCGAGCTTAAATCAAGCATTAATAAAAATAATCGTATGTTGCTTATCCCTGATTACTTAATCATACGGGAGGTAGAAAATATTTTTAATACTACTGATCTTGATCAAGCTCTAGAGAGTGATTACTATCACAAGACTCGTGCACAAAATTCAATTGATGAGCTTCTCGTGTATGCCAAGTATGGGAGTTTGATTCGTGAGGACTTATCATTTGATTACTCTGTATTCAAAAATGGAATGTAACTACATATATGAAGTATTTTGAAGAACAAGAAAATTATTTAGTAGCTAATTTTGAATTTGAAAATTTTGATAGAGCAATTAATTTTATTACTCAAGTAGCTTTGCTATGCAATACACATAATCATCATCCAGATATAGGGGTGTATGATTACAAGTGGGTAAATATTACGAGCACCACTCATAGTGCTCGTCATACGATTACACAAAAAGATAAAAATCTTGCTCAAGATATTGAAGACTTGTATGAAAGCCAGTAATTTCGTACTATAGATACTATGAGTGAAAAACAAAAAAATCTAGGCAGAGAATTAATGGATGTCTTAGGTGTTTTGTGGCGGTACTGTACTCGGCTATGGATATGGCTTATTGCTCAATTGAGCAAGATCCGCCTCGCACGAGTATGGCAGATCGTTGGCCTGGCGATTATTATTGCTACTTCATTTGCACTTATTTTCGACACGCTAACCGCGATTCTCCTTATTGGAGATCCTCACCAGGTATCACAAATCATCCACACTGCTTTTGGAGTAGAGCTATTCGCTTATATTGATTTAGCTCCATACCTTGGATTGATTGCAGGTGGAGCCATTATGGATATAGCGATTCTCACTCTTATTCTATGGCTGGGAATATACCTTTTTTGTGGGCGTAATTATTTTATTTATCCAGCTAAGGCGTGGCTCTATGCAATGTTTATAGCAGTGTTCGGAGGGGCAGTATTCCTCACAAGCTTATTTTACACACTACCAGAACTTATGGCTTTAGAAAAAGATACGAGGTATCTTCAGTATGAGAATAAAGTATATCCACTAAGAGATCGTCACCATTTTCCTCACGAAAGATACTATAATATGCCTTATTCCAATGAAGATTATAGTCTTATACAAAGAGCACGAGAGATGGAGCAAATGATGGATGAGTTATTCTATGGATATGGGATCGGTGAGGTGCATTATCGATAGCCCTTGCGAATACTCCTATAGTTTGGTATATAAGAGCTTGTTAATGAGTAAGATCTTTCCAGTAATGCACTTTTAAGGGAGAGTAAGGATGTCAAACAAAAAAGTTGAGTGCCCCAAGTGTGGCGACTTCATCACCACCCCTGTCTGTCGCAGGTGTGGGATTCGTGTCCGAGCACTTACCGCTCTGGAGCGGGAAAGTGTTGGCGGGGTGCCAGAGCCCGACATTGAGGCATTGCGTAGGGCTGTTCGGGCAGTCACCTACGCGACTCCGGGCGACCGATTAAGTGTCGCTTCTGGAGATGGATAGGCAAGTCGAGGAGTCGCGCGCGAAGCGCGCGACTAGCCTCGATTTTTTATTTGTCTATTTTGTTATACTATAAGTATAGTTATTAGTTGTAATCACACTATCTATGAAGTACACACTGCCGGAATTAACATATGCCTACGATGCCCTCGAGCCAGCAATTGATGCACGCACGATGGAAATTCATCATAGTAAACATCACCAGGGATATATTGATAATCTTAATAGATTACTAGAGGAACACTCAGTGGTAGATATTGGTATGGAAAAATTGCTTGCCAATATCTCTGCCTATCCTGTAGGAATTCGTAATAATGCAGGAGGGCACTACAACCACTCATTTTTTTGGGAATCGCTCACTCCTCAAGCTAGCGAAATGCCGAGCAAATTAGAAACACGCATTACAGAAACTTTTGGTTCAATAGATGCATTTAAGGAAAAGTTTACTCAAGTAGCTTTGGGAAGATTTGGCTCAGGTTGGGCATGGCTTGGCTATGCTTCATCTGGAGAGCTCAAGATTTTTTCTACTGCCAATCAAGATAATCCTTTGATGGATGTAGTACGAGAACAAGAGGGAGCATTCACCCCTCTCTTGGGGATTGATGTATGGGAGCACGCCTACTATTTGAAATACCAAAATCAGCGAGCTCAGTATCTGGATGCTCATTGGCAAATTATAGATTGGGGGAAAGTGGCCGAGCGTATGGGATAGTTGCCTTAGTCTTATATAGATAACCCGCTTGTATACAAGCGGGTTTCTTTTGAATAAAAAAAAGCCCGTCGAGAGCAGATATCGACGGGTAAAGCGTATCTTCTGGGGAGGCAGAGCGACGATGAGGAAGCTCGACCCGGAAGATACGGGCAGATCAATCAACAAGAATTATATACATTTATAAAATAATTACAAGTAAATACAGAAGGTATCATATGGGGGGGGTGAGTTTATGGGTGTCTATTATAATGATGCAAAGACTACTGTGATACAATGCAGGATATGTCAAAGCGAAAATTAGCTACCGAATGGGATATGTCTATTCTTGGTAAGAAGATTGATGATCCACAATTTACTAAGGAGCGAGCAAAAATTAAGAAAATAATTACAGATTTTGTAAATACATGGAGTAAAGACAAGAGCTATCTATCTCGAGTATCACGATTGAAACAAGCCTTAGAAGAGTATACAAATATTTTAGAGTATCCTGGCAATGAAGGCTACTATCTACAATTACGGCAGGCGCTTAATTCTGCTGATATTTCTATCAAGCGAGCTTTAAAAAAATATGAAGAATTTTATATACCTCTATCCAATGCCTTGTCATTTTTTGAACTATCGTTGGCACAAATAGACAAAGCCACACAAAAAAAATTTTTAGCGAGCAAGAATTTGCAGGCATACCACTTTTATCTCAAAAGTATTTTTGATAGAGCACAATACAATCTTTCTCAAAAAGAAGAGAATCTCCTCACCTTGTTATCGGGAGTATCTGAAGGCAACTGGATTGATATGCAAGAAGAATTTCTTGTAAACGATACCGAGGTAGCTTGGAATGAAATAGAAATAAAAGGCAAAACAAAATTAATCAAAGAAGCTTGTACCTTGCCTATATTGTTAAACAATATAAGTCATCCAAAAAAGAAAGTACGTGATTCTGCAGCGGATGGCGTTAATGCTATTTTGCGTAGACAAGCGTCGGTGACTGAGCGAGAAATAAATAGTGTATTGGAGCGTAAGCGTATTACTGATGATAAACGAGGATATACTCGTCCAGACCAGGCACGACACCTTGCAGATGATATTGATTCACGCACAGTAGATACGATGATTGATGTTGTCAGGAAAAATTTTAGTATTGTACACAAGTATTACAAATTAAAAGCACGAATTCTAAAGCAAGATAGTTTGGCCTACCATGAAAGAAATTTGAGCATAGGCACAAGTAGCCAAAAGTTTAGCTACGAAGAGGCCGTTGCATTAGTATCTAAGGCATATACAAATTTAGATAAAGAATTTGCAGGATATTTTGATAAATTTATCATACAAGGGAGAATAGATGTATATCCCAAAAAAGCTAAGGCTGATGGAGCTTTTTGTGCTGGTGCTTCTAAAACCACACCAACATATATTCTCCTTAATTATGGTAATCGACTACGTGATGTGCAAACGATTGCTCATGAGACAGGGCATGGTATACATAATGAATTAATGCGCCCAAGCCAAGGAGTATTATACTGTGGCACGACACTAGCTACTGCGGAAGTCGCCTCTACTTTTTGTGAAGATTTTACCCTTGAGGAATTACTAAAAGAAGCTACTACTAAAGAGCGTTTAGTAATTATGATGCAAAAAATGGATGATCTTGTTTCTACAATTTTTCGTCAGGTAGCATTCTATAATTTTGAGCAAGACTTACATACAACAGCGCGGAAATATGGCTATGTATCAAATACGGAAATTGGTGCGTTATTCCAAAAACATATGAAATCATATATGGGCCCTGCGGTGTCTCAAGACTCAGGGAGCGAAAATTGGTGGATGTATGTAGGACATTTTCGTCGACCATTTTATGTATATACATATGCTTCTGGTCAGATGATATCAATGGCACTTCAGCAAATGGTACGAAAAGACGCGAAAGCGATAGATCAGGTAAAGCAATTTATGCGAGCAGGTACGAGCAAATCTACAGAAGCAATATTTAGTGAGGTGGGAATTAATATACGAGATGCATCTTTCTGGGAATCAAGCATAAGTCGCATCAAAGAACTACAAAAAGAATTGGAGAGCCTCGCAAAAGAGCTCGGATATGTTGAAAATAATGATAAAAATTAATTAATGGGTGTAGCTTTCGCTACACCCATATGGCTTTGTTCATTCCGGGCTGACACAGCTAGCGCAGTAGAGAGCATTCTCGTGTTCAGTCCAGATCCTTCGTGCAAAAAATACCGATTTCCCACAACCTGCACAATTGAGATTCAGGTGCTTCTGCTTGAAGCGACGCAGGAGATATAATTCTCGTGCTCGTGATTCCGAAGATGCTAGGACGGGGCGCGTTTGCCCCACCAAGGGTGGAAAGTAAAGCAGGGTGTTGGTCACTTGATGGGTAGACTGAGCACCGTAGCAATCAAACATAAGGAGATCCTTTCTTTCCAAGAATAGAAAATAGCTCCCCATATAGAAGGAGCTTTCAGATTTTTATGATAGCACTAGAGAGCGTAGTAGTCAAAGCAAAAGCCGGCGCGCAAGCGCGCCGGCTTCGAGAATTCAGAAATTCATTTTTTCCCGTTCGCAGGCAGGACAGAGAGTAGGCTTACCGCCTCCTCCGTCAAAGCCTTGAATCATCGGTACCTCTCGATGATACGGACAGGTTGGATTGTCTTGTTCTTTTTGCCTCGGATCAATGGTGTCCCGAGGCAGAGTCTTTACAATACTTACATTCATTGTTTCCTCCCGAAACTTGAGTGTATACAATATTCACTTGGCTAATAAATTAACCAAAAAATTACCAAAAGTCAATATTTTAGTAAGAAGCACATCCCGATCTAGTCTCAATGTAGTCTGAAGGTATGATACAATTGCCGAGCAATGAGTAAGGAAAAATCAAATAAAAGAGATATAGGTACACAGGGTACTTCTGAAATAGCTATCTTGGGAGCACGCACACACAATCTTAAAAATATTGATGTGTATATACCGCGCAACAAAATGGTAGTTATTACTGGTCTTTCGGGCTCGGGAAAATCATCACTAGCCTTTGATACAATTTTTGCTGAAGGACAACGGCGATACATAGAATCACTTTCTGCCTATGCACGCCAGTTTCTCAATCAGATGCAAAAGCCCGATGTAGACGAAATTCGAGGTCTTTCGCCTGCTATTGCTATTGATCAAAAATCTCGTTCGAATAACCCTCGCTCCACCGTTGCTACTATCACTGAGATTTATGATTATCTTCGTGTGTTATTTGCTCGGATTGGGCGTCCATATTGTTTGGAGTGTGGGCGAGAGATTAGCAAGCTATCGGTAGATGAGATAGTACATTTTATACAAGAAAAAATAGAGGGTGCTCGAGAAGCAATCAAACAATCACATACAAGTCGTAAAGTAATGGGGGTAGATATTGATAATTCTCGTATACTACTTTTTGCCCCCGTAGTCCGTGAGCGAAAAGGGGAGTACTATCAGCTTTTGTATGACTTGCTTGGTAAGGGCTATGCCTTTGTACGAGTAGACGGCAAGCTGTATTCATTACGAGAAAAAATTAATTTGGGTAAAAATAAAAAACACACCATTGAAGTATTAATGGATGAATATTATTTTTCAGAGTTTGCTACAGAGGATAAAGATTTTTATACACGGTTAGCAGAAGGGGTGGAAAAAGCTCTAGATGAATCAGAGGGGCTTATTCAATTGACACTAGAATTTGATACAAATAGCAAGAGTGATAAAGAAGAGGTGCAAGACATCAAAAAAGAATTTTTGCTTTCTGCTAAGTATGCCTGTCCACACGATGGCTTTTCCTTTGGAGAGCTTGAGCCACGACTTTTTTCCTTTAATTCTCCTGCGGGGGCATGCGAGGTATGTAATGGTACGGGTAGTAGATTTTTCTTTGGTAAAGAGCCTTGTCTTGAGTGTGGTGGTACACGGCTACGCAAAGAATCATTAGCAGTATTCATCGGCTCAGGGAAAAGTGCGAGCTCGCCAATTGCTCACTTTGCACATTCCCAAGCTGTGGGAAAAAATATTGCGGATGTTAGCTCTATGACTATCGAAGAGGCATATGATTTTTTTGCTACTCTTGAATTATCAGATCAAGAAACGAGTATTTCTTTGCCAGTTATGAAAGAAATTACTGATCGGCTTTCTTTTATGCTCAATGTAGGGATAGAGTATCTTACACTTGACCGTCGAGCGAGCACATTATCTGGAGGAGAAGCACAACGAATTCGCCTAGCAAGCCAGCTTGGATCAGGCTTAGTTGGGGCAATGTACGTACTTGATGAGCCTACGATTGGCTTGCACCAGCGTGATAATGACCGACTGATTCATACGCTACACAAATTACGAGATTTAGGTAATACTGTAATTGTAGTAGAGCATGATGAAGATGTAATCTATTCTGCAGACTATTTAGTAGATATTGGCCCACAGGCCGGTATCTATGGGGGAGAGGTGGTGGTATCGGATTGGCTCGAGGATTTATTGGAAGCAAAGAGCAATACGACACAATCTCGCACTCTTGGCTATTTGCGTGGGGAGATTGGCATTGCCTTGCCAGAATCACGCCGTTCACGTGATAAAGGAAGCATCACAATTACTGGTGCTTCTATTCACAATATACATAATCTCAATGCCAAGGTGCCATTAGGAAAGCTCGTGGCTATTACTGGTGTATCAGGATCGGGTAAATCATCATTTGTTCATGATGTTTTATATCGCAATCTTGAAAAGACATTCGATAGAAAAAAGCGTAGTGCTGAGACTATCAATTGTGCCAAAATTACCGGCTTGGAGTATCTTACTCGGGCCATCTCCATTGACCAAAGCCCTATTGGGCGTACTCCACGATCTAATCCGGCCACATATACAGGAATGTTTACCCATATTCGTGATATCTTCGCCGAAACATCTGAAGCACGGGTACGAGGATACAAGCCAGGGAGATTCAGCTTCAATGTAAAGGGAGGGCGCTGTGAAGCTTGTCAAGGAAATGGCTATGTAGCAGTAGAGATGCATTTCTTACCTACTGTATATGTAGATTGCGATGTGTGTCACGGCAAACGATTCAACAAAGAAACACTCGAGGTCACTTACAAGGGTAAAAATATCCACGAGGTACTTGAGATGAATATACAAACAGCCCTTGCATTTTGGCAGGATATTCCTGCTGTGTATGATCGACTCAAGACCTTAGATGAAGTGGGGCTGGGATACTTAAAAATTGGTCAGCCAGCGACAACCTTATCTGGCGGAGAAGCACAAAGAGTAAAAATTGCTTCAGAGCTTTATCGTCCATTTACCGAGCGTACTATATACTTACTTGATGAGCCTACCGTGGGCTTACACTACGATGATGTGGCTCGGCTCAATCAGATCCTTGAGCTTTTGGTAGAGAGAGGCAATAGTGTAGTGGTGATTGAGCACAACCTTGATTTTATTAAAATTTGCGATCATATCATTGATTTTGGTCCTGAGGGCGGAGCGAAGGGTGGCAAGATTGTAGCTACGGGCACACCAGAACAGGTGGCAAGTAATAGCCAGTCACTCACTGGTAAATACCTTGCCACAACCCTCAAAAAGGCAAAAAAATTCTAATCCGCGACCTCAGAATTTTAAAAAATAAAACGCCCATTTGTTGGGGCGGAAAATATATTTTGTGAGTCGGCGGGGGAGAATAGACCCCCCACGCCATTTCTCAGACCTCAGACGGTAGCTCTGTCTGGCGCAAGCTCGCGCTCAAGCAGAGCCATCTTGTCCTTGATCAGGAGCCTCTGCTTCTTGAGCTCATGGATAAGTGCCCAGTTTTGGGCTGGGCATTTCTCCTCGCGCTTGATGGCAAAATCAAGCTCGAGCACCTTCTTTTCGAGGCTTCGGAGAAATGCCTCTCCGCTTGTTTTTTTGACCGAGAGCTTCATTTTCAAATAGTCCTCCCTTATCTTAGTGAAAGCACAAACGCGAGAAATTTCGCGTCGGGCTGTATTATACGCATAGATTATGATAAGGCAATTGGTATTTAGCTTAGCTTCTGATATACTCTGGCGCAATATGAATGAGCAGGAGAATCTCCGAGTCGTTTACCAGGGTATCCCTGGCTCATACAGCGAAGCATCGTTGCTAGAATTTGCGAATACATACGGCATTACAATAAGCCCTCTTGAGGAGCAAGATTTCTTTGAAGGGCTTTTTGAATCTATAGTACATAGTACAGGAATTGGCTGGGTGCCTGTATCTAATTCGCATGCAGGCACTGTGCATCAAGCGATTGATATGTTTCTTAAATATGATGTAGAGATTATAGCTGAATATTACTTTCGGGTAGATCATATGCTTGCAGTTATTCCAGGAACAAAGATACAAGATATTGCTACTGCTTATTCGCACACACAAGCTCTGTCTCAGTGTTCTGAATTTTTACGCAATCATCATATTCCTACACTCGCATATCACGATACAGCAGGGGCAGCCAAAATGGTGTCGGAAATGGGAGATAAGACTCGGGCGGCAGTGTGTAGTAAGCGTGCTGCAGAAATGTATGGCTTGGAGATTGTGGCAGAACAAATTCAGAATGAGAATAACAACACCACTCGCTTTCTTTTAGTCAAACGAAAAGATGAGCACTTTAATTTTGAAAATATTATAGAGGATAGTAATGATGAAAAATATAAAACTACCGTTATTTTCGCTGCCAAAGAAGAGGCGGGAAGCTTGTACCAATGCATATCGGGCTTTGCAGGAGCAGGAATAAATATGTCGAAGCTTGAATCTCGTAGAAGCAAAGATGGATCATATGATTATCTTTTTTATCTTGATTATAATCGAAAATTAGATGATCCAGCTTCACTGGGGGCCCTTGTGGTACTGCGTGAGCATAGTGATTTGGTGCGTGTATTAGGGAGCTATCCAGTCCATAGCTCATCATAATAAGTACACAACATTCGCTTGCGTGTGCATTAGATAATGCTACACTTGGATACAAAGACATTCTTATAGGGTAAAGTCAAGTCTTGTCTTGGCTAAAAAGGGAGGAAAAGGAGTGATGAGGCAAAAGTATAAGCATTGGATTCAGGATACCATCTTCATTTGGGGATGGGGAAGCCTGTGCATATTTATTGTAATCGGGCTTCTGCTCGCGGTGGTGGCCGTCAAAGCCACTTCACAAGAGCTTGATCCCATCGAGGCATCATATCGCGAGCACACCATGGCGATTGAAAAGATCAATACTGCCATGGTATCGATTGATGACTTGCTGGAGGAGCGAGATTGCCGGATGGACTGCCGGTATGCCATGGCAGAGATCACCCTGTATCAAAGCAAGGAAAATGGCGATTACGGGATGCTGTGGACGAGCGAAAGAGCTTTTCATCGGTATCTCTCCACGGATGCAGATGAATTGCCAGAGGATGATTTTGCCCTGACAGCCGAGTGGACGCTCGAAGAGCTCGGTATGTTAGAGCATCATCGCCCCTTAGGCTCAGTGATGCGCTTGATTATTTTTGGCATCATTTGGGATATGGGGCATGAAGATCCTCGAAAGTTTCTCGCCTCAATGCCTGAGTGGGAAATTGCAGAGTTCCTCGCCACTGAGGTGTTGCCTCGCTACCAGCGGGGACACGAGGAGCTTGATAAGCTTCTCGCCCAAGCAGATTAGACCCGGGAATGAGCCCAGCGCCAAGGCGCTGGGCTCATCCGGGCCTTTTTATTTGTGTGTACAAATCTCTAGGGCAGGTGGTGTATAATGGGTGTATGTCTAAGAAAAAAATACGAGTAGCTATTAATGGGTTTGGTCGAATTGGGCGCTTATTTTTCAAGCTTGCCCAGGAAAGTGACTCTGTTGAGATAGTCGCTATCAATGATTTAGGAGATGTAAAAAATATGGCCTATCTTTTGAAGTATGATTCTGCTCAAAAAGAATTAGTGCTTAATGTGGAGGCGATAGAAGAAGGCGATAGCTCCTATTTGCAAGTAGGAGAAAAAGCTATACCTTTTTATTCAATTCGTGAGCCAGGTGAGTTGCCGTGGGGGGAGCTAGTAGTAGATGTGGTAGCAGAGTGCACAGGTGTTTTTACAAGTTTTGAAAAAAGTAATGCGCACTTAGAGGCAGGAGCGAAGCGTGTAGTCATTTCTGCACCAGTAAAAGATGCACAGGGAATGAGCTTTGGAGTGAATCGCAAAGGGGCTACTGTTTTAATGGGGGTCAATGATAACGAGATTGCTAGTTGTGACATTACTTCAAATGCCTCCTGTACCACAAATGCTGGGGGGATACCTTTGGATATAATGCGCAAAACAGTAGGGGTAGAGAGCGCTCTCCTCAATACCATCCATAGCTATACAGCAAGCCAATCAATAGTAGATGCACCAAGGCCGGGCAAGAATGATTACCGCAAAATGCGTGCTGGCGCAGTCAATATCATTCCTTCATCTACCGGATCAGCCATTGCTACTACCAAAGCTATTCCAGATTTAGAAAATCAATTTGATGGTATTGCGCTTCGAGTACCTGTAATAACGGGCTCAATTGCAGATATTACTTTTATTTCAAGTCGAGAAACGAGCGCCGAGGAGGTCAATAATATATTTCGCGATGCAGCCAAAGAAGATCGCTATCAAGGTCTCCTGCGGGTAGAAGAAGACCAGATAGTATCATCCGACATTATTGGTGACAGACACATAGTAATTATTGATCCAGCCTTTACTCGTGTAGTCGGGAAGCTCGTAAAAATTATGGTTTGGTACGATAATGAAACAGGGTATTCACAATCGCTACTGAGCCAAGTAGAAGCAATGGGGCAGGTAGTACAAGGATACATTAGTGAGCAATAGTAATGCGTGTAATCTTGGATACCCCTGCTTGCTTGAGTATCTTACTAATTTCATCAAGAGTAGCTCCAGTAGTATAAATATCATCAAGTAAGATAATATTGCGTTGAAATACGTGTTGAGGATGCTTAATACGATAAGCACCTCGTGGGTTGGCAAGGCGAGCTTGTTTGGAGCGAAGACGACTTTGTTTATGAGGAGTGCGTGCGAGGCCAAGCAGTGCAGGCTCGTACTCTACCCAGTCTGCTAATCCTTGTTTGCAAGCATGGAGAGCTAATTCATAAGTCAGATGTCGTCCTCGAGTACGAATACTTTTTCTTGAGCTTGGGACAACGAGGAGGATGGGATCGACAAAATGGTGTGTTTGGCTTGTCTCAGATAGGTAATCAATTAAGAAATCTTTTATAAGAAGGCCAAAAAGTGGTAGGTAGCTTGTTTTGTTACGATATTTCATTTGATAAATACCGTGGTGGACCGAGGGATGACGGTAGGGCAAAAGACAAATAGTAGCCATAGAAGTATCACGAAATGGTCGGTAATAATAAATCCCATTTTTTTGCCAATAATCTAGGATAGCACGGTGATAATCAGGGCTTACTCCAAAGATTTCTCGTAAACATAAGTGTATAAGCGGTTCAATTTTATTCCAGGGGTATGTTACAATTTTTAGTGTACCTCGTATCATAATAGACATCTTATATTATAACCATAGCATATGTTCGGTTCATTATTTAGGCGATCACATTCTAATAAATTCGTCGGCGTTGATATAGGATCTTCTTCTATTAAAGTCGTCCAACTCTCTCGTCAGAAGGGCGTTATTAGTCTTGATACATTCGGTGAAATTGCTTTAGGGCCATATGCTGGAAAAGAAATCGGGCACTCTGTGCGTCTTGATACCCCTCAATATGCAGAGGCACTACGAGATTTACTGCGTGAGTCGCAGGTCGATGCGCGCACGGCTGGTCTATCTATCCCACTTAAATCATCTTTAGTTTTTAACATGAAAATGCCCAAGATGTCTGATTCTAAATTAGATGAAATGGTGCGTTTGGAAGCTCGGCGCTATATTCCAGTATCGGTATCAGAAGTATCTTTGGACTGGTCGATAATTCCTAATCTTAATAATGACGGAGAAAAAGATAATTTTCAAACAATAATGGTTGTTGCTATTCATAAAGATACTCTTAATAAATTTAAAGAGATAGCTGATCAAGCAAAGCTTGATCTGCAATTTCTCGAGATCGAGACCTTCTCCACTATTCGTTCGGTTTTGCGTCATGAGAATAATAGCTCAGCTATTATTGATATTGGCGCCTCTATTACCAAAATCTATATTATAGAGTACGGAATAGTGCAAAAATCACAGGTAATTCCTGTTGGAAGCCAAAATATGATTAAATCACTTGAGACCCAGCGCAAGCTTTCTGCTATTGGAGAAGATCTCAATATTGCTCAAGCAGAAGAGCTACAAAGACAAATCGAAGAATCTCAGCGGATTCCTGTAGACCTTGATCGTATTCTTACCGAAGTAAAAAAGATTATCTTAAGCTATCAAAAATCAAATCGTAAAAATATCGAAGAGGTAATTCTTACTGGAGGAGGCTCAATTTTGAAAGGAGTAATGCCTTATGTGGTAGAGTCTTTAGAGACAGAGGTGTCCATCGCTCATCCCTTTAATAAGGTAGATACACCTGCTTTTCTGGAAGATACTTTGCGTGATGCTGGCCCTGAATTTTCAGTAGCAATTGGGTTGGGGATGCGTGGGCTGGATTCATAATAAATTTTTAATTTTCAAGAACCAATTTTCATCTAACAAGCGCACCTTCCGGTGCGCTTGTTAGATATTTAAAATTCATACCTCGGGGAGAAATGTAAAATAGTAAAATAGAAACTATGGTTGGTATTTTATTATAATGTTTTGAGCTTGGATTTGTGGAAACAAGTAGATAATGACTCTTGTTTTTTGCCGGGGGGGGGGTAGTATTAGGAATATGAAGCAAGGATTTACTCTCATCGAACTCTTGGTGGTCATCGCTATCATTGGTATTCTCTCACTAGGAGTCGTGGCCTCACTCAACAGCGCACGAGAGGATGCTAGAGAAGCTGGTATCCGCTCATCTCTCAGTAACATCCACCGCCAAGCAGCAGTCTACTATAGTGTCAACTCAACCTATGAAGGATTCTGTAATGATAGCCACGTACAAACTATGGTAACAGCCTTGGATGAGAAGAGCGACGGGGCTGCCTGTTGGATCTCTACTGATACCTATAGTGATTACCGCGCCGAATTAGCCACTATCGACTTTGGCGTGGCTGCAACTCTCAATGAAACCTACTATGCTGTTGATCCTACCGGTGTCTTCACCTTTGATGATGCAGATACTGGTGGCACGCAGAATTGGTCGAGCGCAGTCAGTGCGTGCCAGAGTGCTGGCAAGCGCCTGTCTGGACCATCGGCGCTCCGAGCTCTATATGATATAGATAGCGCCAAACCAGCAGGCTTTACGGCGAGCAGTTACTGGTCGTCTGTCGAGTCGCCGTCTGCGCCCACGAACGCATATCGTACGAACCTCAATAACGGCAGTGTGTACCGGAATGATAAGAGCAATGGCCTTTATGTTCGTTGCGTCCACTAGCATTTCGGAAAGGGTCTAGATTCCTCTCAGGCAGTCCCGCAGGGACTGCCTGAGAGGAATCTATAGTGTAGATATTATATAGTGAGAATAAAGATGCGGCGCCGAAGGCGCCGCATCTTTTCAGCCTTTATTTTTCTATTAGTAAAAGTTGTGAATTTTTGCTATATCTGTTATTATTCTGCGCATCTTATGCCTCGCTCTATTGAGCGAAGCATCTGATAGTCTTAAATTAGTAGTATATATTTCTTAGTATGGCCAAAAAATCGGTAATAGCTCGATCAGAAAAAAAGCCAAAATTCTCTACTCGTGAAGTGCGTCGCTGTTTTAAATGTGGTCGCAAGCACGGGTATATGCGTGATTTTGGTCTCTGCCGAATCTGTTTCCGTGAGATGGCCAACCAAGGCTTGATTCCAGGTGTTCAAAAATCATCTTGGTAATATCACTTGCATATGAATGATCCAATAGCAGATATGTTGACCGGGATTAGTAATGCGAGCATGGTTGGCAAAACTCGCGTAGAAGTTCCGGCATCAAAATTCAAAAAACAAATCCTTTTAGTTTTAAAAAAGCTAGGGTACATCACCGACTTTAAGGAAGTAGGAGATGGAGTTCGGCGTGATTTTGAAATAGTTTTGCGTTATGACGCGCAAGGTCGATCAGCAATCACAAAAGCCAAGCGAGTATCACGCCTATCAAAGCGTAGCTATCTTGGCTACCGAAAAATTCGCCCTGTCAAATATGGACATGGACATATGATTATCTCTACCCCTGAAGGGATTATGACCGAGAAAGAAGCTCGGGATAAGCATATTGGTGGCGAAGCATTATTCACCATTTGGTAATATAAAGTAGTATGAGTCGAATTGGAAAACAAATCATAGAAATTCCCGCAGGTACTACGGTAGCCGTGGATGGAGCTAATGTGAAGGTCACTGGACCATTAGGTAATCTTTCACGCACTTTTCGAGATGTGGTGGATATTATCGTGGTAGACAATACAGTACAATTTACCCCTAAGACAGATAGCCATTTTGCACATGCAATGTGGGGGACTGTCTCAAGCATTGTGCGCAGTATGGTAGAGGGAGTGAATACTAAATTTCAAAAGGTGCTCTCAGTAGAGGGGGTAGGATATCGATGTGATATGCAAGGCAACAAGCTCGTGCTCAATGTCGGATTTTCACACCCAGTAGAAATTACTGTTCCTGAAGGACTTGAGGTGGGGGTGGAGAAAAACACCATTACTATCAGTGGAATTGATAAAGAGCTGGTTGGCTTATTTGCCAATCGGGTGCGTAGCAAGAAAAAGCCTGAGCCATATAAAGGAAAGGGTATTCGCTACCAGGGAGAGATTATTACACGTAAGCAGGGTAAGAAATCTGTCTAATGTGTATAGATTATTATTGGAGAAGTTTCGCGTACGACTAGACAATGGATTGCAAAAGAACGATACATAGATGTTTTAAGAAAAAAATATGACGCAACTAAAAGAACAAAAAAGAATTCGTCGACACGCTCGTGTTCGCCGGGCTATTGCTACCAAAGATAGCAAGCTTCGCCTGTGCGTTCACCGATCTAATCGATATATTAGTGCCCAGATCATTGATGACAGTGCCGGGCACACACTTGTTTCGGTAAGCTCAAAGGATTGCTCGGGTGAAACCTTTCAGGCTCGAGCTTTTGAAGCAGGCAAGAAACTTGCAGAGCTTGCAAAGCAAGCAAGTATTAGCGAGGTAGTATTTGATCGTGGTGGGTATCTATATACCGGCCGGATCAAAGCATTAGCAGATGGTGCCCGTGAAGGGGGGCTGGTATTTTAAGTTATACTACTATGACTACAGAAGAACAAAACAATACACAAACACAAGGTACCGGAGCTTCGCCAGATACTACTGAAACTACCGTACAAACACCAGAGGCAACAAAGCAAGCGACTCCGACTACAGAAGATTCGAAGGTTGATACCACAAAGGATGCTAGCCCAACTAGCTCCGATGGTGCCAAAGGAAGTGAGCGTGGAGATCGATCTCGAGCCCCCGCTCGTGGACGAGGAAGAGGTGGCCCACGACGAAGCCCTAGACGAGAAAAGAGCGAATTTGACCAAAAGATTATCTCACTTCGTCGGGTGACCCGTGTGATGGCAGGAGGACGACGATTTTCTTTCTCCGCTGCTGTTGTTATTGGTGATAAAAAAGGACGCGTCGGCTTTGGGATCGGCAAAGCGGGGGATACCGCTATGGCGATTGACAAAGCTGTGCGTATGGCGAAAAAAGATATGGTACATATAAAGCGTACCGAGAATAATTCGATCCCCTATGATACTCAGGCAAAATACAAGGCCTCGGCAGTCCTTTTACGCCCAGTGTGGGGTAAAGGTCTTGCTGCTGGAGGTGCCGTACGAGTAGTCCTTGAAATGGCAGGTATTGATGAAGTAGGAGGAAAATTACTAAGCAGAAGCAAGAGTAATATTAACAATGCCAAGGCCACATTAGAAGCCCTCAAGCCATTTGCGTACAAGAAGTAAGCAGTGGTATCTTAATTTAAAGCTTATGCAAGTACATGATTTAAGTAGATCAAAAAGCTCACAATCACCCAAGCGTGTAGGACGCGGGGGGAAGCGGGGCAAAACAGCTGGACGCGGAATGAAGGGGCAAAATGCACGCCAAGGTAATTCAAAGCGTCCAGCCATTCGAGATATTATTAAGAAGCTTCCTAAGCTTCGTGGACACGGAGTGCATGGTAATCGCGCCCGAGATTTAGTACAAAATGCTCTCGTGGTAGATCTCTCTACGATTGATGCACATTTTAGTGCAGGAGAAGTAGTAAGCCCAAAAAGTTTACAGCGTAAAAATCTTATTAGCACACCCAAAAGTGGGCAAGAGGTGAAAATTCTCAATAATGGAAATATTGCCACAGCAGTAAAGGTCTATGGATGTAAAATTTCAGAATCTGCCCAACAAGCTATCGAAGAGGCAGGAGGTAGTGTAAAATAAAGTGTATGAATCTCACACAAAAACTTAAACTCATTTGGACCGATACATCATTACGCAATAAAATTCTTTTTGTGCTTGGAGCACTAGTGGTTTTTCGGATGCTTGCAAATATTCCTATTCCTGGAGTGGATGCACTCGAGCTTAAATCTTTGATGGAGTCATCTACGGGGGGTTTTTTGAGTCTTTTGGATATTTTTTCAGGCGGTGGGCTGTCCACTATGTCGATTGTAATGCTTGGAGTAGGGCCCTATATTACAGCCGCAATTATTATGCAGCTCTTGACGATGATGTCACCACGAATAAAAGAGATTCAGACTCAAGAAGGAGAGATAGGGCGGATGAAAATAGCTATGTATTCTCGTTTACTCTCAGTGCCACTAGCAGCGGTACAAGGATTTGGCTTGCTCAAGCTTTTAGAATCACAGGGGGTATTACCAGGGCTTTCTACTTTTGATTTATTGACCAATCTAATCATTGTAGTAGCAGGCTCTGTCTTGTTGATGTGGATAGGAGAGCTCATCAGTGAATTTGGTATTGGGAATGGAGTATCGTTGGTAATTTTTGCCGGTATTATTTCATCTCTTCCAGGAGCTGCTTGGAATCTCTATCAAAATGTGCTGATTGATTCTTCTCAGATCCCAGTCGTCTTGGCCTTTGTGGTAGTTGCGGTAGTAGTGATTGCAGCTATTGTATTTATTACCGAGGCAGAGCGCCCAGTGCCTGTGCAGTATACTCGTTCGAGTCGGGCAGGGAAGCAGGCAGGGGTGGTCCAGAGCTATATGCCACTTCGTCTTAATCAAGCTGGTGTAATTCCAATCATTTTCGCTCTTTCAGTGATGATTTTTCCACAAATGGTTGCTGGATTTATGGCATCTGCTGATAGTGTTGCTATACAGGATCTTGCACAATCCATCAATGCTTTTCTCTCAAACACCTTATGGTACGGTATCATATACTTTATTTTAGTAGTACTCTTTACCTATTTCTACACGGCGGTTACTTTCGATCCATCTACTGTAGCAGAGCGCTTGCAAAAATCAGGTGCCTTTGTGCCTGGAATCCGCCCTGGTGGACAAACAGAAGCATATCTAGGTGATGTAATGACGAAGATTACCCTCTTTGGTGCTCTTTTCTTGGGAGTAGTAGCAGTCTTGCCGATCATTATCCAAGGGATTACCGGATACCAAGCGCTTGCCATTGGAGGTACTGGGGTCTTGATTGTAGTATCAGTATTGACGGATTTGATTAAAAAAATAGAAGCACAGATCACGATGCGTGAATACTAAAATTACGCCACAATAGTGAGCTCATCTTTAGTACAAAAAATAACAAGATTGTATCTTGTTATTTTTTGTAGATTCAAATTTAGAATATTTGGAGTAATTTTTGAGGATGTAAACTAATCGCGGGCTATTATGTGCTAATGTACAAAATATTCAATGATTTATTACTCTCGTGCTACAATATTGCAATGGAAAATCAAGCAATTGTTGTAATGGGTAAGTCTGGCTCAGGTAAGGGTACCCAGGTTGAATTAATATCAAGGGTATTGAGAGAAAGAGGAGCTGATGTATATGAAATTGAAATGGGAGAATCATTTCGAAATTTTTTACGAGAAAGTAATTATACTGCCGAGAAGGCAAACAATATTGCACAAGAAGGTGGATTACAGCCAGATTTTTTAGCAAATTATTTTTTAGCAGCCGAGCTTATCAAGTATCATAATGGCAAACGAAATTTTATCTTTGATGGTACTCCACGTACCAAGCGTCAAGCGCGGGTGCTTGATGGAGCATTGCGATTTTATCAAGTAGAAAATCCTATAGTGCTCTATTTAGACGTAGAGGATAAAGTTGTTTTGGATCGAATGCAAGAGCGAGGGAGAAGTGACGATGATATAAATATTATTCGTAATCGACTCGAGTGGTTTGAAAAAGAGACAATTCGAGCACTCGAATTTTTCAAAACTAATAGTGATTATTATACAGTGCATATTATCGATGGAATGAAATCAATTGAAGAGGTAGAAGAATCAATTCGAAAAGCAATTAGCCTATAAGTATGAATGAATATTACACCAAAGAAGAAATTATACGCTTACGCGAAGGAGGAAAAGCCCTTGCTCAATTAATGCGTACACTAGGTGAGTACATTATGCCAGGCATTAGCGTGCATGATATTGAAATGAAAGTACGCGAGCTTATAGCCGATTGTGGCGGTGAATCAGCCACCATTGGCTATTCTATCCCCGAGTCGCCCTATCCTTTTCCATCAGCTGCCTGTATTTCGATAAATGATGGGGTAGTGCATGGTATCGCTTACAAGAATCAGTATGTGCTACAAGAGGGTGACGTAGTATCAGTAGATGTAGTAATGAAATATCAAGGAATATTTGTCGATATCTGTCGTACGTGGGGAGCAGGCAAGCTATCGAAAGAGAATCAAGCCCTCATAAAGGCAGCGAGAGATACAACCGACGCTGCTATTCGTGCTGCCCAAGTAGGCAATACAGTAGATGATATTGGCAAAGCAGCGGAAAAGACTGCACAATTACATGGATTTAATACAGTACGAGAGCTGGGAGGGCATGGGGTGGGCAAAAAAATTCATATGTTGCCTTTTATTCCCAATTTTGCCCAATCAGGCTTTAAAGATAAAATTAAGGAAGGAATGGTGCTCGCTATTGAGCCTATTGTTACCGCAGGTGATTGGCGCGTCAAGCTAGATGGTGATGGGTGGCTATTTAGTACCCGTGATGGGAGTAACACAGCTCAATTTGAAGAGACAGTCCTCGTCACCAAAGCTGGCCCAGAAATCCTTACCCAATAAACCACTTAGGGACCGGGTCCCTAAGTAATTCAAAATATACGTATGATAATATATTAGATGTATGAGGAAGAATATCTTATGCAAAACAGGTGAGATTTATCACATATATAATAGAGGAACCGACAAGAGGATTATTTTTGAAGATAGAGGGGATTACTTACGTTTTTTAGATGGTTTAAAATATTTTAATTCAGTAAAGAATATTCAAAGTTTATATGCAATTTCCTTTGCTAATAAAATAAATCAAATATCAGATCCTGTAGTTGATATATTAGCGTACAATTTATTACCTAATCATTTTCATTTAGTTGTAAGACAAAGGGTAGATGATGGAATATCAAAATTTATGAAAGCAGTTGGTGGGGGATATTCTGCTTATTTTAATGCTAAGTATGATAGGTCGGGATCATTGTTCCAAGGTAGGTTTAAGAGGAAACATATAGATAATGAAAATTATCTAACATCAATACTTGCGTATGTTCATCAAAATCATCTAGTACACCAACTTAGGGACCCGGTCCCTAAGTCGAGCATCCAAGAGTTAAAAAATGGGCAAGCCATGAATGGGTTAAATATTTTACACGCTGAAGCTTTGAGTTTTATAGGAGGTTCGTGTAAACAATACGATACATATTCTCAAGATATATTGGGAGAAACAATAGAGGCACGCAACAGAGAGCGAAATAATAGACAGAAGAGTGAGCTTGTAGACATTCTAATTGAATAACACTTAGGGACCCGGTCCCTAAGTGATTGCGGGGGATATAATTTTATGTTATTTTCAGTATATGCATAGGCATACAAACAACAATCTACTCAATATTCTTGTGGTACTCCTACTTACCAAGTCGAGTGGATTGTTTACTGTGTAGCTTCTCATATATACCCAAGATACCCAGCAAAGAGTCCACTCGAAAGAGCGGACTCTTTGTTTTTTGTAGCCAATAGGTATAGGTAGATAAACACACTGTAATTTTAAAATATGGAGGGTACAATGAAAGATAAGACATATTTTATAGACGAATATCGAGTGCGATGTTTCCCACCTAAGCCTCAGGGCAAAGCTCGTTGGACATGGTCTTGTGTACTTGATGACCAAAACATATATTTTGTGGAGAACACAAGAGTATGGGCAAGTGGTATAGGCCAAAAGGAGCTTGAAGGGCGAATTCTTTCCAAAATTGGCTTCGAGGGTAGCCTGACCAATCGGAAATATTTTTTCCCAGGGTCAAAGCCGAGCCTTGAAGTCATGGATAGGTTGCACCGCTTGCTCAATCCGCCGGGAAATGATGGGGAAGCCCAAGGTATTGGAGCAGTCCGTGTTTGAAATTTCCCAACGCTACTTATCGGAAAGTAGCGTTGGGACATTTATCTTGCTTACCAGGATCAGCTGGCAGGCAAGTAGATGATCATTAGAGGAGGAAGAGGCATGATGGAAACCAGGGAACAGGTGAAAGACGCCCTTCGGGCAATTGGATTCACCAATCCAACGATGCGTATGGTGCACCGTATAACCCGTAAGTATCGTGGCGCATTTGGTGCCTGCGAGGGTTATACGCGGTGGGCATGGAAATACGATGAGGTCGCGATCTTGAAAGAAGTGTTGCGGCACTCTTATGAGGAATTTGGACCAACATACGAAGCGGTCCAGATCGCCGAGCGAGCCTTTCATGGGGCGCAAAGTGCCAATCAGGTGTTTAAAAACCTGCACGATGTGATTATTAGGCATAAGCTCGAAAAGCATCGGATTCCGAGCGAGGTTCGGCGGACGGGAGAACCCATAATAAGCACCCCTGGGGGTGCCTGCATGTGACGACCTCTATCTCGATTTTGGTCCCGGGCGCGCTGATGTGCCTGGGACTTTTTCTTTGTTTTATCTTATGTTATATTTTTTCTATGCGACAGAGAACAAACATTATTATTAGTATTATTCGCCACCATTTGGCTGGTCGTGTTTGCTTTGTCTAAATTTCATAACAGCGCCAAAGCAAGCCCGAGCAGCAAGCTCGGGCTTTTGCTTGCAAATCAAAATAAGGAGAGGAAGAATGATCTTGCAATTCACGAATACTCCCGACAATCGTGCGCAGTGGAGCATCCCATTCTGGTTTGGGCAGGAGCTCGTTCGAGTCAAAGATTTTGGCTCACGACAAACTTTTGAAGATTTCTGGAATACCGTGTGTAAAGAAGTGTTTCTCTATGATGAAAGAGCTTGGCACAGCAAATCCAGCGAGGGAAGCAAATTACAACGCATAGAATTTGCTAATACCCTATTTGATAGATATCACATAGGGTATGATCCTCCATTTTATGGCTTAGCTATAGGGTGAATTTTGGGAGTATATTTTGAAAAAGCCGGCGCTTACGCGCCGGCTCTTCTTTGCAAATAATCTAATTTATTTTACTTATTTTATAGTAATCGGGTGCATTTTTAAGATGTCCATCGATGGTGGCTCGGTCTTGCAAGCCCTCTTGTGCTCCTACAAATTGCACCACATTCATACTATTGATAGGGCCAATCAGCAGAGCTTCTTTTACACTACCACTTTCGGCATAAATAGCAGTAAAGGTAGAAGAAAAGCTATCGCCAGCACCAGTACGGTCAATTGGTGGTTTTGGGTCGGGATACATAGGGCAGTAGTATACCGCGCCATCGGTATCACGCGCGTAAGCACCAAGAGGCCCATCGGTGATGACAGGGATTTTCGGCCCCACTTCATGCATTCTTTCCAGTAATGTTACCACCGCCTGAGCACGACCATCTTCTTTTTCAATATTCTCCACCTCACTTTCTAATCCATCAAAATAAGCATAAAGGATGCGCTTGGCTTCTTCTACATTACAAAAGAATAGGGTAGATGCTTCGTATACAGATTTGAGTTTTTCAATCCCGAGCTTCATTTGGAAGGTGCCTGGCTGAAACGCCATTTCAATACCTGGATGACTCTGCACATATTGGGCAATTTCTAATTGATGAGGAAGGGAATTTTCTGCCAATGAAGAGAGATAAATCCAACGAGGAGTGCCAATATCAGGCATAGCGTAGTCGTACTCAGTATGTTTGACCAAAATAGTACGATCAGCTTTATGAAGTATTACATAATGATAATTTGATTGCTCTCCTGGGTGAGTAGAGACAAAGCGCATATCTACACCATTATCTTCAAGCGCCTTAATCTGCCCTTTGCCATATTCATCATCTCCTACGTTAGACACATAAGCTGTACGCAAGCCAAGTCGGGTAGCAGCCACTGAAGCATTGGCAGCATTACCCACGCCTGCAATCACCTTATGCCAATTAAAAGGTATTTTGTCGCCATAAGCCATACACATCAAATCAGAACCACTTGTATTAGGAAGTACAACATCTCTGTCAAAAATAGACACTGAGTCTAAATCTACAAAAGCATCTGTCACCACATCACCAATCCCAATAAAATCAAATTCATTATCTTGTGCCATAATTATCTTAATTACTGATAGTGTATCCATTATACCAGACAAACAAAGTAGTGCTCCTTTAGGCTACTTACGCTCAATAGTGCTAGGTTAATTATTTATTGCGTTTTGTGGGAAAAACGGTACAATACTCGGCATTATGAAATTAGAAGTTGCAAAGCGAAATACAGAAGAGGGTCTTGAATCACTGCGGAGCAAAAAGCTAGTCCCAGCTATTTGTTATGGTCCTGATATCGACCCCATCTCAATCCAGATTCCTTACGGAGAAGTAGTATCACTATTACACAAAGCTGGTTCTTCTACTATTATTGATTTAGAAGTAGCTGGAGAAGGTGCCCACGAAGTCCTTATCAAGGATATCCAACGACATCCTGTTACCGAAGATATTTTGCATATTGATTTTTATGCTATTAAGCGAGGAGAAGAAATTGAAATTGATGTACCACTTGAATTTGTGGGCCAATCAAAAGCAGCCCAAGCTGGGGGAGTGCTCACCTATGTAATGTATGAATTGCCTGTGCGTTGTCGCCCACGCAATCTACCAGAAAAAATTGAAATTGATCTCTCACTTCTTGCAGAGCTTGGACAAGCAATTACTGTAGCAGATATACATCCAGGAGAGGGAGTGACTATCTTAAGTGAGCCAGAAGAAGCCATTGCAATAGTATCTGAGGCAAAAGAGGAGGTAGAAGAGGAGGATACTTCAGCAGAAGATATAGCGGAGGTGCTTGCCGGCGATGAAGGAGAAGAATCAGAGGAATCTGCCAAGGGAGAATAGGAATATTGCACCTTAGCACCTTGAGTTGTTAATAAGGAGGGGTACGAGAATATTTTGAAGTGATACAATAGTGGGGTAATGAACAAATACGGCACCTATAGTTTTTTCATACTGTTTGCACTAATCCTAAATACACAGGTGGCCTTTTCTCAGTCTGCTTGTTTGGATTCTACTGGGCTTGATAATATGTCTGATGAGAAGCTCAATGAGCTTCTTGAGCAATGTGAAGCAGAAATTGCACAAGAGCAAGAGAGGCTCAAGGCGACAAAAGCACAAACACAATCACGAGAGCGCGATCTAGCACTCTCTGAGCAAAGTATTAGAAAGTCAGAGACCTTCATCCAATCACGCAATCTTGAAATTCGAAAAATTAAATCTCGTATTAATGATCAAGAAGAGCAAATACAAAAAGTAGAGTCTAAAGCAGAGCGTATCCAACAATCAATCGCTCAGCTCATTAGGCAGAAAGATCGTCTTGATAGCTACTCAGTAGTAGAGGCGGTATTTTCAGAAGATACACTTTCCGGCTTTTTTGGAAGTATTAATGATTATGAGAGTATTCGTACCAAGCTTGTAGCGGATTTTGATGCTTACAATAAGCTAAAGGATCAAATAATGGAAGAGCAAGCAGAGCTTTCAGAAGAACAATCTCGACAGCGAGAGCTTGCACTACAAAAGGAGCTTGAAAAGACAAGGCTTGAGAAGAAGCGTGCCGAGCAGAAAGTATTGCGTGATCTCTCGAAAGAGCAAGAAAAAGCCTACCAAAAGCTCATCGAAGAGAAAGAGGCTGCCAAGCGGGCTTTGCGTGCTCGATTGTTTACCACTGCTTCAGGCGAGAAGGTAAGCTTTGGTGAAGCTTACGACATTATTTCTCCATATGAATCTGCGCTAGGGGTAGATTCTGCTTTTGTACTTGCTGTATTATTTCAGGAATCAGGCTGGGGAGGAGAGATTGGGGGGAATATTGGAGCTTGTACCTATAATCAATACAATCCACACGGAGGGCGTAATGGCAATGATGTAATGGCAAAAAGCCAACAAGATAATTTCTTGGCACTTATGTCTGATTTAGGTCGTGATCCAAATAAGCAAAAAGTATCTTGTCCAATACCTACTGATGGTGCCTATGGAGGAGCAATGGGGCCAGCACAATTTATGCCTAATACATGGATGGATGTACGCACACAGGCAGCTCGATATTTGGGAGTTGATCCAGATCGTATGTCTCCATTTGTGAATCGAGATGCTTTTGTGGCTTCAGCCACCTATTTGCGAAATCACTATTACTCATCGAGTTGTGCAAATTATGCAGAAAAGTATAGCCATATTCGTAGCAAAGAGTCATTGAGAGAGAAATGTGCCGCCGCTCGATACTATGCAGGAGGCAACTGGTGGAATTTCCGTAATACCTATGGTGAATCGGTGCAGAATCGAGCTAGCCGATTCCGACACGATATTGAAACACTAGAGAATTAGTGCCTAGTGATCCAAAGTACAGACATAAAATACATACATCAAGAATGTTTATAATGCTCATCTGAGTATACAAGCGAATTTGCTATACTTCTTATATGAAATATTATTTCTTTATAATAATATGCACCTTGCCCATTTATACCTACGCCCAAGTGGGGAGGATCGTAGCTCCTACTATTCCCAGTGATGTAGATATTATTATTAATACTGATATTGATTCACAACGGAGCTATTTTGATGTTATTACTGTGAGCACTTCTACACCGAGCGATACAGTAAATACAAAAAACATAGATAGCAAGGAATTAGACATAGAGGGTATGAAAAGCGCTATTTTAAGCACAAGCACAGCCACTTCTTCAGATATAGAAGTAAGCGTAGAAACGAACCAAACACTTTCCTCGGCAGTGTCACAAATTAATAAGCGCTATGAGGAGGCTCAAGCTCGCTGTAGTACAGGGTCTTGGTTTGAAAATATCTGGTGTCGGATTAAGTGGTGGTAGGGTACTCACCTAGGGGCCAATAATAGACCAAATGCGGTGATTATCTAGGAATAATGGGCTGTTTTAAAAACAAGCATCGAAGCCATTTGGCTTCGATGCTTGTTTTTTAGGGTTTTGTTAGTATAATTGCACCATTAATAATTAATTTGCACAAGATATGCAACGATTCGATCTCATTCTTGCATTTGCCACTGCCTGTATTCTATGGACGGCTGGCTCTTGGTACTGGTATACCTGTAGTATCAAAGATTTGTGTGAAGATATAAAGCTTCAATCTGCATGGATTGGAGGATGGCAAGAAGAAGCGAAAAGTGATATATCGAGCATCATCCCTGTAGATGAGCGCGAGGATGTACGTATTCGCTAACAAGCCCACACGGTGGGCGAGCAATAATGCCCATTATATTTATCATTTAGCAAATAATCATATAATCATTTACTATGAATACTACAGTCTTAGCAGGTGAATTAGCTAGTGCTACCGGAGAAATTCTTATCATCCTCTTGGGAGCTTTTATTCTTGGCTGGCTTGCTCGCTATGTATATGAATTGATAGTACACGGCCCTGAATGGGGAGAGGATTATATGGATGAATACTTTAGAGAAGTAGATGATATGCTTATTGAGTATCAAAAAGATGAGCAAGCCCAAGAAGTAGAAGAAGAAATAGACGAAGAAGAGGAAGATAAGGAAGAGAAAAAGAAAGAAAAAAAGGAGAAGCGCAAAGAAAAAGCACAGGTAGTATTCGAGGAGCAGACAGTGAGCAATCGGTATATGGATGCTACACAAAGCCCAGTAGAGATGATGCCATACAAGAAAGACGATTTACAAATGGTAGAGGGAATAGGGCCTAAAATTTCTCAGCTTTTGATAGATGGAGGTATCGATACCTGGCAAAAATTGGCTGATACAGATGCAGAAGATATTAAGACACTATTACGGAATGCTGGCGATAGGTATCGTATACATGATCCTACCACCTGGCCTGAACAAGCAGAGCTTGCTGTAGAAGGCAAATGGGCTGAGCTTGAAGAATATCAAAGTGCTTTGTCTGGTGGAAAGGATCTCACCCGGATTTACAAAAAAACAAGTTAAACACTAGCGCTTCAAGCTATTCGTGATAACATATAGCTATGAAACGAATACTAGATAGAATCAATGTGCGAGTGATTACTAGCCAATTACAAAAGAGCTTGGTGAGATTTCCTATTACCTGTATTGCTTTGTCCGTACTTGCCATTTCTTTATTATTAGAAATACACTCTAGTGATATTTTTAGTGATTCAACACTTATTCGAATCGTATTTTCATCACTATTTGCTATATGGCTATCGGTAGGGGTGCAATTAGGGGTAGAGACTTTAGGGGTAAAAACAGGTGCTCGCACGCGAGCACTTGCTCTCACCCTCATTGCTATTGCTTTATATGTATTGAGCTTCCCAGCAGATTTGGCCGATATGGCGTTTGAATTTTATGCGATACATATAGCGCTCCACACTATGCTGGGGCTCGCACTTCTCTCTAGCCCGAGCTGGGCCGAATGGTATCGTGGTAAGTATACCGACACACATTGGTATAGCTTTAGCTTTAATACTGCCTTGTATGCAATACAGGCACTATTGATTGCTATTGTATTGATCTTATTGGGCGCTCTGCTACTTTGGACAGTGGAAAGCTTGTTTGATCCTGCTTGGTTTGCTAGTGAATTCTATCTCCAGTGGTTTGTACTTGCTGGGGTGATAGGAGGACCTCTCTACTTTCTATCAATGCTCCCTACAGAAATGAAGGACGATTTAGTAATTGGAGAACGATTCGTCCATCTATTGATTAGGTATATCGCAGTGCCCTTTATTTATATTTATTTTGTCATTCTCTATCTCTATACTTTTAAAGTCTTAATCAATTTTTCTAATTGGCCTCAAGGCGAGGTGGCCATCTTGGTAATTTATTTTTCTTTCTTTAGCTATCTTGTTTATCTCTTTTCTTATCACTTGGAAAATGAATCGTGGATTGCACATACACGGCGATTGATCCCTATTCTGCTAGTGCCCCAGATAGCAATGCTCTTTTATTCGATTGGCTTGAGAATCGAAGAATATGGATGGACAATCAATCGCTATCTTGTCGTCCTTTTGGGATTATGGCTTGCCTTGATGTCGCTCTACCATATGTATCGCTACCACCATGTGCCACGGCTCGTAATTATTCCTACTACCTTGGTGGCGACCATCCTTATCGCCATTATTGGCCCTTGGAGTATGTATAATGTGCCTGAGCAATCACAGCTACATCGCCTAGAGGCTATGCTCATAGGAGTAGATATTCTTAACGAGGAGGGTGAGATGCGAGGATTGTCATCAGCGGAGCTTGAAGCACTTTCACAAGAAGAAATGAGAGATATTATCTCAGCTATCGATTACTTATGTGAATACCATGGCTGTAATAGCTTGCGGGCAATACTTCCTGGTGAATTTCTTGATGCCATTGTGAGCGAGCACGATAAGCTACAATCCTATCTCATTCTCGAAGAAATGAATTTGCCAAGCTACATACCTATGTTTCCTTATGAAGACAGATATCTCTCCATCTATACAGATAATTATTTAGAGTATCTTGATGTTAGCAAGTATGAGCATTTCTATAGCTTTAATGCTGTGCGGGATGTGTATGATATGCGGGCTGCTTGGTATGATATTGATACAGGGGAAGTGGTGATTGAAGAAATAGACAGTGATACAGTGCATCGCATACCAATTATCGAGACAGTGCTCTCTCTATTAGAAGCAAAAGGGGAGGGGCTCGATTCAAAGCGTGGGAATAGCTCAGCCGAAGATCTGTATTTTACCGTCACCTATCAAGGAGAGCCATATTTCTTTACACTTTCAGGAATTAGCGGTGAGCGCTCAGGGGATAAGATCAAAATTGATTATTTACAAGGAGCAGTGCTCTACTAGAAAGGTGAATATCTAATTTTGCTCTCTACTAGTCTATGCTAGAATAAAGACTATGCAAAAAACAGGAATTACCGTATTAGCAATTAGTATTATTATTATCGGTGCCGTGCTCGTTTGGTACGTAATGGGAAGTGGCTCATTTACAAAAGATCAATCTGCCACAGATGATGCTACCCAAGCCCTACGAGATCAATTGCCCGAAGTAGTGGCCACGGTGAATGGAGAAGAGATAGATAAGCAAAGCTTTATTACCCTTGGTGAGCAGATTGCCGTACAGCAGAGCTCTCAAGAGGTAGACATTAGCTCACCCGAGATTCAGCTTGCGATTAGCAATCAGGCGCTTAATCTTTTGGTCAATCAAGCACTCTTGCTTCAGGCCGCTCAAGCGGAGGGAGTAGAGGTAGATAGCTCTGCTTTGGATGAGCAGTATGCCGTTTTGGTACAAGGAGCTGGAGGAGCGGATCAATTACAAGATCAGCTTGATAAGGCAAATATTACTCAGGAGCAAATTCGTGAGGATTTGCGTATGCAATTGTTGATACAAGCATATCTCGAGAATAAGCTTGATCTATCAAGCATCACGGTAAGTGATGAGGAGATTCAATCATTCTATGATCTACTCCAAGCTGAGCAGGAGGAAGATACACCTGCTTTCGATGAGGTGCGAGATCAAATAGTGCTTCAGCTTCGAAGTGAAAAAGAGGCCCAATTGGTGGCTGATCATCTTGCTACTTTGCGAGAAAGTGCAGATATTCAAGTCAATATCTAATATATCTTTGATGGATAAGAAAAAGCACGAGCTCGACCCTCAAGGGTCGAGCTCGTGCTTTTTACCTGGTACAATATATTCTTATGGCAAATCGTATTAGCAAAAGTGGCAAAAAATTTGCCTCGAGCCACTCTTCGTATACCGAAATGGCCAACAACCTGGTAAGCTTTTTGGAAACCACAGATGGGATAAACAAAATATCAGCCGGCATAATTAAAACCAACCTGAGTAACCTCAAGGGCTCTAAGCGTATTAAATTACTCGATCAAGGTTCATGTGTACTATTGCGTATCCGAGACAACATCTCTCTGCAAGAAGTGCGACTCTATGGCGACAACCAAACTATTACCCAACTGGTCGTAAAATACAGCGAAGAAAATAACATCCTCCTTGACGGGATAGAATAAATTATATATTTCCAAGGTTCGAAGCCTGCCGTCTTTGCAATTAAAAAATCCCTTGCGGGATTTTTCTTGCTCCGGCGGCAGGATTCGAACCTGCGACCATTCGATTAACAGTCGAGTGCTCTACCACTGAGCTACGCCGGAATATTTTGTCAAAATGACACACTTGCACCATATAATATATGCTACAAGTGCAAGGATTCTACCAAAATAGAATGAAAGCCGCAATGTGCAAAATGGGGAAGGGGCCCTTGGTGGGCTACCCGGGGCAGGATATAATAGAGCAATGAGTGATTCAGGAGGCTCTACCATTAGCCCAAAAGCTTTGTTGGTATATATAGCTCTATTTTTTGCTGTTTTTTATCTTTGGCTCTTTATTATGAAACAAGACACGGTGGGCTATTATTTTCGCTATGCAGATGATCCTACTATTTTTGAACAAAGCGCTGAGGTATTTGCTTTTCGGGCTGGATGTCGTGATTGGGGTAGGAGCAAGCTTTATCTAGAGGACAGAGAAGGGGATGGCTATGCTTGTGGATGGAATTGTGAGTATTCAGCGGATGCGGATCTCTATATCTGTCAGTCATACACTCCCATATATACAAAATAAAAAAGAGAAGCCCGAGGCTTCTCTTTTTTATAATATTATTTCTTTTTACCCCGCTTGAGAGCCTTTGCTTCGAGCATATCTTTTTTGATAGCCAAGCGCTTGGCTGTCTTTTTTGATCGGTTAGCTTTATTTTTACCTACTCCAGTAATTCGTTTTGCCATAATGGAGGCTATTATATCCACAGGCATCGACTTTTGCAAATGGATGGTACAATAATTGGCATGAGCACAACGCTACAAAAGATAGAGGCACTCCTATTTTATCTCAATGAAGAGGTCAGAAAAAAGCGTGTGGCAGAATTGGTGGGAATAAGTTTAGAAGAGCTTGAAGAGGCAGTAGGGGAGCTTGGTAGGATGCGGAGAGAGAGCGGGATTGTGCTGGTAGAAACACCCACTACTATTAGCTTAGGCACTCACCCAGATACGAGCAAGCTTATCGATTCAGTACGCAAGGTAGAAAAAGAAGCTCCTCTTTCCAAGACAGCACTCGAGACACTCGCAGTCATTGCATATAGAGCACCAATTACAAGAGCAGAAATAGATACGATTCGCGGGGTAAATAGTATGTACTCAATTCGTAATTTGCTCGTACGAGGGTTGGTAGCTCGGCGTAATTTAGAAAATCAGGTCATATACGAGCCTACGGCAGATACTCTCAAGCTATTGGGGATTAGCACTCAGTTGGAGCTTCCTGATTATGATAGTGTGAGTACACAGGTGGCTCAAATTATGGGAGAACATATGGAGGATGTGTCTGAGGGAAATGAGTAGGGTTCGAGGAGAATTATTATTCAAGAGTAGCCAGCGCTGTGATACTATTGTGCTAAGATATGGACAATAATTACAAGCAGTACACAAATAGCAAGGAAGCATTTTTTGGATGGTATTTTTGGTTAGCTCTTGTGGGAGCAGTAGCGGTAGCTTCATTCTGGGTCTTGTATATGGAGTATGGCTATACTCCCTATCTACGTGCTCAATTTGAGCAAAGATTAGAGGGCTGGAACGCTCTCGAGCGAGCACAAAATTATGCTCATTTTTCTTGTGATGTTGAGCAATTTAGTGATGATGCATTATTGCAAAAGATAAATAATAATCGTCCGCCACTGCGGGCTAATTATGTGCCGAGTGATTTAGTTTCACTTGGCTATCAATATACACATCCCAAGCAAGGGGTGCTACAAGTACGGGCGGTGGTGAAAGAGCCATTGATTGCCTTGATACGATCAGGGCGCGAGGCAGGGCACTACCTCCGAGTCAATTCAGCTTATCGATCATCAGTAGAGCAACAAGCAATGTATGAGCGTTTTGCGGATAATGCGGGAGTGGATGAGCAGGGAGAGCGTGCAGCCTTGCCTGGCTTGAGTGAGCATCAGCTGGGTACGGCGATAGATATTTCTAGCTATCCAAGCGCCACTGCTTCTGGCTACGAATGGCTTGCAGAAAATGCATACAAGTATGGCTTTGTGCTTTCATATCCTGATGGAGCACAAGACATTACCCAATATCAATACGAGCCATGGCACTGGCGGTATGTGGGCACAGAGATAGCCGAGCACATTTATGCCAATAAGATGCTTTATAATCACAAGCGGGCGCTTTTTCTTCCTTCGCCTATAGATATGGATACAATCCTTACATATGAGTATGAAGGGCGTGATCTCTGGGTGTGGAAATATCAAGAAGGTCAAGATAGGCTGGATGTTTTAATTGAGGGTGAAGTAGAGCCAAGCTATCAAAGAGCGATACTAAAAATTATAAAGCAATTTAATCGAGGAGCACCTCCTACCGATTTAGGAGATGATTACCTCCGTAGCTGGGTCATACAAGATCAGAAAGCGTATACTGATGAGTATGGAAATCATTGGCAGGCGACAGTATTGGCAAGCCATTATGGGAATTCTCCTATCGAACGAGTGCTTATGCTCTATCGTACAAATGTAGGGTATATGATTATTAGCTACCAAACGCAAGACGCAACGGATAGATTAATCAAAGAATTTACAAGCTCCTGCCGTGTCAGATAGCAAATTTCTGATATAATCGGGGGGCTCGTAAGTGATAAGCGGAGCACATATCTCAAAGAGAGCAGGAGTCAGTCGGAAGCTTGTTATCTGTAAGCGAGCAACATGGGAGCGAGAGTCCAACAGTAGCTCAGTGGTAGAGCGCGAAGCTTATACCTTCGTGGTCGCAGGTTCGATCCCTGCCTGTTGGACTCTCTTTCTCATATCAGCAATGGATAAATTATCTTATGAATACGGCTATGCTAGCCGTATTTTTTAGTGATAAGCTAGCTACATTTGATGTAGTGATATTGACTGAATTAGCTAATTCGGCTATTCATATAGACTATGAATAAATTGTTTACTACTTATATAGCAAGCGAAGCAAAAAATAAATTTGGCGAGATGCTTATTGATGCATATTGATCTCCTGTAGCTATAACAAAACGAGGTCGTCCAACAGCTTATATGATTGCCACCGCTGATATGGAGGCATTTGAAGATTTTATCTCGCCCGTCGGGCGCAGCCTATTTTTGAAGAGAATGAGTTTATTGGTACAAAAAAAAGCGGAGAATTTCTAAAATCTTTGCTCAATGATTAAATTAGATTTCTCAAAACAATCTTTTGAATATATACAATCTCTTCCTAAGAAACAGCAAAAGCAAGTTGCCCATACATTAGAATTATTACGAAAGGGAGAGGTAAATGATACCCGACTTCTCAAGGGATTCGAACCCCTCTGTAGATTACGATGAGATGACTATAGAGTAATTTTCTTTGAAAAAAATACAAGAATCAAAATAGTATTAGTAAAGACTCGTGAAAAAATATACAAAGAGCTTCGCAAAAAACAAAGTCGTACTAGCTAAGCAAAATGGTGACTTATTCCATATACACCTGGGCTTGGATTGCGCTAAATCGTTGGTGCATTGCTTGATGGGATTCGAGGCTAGCATTCTGTATGATATCCATTGCCTCTTTGCGAGCGGCCTCCACAAGCTTGAGATTTTTGAGTGATTCCATTGCCAAGTCGCTCATTCCTGATTGCTTCACTCCTAGTAATTCTCCTGAGCCACGAGATTCTAAATCGGCTTCAGCCAAAGCAAAGCCATTTGAATTAGTGGTTAGAGCGTGCAATCGTTTGAGACTATCTTCATTTTGGCTATCTGAAAAAATATAGCAGTAGGGCTTGTGGGAGGATCGCATGACTCGGCCACGAAGCTGGTGTAGCTGGGCCAAACCAAATCGCTCCGCTCCTTCGATAATAATAGAAGTAGCATTGGGCACATTTACTCCCACTTCGATTACTGAGGTGGCCACCAAAATATCCAATTCGTGATCCCTAAAAGCATTCATCACTTCCTCCTTTTTATTTTTATGTAATTTACCATGCACCACCCCTACTCGATATTCTGGGAAAACATCTGCCTGTAGTCGCTTGGCTTCACTTTCTGCAGCTACTGCGTGGATAGCACCAATGCGACTAGGGTCGGCCTCGTCAATTCTAGGACAAATGACATAGGCCTGACGCCCCGCTTGAAGCTCGGTACGGATTGTCTCATAGGCATCTTCACGCTTTCCTGGTCGCACAAGGGAGGTCTGGATCTTTTGCCGTCCCGGTGGGAGCTCATCGAGAATAGTGAGATCTAAATCTCCATATATAGTGAGGGCGAGGGTACGAGGAATGGGGGTAGCCGACATTGATAGAAGGTGAGGAAGAATATCATCATTATTCACCACTCCTTTTTTTTGTATCTTTGAGTTTTGCATCTTGCCGAGCATTGTTTTTTTATCGGCTGTCTTCTTGTCTGCTGATTTGAGAGCTCCCTTATTGCGAAGTGCTGCTCGCTGTTTTTTACCAAAGCGGTGTTGCTCATCGACAATCACTAGCCCTAAATTTTCAAAATATACTTGCTTGCTGATAAGAGCGTGGGTGCCTATGAGGATCTGTATCTCACCATTGAGCACCCATTTGAGAAGCTGTGATTTACTCACAGTGGTTGCTTGTGCTGATGTTTTACTTGGATATTTTTTGCATTCATTACCAGTAATAAGCCCAATCTGGACAGGAAAATCAGCAAAGAGTGAGCAGAATTCTTCAAAAATTTGCTTAGCTAAAATCTCAGTAGGTGCCATATAGGCTACTTGTAGATAGCCCACAGATTGATCTTTAGGGCGAGAGCTTATAGCTGCAAAAGAAGCTATGGCAGCAATGATTGTTTTACCACTTCCCACATCACCCTCCAGGAGGCGAGACATCGGTGTATCTGAGCGCATATCGCTCAAGATAGCCTCAGTGGCTTTCTTTTGCCCAGAAGTGAGTACAAAGGGAAGGGAATTGGTGAATGAGTCTATCTTTTCGCTACTCGTCTCACTGATAGCAAAAGCTCCAGATGCTTCATATTTTGCTCGCTCTTCCATTCGTACAAGTTGGGCAAAAAACATTTCCTCGAAGGCAAAACGCTTGCGGGCAACATCAGCATCACCCTGCTTTCGTGGTCCGTGAATATACTGCAGAGCATGAGCAAGTGAAGGTAGACGGTATCTTTCTAGAATATCTTGAGGAATTGGATCCTGTATCGAATCTAAAATACCCTTGGCAAATAATGATTGGATATGGTGATATATCCATTTGCTTGTGATACCTTTTGTTTCTTTGTATACCGGGTAGAGGGTTTGCTCGAGTGCCTTGGCGTCATCAGCAAAGAGATTACCACTCTGTTCAATGGGAATCTCTTTGAGTCGTTCAAATTCAGGATTGATTATGGCGAGTGCGCCATTGCGCTCATTGATGACTCCCATAAATCGTGCCTGGCTACCTATATCGAGCTTCTTACTAATATAGGGCTGGGCAAACCAAATTGCTTTGATCGTATCTCCTCGTGTATCTTCAAGCGTAGCTTCTGTAAGATTTTGTTTGTTGTGCCAAGCTTTGCGAGCACGAATGGATTTTACCTCTGCATAAATTATTGGCGTATCTCCTGCTCGAAGGTCTGCAATCGGGGCAAAGGATTGTGCGTCACCATATCGCTTGGGAAAATAATAGAGCAAATCTCTCACGCTTTCTATGCCTAGTCGTTTGAGAGATTTTTCTTGAGTAGAACTTATGCGAAATACTTGTTTCAAGTCGGTATCAGCCTGCATAGGACTATTGTAGCACTACGAAAGAGAAGGCGCTTATGCCAAGTTATTCACTTTATCCCTATTATTCTTGGTGTGGTAGTTGCTTGGGGCTTTGATAGATAGATTCAAAGCTATCACGAAGTAGCTGGTAGCTTTGTGGGCTGATCTTGGCGTGTTGGTGGAGTGTTTCTATTTGATTTCGTATAAAAGCTAAGGTTTCTGTCATTTCGCTATAGCAACGATCACGCATTTCTCTTAGTATATTTTGAAAATTTTCATCTGGTAGTTTATTCCATTCCTCACGAATATTTCTCATAATTTTTGTAAGGCCTTCGAGTAGGCCTTGTTCGGGATCGTCTCTATATTCAGCAACAAACTCTCGAATAATTGTTTCTGTTTGAGATACAAACATCTTCATTCTGCTTGCAAATAACTGATGATGATTATCAATGCTTCTTTGTAGAAGTAATTGATCCTCATCCATTCCATCTATCAAGGTGCGATCGTACACAACAGGCTTGGTGTGAATAGCTTCATACAAATAGCGAGCGTCCTCCTGGATATCTATCCATTCGTCTTTGGTCAGAAGGTGCATATGATCAGTGAGCAATTCTGAGAGAGTCGCCTGGAAATCAAAAAAAGCCGGCTCGGATTGTATAGGAAGAGGGGATTGACACTCTTGCTCAATGGTATTGATGATACTTTTTAGATTGCCTGATAAATCTATAAAATTTTTATCTTTTCGAAATGTGGCAAAAATTTGCCTAAGATTTTTATGAGCATCATGAAGTACCTCCTGGCTATGATGATTACGCACGAGCTCCGCATTACTCGTGTAGGCATAGGGCCTTTCAGCCACATCTTTGAGCTTGGGCATCCATCGGCTTTCAATCATATAGTAAACTATAGCATTTTTGCACTCTATTTAAATAGTAGTACATAGAAGACCCTGTAGTTTCCTCTACTGGGTGATAAGAGAAAAAGTGGTACAATAACGAGCACGATATGTTAGACAAAATTAGTAACATCAAAAAATATTTGGGTGACAACGCTACCGGTGCAGCTAAGAAAACGAAGCCACTGGTACAAAAGATCAATGCATTGGAAGGAGAAATGCAAGCCTTGAGTGATGAAGCACTCAGAGCTAAGACGGCTGAATTTAAATCACGCTTACAATCGGGGGAAACACTGGAATCACTACTACCCGAAGCCTTTGCTCTTGTACGAGAGGCATCAGTACGAGAAACAGGACTTCGACATTTTGATGTTCAGCTCACTGGTGGCATCCTACTTTTCCAAGGCAAGATTACCGAGATGAAAACAGGTGAAGGAAAGACCCTCGTGGCTACCTTGCCAGTATACTTGCGTGCCCTTGAGGGGCGGGGGGTGCATGTGGTGACAGTCAACGATTATTTGGCACGACGAGATGCAGTATGGGTAGGGCAAATTTATGCTCGGCTGGGGCTTTCGGTAGGGGTGATCAATGGTGAGAATCAAAGCTATGTCTATGATTCTTCTGCACGAGTAGAGCACGACGAAGAACGAGACCAGGTGGGGGCATATAGGGTAATCCATGAATTCTTACGAGCAAGTACTCGCAAAGAATCATACGAATGTGATATTACCTATGGTACCAATAGTGAGTTTGGCTTTGATTACCTGCGTGATAATCTCGAATTTGATGCGAGCCATTTACGCCAGCGAGAGCTTGCATATGCGGTGGTGGATGAGATCGATAGTATTTTGATTGATGATGCTCGAACACCGCTCATTATCTCTTCCTCTGTAGAGGAGACAGAAAATTTGTATGCACAGTTTGCCCAAATTACCAGCCGAATGAAAGAAGGTGAGCACTATATTGTAGATGAAAAGATGCGTCAGGTGGCACTCACCGATGCAGGAATCGAAGTTGCCGAGCAAGCTTTAGGAATAGAGAATCTTTATACCGACAGAGGCATTACCTATGTACATCACTTGGAAACAGCCGTGCGTGCCAAGGCACTCTACCACTCTGAGCGAGAGTATGTGATCCAGAACAATCAAGTAGTGATTGTAGATGAATCTACCGGACGACTACAGCCAGGCAGACGCTGGAGTGAGGGAATTCATCAGGCAATCGAGGCCAAGGAGGGCTTGCCTATTCAGTCTGAGATGAAAACAGTAGCCTCGGTAACTTACCAGAACTACTTCCGTATGTACGAGACGCTTTGTGGTATGACAGGTACTGCAGAAACGAGCGCCGAGGAATTTTACAAAGTGTACAATCTTGATGTAGCTCTTGTGCCTACACATCGCCCAGTCGCACGAATAGATAAAAATGATTTAATTTTTCAAACAGAGCGGGGCAAATTTATGGCTATTGCCAAAAAGGTCAAAGAGCTTAATCAAAAAGGTCAGCCCGTCTTGATTGGTACTATTACTGTAGAAAAATCTGAGTCACTATCACAATTTCTAGATAGAGAGGGGATTAGGCATACGGTGCTCAATGCTAAGAAGCATGAGCAGGAGGGGGGCGTCATCGCAAATGCAGGAAAGAAGGGAGCAGTGACTGTCGCTACTAATATGGCGGGGCGTGGAGTAGATATCAAGCTCGGGGGAGCTGAGGCGACAGAAGATGAGTACAAAGAAGTGGTAGCCCTAGGAGGGCTTTATGTAATTGGTACTGAGCGACACGATGCACGGCGTATTGATAATCAGCTTCGTGGACGATCTGGGCGACAAGGAGACCCAGGTGAAACGCAATTTTATGTTTCACTTGAAGACGATATGATGCGTATTTTTGCGGGGGATATGGTGAAGAATATGATGGGGAGAATGGGGCTTGCCGAAGATGAACCTATTGAGCACCGAATGATTTCACGCTCACTCGAAAATGCCCAAACTAGAATTGAAGGAATGCACTTTGATTCTCGTAAGCATATTTTGCAATTTGATGATGTCTTAAATACTCAGCGTATTACAGTGTATGGCAAGCGACGCACGGTGCTTGTGGGGAGCGATGAGGAAGTAGAGGCGCTTATTCAAGAAATTGCCACTACACAAGCACAAATAAAAGAAGTACAAGAAGCAAAAGAAAGCGTGATGGGGAAGGCGCAATTTCTTACTCTCTTCCGCAAAGTATATCTAGAAGCTATTAATACTTATTGGATGGAGCACCTGGATACCATGGATATGCTACGCTCGTCTGTATCGCTTCGAGCATATGGACAAAAGGATCCACTTATTGAATACAAGCGAGAAGGACTTATGTTTTTCAAGCAGATGTTGGCTGATATTGATACACAAACGATCACTACTCTCGAAGGGCTTGAAGCAGAATCATTAGAACAGCTTGAAGAGCGAGCCCAAGCACGAAAACAAGAGATGGATCGCATCACCCAACAATCACTAAAGACACAAGCGGAAGCAAAGGCTCGAGCACAACCTGCTATACACAAGAGCTCGGCAAGTCAGGGGGGAAATAGAGCAGCTCGCCGAAGAGCGAAGAGGAATAGATAAATGGGAATCTTACTTGAAAGGCAAGATAAGGCGCTATGCGCCTAGAATAGGGAGAGAGGAAATGAAGTATTTCACAACTTTTGTAAAGGAATGATCTCACGTGTCGCCGACCCAAGCTAGCCCTTGCTAGCGTGGACGAATGAAGCTCCAATCAGGAAGGCGAAGGGATTGGGCTCGGCTCATCCCTTTGTCGACACCTCTAGCACTGTTCTTTTTGATACTTATCTGGCCGACCTAAGTATAGGCGGTTTTTTGTTTCACTATTATTTATAAGTTTGGAAAATAAAATTAGGTATTAATCACTACACGTGTAGTGATTAATACCTAATTTTATTTGAGGCTTGTATCGTTGGTGATTACATTCCTCTCGGGTACAATACACTATATGAATCTCAAGCAGTTTACCCGTATCGTTTTACCCTACACTGTAATTTTTGTCATCGCAGGAGCCATAATGGCCACACTTTTTTGGAATGATCCACTTGAGTGGCTACAGCAGATCATATCGGTAGATGGCTACTGGATTTCACTTTTTCTTTATGCACTTGCAACGATAGCTGCTATAGTCTTTGCACCGCTCTCTATTGCTGTCATCGTGCCTTTTATGGCAGAGATAATGGGGGCGTTGCCCATTTTTATTACTACCTGGATAAGCTGGCTTATAGGATCGGTAATAGCCTATGCGATTGCTCGTCGCTGGGGCAAGCCCTTGGTAGGACGGCTTTTCTCACTCAAGCGAATTGAGAAGCTCGAAGAGCGTATGCCTAAAAATATGGATTTTTGGGTACTTGTATTGCTTCGTATTGTGGTGCCTGCTGATGTGCTTTCCTATGCAGTGGGCTTGGTGAGTAAAATATCCTTCCCAAAATATTTTTTTGCTACCGCCTTGGGTATTATTCCTTTTACCTTTATTTTTTCTTTTGGGCCCAAGGCGCTTACGAGTGGGGAAGAAGCTCTTCTCTTCGCCTTCTTTGCTGTAGCTGGGCTCATTCTAGCGGCACTTTTTATTTTTTATTTTTCTGCTTATCTGCGCCCTACAGTGTGGATTTATACCCATGATGGAAAGTTTCATGCCGATGAGGTGCTCGCCATAGCAGTATTAGAGCTTGTACTCAAGCAACAACAACGGCGGTACAAGGTAATCCGTACTCGCAATCAAGAGCGGATTGAATTTGCCCGCAAAAAAGCACGAGCAGGAGAGGAGGTCTATCTTATTGATATAGGTGATGCCTACGATCCAGCTTATCATTTATTTGATCATCACCAATTTGCTGGAGCAGGTGAGCGTGCAAATGGAATAGGCTACGCTTCACTCGGGCTTATCTGGCAACATTATGGTATTAGACTATGTGAAAATAATCAAGACATTGTTGATGAGGTAGATCAGCAATTTATACAAGCTATTGATGCGGAAGATAATGGGCAAGAAATATATAACCTTAATGATTTAGGAATTAGTCCAATCACCATTCAAGAGGTGATTGGACAATACTATAATTATTCTGATAAGCGGAATAATTATGTACAAAATAGCAGATTTTATGATGCGGTTGAATGGGCAAAATATCTATTACCTCGTATAGTTGAACAAGCAAAATACCGTGTAGAACAGCGAAGGAAAGCTGGCCGGGCTTATGCGGATGCAGCGGATAAGCAGATGATTGTTTTGCGAGAGCCGATTGGGCGAGATTATTTTTCTCGCTTTGAAGATACTCGGCTCATTATTTCTCCACAAGGGGATACAGATTCCCCCACTTGGGGAGTAGCTACCGTGCCCAAAACTGATTACAAATTCAGAGGCCGACTAAGCTTTCCAAGAAAGTGGTGGGGGCTTCGAGGTGAGGCATTGGAGCAAGCGTCGGGTATTGAGGGGGCAATATTTTGCCATCGCTCTGGTGATTTTATTTGTATAGCCAGTACCCAAGAAGTAGCTATCAAGATGGCAGAAGAAACGCTCAAGCAAGCAGGAATGACTTAAGGCAGATTGTGTTTTATCGATACTGCCTTTATACTATCGGCTATGAGTTTTGTAGATGAACTAACGATATACGCAAAAGCCGGAGATGGTGGCAACGGTATTGTATCCTGGCGTAAAGAAAAGTATCGCCCAAAGGGAGGCCCTGCTGGTGGCAACGGTGGCAACGGTGGCGATGTGTATTTTCGTGCTGTCCAAGATCTTACTCGGCTTGCAGATTATAGTGGTAATCCAAATTTCAAAGCAAAAAATGGGGGAGATGGTATGCGTAATAGTAAGGCGGGGGCAAATCAAGACCCTATGTATATCGAAGTCCCCATCGGATCGATTATCACCAATCGGGAGACGGGGGAAAGCTTTAGTCTGCTCAATCTTGGCGAAGAACACCTAGCTCTCCGTGGAGGGCGAGGGGGATATGGAAATGAGCACTTTAAATCATCGGTAAATACTACTCCTTATGAGCAGACTGATGGCAAAAAGGGAGAGGAGGCAGAATTTTATATTGAACTTCAGCTTTTGGTAGATGTAGGATTTGTAGGCTTTCCATCAGCTGGAAAATCATCACTGGTAAATGCGCTCACCGGTAGTCGTATGAAGGAGGCCGAGTATCCTTTTACCACCCTAGAGCCCGGACTTGGGATGTTTCACGGCTATGTGCTTGCTGATATTCCTGGGCTTATCGAGGGTGCTTCTCAGGGACGAGGATTGGGGCATAAATTTTTACGACACATTCGTCGTACACGGGCAATTGTTCACCTTGTATCATTTGAGCATTATGAACAAGGAGGAGTAGATGCTCTGCATAAAGCTTACAAAGATATTCGTAATGAGCTAGGGGAGTATTCTCCTGAGCTACTTGATAAGAGTGAATTAGTAATTTTGAGTAAGAGTGATGTGGTGAGCGCCGAAGAAGCGAAACAAGCCCAAGCCCTTTTGAAAGAAATGATAAATAGAGAGGTGGTCACTACAAGTATTCTTGATGATGAATCTATTGCACAGTGTGCATGTGTACTTTCTCAATTTCTTGAATCACAAGCATCGCGGAGCGAAGAGGAAGAAAAAGAAGAGGATTAGTTTATGTGCCAATAGGGACGTGCGCATGTATAGTTTTTCTAGGGGTATTTTCATTTAAATTAAAGCAAGAGCTTAATTTGCTATAATGCTTTGTATGAAAGAACGCTCGAGTGTACAAGCAGAAGATCGTGCTATGCTCCCACAAACGAGTGGAGTATATTTTTTTCTGAATGAGAAAAATGAGATATTGTATATTGGCAAAGCTACTAATTTGCGTACCCGAGTGTCTTCATATTTTTATGGAGATATGCAAGAAAAGCGAGGGCCACTTATTGCCACAATGATCACTCAAATTACTCGTATTGAATATATAGAGCGAGATAGTACTCTTGAAGCACATTTGATACAAAAGTATCAGCCACCATACAATAGTGATGGCAAATCTGATCGATCATTTGTTTATCTTATTATTACCAAAGAAGATTTTCCACGCCTCATTATTAAACGCCATAAAGAAATTCTTGAAGGAAAGGTGCAAGAAAAAATACTATATTCTTTTGGTCCATTTTCATCACGGCATACTCTCGAGCAAGCACTCAAGATTATTCGTAAAATTTTTCCTTTCTACACCAAACGATTCGGCTATGATGATCAATCGAATATTTATGAGCAGATGGGCTTGGCGCCGGGTACTCGTATGAATAAAGATGAGTATAGAAAAAATATTAATCACATCAAATTATTTTTTGAAGGTAAAAAACAACGAATATTGCGTGAGCTGGAAAAGCAAATGATGAAATATGCTAAAGATGAAGCTTTCGAAAAAGCTGAGGAGATCAAGAATCGCGTCTTTGCACTCAATCATATTCGAGATGTGGCACTTATTGGCGACGATACTCACCACATATCACGTACGGGGATGCGTATTGAGGCCTATGATGTAGCACATCTACAAGGCAAGTATGCAGTAGGAGTGATGACGGTGCTATATGATGGTGAAATTGATAAGAGTGAATATCGAAAATTTCGTATCAAATCATTTGAGGGAAGTGATGATAATCGGGCGCTCCAAGAATTACTTACGAGGCGCTTTGGTCATCCCGAGTGGGAGCTTCCCAAGCTTATTGTAGCTGATGGATCAGTGGCACAAAAGCGCACAGTAGAGCGCTTTATTGATTCACTAGATATAAGCAAAGATATCAAGGTGGTAGCGTGTAAAAAAGATGAGCGGCACAAGGTAGCTCAGATTCTTGGGTCACGAGAATTAGTACAAGCGTATCGCAGGGCAATTTTACTTGCCAACAGTGAAGCACATCGATTTGCAGTGGAATATCATCGAGAGCTACGAGCTAGATATTTTACTAAGAAAAAAGATAAAAAATAAAAATCTCGCCCAATGAGGCGAGAGAATGATCGATGCTGGGGCGCCACTTGGCTTGCGGGGACAGGGTGTGTGGCGCCCCAGCTTGGCTGAGCGGAAGGGAGCTCCGCTCAGCCAATCCATTACTTGGTAGTATATATATTTTCTATCAATAGTCAACTCTAGAATTACCCTTTGCAAACTGCTAGTATATATCTATGAAGCCCCAGCTAATTATTTTTTATGGAGGAGTAGATCAAGAGCGAGAAGTATCATTGAAATCATACGATGCTATTACTCGTGCCCTAGAAGGAGCGGATTACAACATACAGAGTATAGAAGTTACCCCCGAGGCGAAATGGCTACGAGATGGGAAGGAGGTAGAGGTTGGGCAAGCGCTTTTATGGGCAGATTATGCTTGGATAGCTGGGCACGGTACATATATGGAGGATGGCACATTACAACGAATTCTTGATGAGCATCGTGTCCCCTACAATGGTAGTGATGCCATAAGCTCGCAAATTGCTTTTTCGAAAGGAGCTACTAAAGATTTATTTGAAAAGCACGGCATTAAAACACCTACCTACAAGCGTTATGATACTAAAGGCTCCAAGGCTAAATCGATAGCTGAGCATATTTTTCGTGACATACCACAACCCTGTGTCATCAAGCCAGATAGGGGTGGCTCATCTTTGGGAGTAAGTATCGCCCATACTTTTGAGGAGACACTTTCTGCAATAGAGCAAGCGATTGAAATAGGGGCAAGGCATATACTTGCAGAAGAGTATATTGGTAATTGCGAAGCCACTGTAGGAGTGGTACAAGGTATGCGTGATATTGAATATTATGCATTACCGGCAGTAGAGATTGTACCAAGCAAAGAATTTTTTGATTATGAAGCCAAGTATGAAGGAGCGGTAGAAGAAATTTGTCCGAGCTCATTTAGTGATGAGGTGAAGCAAGAATTAGAAGCATTAGCGATTCGGGTGCATCAAATTCTTGGCCTTGATGATTATTCTCGCACTGATTTTATTATTCATCCTAGCCGTGGCATTTTTGTACTTGAGGTCAATACCTTGCCAGGGATGGCAAATACTTCGCTTTTGCCACAAGAGCTCGAGGCAGTAGGGATCACCCTACAAGAATTTTGTGAGCATATTATCGCTCGTAAAATATAATGTATGAAAATTTTATACAAAATCTTTTCCTGGTACTTTCGGACACTAGCGCGTATAGTGCTAGCTATTCATCACCCCCAAATCGTAGCTATTACTGGCTCGGTAGGAAAGACAACGACCAAAGATGTTGTGCGTTCACTTGTGGCAAGCTCTCGTAGTGTACGAGCTACTATTCGTTCTCAAAATAGTGAGCTTACTACACCACTTTCGATCTTAGGTATCGAGGTACAAAATAAGGAGTTGCGCATCCTTGTATGGATGGGTATTATTATCCGAGCCTTTTGGCAATTACTAAGCTTTTCTTATCCTCGAGTGCTTATCTTAGAATTAGGGGCGGGAGCACCTGGGGATATTTCTTCCCAAGCGAGGTGGATTAAACCACATATTGCCGTCTTTACCGCCTTGGCACGCTATCCAGTACATTTAGAATATTTTGATTCTAAGCAACAATTGTATGATGAGAAAAAATCACTTGCGCTCTATACTCGAGAAGATGGGGTAATTGTGTATCCATCAGATGATATAATTCTTGCCCGGGTTTTGGGATCTTTTAGTGATAGATCTATAGCCATCGCTTCAAATGAAGGATCGGTACGGCAACTGCGCTTTACCCCATACGGCACCGAGGCTCAAATCCATCATCGGGGTAAATGGCTCCCTATGAGGATACCAGGAGTATGGTCAAGACCGATTATAAACTCGTATCGTTTGGGGCTTGAAGTAGTGAGTATTTTAGGATTAGATGCAGAATTGGCAGTAGATAATTTTTCTCGCCATTATCACCCAGCTCCAGGGCGTAGTCGATTATTGCGAGGTACTCGGAGTAGCGTCATTATAGATGATTCATATAATGCTTCACCAATTGCGGTACAAGCAGCTCTTGAAATGTTTAAACAGGTAGAAGCTCCCGCACGGCGAATATTTCTTTTTGGAGATATGAGTGAGCTTGGAGAGCATACGGAAGAAACTCACATACAAGTAGGTAAGCAAGCTTCGCAGATTGTTGATATTTTTCTCACGGTAGGGGAGGAGGGTAAGCGTGCTTGTCAGGCTGCGCAGGAAGCGGGGATGAGTAATACCCAAGCTGTATGCTTTGATACTGCTCGTGAAGCGGGAGCGTATCTCAAGCGGGAAATAAAACATCGTGATTATATTTTGGCAAAAGGGTCGAGGCATGCTATCCATATGGAACAAGCACTTGAGCAAATCATTGATCCGAGAGATAGGCAATACTTGGTGCAAGAGTATTTGAATAAATAGGATTGCATCCATTCGTGAAATGTATATAATGCTTGTACCAATTTTGGTCACAGTAATTTGGAGATTAGGTGCTCATACGCTGTGTTTAAAATATTTGGGCCTGTAGCTCATCTGGTAGAGCGTCCGCCTTGCACGCGGAAGGTGGCAAGTTCGAGTCTTGTCAGGTCCACAGCAAAAATTAAAACACTCAGATGAGTGTTTTAATTTTTAGTAAAAGTTTTACGAGAGAAGTTTTACGATACTTTCGATATAATTATCTGTCAGTTCATGCTCAGTATCTGGTACTAAAACATCTGCATCTTCCTCTTCTTGATCACCATACATTGTAGTAATTTTCTTTGCCTGATTTGTACCTTGCAGATTTTGTTCTAAGTCTTCGACAAAATCTTTACCAAGGAGTTCAACAAGAGCTTGTTTAATCTCAGGATCAGTAAAGCTATAAAACGGAGTCATCGAAGCAAGAATGATATGTTCTACTGGAGATTCTTGTGCAATAAGATGAGCCAGTAATGCCCCAAGAGAAAAACCAAATATAGTAGCGTTTTGTTCTACTGAAAATTTTTGCAAAGACAAAGGCTTACTCCAATCAATTTCAATTGGGTGAATTGTATATCCTAGGTTTTGAGCCTTAGAAGCAATACCTTCGTATGATGACTCATGAGGGGTATCTCCAAGGCCGGGAATGATGTATAAATGTCTTTGCATAAAATTGTATTTAGAAAATAAAGAGCGGCGGAGAGTTTCCGCCGCTCGATTGATTCGACTTCGACCAAGGTTAGTAGTCGAACTCGCCGTCCTTGACGCCAGCAGTGAAGGCCGACCATTCAGCGTGGGTGAAGTAAAGAGCACCCTTGTCCGGGTCCTTGCTGTCACGCACGGCGACGCCTTCGTCGACGGAAGCGACCTCGACGCAGGTCTTCGGATTGTTCTTCGACCAGTTGCTCTTCTTGAACTTGTCGTCGGGCACACCGAAGCGGAAAGATCTGTTTTTGCTGGGCATTACACGTTCTCCTGATTGTGTATTTCGTTTGACTAGGAGATATTCCTAGATGGGCTAGATTATAATAAAAGTATTTATATGTCAAACATATATAGTTTATAGATGATAAGTTCGAACTTCCTCCCATAAGGTCCACAACAAAAAACAGGCACTAGAGGCTGTCTTTTTATTTGGGTAGAGTGAATCATTGCGTGTCGGGTCTAAGCCGACGTTGTACTGATGTATATTTCTATACAAAGAATATAAATGTTATATGCTAGTATAATATACATACATGGAAGCACTCACTAATTTTTTCTTGATTGTCTTGGCTTTACTTGTAACAGTTGTGCCAGTTTTACTTTTGATTCTTGCGACAATTGTTTTGGTAAATAAAAATTCAAATAAAGAACAGAAACAAAAAGATCAACTCGTCAGTTATTACGAAGCTCGTGGTAAATTTTTTACTAAGTCAGAATACATATTTTTTTCTGAACTGGAAAAACAAAATAAGGGTAAATACTACTTATTCTCAAAAGTGAGGCTGGAGGATATTGTACAGGTGAAACCAACACTTGATTGGCAGACCAAAAGAGTAAAACGAAACTCCATTCGATCTCGGCATATTGATTTTGTACTCGTAGATAAAAGCTCTGGAGAAGTAGTGAAAGCTATCGAACTCGATGGCTACTCACACAACGGAGACAAGCAAAAAGATTCCGACAACAAGAAAGACCGTATTTGCGAACAAGCTGGGATTGAGCTAATACAAGTACTAGTGGGTAATGTTTTGAATTGCAAGTAAAACAAATTATGCTAATCATACCCTTCCAAAAATAATTATTGAGAAAATGCAACCGAAAATCCAAAAACTAATTGCAAACCAACTAGTTCCGCTATACTTCTCTGGCACCAAGCAATAAATAGCAAATAATAGCGGCATGCCAAGTAGCATGAAAAGTAAATCGTTCATAATATATATTTATATAGTTGGGTCATTCCAGTGTTTTATTAAATAGTTAATAAAAGGACCTACTACAAGTATCGAAAAAAGCATAAAGAACACCACCCAACCTCCTTTTGCCCCTGTTATTCCTAGAATAACTCCAACTATTATTGCCACTAGTATATTAATAATCATAACTATACAATTTCTACATTTGCTTTTATCTCTCCCATTGATTCAAATATTTCTGGACATACACCATTTATATAATTGAGAACAATCATTTGTGAAACTATATCGTCATCAACATGTACTAATGCAAATTTAGTAGATAAAAGTACTAAGTCGAGCCTGTCGTCGTCATCAAAACTGTTCTCGTATAGCTCTTCGATTTGTTCGTTCACTTTTTCTACCAGCTCAATTGCGTTTTCTTTGTTGTCTGGTTGATATTCAATATTAACAACATGAGAAAACAAACCCGATATTAAATATTCTTGTTGAGTTGCCCTTAATGCCATGTAATGCATATGAAGTAATAGTAGTAATTGACCCTTTCTGTCAACAACTTCATATAATGGATGTGATTCATCTTCAACAGATTCGTCTACTATGTCCACTATAGCTTGGGCTATCTGATTGGTACAATCTTTCTCTGATATTTTTTTTGAAAACATAAACTTTATATTAATTTTATAAATTTGGTGTCCTTATATAATCTTATTCTCACTTTAGTGTATCAGAAGAATTATAGATTGCACTTATGCAAAAACTAATAGAGAAAACTACGTATTTGCGAGCAAGCAGGTATTGAACTAGTACGAGTACAGGTGGGAGATAATTTTGAAAAAAGTGTTGCGAACCTGTATAGTTAGATTATTAATCATAAATAAAACAAAATTATGGCGAACTTACTAGCTTTTTTATTCATATTATCACTAGGTGCATTAATTGTGGGCTTGATCAAGCCAAGCGTATTCTCGAAACTATTGGGCAATTGGGCTACTCGTAAAGGAGTGGGAACAATTTTTGGAATAGCATCACTAGCGATAATTATACTGATGCCAGTGTCTGAAGATAAAAACGAAGAATCTAATCAAACGAATGAAGTTGCCACTAACGAGCAAGAACAATCTGAACAACCCGAGCAAGAAAATGATACAGAAATGAGTAATAATACTCAAGAAGAATCTGATGCTGAAACTGTAGTTGAAAACACAGTAGATGAGCAAGAGGATAATCAGGTGTCAACTACACCATCTGAAACCCAACAAGCTAATGAATCAAATAATAATTCTCAACCAGGTGAGACGGTGAGCCAAAGAAACGCAGTCAGAAGTGCAAAAGCGTATCTAGATAATATGGCTTTCTCTCGTGAGGGATTGATTGAACAACTAGAATTTGAACAATTCTCAAATGCTGATGCTGTTTACGGAGCAGATAATTCTGGGGCAAACTGGAATGAGCAAGCTGCAAAATCAGCTGAAACATATCTAGACCAATCAGCTTTTTCGAGGGGTGGTCTAATAGATCAACTTAAATTCGAGGGTTACACTCAAGCACAGGCAGAGTATGGAGTTAACGCTGTAGGGTTATAATAGAATCATACACAAGCATTGTTATGCTCAAGAAAAATCTAAAAACACCCTTATGGGTGTTTTTAGTAGAGGTGATACTTTTTACAAAACATCTATATGCAAATGTTTTGTAAAATTAAAGTTCGAACTTCCTCCCATCGGGTCTACGATAACCATTCTCAGGTGGTTTTGTATTTGTGTAAATATGTATAATGTGAAATATGAAATACAGCTATCAAGATATTATTACAGCAGGGGATGAAGTGGAATTTTCTACTCGGTTGCGCGCGAGTATCAATGAAGATGTGGATGCGCTGGTCGAGCAGATGATTGGTCACGAAGCCGAGCATCAATCATTCCGCACCGCTATTGCCACCAAGTATGTCAATCAAGGAGATTTTGTCGAGCGCCATGGAGGCAGGGAAGAATTATTGGATACTACCGAGCAGTTGATCTCATTTTTCACCCATGATGGTTACAAGCAATTCGTACATCTCCAAAAGGCAGATATGTTGCTGGATGATATCAACAATCAACCGAGCACTAATAATGTAATTGTCAAAATCATTACTCAAAAGGCGGTGATTGATTTCAAAAAGAAACAGAAAACCACTTAGGGACCCGGTCCCTAAATAGTTGCACCAAAGTGTACACTTATGTTGCACTTTAAGGAAATAGATAATGGTAAGTATGTGACACATGAAAAGATAATGAAAAAATACTTTCTAAACAAATAAGTACACATGAGTGATAAGGTTGTCGCCATCTGTACGATATCAGCAGGTAAAGATTTGAAAAAATTACCTAAGAATATTTCTAGTAGAATTGTCGCTAAGATAGATCCTTATCTTGATGATCCACTAAGAAAAGCTATACGGTTGCAGGGTAGCTGTTCAGGATACTATTGATATCGTATTGGTAGTTATCGAGCTATTTTTGATTATGATCATTCCAGAAAATTAAAATCCTAATGATTCTTAAAACAGGTCATCGCAGAGATATATATCAGAGCATTTTCATCTGAATGTTTATTTTTTATCTAGTTGGCAATAATAAAATAGCTAGGTATTTGATTTTCGAGCGCTAACAAGGCATACTACGGGAGCTCATGTAGCTTCATCACTGGCTACATACGAAACAATTATAATCTTAGTATGACTCAAGAAATACGAAACATCGCTATTATTGCCCATGTGGATCATGGGAAAACAACTCTCACCGACGGGCTGATGGATTTTACTGGTGCTCGTGAAAGTGATTCTTCTATGGATAGTAATGCGCTTGAGCAGGAGCGAGGAATTACTATTTATGCAAAAAATACTTCAGTGATTTATAAGGGCACCAAGATAAATATTGTGGACACTCCTGGTCACGCTGATTTTGGCTCTGAGGTGGAGCGGGTATTGCGATCGATTGATTCAGTATTACTTGTGGTAGATGCTCAAGAAGGCCCTATGCCTCAGACTCGCTTTGTACTCAAGAAGTCATTAGAGCTTGGGCATAAGCCCATTGTAGTGATAAATAAAATTGATAAAGATGCTGCCAATCCCGAGCAGTGTGAGGAAGATGTACTAGAGCTATTTTGGGAATTAGGTGCTAGTGATGAGCAATCAAACTTTCCTGTTGTATATGCAATTGGTCGCGACCAAGTCGCTAAAAAATCATTAGACGATGAGCTTTCTGATCTCTCACCAATTTTAGATACGATACTTGAGCACGTACCCGCCACTCCTCAAGCTATGAGCGAAGAGCCTCTTAAAGCACAGGTATTTAATTTGAGCTACAATAATTTTCTTGGGCGTTTGGCAGTAGCGCGAATCTATGCAGGCAAGGTGCGTATGGGGCAGACTATCATTGTCAAAAACAAAGAAAGCGATAGCTATAATGCTAAAATTGTTAAACTTTTTGGCTACAAAGGAATGAATCAAGTGGAGCAGGACGAGGCAGGGGCAGGGGATATTGTGCTCATTGCGGGGATTGAGAATATTAATATTGGAGATACGATTTGTGATGATAGTAGCACAGAAGCTCTTGAGGCAATTAGTATTGATGAGCCTACGGTAGAGATGCAATTTTTAGTAAATTCTTCTCCTTTTGCAGGTAGGGAGGGCAAATATGTCACTAGCAGACAAATTGGCGAGCGATTAGCAAAAGAGCTTGAGATAAATGTAGGATTGCAGGTTGATGCGCATGGAGAGGTCTTTGATGTGTGCGGGCGTGGGGAGATGCACATTGCTATTTTGCTTGAGAATATGCGTCGAGAAGGATATGAATTATCGGTATCCAACCCACAAGTGATAGTCAAAGAGCAAGATGGGGTCAAGGTAGAGCCATATGAAGAAGCTACTATTGATATTCCAAATGAATACCAGGGGTCAGTAATTGAGCGCTTAGCAAATCGTGGCTTTGTAATGAAAGATATGATTACAGACAACAACCAGGTAAGAATGATTTTTGAAGGGCCGATTCGTGGGATGCTTGGCTACCGCAATCAATTTGTGGTAGATACAAAAGGTGAGGGTATTTTGGCCACGCGTTTCTTAGAGTTTCGCCCACATGCTGGAGAAATTAAGAAGCGCAAGGTGGGTAGCATGACAAGTATGGCCACAGGTAAGGCTCTTGGCTTTGCTTTACAAGGATTACAGGAGCGAGGGGAATTATATATTGGTGCAGGCACAGAAGTGTATGAAGGAATGGTAATTGGTAATACAAATAAGGGAGATGAAATGGTGGTCAATCCTACTAAAGGGAAACAGCTTACCAATATGCGCTCTACCGGTCATGATGATGCTATTGTGCTGACTCCACCCAAAGAGCTAAATATTGAAATCGGATTAGAGATTATACAGGCAGATGAATATTTGGAAGTTTGTCCTGAGTCGTTGCGTCTTCGCAAAAAATCTTTGAAAGAAAGCGACCGTAAGCGATCAAAATAACACAGAGATATAGACAATCAAAAACCCCCTTAGGGGTGTTTTTGATTGTCTTACTATTTTTAGCTAAGTGGTAAATCACCGCCTTCGCCAGCAATTGTGGTTTGAATATAGCCCATAAGAGCACCATAAAATATTCCATCAAGTAATATCCACCAAGGCGAGCTCAATCCCACCCAGCTTACAAGGGGTGACTCCATTACGATCTTTAGTTCGTCGTAGCTAAGCAGAATAAACATAAGTAAGAAAACAAAGCCTACCAGTGATCCACGCATCCACCAAGGCATTCCAAAGCCGAGTGATGGATGATGATCGAATTGCCCGAAAAACCCAATCATTGAGCCCATCAAGACAAACATAATTACCATACCCAGGCTAAACATACTCATAGTTGGTATTCCTGCATAAGGGAGGACGAGCACTACTAGTAATCCGACTACAAGGCCAGTGAATTTACCGATTGCAATTCGACCAGAGACAGAATGAATGTTTAATTTCATATTATATTATATAATTACTACTAATTACTATAAATATAGCATAATTTTCTTTGTATAATTGTGTTACCATAAATCTATGTCTAATATAGAAAATTTTCCTTTTCACAAAAAGCAAGGGATAAATAATACTCAATCTCTTGAAACGAGGGCTTTCGGGCATCAAGACTATCATAATGTACAAGATGAGTATCGAAAACAGGGCTTTAAGGTAGAGGAAGCTGAATTATTAGCCACCGTGTACCGCAGAGAAAGGATGAATGATATGGAGTGGGATAAAGTAGTAGGGGATATAAGAGATAAAGCTCCTCGCCATACTATTGAGAGCAGATTATGGATTAGTATTATTAAGCCGAGCCAGGTATTGCGAGAAGTGGGAGAAAATCATAAATTAGGAGATACAATGATTGAGCCAGATCATAATTTTATTTTTAAAGAAAATGGAGAGAATTAATTGGAATGATTTTGAAAAAATTGAGCTACGAGTCGGCACCATTCTGGAGGCAGACAATTTTCCTGAGGCACGAAAGCCAGCATATAAACTCAAGATAGATTTTGGAAGAGAGATAGGGATCTTGCGTTCAAGCGCACAAATTACCGATTACTACACCCCCAATAGCTTGCTTGGTAAGCAGGTATTGGCAGTAGTGAATTTTCCTGATAAGCAAATTGGCCCCTTTGTATCAGAGTGTTTGACTACAGGAGTGTATGATAATAATCAAAAAGTAGTCTTAATCAGTCCAGATACACCAGTGCCTAATGGTACTCGACTTGCATAGGTCGATGCGTGCTATAATAGCGTGATATGACAAATCTGATTGTACATGGAGGGGTACCAATCTCAGGCACGGTAAAGCCCTCAGGGAATAAAAATGCAGTGTTGCCTATGTTGTGTGCGAGTTTGCTTAGCGATGAAAAAATTACACTCACCAACGTGCCTGAGATTACCGATGTACAAAAGATTAGTGAATATTTCTCTTCTCTTGGATCAGAGGTAGATTGGGATAAGAGTGCGGAGACGATTACTGTTACACATTCGGATATACAAGTATCAGGGACGATGCTTCCCACAGGAATACGATCCTCAGTGCTCTTGATTGCCCCAATGTTGAGACGAGTTGGTAAATTACGATTTGATACAAGCTCTCGGGGGTGTACTCTTGGCTTGCGTGAAATTGATCCACATCTTTATATTGTTCAAGAATTCGGGGCAGAGCTTAGAGGACATCATCCTTATGAGCTTGCTTTGGATACAAGAGAGTCTGCCGAGGTCTGGGCAGACTATGCTTCGGTTACAGCAACTGAGACATTTATTATGATGGCGGTACTAGCTCGTGGTACATCAGTATTAAATAATGCAGCATCAGAGCCACACATACAAGAATTTTGTAATTTTCTAAATATGCTTGGTGCACAAATAGAAGGTATTGGTACTTCAAGACTCACCATACACGGAGTAGAGAGCTTGGCTGGGGGAGAATATCGAGTGCCTGATGATCATCACGAGGTAGCAACCTTTTTAGCTATTGGCGGCGTCAGTGGTGGTACCTTGCGGGTTGAGACAACCATCGTGCCACATATGGAGCTGATTATTCGACAGCTTGAAAAGCTCGGGCTGGAGATTACTAAAGAAGCAGATGCTCTTACTGTAACAGGCTGGAATCGAAAAATTAAAGCCCCACTTACAGCTGAGATGTTGCAAAAAATAGAGGCAGCGCCATGGCCATATTTTCCTGTAGATTTACTTCCACAAATGATAGCAATAGCAGTAGGAGCAGAAGGGGATATTCTTTTTTGGAATAAAATATATGAAGGAGCAATGAGCTGGGCAAGTGACTTGTCAAATTTTGGAGTAAAAACACATCTTTCTGATCCACATCGACTCATTGTTTTTGGAGGCAATGATTTGCGTCCTGCATCCGTACAGGCACCCTACATTATCCGAGTAGTGGTGGCACTCTTTATTGTCGCTATCCAGATTGACGGAAAATCAAAAATTAGAGATGCTGACCCCATCACGCGGGCTCATCCACATTTTATCTCTCGCTTACAAGATTTAGGTGCACGAGTAGAGTGGGAAGAATAATAATCTGTGACTATCATACAAAACTATTGTATAATGCGTGCTACTTATAATATACATATATGTCACTATTTCATAAAAGGATAGGAATTGATTTGGGCACGGCCAATATTTTGGTATATGTACCACGTAGGGGAGTGGTGCTCAATGAGCCATCAGTAGTTGCTGTATCACAGACAGATAAAAAAATTCTAGCGGTGGGGACCGAAGCCAAGACAATGATTGGGCGTACTCCCGATGATATTGTCGCTTACCGACCGATGAAAAATGGCGTCATTGCTGATTATCGTGTAGCAGAAGCGATGCTCTCTTTTTGTATTCGTAAGTCAATGGGAAGATTTAATTTTATCAAGCCGGATGTTTTGATTTCTGTTCCAGCTGGAGTCACGAGCACCGAACGGCGTGCCGTAGTCGAAGCAGCTATTCGTGCAGGAGCAAAAAATGCATATGTGGTAAAGGAGCCAATTTTAGGGGCAATCGGAGGAGGTATTCGGATTGAAGAGCCGGGAGGGCATATGATTGTCGATTGTGGAGGTGGCACCACGGATGTCGCAGTGATTTCTCTTGGAGGGATTGTAAACTCTACCTCGGTAAAATGTGCAGGGGATAAGATTGATCGCGCAATTATTGATTATGTAAAGCGGGAGCACAATCTTGCTATTGGAGATAAAACAGCCGAACGAATAAAGACAGAGATTGGAGCAGCCCTACCTATGAGCAAAGAGGAGAATAAAACTATTGATATTTCAGGAAGAGATTATATCTCCGGCTTACCACGCACTATTACTCTTTCTACTAATCAAATAGTGGGGGCAATTACTAAAGAGCTCAAGCAGATCACCCAAGCCATCAAAGATGTCTTAGCAGAAACACCTCCAGAGCTGGCCAGTGATATTATTGAAAGAGGGATTTTGATGACAGGTGGAACGAGCCAGCTTTTGTGTTTGACTACCCTAGTAGAAAAAACTACAGGAGTACGAGCAGAGCTTGTAGAACAGCCTCTCGAAGCGGTAGCTCAAGGCACAGGAAAGATGGTAGAGCATATGGATATGTATAAAAAATCAATCATCACCAAGCGCTAGCCATGTTAGAATAGTCTTATGCGAGAAGCACTCAGGACGCTTGGTGATACCCTGGCTCATGCCTACCTTTTAATTGGCCCACAAGAGCAATTAAAGGTAGAGCTTGATGATTACCTCAGAGAAGAGCGAGGGCTTGTTACTTCTAATAATATCAATATATATCAACGCTCGTATGAGCGGTTGGGCATCGATGATGTTCGAGCTATTATTAATTTTGCATCAAAAACATCGATAGGATCAAGAGAAAATAAAATTATAATCATAAGTATAAATGGAGCTACTCGTGAGGCACAAAATGCAATGCTCAAGCTTTTGGAAGAGCCAAGCGAAGATACAATTTTTTTTATAATAGCTCATGATAAAAATATTTTCTTATCCACGGTGCGTTCGCGACTACAAATTATTGAAGATGCAGGAGGAGTAGATAAGGATATACAGGAGTTAGTAAATAAATTTTTATCTGCTCAATACTCGAAGCGAATGGAGATGTGCGTGTTTTTATTTGGTGATTCGAAAAAAGGTATTAGTCCGGATAGGGCAAAGACTACTCATTTTTTGCAATCACTCGCTAGGCATCTCCTCTTAGGGAAAGAGCAAATAAGCGATAAGTGGCTTGATATGTATCGGGAGGTAGAGCACTTAGCCCAATATGCTGGGGATACATCTTCATCTTGCAAATATCTTATTGAATATGTAGCAACGAGAATCCCGCAGGTGGGAAAATGATAGTAATAGATATGATACTATGAGTGACATGCAATATGATAATTTAGTTTTTCTTGATACAGAAACTACTGGTACAGATGAGCAAGACAGAATATGCCAGGTAGCATACAATTTTCAAGGCAAAGAATACAATGAGCTTTTTAAGCCACCACTAGCTATTAGTGTTGAGGCGATGGCGGTCAGTCATATCACTAATAAAATGGTAGCTGATAAAGAGCCATTCGAGGGATCAGAAATGCAAGCACACCTCAAGCAATTACTTGAAGAAGAGAATCATATTCTCGTAGCTCATAACGCCCAATTTGATTTAGCGATGCTTGCCAAAGATGAAGTATCAACGAGCCGTTATATTGATACGCTTAAAGTAGCACAGTACTTGGATCCAGAGGGAGTAATTCCGCGCTATGGCATGCAATATCTACGATATTACTTGGATATTGATATTGCCCCCGAAGAAGCACCAGCTCATAATGCCTTGGGTGATATTCGTGTACTTATCAAACTTTTTGATCGGCTCTATGAAAAAATGCTTTCCCAAGAGGGAGAACACAAGAAGGTGATTGATAAGATGATGGAAATTTCTAAATTACCAGTATGTATCAAGCGTTTCTCATTTGGTAAATATAAAGATAAGTTGGTTGCCCAAGTGGCATTGGAAGACAAGGGCTATTTAGAGTGGCTACAGAAGCAAAAGCAAGAGCAACGTGCGCAAGGCAATCCAGATGAGGATTGGGAATATACTCTTCAGCACTATTTACATTAATCCTGTGGGAAAAGAGAGAAGCCCGGCTTCCCCGAGATATGGGTGGGGAAGGGCGATCTTTGTTGTAGAGGGCTATCTGTTATAATCAATACACTATGCAATCAGATGAAATTAGAGAACGCTTTTTAAATTTTTTTGGACGGCGGGGGCATGCCATTATTCCATCAGCCCCACTTGTACCAGAAAATGATCCTTCTGTTTTATTTAATACGGCGGGGATGCAGCCAATTGTGCCATATTTATTGGGAGAGAAGCACCCATCAGGTACGCGTCTTGTAAATGTACAAAAGTGTGTGCGTACCAATGATATTGATGAGGTAGGTGATAAGACGCACCTCACATTTTTTGAGATGTTGGGGAATTGGTCTTTAGGTGATTATTTTAAACAAGAGGCAATTGGGTGGTCATTTGAATTTCTTACAAATAAAGAGGAGGGGCTGGGGCTTGATCCGAGCCGTTTATACGTCACGGTATTCAAAGGCAATGACGACGCTCCAAAAGATACTGAAGCAGTAGAGATTTGGAAGCAATTTATTCCTGAGCATCGTATTTATTACACAGTAGAAGATAATTGGTGGTCACCTGGAGCAAATGGGCCATGCGGTCCAGACTCTGAAATGTTTTATGATGTGACTCGAGATGGCTTGGGTGATTTGAGCGAAGAAGAATTTTTTGCCGCTGATGAGAGGCAGGATGTGGTTGAGATATGGAATGATGTATTTATGGAGTATTTGAAAAAAGATAATCAAGTCGTGGGTAAGTTGGAATCACAAAATGTAGATACTGGCTCGGGGCTAGAGCGAGTAACAGCCATTATGCAAGGGGTAGATTCTCCATATGAAACAGATCTTTTTGACTACTTTATTAAGTTTATAGAAAAGCACAGCCAAGTAGCCTATAGAGATGATACATCAAGCTATCGTATCATCGCTGATCATATGCGTAGCGCTATCTTTTTGATAGCCGATGGTGTTCGACCGAGCAATAAAGACCAGGGGTATATTTTGCGCCGATTGCTTCGTCGAGCAGTTGGGAGGATGCGTACTATTGAATTTGACCACGATCAAATTGCCCACGCTATCGAGCTTGTCATACATAAGTATTCTCAAATATATAAAAATCTTGCGACTAATCAGCAGATAATTATAGATGAAATTATAGGTGAAATAGATAAATTTAAAGGCACCTTAGAGCAAGGGCTAAAAGAATTTGCAAAAGTAGTAGATATCAATAATACGAGAGATAATATTACCGTTCAAGATTTTGGAGCACATTGCTGTTATTCATCCGTGAATCAAGTATCAGCGGAAGAGGCTTATATGCTTTTTACAACCTACGGCCTACCTATTGATATTATTGTAGAGGAGGCTCAAAAGCACGGCTTATTTGTGGACACAAAAGGCTTTGAAAAATTACTAGCAGGACATCAAGAGCAGTCACGCACAGCTAGCGCAGGTAAATTTAAAGGTGGACTTGCTGATGACTCACCTAAAATTAGAGCCCTTCATACAGCTACGCATTTGATGCTTGCAGGGCTCCGCAAAGAGCTAGGACATCATATTCATCAGGCGGGCAGTAATATTACTGCAGAGCGTACACGCTTTGATTTTACAAATGAAACAAAAGTGTCGCGAGAGGTCTTGGATAAAGTGGAGGAGTATGTAAATAGAGCTATTGAAGCTAGGGCGGAGGTTGTCATAGAGGAGATGGGCAAGAATCAAGCAAAACAGCAAGGAGTGGAAGGATCATTTTGGGAGAAATATCCTGACACGGTAAAAGTATATACCATACAAGCTAGTGATGGCACAGTCTATTCTCGAGAGCTTTGTGGTGGGCCACATGTAGCAGATACTGGTGAATTGGCTCAATTCGGTAGCTTTAAAATAATAAAAGAAGAATCATCAAGCGCTGGAGTACGCCGTGTCAAAGCAGTGCTGGCATAATATATGCTGGGCTCGGCAATCAGGCCTTGGTGTAAATATCGATATTTTAATTCTAGCTTTTTATTAAAAACTAAGGGTGGCTTCTAGACTTTGAATCTATTTTAATTATAATTTAAATAGAGACTTTTATTAAAATCTAGTATCAGTAGAGTTGCTCGTGCTTATAGTAAAATTAGTAATATAATAATAAATAATATGGAATTACAATTATCGTCTATTATCAAATATGCCTGGGCTACTTATAAAAAACATTGGAAGGTCTGGGCAATTCTAGTATCAATCATTCTCATCATTAATGCGATTAGTATTACATTTGGGCATCATCCTGCTACCACCAAAGCGCCTGCTTACGGCTTTGTGTGGGTGGATGTGATCACTTTTATTGTAAGTTTTGTTTTAACAATTTTAGTTATTAAAACAGCAATTGCACATATTCGTGATGAAAAAATTAGTCTAGGCACTGTTTTGCAGGGGCTAGGGTGGAGGCAATACCTATATTATGTGCTTGCTTCACTTTTGATGGTTCTCGGAGTGTTAGTAGGGCTTATCTTCTTTATTATTCCCGGCGTCATTCTTACATTAGCTTGGATTTTTACTCTGTATCTTATTTTAGATCAAAAAAGCGGTATTATCGAATCATTTAAACGTTCATATCATCTAACATATGGGCACAAGTGGGATGTACTAGGATTGGTATTTTTAATGATAGTAATAAATATTTTGGGCGCCCTTGCTTTTATTGTAGGGCTCTTTATTTCACTTCCTATTACATATCTTGCCCAAGCACGAATGTATGATTTATATTTAAGTGGAGCATCATCCCATAAGGATAAGTAGTAGGGAAGATATAACACTTTCTCCCACACGGAGAAATAAGGGGAAATCGGCCAACAAGGTCGGTTTTTTTAATGAACTGTGGATAAATATGGGTAAAAGTGGATAAAAGTGTTTGAAAGTGGGTAAAAGTGGTATATAGTAAATATCAGCGCTCGCATCAGTCGCAATAACAAGAGGATACGCCTTGAAATCTCTTTTGTACTAGTGGATGACTGATGCGAGTGCTACCCAGCGTCCTACCGATCGGGTAGGGGGTTGGCATAAAGCACATATATGCTTATAGGCGAATATCATCACAGTATAGATAGTAAAAATAGAGTTTCGCTTCCTGCGAAATTCCGTACCACCATGGGCGAGACGGTGGTAATTAATCGTGGAATTGATAATTGTCTATCAGTGTATACCCAAGAGGCGTGGAAAGAGATGCTCGGAAAACTTTCTATTTTGTCGACAACAAAAAGAAATGAACGAGAGTTTAAGCGACGGACCCTTTCAGGGGCTGCAGAAGTGTCTGTAGATTCTCAAGGACGAATTTTGTTACCAGATAATTTGAAAGAATATGCTGGTCTCGAGAAGAAAGTTGTTTGGGCTGGAGTGGGCAATCTCGCAGAGATATGGGCAGAAGATACATGGGGTAAGCATTTATCTGATAGCCATGCTAATCCAGAAGAGCTTGCTGAATCTCTCGAAGGAATAATCTAGGAATTTGCTATGAGTGAAAGCATACATATTCCCGTTCTTTTACAACAAGTTATAGAGTATTTAGATCCTCAAGTAGGAGACACTATCCTTGACGGTACCTTGGGAGGAGGTGGCTATACGCGAGCAATAAGTGAGCGTGTAGGAAGCGAGGGGAAGGTGATTGCTTTAGATCAAGACGAGCAAGCAATTAAGCGATTTGATGGCTCATTTTATACTAATATAGAGCTTCATTATGGTAATTTTTCCGAGCTTGGAAATGTTATTTCAGGGAAAGTGCTAGATGGAGCCGTACTTGATTTAGGTATCTCTTCTGACCAGCTAGCTGAAACAGAGCGAGGAATATCATTCGCTAATCGTGACTCTCCGCTTGATATGCGGATGGACGCTTCAGAAGATAATAAGCTCACCGCTTGGGGGATCCTCAATACCTGGAGCGAAGAAGAGATAGCCAATGCCATTTATCTATATGGTGATGAGCCAAAATCAAGACACATTGCCCGAGAAATTGTCAGCTCGCGGGGAGTGGGGGAGATGGAGACGGTGGGGGATTTGTTGGATGCGATAGATAGAGCAAAGCCTCGTCGTGGTCGTATTAATCCAGCTACTCAGACATTTCAAGCATTACGAATTGTGGTCAATAACGAGCTTGGAGCACTCGAGAGATTTCTCAAAGAGATTCCACAGTATCTCAAGCCGGGTGCACGATTGGTTGTGGTGAGCTTTCACTCAAAAGAAGATCGTTTAGTTAAATACTCTTTTCGTGCTCTCAAGGGAGAAGGGATAGCTCAAATACTCACTCCAAAGCCTATCGTTCCATCTTTTGAAGAATCTACAGAAAATCCACGATCTCGTTCGGCAAAATTACGGGCATTAGTAATTAATTCAATATAAAATGACAACACATAGTATACGATACACCCAAGGACAACTAAAAATGTATACCTATATTTGGTACTTATCTTTTATTGCTGTTGCTCTATTTATTGTAGTAATGTTTATGCTCCACAATTCTACCGCATATGCTTATCAAATTGGTGAGCTAAATCAAAAGAGCAAGTATATATCTGAAGAAATTGCCTCACTTGAATCAGCATACAAAAATCAAACTGCCCATTTAGATAATCAAGAGTTTGATATGGGTCAAATGGTGCGTTACTCACCAGCAGAAAAAACAGTACGTTATGCACAGGTAGGTGGCTCAGTATATTCTATGCTTACTCATTCTAGTTTATAATATTTTTTAATTCTTTCTAGAAAGTAGCTATTTATTTTCATATGGCAAAAGCAGAGAAAACGCGCTCCAAAAAGAAAATGAAAAAAACGAGCCCCATAGGCTCGTTTTTCGTGCGTTTTTTTTCCTGGCGAAAATGGGGGTTTCATAAAAGTAATTTTGTAATTTGGATGCTATTTCTGTTAGGGTTTGGTCTATTTATTACGATAGGATATCAATTGTATAAAGTGCAGGTAGTTTCGGGGGAAGCATATCGTGAGCAAGTTGATAATCAGCATTCTTATATCATTAGCACACAAGATAATCCTCGTGGAGATATATACCTTCGCTATCACGATGGCAATCGAATTCTTGCTGCCACTGATAGAAAGTATTATGAATTAGTGATCAATAATATCAATCTCAAGGATGCTGATGGCTTACGCAAGCACTTGGATACCTATACAAGTTATGATGAAAATCGCCTGAAGAGAATTTTATTAAGAAAGAATGATCCATACGAAATTCTCAAATCTCGTTTGAGTAATGAAGAAGTTGAGGCTTTCAAGAAGCATCCCTATCCCGGGCTAGAGCTTCATGCGCGCAAAGAACGATATTACCCACTTGGAGATTTAGTATCAGAAGTAGTAGGCTTTGTTTCATTTCGCAATAATGTTTTTGCCGGTACTTATGGATTAGAAAAATACTATGATGCAATTTTACGCAAAGAAAATAATGGGCGCTCAAAGAGTATCTTTTTATCACTATTTGATGATGATTCAAATGAAGAGGAAGAAGAGAATGCACAAGAAACAGGCTTTCAAAAGAATATTGGCAAAGAGGGTTCTCTGGTTATTACCATCGAGCCACAAGTCCAGGATCAATTAATGCGAGAGCTTGATTCTATTGATGAGCGCTTTGGTAGTGAGTACTCAGCAGGCATTGTGCTCGATCCACGGAGTGGGCAGGTTGTAGCTATGGGAAGTAGTAAGCGTTTTGATCCAAATGATGAAAAACAACACTATAGAAATGTAGTCATTGAAGATCGTTATGAATTCGGATCGATTATGAAGCCACTGACTATAGCCATGGCCCTTGATGCGGGAGTAATTGATACTGATTTTGTCTATAATGACAAGGGCTTTCTCAAGCTCAATAAGCGTACTATTTATAATTATGACCGTGCGGGACGAGGGCCGAATACTTCTTTGCAAACTATTTTATCGCAGTCTTTAAATATTGGAGTAGCCACGATAGCGCTCAAGCTTGGAGTAGATGAATTTTTGGAATATATTAATGCTTTGGGCTTGTCTCAAGAAACAGGCGTGGATCTTCCTTATGAAATGTACGGAAATACCGATAATATAGATACAGGGCGAGATGTAGAGCTTGCTACGGCTTCTTATGGACAAGGAATAGCAGTGACTCTCATAGAAATGGCAAAGGCATGGGGAGCTCTGGCAAATGAAGGAATTGTGAAGACACCCTACCTAGTTGATGTCATTGAATATGGAGATTTGATTCCTTCTCGTAATATTCCATCAGGGGGGGATAGGCGTGTTTTCAGCATAGAAACCACAAAGCAGGTGACAGATATGCTCATACCCATTGTAGATGATACATCCACCTTTAGAGCTTATTCACTACCACAGCATAGCGTAGCAATTAAAACAGGTACAGCACAATTAGCCCGACCACAGGGAGGATACTATAGTAATGAATTTTTACATGCCTTGGCAGGATATTTCCCAGCTCAGGCTAAGCCAGAAGATCCCAAGTTTGTTGTGGTCCTTTTTACTTACAAGCCACAAAATGCTCAATATTCTTCTACCACCCTTAAAGATTCTTTTTTTGATATTACACAATTTATGATTAGCTATTATAATCTTTCTCCCGATCGCAATACGACTACGCTTTCTAATTATGAGCCTCTCTAAATACTAATTGGATTTTGTAGGCACCTAGGATACAATAGCTTTATGAATCGCATAGTATTTTTAGTATTTTTACTCACCGTCATACCCTACTTAGGACTTCCACAATTCTATGATATCTGGATAGTACTACCTTTAGTGATAGCACTTTTGTATACACTATATCAATTTGCTCGAGAATATGATGTGCCTCTTCATTTTTCTAAAAATACCGTGGATGATTTTTTTGAAAAAAACAAAGAGGAAATTTTGTCAGAATCAGGAAGTATAGATGATACTAGTGACTCGGATAGATTAAAATAATTATGCGATTAATAACACTGTTGATATTTGTAATCGGCATCATCGGAGGAATATTTTTTTATATGCGGTTTATAATCAATCAGGATTATTACGCTTATATACAATTACAGGGGGATCGTTATCAAGCTATGCGTGCTTCGTGGGAGGCAAACTACAGACATAATGCACGACGAGCATTTAGAAAATTGCGTGAAGAAGGTTGCCAAGAAATGCAGGTGGCATACTCGGGGGCAAGCTGTATGTCTACACGTACGGACTGTTTCGATAATTTACATACAAATAATATAAGACATAATCCACAGTGTATTCATTGGGGAGGGCAATATTTAGATACTCCAGAATCGGTGCGGGGTGTATATCTCACAAGTTATGCGGTAGGAGATGCGAATATTCGTAGCCGTATACTCAAGCTTATATCAGAAACAGAAATTAATACTGTAGTGATTGATATTAAAGAGTCGGACGGTATCGTGGCTACAGAGCTAGGAGATTACGACCATATTCCATTTCAAAAAGAAATGATGCCTGGAATCGATACGCTATTAGAGAAATTATATAACCAGAGGGTGTATACAATAGCACGAATCGTATTATTTAAGGATCAAAAATGGGCGGAGGCTTTCCCGGAGGATGCTGTTAAGCGTAAGGATGATCCGACTCGGGTATGGAAAGATTATCGTGGTAAAACATATATTGATCCAGGATCAGATGCATATCGAGCATATCTGATTGCTCTTTCATTACGCATTCATCAAATGGGCTTTGATGAGATCCAAGTAGACTACATCCGCTTTCCATCGGATGGCGACACTGCTAATACCTACTATCCATATAGTCAAAATGCTTTGGATACACTCGGAGCAATGAATGGACGAGTGGCAGTGCTCGAAGAATTTATGCGTGATTACACAGAGGCTCTACGGGCAGTATATCCGGATATTGTTCTTTCTGCGGACACATTTGGTATGACAACATCACTCAATAATGATCTCTCCATAGGGCAAATGCAAAAAAGTTTTATGGAATATTTTGATTTTGTCTCACCGATGGTGTATCCATCACATTACCCTAAGTTTTTTATAGCTCTTGAAGGGCACCCTGATAATCATCCTTATGAGGTAGTGTATAAAGCGATGAACGATGGAGTATTAAAAGCACAGCGGGCAGGGCAAGATCCAAATAAATTGCGTCCGTGGTTGCAGGACTTTACTTGCACTTGGTGCACCGGGTATTTCCCCTATGGAGCAGAGGAAGTCAGAGCGCAGATCAAGGCTACCTATGATGCAGGTCTCGATTCATGGCTCTTGTGGAATGCAGGGAGCAGGTATACACGTGGAGCCCTTAAGGGTGCGGAATAAATAGATGTTTACTCTTGTTTCCACACCAAGATTGTTATTGCGTAAATGTTATATAAATATCTATTAATACATATACGAAAAATCTAATTTTCTTGATACTCATCTTAAGTTTGTGGGCTTGACTTTTATCTCCTGGAGATTATAATGCCTGGCACTGATATTTGAAAAAATAATATAGAAATTGGTAAGGCCCATCACCATTTAGTGATGGGTAATACAAGAAACAAAAGAGCTCTTAGTAATTATTATTAAGAGTATTCGTTCAAGCAATTGTTTGAACTCAAGAATTTTTTCTTTTGTCTCGTCTATAGTGCATACGCAAGAATTTGGCATCCTCATATGAGATGCTGAGTTCTTTATAAGAGTTTGATCCTAGCTCAGGATGAACGCTTGCTGTGTGGATAAGGCATGCAAGTCGAACGCATTTAGTTGCGTGGCGAACGAGGTAGTAACACGTAGGAACGTGCCCCCGAGTCAGGGATAACCTGGAGAAATTCAGAATAATACCTGATAGTCCGGCGACGGTAAAGATTTATCGCTCGGGGATCGGCCTGCGGGATATCAGCTTGTTGGTAGGGTAAAAGCCTACCAAGGCTACGACGTCTAGGGGACCTGAGAGGGTGACCCCCACCGATGGGACTGAGATACGGCCCATACTCCTACGGGAGGCCGCAGTCGAGAATCATCCGCAATGGACGAAAGTCTGACGGTGCGACACAGCGTGGTAGATGAAGTCTTTCGAGATGTAAATACCTTTTATATGTGAAGAATTTTATTGACACTAGCATATGAATAAGGGGCTGCTAATCACGTGCCAGCAGCAGCGGTAATACGTGAGCCCCAAGCGTTATCCGGAATCATTGGGCGTAAAGGGTCCGTAGGCGGTTATATTAGTCTCTTGTCAAAGCACCGGGCTCAACCCGGGACCGGCAAGGGAAACGGTATAACTAGAGAGTGACAGAGGTGAATGGAACTCATGGTGTAGGGGTGAAATCCGTTGATATCATGGGGAACACCGAATGCGAAGGCAATTCACTGGGTCATTTCTGACGCTGAGGGACGAAACCCTGGGTAGCGAACGGGATTAGATACCCCGGTAGTCCAGGGCGTAAACGATGCATACTAGCTTTTGGGGGAATCGACCCCTTCAGAGGCGAAGCTAACGCGTTAAGTGTGCCGCCTGGGGAGTACGGCCGCAAGGCTAAAACTCAAAGGAATAGACGGGGACTCGCACAAGTAGTGGATCACGCGGCTTAATTCGATGATACCCGAAGAACCTTACCAAGGCTAGAAACTATAGTCAGGCTACACAGTAGAAATACATAGTAGATATTGTGCTATAGCAGGTGTTGCATGGCCGTCGTCAGTTCGTGGCTTGAGCTGTTTCCTTAAGTGGAGAAACGAACGCAACCCCCGTCGTGTGTTATAAGTGTCACACGAGACCGCCCAGCCCTAAGTCTAGTAGCTTTAACATAAGTAAGCTAGCAGATTTTGGGCTGGGAGGAAGGTGGGGATGACGCCAGGTCAGCATGACCCTAGATGCCTTGGGCTGCACGCATGATACAATGGGTGAAACAACGGGACGCGACCCAGCAATGGTGAGCAAATCCTTCAAATTCATCCTCAGTTCGGATTGGGGGCTGCAATTCGCCCCCATGAAGTTGGAATTACTAGTAATCGCAGGTCAGCTATACTGCGGTGAATATGTTCTCGAGTCTTGTACTCACCGCCCGTCAAGTCAAGGAAGCTTATAGTACCCGACGGCCGCGTTAATCGCGGACTAAGGTAAGATAAGTAACAGGGACTAAGTCGTAACAAGGCACGGCTAGCGGAAGCTGGTCGTGGATCATTTCAAACTGAAAGGAAGGGGATCCTTCCGACTAAGTGTCGATCTATCACCTTTGGTGAATAGGATAATGGTACTTTATCTATAAAATGTACTCGGATATTGGTCGCTACATATGTAGCTATCCGACAGACCTATGTACCATATGACGAGGCAAAAGAAAGAATTCTTGCATACCAATTTCTATATAATTGTATATCACACAACAAAATACTCTACGAATTATCGTAGAGTATTTTATTTTGGTATAATAGATTTATGAATCAAATCACCACAAGTACACTCTACCGGAAATATCGCCCACACACATTTGATGAGGTACGTGGACAAGAAGAAGTGGTGAACACTTTGCAAAAGCAAATTGCCAATGAGTCGATTGCTCACGCCTACTTATTTAGCGGTGGGCGTGGAACAGGCAAGACATCTATTGCCCGTATTTTTGCTCGTGAGCTAGGGACGCATGATCAAGATATATATGAAATAGACGCTGCCTCAAATCGAGGCATCAATGAGATTCGTACTTTGCGTGATGGAGTAGTCAATCGGCCATTCTATTCGCCATACAAGGTATATATTATCGATGAGGTGCATATGCTTACCAAAGAAGCCTTTAATGCTCTACTCAAAACGCTCGAGGAACCACCGATGCACGCTATTTTCATTCTCGCTACTACTGAAAAGCATAAAGTGCTTGATACTATCCTCTCACGCTGTCAGGTATATGATTTTCGGCTTGGAGAGCGTGACACACTCGCCCAGATGGTGGTGCGAGTAGCTCAAGAAGAAGGCTATACAATTGATCAAGAAGCAGCTCAATACATTGCACGCAAGGGAAATGGCTCATATCGAGATACGCTTTCCTATTTACAAAAGATACTAGCAACAGGGAAAAAAGAAATTAGTTTGGCTGATATTCAATCTATCTATGGAGGTCGTAGCGAATCATTTTCTTTTACGCTTATAGAAGCAATCGACAAGAAAGACAAAGAGGCTCTTATGGTAGGATATTCTGAATATATAGGCACACACACGGAGGGGGACTATCAAGGACTCTTAGAAGAAATGCTCGCTCTTACTCGAAGTGTGCTTTTATTACGCTATGACACACAGTATCTTAATCAAATCGAGCACAATACTACTACTGAGAAAATAAGGAGTATGCAAGATATGAAAAATATTACCTCACACACCTTGAGAGACTTACTTGAAACATATAATAGTATGCTCGGCTCATCCTACCCACAAGAGGCATTCGAAGTATTTCTTTTTAGTCAAATTGAGAAATGGTAAAAGCTTTTGTGCCAATGTAGAAACATTTTTTATAGCCGTATATCAAAGCATTAGTGAGAAGTAGGAATATCAGGATAGATAAGAATAGAATGTGGTAGAAGGGATAAAAACATTTGAAATATATTTTTACTAAATACAAGAGTCTGGGTATTTATATTAGGGTGCCAAGCTACCTCTGAAGCATTGATTATTTGCTCATCTATAATATAGCCCTTAATTTCACCAAGAGTATCAAAGAGTAGTCCGAGCGGAGATACAGATCCTGGGGTAGTGTGGAGTATGCGAGCCAGATCATAAGCAAGAGCAAATCGAACTCGTTCGCCAATAAGAGATCTGATCACAGATTGGGAAATCTTTTTTTCTCCCACAAGAGAGATGAGATAAAAGGATTTACTTTTTTCGGTATAGACTAAAAGGGTTTTTGCTTCAATGCCGGGTACCTCCGAAATGGTAGCTCGTGCTTCCTCTACAGTATGTATTGCTGGGTGAGTGTACTGGTCGTATTCTAATTGATGGGTATCTAGGTACTGATAGATTGCCTGGGTGGCTTTGGGTAGAGGTTTTTCTGTCATAGTTTTGAGGTATTTTAAAATTAATGAAAGATATATCTATCTAGCAGCTAGCGTAAGCACGCCATCACTATGCATTAATTGGGGATATAGGGCACATCACCAAATACTAATTGTACAATAGTAAAAATGATACTTGCTAGTACGGTAGAGCCGAGTACGACAGCAAAGCCGGTAAGTACCCCGCGCATCACGATCATTCGTAATGAGAAAGTAGATTGGAGAAATTCTTTTGTTTCAGCTACTTCTTGGGTGAGCTCTTCGATGCTGGTATGTATATTTTTTTCGTGATGCTCGGGGGTGCTGTCTGTTTGTTGAGATGTTTCTGGTATTTGCATATTATTTTTTCTTTTTAATTTTTTTCGTAAGTTGGGCGTTTTCTGCTAATACTACTGGATAAGGAGCAGTAAATCCATTTTCTATAAGAGCAGTAATACATACACGGCGCATTTTCGATGTAAGACCAATCGACTTGCGGGCATTAGGAGCCCAAGCAAATACAACAAGTGGGATGAGACCGTTTTTAGTTTCAGCCACGCCCACCGATGGCTTTGGATTTTTTTGTACACTTTCAATATTCTCAAGAGCTTCGATAATTACTCGTTTTGCTTCATCAATATCAGACCCATAGGGAAGGTAGATGCGAGCTCGACACCGTACTGGGCGGGCATGGTGATGATTGGTGACGGTGCTATTAATAATTCTTTCGTTTGGAATTATTATATGATGATTATCACGGGTGTGTATGCGAGTGGTACGAAGCGTAATGAATTGGACTTGCCCAAATTCGCCGTCTACTTTAATCCAATCACCAACCACGAAGGGCTTGTCCCACAAGATAGTAATTCCGGCAATAATATTGCCAAGTGTATCTTTGGCAGCAAAGCCGATAGCAATTCCAGCGATACCAAATCCGGTCATCGCTGCCAAGACATTAATACCTATTTGGCCAAGGGCAGTAATAATAGCAATTATTATTAATATACTTTTATAGAAATTATTGATAGCAATATCTACTAAGTAGCTATCAAAGCCATTTTGAAATAAAAATTTACTAAGAGGACGCTTGGTGAGGTGATACAAGAGCCAAAATGCTAAAACAATTCCAGTAGCTAATAATCCTTCAAATGCCCATTGATAGGCGTGTTGTTCAATAAAACTCTGTAATGATTCCATACCAATAGAATAGCATAGAGCATTCAGAGAAAGGAGGATAATTGTCCACGCCCTAAATATCTATGTTTATTGATTATAATAGTGGGTGACGGCGCGTAGTTAGAGTTGTTTTTTCTATAGATATCTGGTATTATCCTCGCACTATGGCACAGAAAAATATTCGTATGATTCAATCTCCCTCGGGCACTGTGATTTATACACGCAAGCCTATTAAGGGTGACAAAGCTACTCAAAAGCTAGAATTGAAAAAATTTGATAAAAAAACAGGCAAGCATGAGGTATTTAAGGAGATTAAAAAGCTCCGTGCTCTCAAAAAGAATAAATAATTCAAATAAAAAATTAGCCCCTGCTGGCTAATTTTTTATTTATACAATATTATATGAATTTTTATGGCGGGCGATGAGGGAATCGAACCCCCGACCGTGGCAGGTGGAGAATCAGTGAGACCGCGCGGTCTCTGATATTACATACCGAAGGTGGATACAGGTTGTTCCTATGGCGGGCGATGAGGGAATCGAACCCCCGACCGCGGTTTTGGAGACCGCTATTATGCCACTTAACTAATCGCCCGAGAGCAAATCCAGATTATATTTATTCATTTCATATACAGTGCTGCCGGACTAGGACTCGAACCTAGATTACTTGGACCAAAACCAAGCGTCCTACCATTAGACGATCCGGCAGCGCTATATACGAAATGAAAAGAACAGGCAGATATATTTGTACACAAGAATCAAATATTGTATTCACCAACAGATTTATTTGATTGCCGTGTATCAAGTGTATCGTGTGCCTGGCATTATAGTAATTTCTCTATGTAATGCAACTTTAGCACGGGGAGCTATGAAGACCATGGTCGCTTGATAATTTTATCTTTGTCTACTAAGTGTAGATATGCATAGCCTTATATTTAGTAATTCTTTCGCTAATAGTTTATACTTATACCTATGACACTTGAAACATATTCATTATTAGTATCTCTTGCCCTTGTTCTACTACTAAGCTTTAGTGTAATACTCGTACTTGCCTATGCTACTTCAGCACAAGTACGCAATTTTCTTTTATCTATTGATTACTATTATTATATTTGGGCAATTGGAGTACTTACAGTGGGTGGGATTATTGGAGCTTTGGCCTATGAATATATCTACCACACTGCAGTCTGTGAGCTTTGCTGGTGGCAACGAATATTCATTATCCCTATAGCTATTACAGCTCTTGCTGCGGGCTATTGGCGCATTGTACGGGCAGAAATATTTATAATACTTTTTATTATTCTCACTTCAGTGGTAGCACTGTATCATTACTACTTACACTACCAGGCGATTATTCGTGAAGTGTCGGTCATCGCTCCTTGTGGTGGCGGGTTGCTTCCGTCTTGCACTGATTCGCCAATCCTTGTTTGGGGCTTTGTCACTATTCCTCTAATGTCACTTACACTTATGGTAGGAATCTCGGTGCTGGTATATCTTGCATTTAGGGTGCGTACCTACAAAAAATAATTCGAATATCTGTGTATAAGGGTCTTTCATGTAGATATTTATAAGGAAGAATTTTAAAGAGAGTGTGATATTATATGGGTATATGACACGCACACATACATTAGATTTTAGAATTATTAATACTGTTCAATTAGTAGTTGTTGGTGCTTTGGCCTTGTTTGTTTTGTTGATGCCATCTGTGTCGCAGGCAGCAGACTGCGAATTTAATCGTAGTCTCTATGTGGGAGTATCAGCAGGTAAAGACATTAAATGTTTACAGGAATATCTCAATGATAATGGGTTTGTAGTATCTAAAAATGGCGCTGGCTCCCCGGGGAATGAAACAACAATGTATGGAGGGAAGACTCGCGCTGCTGTTTTGCGTTGGCAACAAGATAATAATCTATCAGGAGCTAATGGAGTCTTTGGCCCAGCTTCTCAAGCCCTATTTTATAAATTACAAGAGGGTACATCCACAAATTCTGGATCAAGCTCAAACAGCTCAAACAATGGATCTTCCCTAGGTGCAAACACCCAGATGATTACAGTGGTCACCAATACTCTTATGGAGGTAGAAAATACCCAGGGTATTTTAGAAGATACAAAAAATGTTCCCAAGAGTGCCCGAGAGTATATGGATAAAGCATTAGGAGCACTTTTTGATATGCTTTTCGGATTTTTAGATGGAGATGACGCGCAGGTCATTCTTGGAGCGGCGGTAGCTCTTGATTATTCTGAAAAAGCTCAGAATGTTGTAAGTAATGGTGACGAAGATGACGAGGAATACGAAGACGAGGAGGATGATCGAGAAGTAGAAGATTATGACGAAGATGAAGATGGAGCAGAAGATGCCATTGATGATGCCCAAGATGCTATCGATGACTTAGAAGAAGAGATTGATGAAGCTAAGGATGATGGCATAGATACTAGTGATGCAGAAGATGCACTTGATGATGCAAAAGATAAGCTTGATGATGCCGAAGGAAATTTTGATGATGAGGAGTGGGAAGATGCAATTCGAGATGCTCAGGAGGCAATTGAGCTGGTGTGGGAAGGAGAAGATGCTCTAGAGGATGCACGAGGAGAAGATACTGACGACGATGACGACATTGATTACGATGAAGATGAGGATGGAGCTCAAGACGCAATCGATGACGCAGAATCAATCATTGACGATGTGCAAGATGAAATCGATGAGGCCGAAGACGATGGTGACGATACGGGTAGAGCAGAAAGTATTCTTGGTAAAGCAGAAGTAAAGCTTACTCAAGCTAAATGGGCACAAGATGATGAAGATTGGGAGAGAGCAGTAGAGAAGGCTGAAGAAGCTATTGAATTAGCCAAAGACGCACGAGAGGAGCTTGAAGATGCACAGGATGATGATAGCGATAAAGAAGAAGATGCTGAAGACGCAATCGATGACGCTCAGGATGCCATTGATGACGCTCAGGATGCCATTGATGACGCTAAAGATAATGATGAGGATACAGATGATGCCGAAGATTTGCTTGAAGAGGCAGAAGACCTTCTTGACGAGGCAGAAGATGCTTATGGTGATGAAGATTGGGATGAGGCCATAGAAAAAGCACAAGAAGCAAAGGAGAAAGCAGAAGAAGCAGAAGACGAGCTCTAAACCTAATTAGGCAGGATAGTCTTATAAAAACCCACCGCTTGCTCGGTGGGTTTTCTTTTTACTTATGGGTAAGGTATGCTGAGGTGGTGAATTTTATTTCTCAATATAGGCTTTTTTTTCAGGCACTTTTAGCTTCTGTTATATTAGTGTTCATTCTTTATGCTCAGTATGTAATTATTGAATCAAAACAATTGATCGGTATGATTTATGACATTGGATACCTCGGGCTCTTTCTCTTTTCGTTTGTTAATGGCTTTAATTTAATTATACCTTTTGTACCAACATCATTTATGCCTGTTTTACTAGATGGGGGGTTTCAGTTTTGGCCTTCTGTAATAGTAATGAGCATAGGGATGTCATCCGCAGATATTATAGGATTTTTAATAGGTCGCTATATAAGCAGATTCGATAAAGTAGATACACTTGGAGTTCTTAATTTTTTGCAATCCATTCGAGAGAGAAGCTATTATGGACCACTTATTTTCACTTTCTTTTTTGGATCATTAGTGCCTCTTCCATTTGAATTAATGATGGTTCCACTTGGAATAATGCGATATCGGATAGGTATTATTTTTGCTATATCATTTTCAGCAAATATGATATTTAATATAATTACGGCCGTAGGCTTTATTCAATTATTTGCTTGGTTGTTCTAATTACTAGGTATATTAGAGATATTATGTTTGTTTGATACAATACAATAATTATGACTACTTACTATCCTGTCATTGGGCTCGAGGTTCATGCTGAAATAAACACTAAGAGCAAAATGTTTTGCCGATGTGCCAATGATCCTTTTGCAAGCGAGGCGAATACTCATATTTGCCCGGTGTGTACAGGACAGCCGGGAGCTTTGCCTTATGTGAATTTCGAAGCAGTCCGCAAGGTATTACAAATGGGAGTAGCTTTAGAAGCAGAGCTTGCTCATTTTACTGAGTTTGATAGAAAAAATTACTTTTATCCAGATATGCCCAAAGCCTATCAGATTTCCCAGTACAAATACCCACTTGTTTCAGGAGGTAAATTGAAAAATATCGATATTACTCGAATTCATCTTGAGGAAGATACTGCTACCTCCAATCATGATGGAGAGCATTCCTTGGTAGATTTTAATCGATCGGGGGTGCCACTGATGGAGCTTGTAACAGAGCCGGTAATACATACAGCCGAGCAAGCCAGTGAATTTGCACGAGAATTACAGCTTCTCATTCGTACCCTAGGAATTGGTGGAGCTAATTTGGAACGCGGAGAGATGCGGATTGAGGCAAATATATCGCTCACAACAGATCCGGAGCGTCGAAAAGAAAATTTTAATCCAGCGGTAGAAATTAAAAACCTTAATTCATTTCGTATTGTTGAGCAGGCAATAGAGTACGAAATTAATCGTCAGACCGAGCTTTACAATAGCGGGGGAGTACAGATAAAAGAAACTCGTGGTTGGGACGAGCAGAAGCAGGAAACATTTTCACAGAGGGTAAAAGAAACTGCCGATGACTATCGCTATTTTCCAGATCCAGATATTCCTAAGTATCAATTGGATGAGATTCCAGAGTTTGATCACCAGCAGATCGAAGCATCGCTCCCAGAGCTTCCGTGGCACAAGCGCAATCGCTATTTAGAATATAATCTACCCGAGGAAACAGTAGAATATTTTGTACGTACTCCACAATCGGATGTGCTTTTCAGTACTGCTTTGATGAACGAGTCTACAGATTTTGCTCGCAAGCTTGCTAATTACATAGTATCCGATTTAGCTGGATTAGATGCTGATGATGAGATAGTTGGTAAATGGGAAAATATATCAGCCCAAGCAATGCATGAGCTCATTGCTATGAATGAAGCAGGGGAGCTGTCATCCCGTGGCACAAAAGATGTATTATTGCATATGTATCAAAATGGAGGCGAAGCTCGAAATATAGCTCTCAAGCAGAATCTCATTCAGCAAAATGATGAGGGGAGCATGCAAGCGTTAGTTGAAGACATTATCAATGATAATCCTAAACAATTTGAACAATTCAAGGCAGGTGAGGAGAAGCTCATAGGATTTTTTGTAGGGCAAGCAATGAAAAAATCAGGGGGGAGTGCCAATCCTCAAATACTGACTAAAATTTTGAAAGAAAAAGTGCAATAAAAATGATGAATTAGGTGTCGAGCCGGTTTATTCCAGTCTTGTTGCATAGATATTCTTGCATTATAAGTAACATTTGTTATACTTCTCGCCATATTTTGGCTCTTTGCGGGCTTGTAAAATAAATCATTATGGCAACCACTAATCAACTAATACGAAAAGGGCGCAATCTGCGTACTAGAAAATCAAAAGCTCCTATGTTGGGACAAGGTTTTAATTTACTTAAAAATACTCCTACTCAATACCCATCACCATACAAACGAGGTGTATGTGTCAAGGTTACCACCACTAATCCCCGCAAGCCAAACTCTGCTGTTCGAAAAATTGCTCGTGTGCGATTGACAAACAACAAAGAGATCACTGCCTACATTCCTGGTGAAGGCCACAATTTACAAGAGCACTCAGTCGTACTTGTGCGTGGTGGGCGAGTAAAGGATATTAATGTGCGCTACACCGTAGTGCGCGGAAAGCTTGACGCTCAGCCAGTAGACAAGCGACTCAACTCACGTTCAAAATACGGAGCCAAAAAGCCAAAAGGAAATTAGTAATAAAAATAGATATAGCTGATATAGATAACGATAGAATCTTATGCGAAAACCACACAAAAAAATAAATCATCTGAGTCCAGATAGAGTATATAATTCAAAAAAAGTATCCCAATTCATCAATTATATAATGTGGGATGGCAAAAAAGGGGTAGCTGAATCAATTGTATATGGTGCTTTTGATATTATTAAAGAGCGGGAGGGGGTAGATAATCCAATGGTAGTTTTTGAGGATGCTATGAAAAATGCTGGGCCAGAGATGGAGGTAAAATCTCGCCGTGTAGGAGGTGCTAATTATCAGGTTCCCATTCCTGTAAAAGTCGAACGACAAGTATCTCTTGCTATGCGATGGATTATTGATGCTGCTCGGAGCGGTAAAGGAAAAGCAATGAAAGAGAGATTAGCAGACGAGCTTATTCTTGCTAGCAAAAATGAGGGTACGGCTGTTAACAAAAAGATCAATACTCATAAAATGGCTGAAGCCAACAAAGCATTCGCCCATTTTGCTTGGTAAATGCAAGCTACTTATTCACAAGTGGAAAACTCGAGAGTATTTGCTCTTGAGTTTTCATTTATGCTGACTATAATAATCATATGAAGAATTTAGTAAATATGAAGTGTATGGGCAGACTTGGACATACTATTAAGTATATCTTTATGGCGCTCATTGGATTGTCAATCATTTATTCATTTGGGGTTACCCCACTTAATCGTGCATTGGCTACTAAGGCTTGTCACACCGAAGCACTGGCTACAGCTCAAAATGCAGCAGCTCAAGCCCAGGAAGCTAATAAAAATCTAGAAGAGGGACAGCCACCTATTCAGATAGATCAAATTGCCGTGTACAATACTCAGTACACTCTCTGTACTCGCTCACGAGGCATTTAAAAAGTAGTTTAAGATTATTAGCAATCAAAAACCTAGGTAATACTGGGTTTTTGATTGCTAATATGTGTTATTTTGGTATACTTCTTGCCGTATTTCATAGTACTATACTATGATAGTGTCAAACATTATAAAAAGAATAGTTTAGTAATCATTTATGTCTAATTTATCAAACCTACGCAATTTTGGAATCGTCGCCCATGTAGATGCTGGCAAGACGACCACATCAGAGCGCATTATGTACTATACGGGAAAGACCCATAAGGTGGGGGAAACTCACGATGGAGAAGCCCAAACCGACTGGATGGATCAAGAGCGCGAGCGAGGTATTACCATTACTGCAGCAGCTATTTCTTGTTCTTGGCAACCCACTTATAATGCCGATGACAAATCATTGCATACCTATTTCAATATAATCGATACTCCTGGGCACATTGATTTTACCTCAGAGGTACAGCGCTCTATGCGTGTTCTTGATGGTGCGGTAGTGGTATTTGATGGGGTGGCAGGAGTAGAGCCACAAACGGAGACAAATTGGCGATATGCAGCCGAGGGGAATGTACCTCGATTATGTTTTATCAATAAGCTTGATCGTACAGGGGCGTCTTTTCAATCATCGTACGAGAAAATTCAAAAGCGTCTCTCGAGTGATGCTATTGCCATCCAGTTGCCATGGGGAGAGGAAGAAGATATGAAAGGGGTGATTGATCTGATAGAAATGAAGGCCTATACCTTCGAGGGAGAAATGGGACGTGAGATTGTAGCTCATGATGTTCCAGAAGAATATAGAGAAAGTGCTGAGCAAGCCCGATCTACAATGGTAGAAAAAATAGTAGAAAATGATGAGGATTTGATGGAAGCATATATTGGCGGTGAAGAAATAGCTATTGCTGATTTGAAAAAAGCCTTACGAAAGGCAGTTATTGCCAATCAAGCTTTCCCTGTACTGTGTGGAACAGCTCTTAAAAATAAGGGAGTACAATTAGTGCTGGATGCAGTAGTAGATTACCTTCCTTCTCCACTTGATTTGCCACCAGCTAAGGGAATAAATCCAGATACTGGCGAAGAGATTAGTCGAGAGGCTTCTAATGATGAGCCACTAGCAGCTCTTGTGTTCAAGCTTCAAGTAGACCCTTTTGTGGGACAGCTAGCTTTTTTTAGAGTATACGCAGGTAAGATTAAAACAGGGGAAACAGTATACAATGCCACTAATGGCACCAAGGAGCGTGTAGGACGAATTGTGCGACTCCAGGCAGATAAACGAGAAGAGGTAGATGAGGTAGAAGCAGGAGACATTGCCGCTTTTGTAGGGATGAAGGAGGTAAAAATTGGGCATACTATTTGTCGTGCTGATCACCCGATTATTCTTGAGGAAATTGGCTTTCGTATGCCGGTAATTTCAGTACGTATTGAGCCCAAAACAAAAGCAGACCAAGAAAAAATGGGAATCGCACTCTCAAAGCTTGCAGATGAAGATCCTACTTTCAAAATATCTACCGACAATGAAACAGGGGAGACTATCATTGCTGGTATGGGAGAGCTTCACCTTGATGTAATGGTAGAACGAATGAAGCGAGAGTTTGGCGTGGAAGCAGATATGGGAGCTCCACAGGTGGCTTATCGTGAGGCAATTAATGGTACTGCAGAGCAAGATGAAAAGTATGTAAAACAGTCAGGTGGTCGTGGACAGTATGGACATGTCACAATTCGGGTAGCACCTTTTGATCCTACGAGCGTTGACCCGGAAGAAAAATTGCCCAAAAATGTAGAAATTGATGGCTCACTCAAATTCATCAATAGCATCAAAGGAGGATCTATTCCTCAGGAGTATATTGGTGCATGTAAAAAAGGATTTTTGGAATCAATGGAGCGAGGGGTGCTTGCTGGCTACCGCCTAGAAAATATAGAAGTAGATTTGTATGATGGTTCTTATCATGATGTGGATTCATCTGAAATTGCTTTCAAGATTGCTTCATCAAAAGCACTAACACAGGCAGCACGAAAGGCAAATCCAGTTATTATGGAGCCAATTATGAAGGTAGAAATTGTGACTCCGGAAGAGTATATGGGTGATATTAATGGAAATATCTCATCCAAGCGAGGCACGGTAGAATCTATGGATGATCGTGGTAATGATAAGGTCATTACTGCCAGTATTCCACTTGCAGAGCTTTTTGGCTATACTACTATTATTCGCTCAATGACCCAAGGAAGAGCCACACCAAATATTGAATTTTCTCATTATGCGCAAGTGCCACATAATGTTGCAGAGGAAATTATCAAAAAACGCAACGGGTAAATTATACAAATTAAAATGGCAGTCATTATGGCTGTCTTTTAATTTGTTATAATAGTTCGGTATGATTATGCGTATAGCATTCAATAGTGCCGTTTTATTCGCTATCGTCTTTATGCCTTGGCAAAGCGTTGTACTTTTTTTGCTCGCTGGTTTTTTTTACTATGATTTCTATTTTGAAGGGATACTATGGGCAATTATTTTAGACCTTGTATTTGGGGGAGGGACGGATGTGTATTTATGGTATACAAGTTACGCGATACTTTGCCTTTTTGCTACTTATATTCTCAAACCATATCTTAGATATTATGCTTAGAAAAATTCGCCGATTATTACGACGCTCAAGTAAAAATGACGAGCTCGAGTATGAAAATATAGTAATGGATAGTATGAATCTTCCTGAGTTTGATCGTTCTCAAATGGAGGGGATACTAGAGCGGTCAATTGCTCGAGAAGCTTTTGTGGCTCTGATTATTGTACTTATTTTGATACTGATTATTTTTGTATTTCGTTTAGGATATTTACAAATTGCTCAAGGAGCTTACTATCGTGATGTGTCACAAAATAATCGGCTCGCAAGTGAAGTAATTTTTAATAAGCGAGGGATAGTATATGATCGTAATAAATTAGAACTAGCTTGGAATGAATTTTCTGAAGAAAAAGATTTCTCATTACGAAGATACTACCAAAATCCAGGCCTGGCTCATTTGCTTGGCTATGTATCTTATCCTGGTAAAGATAGTGCTGGTAATTATTTTTCCACTGAATATAAGGGAATATCTGGAATTGAATATGCATATAATGGTCGTTTAAATGGCACGAGTGGGCGCCGAATACGAGAGGTGAATGCACTTGGTGAAACTGTTTCTTCCTACGCCATTAGAGAGCCTGTACCGGGGGAGAATGTATACCTATCAATTGATAGTAATATACAATCAAAGCTATATGAGATGCTTGAGGAATATATACAAAGTCAGGGCTTTGTAGGTGGTGCGGGAGTAATTATGAATGTCCGTAATGGTCATATTATAGCTATGACGAGTGTGCCTGAATATGATAGTAATATACTTGCAGACGGTAATGATAGAGCGCAAATTGCAGAATACAATACTAATACTCGCTTACCTTTTCTCAATCGTGTAACAGGAGGATCTTTTGCGCCAGGGTCTATTATTAAAGTATTTATTGCAAGTGGTATTTTAGATAAGGATTTAGTAGACCCTCATTACAAGCTGTTTACAAATGGCATTCTTAAAGTAGCAAATAAGTATGGGGGTGGCTATACAATATTTCGTGATGCACGAAACAATGGCTCGGTAAATATGTATGATGCAATTGCCTTATCAAGCAATATTTATTTTATGACTTTTGGTGGTGGCTACGCTCCCCATACAGGGCTGGGCATCAAGGGGATGGTAGATTATCTTTCTCGTTTTGGATTTGGAGAAGAGACAGGCATAGCTGAATTTAATGAACTCAGTGGGAATGTACCATCACCAGAATGGAAAAAGCAGACCTTCGGAGAAGCATGGCTTTTGGGTGATACTTATTATACTGCTATTGGACAGTATAGCTTTTTAGCGACTCCTCTCCAGGCAGTAGTAGCTACGGCGGCAATAGCAAATGGCGGTGATGTTCTTGTGCCAAAGCTGGAGCTTACCGAGCCTCGAGAGCTTCGTCGGAATATTCAAATAAGTGAAAAGGATTTACAGGTTGTTCGTGATGCAATGCGACAGACAGTTTTGCGGGGGACTACCCAATCATTAAATCTGCCATTTGTAGAAGTAGCATCAAAATCAGGTACTGCAGAGCGAGGCGTCAGTCGAAATGAGGTAAATAGCTGGGCTATTGGATTTTGGCCATACAAGGATCCACAGTATGCTTTTGTGGTAATGACTGAGCGCGGACCACCTGGATATAGATTTTCTGTATCTCGGGTAATGACAAATTTATTGAGATGGATGAATGAGCAAGAAATGGATCAATATTTTCCCGTGCATAACTAGGAATTGAGCAGGGCCAATACACAGGGTATAGTACAGAAATGGAAAGTAATGATATTCTAAGAGTTAGTAGTGCCCAGTATAAAGATGGCTGTTTATCTCCACTCTTAGAGCTTTCAGATTGTCCGCAGGATATGTATGTGCGTGGGAAATTACCTGCTCGAGATGAGTACCGATACATCACTATTGTTGGCTCTCGCACCCATAGTGCCTATGCACGAGAAGCACTCGAGTATATTATTGCCGAATTGCGGGGGCAATCTCTATGTATTATTTCCGGATTAGCTTTTGGTATTGATGCTCTGGCTCACACATTGGCACTTAAGTATGGATTAGCTACTATAGCAATACCTGGCTCAGGCTTGAGTAGTAGCGTACTATACCCTGCAAGTAATCAAAATCTTGCTTCTAGTATTATCAAATCAGGTGGGGCATTACTTTCTGAATTTACTTCAGATACAAAGGCAGCACGCTGGACATTCCCTAAAAGAAATCGATTGATGGCACGATTAGCTGATGTAGTGTTGGTAGTAGAAGCGAGTGAGCAATCAGGCACACTTATTACCGCACGAAATGCAGCTGAGTACGGCGTAGATGTGGGAGTGATTCCTGCCAGTATTATGAGCGAAACTGCTCGTGGATCTAATATCTTGCTTAAGCAAGGGGCTCACCCGATCACTTCTGCGGATGATCTACTAGAGCTTTTAGGAATTACAAAAATAGAACAAGTACGAGAGCTACGCGATGATGTAGGTGAAGATGAGAAGCTGATTTTACAGGCATTAATAGAGCCACTATCTCGAGATGAACTAGCACGCAAATTGATAATTGAAGCTCATGACTTAGCACGGCTCTTGCCCCTTTTAGAAATTAAAGGTTATATCAAAGAGGAATTAGGGCGGATAAGTAGGGTGTGAGTAGGAGCATAGTGAGAGTTTGCAAGCACCTCATATTTGCTATAATGGCATACATTATATCGGCTCTGTCTCATCTTCTTTGGTGTTGTGAGGGATTCGGTATAGTGTTTGTGTTTGGTATCTGAATACCAAAGTAGGGCCTATAGCTCAGCTGGTAGAGCGCTCGCATGGCATGCGAGAGGTCAGCGGTTCGAATCCGCTTAGGTCCACTTATTGTAGGAGATGTGGCGGTAAAGGAGTATTGACTTTTTGGCACAAAGTGTCATTATATGGATAAATGTAAATCAATTGTGGAGGTAAGCATTATGCTTCGTTATATTATTGTTGCAATTCTCATCATGCATACAAATTCGGTATCTGCGCTTGAAGTACCACAGGACGTTGTGCAATGCCTTCAGGAGGCAAAGCAGACATTTATTATGAATCCTCCCACCATGGATACGGTGAGAGAGTATGTTGATGCAGAGGCTGCTCTGAGGAGTATTCGTAATCCCGTTAGTAAAGAAATGATTGAAATGGTATACCGTTCAGCGTATCGTTTTGCACGAACGGTCTATCGAGAATCGAAAAAACACCATTTAAAACGTACAGAGATGCACATTTTGAAATATAGCGAAAATTCGCAATCACGCATTCTCCAAGGAAGAGTCGGCGATCCGACTCACATTCCTGGAATGACGAGATTTACGATCGTTCTATCAAAAAAATCGAGATGTCGCGCCTCAAACTTTATTGTGGCGAGCTTTCGAGGAATGCTCGATGATGTCCCTCGGAAATAAATCTGTTGTGTAGCACGACGGAAGTCGTGCTACACATACGAACACCTTAGAATAGGTGTTTTATATTGTTAAATAAATTATTTATTGTTCCTTTAATCCATTCTATGATTTGCTATAATAGTGTTATTCATTTATTTTTAAATAATATCTATGCCTACCGACACAATATCAGCAAATGTAATCTCAAGTGAAGTTCAAACTATTTTAGAAAGAGTAGTAGAGTGGCTATATTCAATTACCCCTACAATAGCAGGAGCTCTGGCCGTCTTAGTGATAGGGTGGATAATCATAGGGTGGTTTAAACGCTATGTCCATTTCTTTTTTAAGCGACATGATTTCGATCCAGCAGTAGAAACATTCCTTGAAAGCTTTATTGGCATTGCTCTCAAGATTGTTCTTGTAGTAGTTGTCGTATCTATGCTCGGAGTAAAGACGAGCTCACTTATTGCAGTACTCGGAGCAATGTCATTGGCAGTGGGATTGGCGTTGCAAGGGTCTCTCTCTAATTTTGCAGGTGGGGTGCTCATTCTTGTTTTTAAGCCATTTCGAGTTGGTGATTTTATAGAAGCACAGGGGCAATCAGGTACGGTAAAGAAAATAGAAATATTTAATACCATTCTTTTTACAGCGGATAATAAGAAGGTAGTCCTCCCTAATGGCAATTTAGCAAATGATGTAATGGTTAATTACACCTATGCCAAAAAACGACGCGAAGATATTATCATTGGTATCAGCTATGATAGCGATGTCCAAAAAGCACAAGAGCTAATCTTAAAATTGCTACAAGAGAATGATAAGGTTATTACTAATCCAGAGCCAACGATGGGAGTCAGTAATCTTGGTGAATACTCGGTGGATATACAAGTACGTTTTTGGGTACGCACGGATGATTATCTCTCTATGAAATACTGGTTTTTAGAAAATATCAAAGATCGTTTTAGCAAGTCTGGTATCTCTATTCCATATCCTCATCGCGAAATTCATGTCTGCAATACACGCTCTACAAAAAGCAAGTCAAAGTAGGCAAATTACAGAATAAATAAAAAGAATATGTTAGATATAAAATTTATCCGCGAACACCCTTTGGAGATAAAAGCAGCGTGCGAAAAAAAACATCATAGCTGTGACATCGATCGTCTTCTTCAAGTAGATGGTGAGCGTAAGGAGCTTAATCAAAAGATTGATGAGCTTCGTGCTAAGCAAAATGAAGCCTCTGTTCAAATTGCCCAAGCTCAAGGAGAAAAAAAACAACAAATGATTGACGACGTATCAAGCTTGAAAGATGAGATACATAAAATACAAGAAAAACTCAAGCCAATACAGGTAGAATGGGATATGCTTATGTTGCAAGTACCCCAAGTGCCAGCTCCAGAAGTGCCAGAAGGAGCAAGCGATAAAGATAATTTAGAAATAAAAGCGTGGGGGGAGAAGCCAAATTTTGATTTCGTTCCAAAATCACACATTGATATTATGACCACTTTAGGAATGGTGGATTTCGAGCGGGGGGCTAAGGTGCATGGATTTCGTGGGTATTATCTCGTAGGGGATGGAGCACGTCTTTCGTGGGCAATTTGGAATTACGCACAAGATTTTTTTCTTAAAAAAGGGTTTATACCAATGCTTCCTCCAGTAATCGTCCGTGAGGAAAATTTATATGGCACAGGGCATTTACCAAATGATGCAGAAGATGTATATAATACTCAAGATAATGATTACCTAATTGGTACTGCAGAAATACCTCTTACTGGGTTTCATTCAGGTGAAATATTACAGGCAGACGAATTACCTAAAAAATATCTTGGATTTAGCCCTTGTTTTAGACGTGAGGCTGGAAGTTATGGAAAGGATACAAAAGGACTAATTCGAGTTCATGAATTTTATAAAGTTGAACAGGTAATATTATGCTCAAATGATAAAGAAGAATCAGAAAAGTATCACGAATGGATAAATCACAATACGGAGGAATTTATTGAATCGCTAGGCATTCCATACCACACGGTACTTAATTGTGGAGGAGATCTCGGACAAGGACAAGTCAAAAAATATGATATTGAATTATGGGTACCAGGTGAACAAAGCTATCGTGAAATTTCATCTGCAAGTGCTTTTTATGATTTTCAAGCTCGTCGATTTAACATCAGATACAAAGATAAAGAGGGGGCCACTTCATTCGTATATACACTTAACTCCACTGCTATTCCGACTCCTCGCATCTTAGTTTCTCTAGTTGAGAATTATCAAAACAGAGATGGAAGTGTGACGATCCCTGAGGTACTACGCCCATATATGGGTGGACAAGAGATCATCACTTAGGGACCGGGTCCCTAAGTTGGGAGAGGAATCTGGTATAATGCTTTGATATGGTAAGTAAAGGAAGACGACATACGCGCCGACTTAGCGTACGCGAACGACGGAGGCGTAAGCGTATATATAAGGTAGTCGGATTCTTTGTGCTACTTGTACTACTTGGAGTACTATTGGTCTATCTTTTGAGATTACCACATACTCGTATTCAAACTATAATAATATCAGGTACAAAAGAATTAGATGCGGAGTTACTTCAAAAAGATATAGAAATTTTCTTGGACAAACCATCGATTGTCATACCACAAGATAGCTATTTTGTTTTTTCCCGTAGTGATTTAAAAGCACATTTACAAAAGCGCTATCCTCGTATCAGTACGATAGAGATATCTGTCCGCCATTTTGACATCCTTGAAGTATCGATTCAAGAATATCAGACAAATTATCTAGCGTATGTTAAAGACACGGGATATCGAGTAAGTGAAGGTGGTATATTGCTCGATATGGTGGAAGTACAAGCAAGCTCATCACCAATATCATTTTATCTCAATACAGAATATTTTAATCCTTCCCTAGGAGATCGTATCTTGCCAAAAGAGGATTTCCTTTCTTTAGTTTATTTTATAAAAAATTTACATACATTAGGTATCCATCCAAAAACAATCGTACTTAATAATACAATTGAGTACCTCATCGTCATACCAGAAGATGTCAAGCTAATTATTAATCCTAATGACAGCTACGCTACCTATGAAGCAGTCTTACGAGAAATATTGCCGTATAGAGAGTTTGGTTATAATTTTACCAAGTCATCGTTTAGTCAAGATGTGGCATATATTAATCTACGTTATGGTAAAAAAATTATCTATTGTTATGTAAGTGATCCTTGCGAATCTAATTATCCGCTGCTCTATGAATAATTTTTGGCAGAAACAAAAGCAAAAATATCCTCAAGGGATTATTATGCTTGCGCCTATGGCTGATGTCACCGACAATCCATTTCGTCGAATAATAAGTGAGGTAGCTAAGCCAGATATATATTGGAATGAATTCGTCTCAGCGGATGGTTTGGTACATAAAGAGGGCAGAGCCAAATTAGAGCGTATGCTCTCTTTTGAAGATGATCAACATCCAATTGTGGCACAAATTTTTTCTGGAGATGCAGATAATTGCGAGAAGGCGGCACAAATATGTCGTGAGCACGGATTTGATGCGATTGATATCAATATGGGTTGTCCTGCCCGAAATATTATCAAGCAGGTATCTGGTGCTGAGTTATCAAAGGCAGAACACAGAGATAGGGTAGTACGAATAATAGAAGCTACAAGAAAAGGAGCTTCTCATCTCCCTGTATCGGTAAAAACACGACTTGGATTTAATAGTATTGATTTAGATTGGATTGAATTTTTACTCAAACAAAAGCTCCCCCTCCTGACAATACACCTACGCACTAAAAAAGAAATGTCAAAAGTGCCAGCACATTGGGAGATAGTAGATCAAATTGTGGATCTGCGTAATAGAATTAGCCCCGATACCATTTTGATTGCAAATGGAGACGTATCTAATCGAGAAGAGGCATATCATTTATGCGCCAAGCACAAGATTGACGGCGTGATGATTGGTAGGGGAATATTACAAGACATCACCGCCTTTAGACAATCATCCCACTTGGGAGCCGAGCTCCCAAGTGTCAAAGAGAGGATTGAGCTAGCTCTTCGGCATACTACATATTTTTTGGAAGAATATACAATTGATGGTGATTTAACTAAGAATTTTAACTTGATGAAAAAATTTTACAAAGTATATATTCAAGGATTTAAGGGAGCCAAGGAATTGCGCGCCAAATTGATGATGGCTTCAAATTATAAGGAGATTAAAGAGATTTGCACTAATTTTTTAAATACACATACTGAAGAAGGGCCAAACTTTATGGCATAGTTGTTGTATGAATAGTAGTATGCCCACGCATAGAGTTGCAGTAAAAGCTATCATTGAAAATACAAATGGTAAGTATCTTGTACTTCGCCCGTTTGGGAGTTTTTATTTGAATTAGTCTAATAACTACTAGACCACTAATACCACGGGAATCACCACGGGAATTTTATTAGTTTCACGCACTAGATAGCGCTCAACTTGTCGAGCTAAATCCTTTTTTAGTTTATCGACATCTATCTTGCCACCCTTGGAGCGTTTAATTTCATCTTCGGTAATCTTACGGATCATTCCCCGAGCTCTTGAGAGTAATTCTTGAGATTCTCGTAGGTAGACAAAGCCACGTGAGATAATATCAGGTGATTTTTGCATTACTTTCTTTTGAACATTGATTGATACTACTACAACAAAAATACCATCTTTAGACAGTGCCTGACGATCAGCCATAATAGTGTTATTAATAGCAGATACAGTAAAGCCATCAACCATCAATGGCTGAGAAGGTACTTTTTCTTCAAGTATTCGAATGTCGTCTTTTGATTTTATTTCAATTATAGATCCATCATCAGGGACAAGAATATTTTCACTTTCCACACCTACCTCGAGTGCTAATTTGCGATGCTGTTTGAGCATAGAGTGGTACCCATAAGCAGGGACAAACCACTTGGCATTAACTTTATTAATAATCCACTTAAGTTCTTCTTGATTTCCGTGTCCGGTAGAATGCACATCGTCTGTTTTGTAATGTACAATTCGGCAATCTTTTCTCCATAGGAGGTCCATAAGCCCTCGCACCTGGTTTTCATTTCCTGGAATGACTGATGAAGAAAATACTACAGTATCTCGCTCATTGATAGCGATATCTGGATGCTCGCCTCGTGCCATACGAGGCAAAGCTGCAAATTGCTCTCCTTGACCACCAGTACACAAGATAACAATTCGGTCTGGCGCATATTCTTTTATATCACTTGCAGGAATAATTGTGTCTTCTTTTGGCTCAAAGTATCCAGCAAGTCTTGCAAGCTCAAGATTGACTTTCATAGAGCGTCCCTCGAGGACTACTTTTTTGCCTAGATTTTCAGCGGTGCGTACAAATTCAATCATTCGTCTAAAGTGGGAAGCAAAAGCAGCGATGATTACTCGACTAGGAGCTTGGGTGATAATATTTGCAACCGTTTGGTGAATAACAGGCTCAGGAAGTGACCAGCCTGGATTTTCACAGTTGGTAGAGTCGGAAACGAGCAGGAGGTTGTCTTCCTGGCATACTTGTGCCCAGTGTTCTATTTCATAGGGTACGGGGACACCATCTTTATGTTCAAGTTTGATATCACCAGTAATAATAATATTGCCATAAGGAGTGCGCACTGAGGCAGCGATACAATCAGGAATACTATGTGATACGGGGAAAAAGTAAAATTCAGTACTACCAATACGGTGATGGGAATGATCATCTACTACTCGAATATCTATTTGAGGAGTATTTGGAAATTCTTCCATCCGCTTTTGGATCATAAGAGCGGTAAGATTACGAGTATAAATAGGAGGATTACCCAAACGTTCGATTAAGAAAGGAATACCACCAATGTGATCGAGATGCGCATGGGTGATAACTATTCCTTTGATTTTATGTCGGTGCTCCTCGAGATAGGCGGTATTAGGAAGTGAATAATCCATACCGGGAGCTTCTTCATCCGAGGTAAACTCAAAACCAACATCAAAAATATAGATGTCCTCGTAAGTTTCTATAGCATACATATTTCGTCCCACTTCCTCTACTCCACCAATCATAATTAAGCGTACGGTTCCTTCTTCTATGGCGGGGATATTCTCTGGCTTTCTTCGTATCATCGGGCTCATAGAATCATTTCTGCGTGGGCGTCTATCTACCTTGCGAGCAATTTTACTTGTATTCGCGGTGTGGGTATCTTGCTTTGGCCGACGATGTGTTTTTAGCTGATTTTTGTTTTGAGAATTGCGTGAAAACTCTCGGCGAGGATTACTCTCCTTGTTTTCATTATATTTTGGCTTAGCTTTACTGTTAGCAGAAAGTGCCTGTAGTCCAAATTCATCTTTCTTGTTATTTTCTTTCATATACGTTTATTACTAGTATTTAATTGAATATTGCATCTTTGCAAATGCAAACCTATAGGGGCTTGTATTTACAAACATATCTTCATTACTAAGGTATAAACCAAGGGAGCAAGGACTCCGTATGAATATACCAATTAGTCACACTGTTGAAGCGATCCCATGCAAAATCTAGATTGTCTATCGTACTATTTTTTATTTTGCCCTTGGTGGCATAAATAAAATGAGGGTGATACACAAAGATAGCTGCTACCTCATCTCGAATAATTTCTTGGAGGTGGTGATTGTCGGTAGTGCGTTGTTTTTGGTCGAGAGAGGGATCGATGAGTCGTTCAAGGATAGCATCTACTGTGCTATTTGCAAACCCCGCAATATTGATACCTGGATCACCTATTTGGCTTGAGTGCCAGAATGAGTATAGGGAATTAGCATCATTGACCAGCTGTCCAAAAAGCAAAAGATCAAAATTACGTGTTCGTACTACATCATTGATAATCTGATTTGATGGGGTGGCTATTACTTCCACCTTGATACCAATCTTTGCCAAGTCTTGTGCTACCATTTTTGCCACGGCCTCAAGCTCCGCTGATTCCGGAGTATGAAGTGATAGGGTAAGTAAGCTAGAGGATGCATTTTGGTAGAAGCCATCGTCATTTTTAGTATAGCCAAGCTTGGTGAATACTTTTTCTATTTTTTCAGATGTATAAGTATCACGATTTTGATTATCTGTTGTTGGTAAGTAATCTGGATGATTTAGTGGAAGGGGACCAGTGGCGATATCTGCACGTGAAAGTAAAACCCCATCTATGATTGCTTTTTTATTGATACTCTGTCGAATTATTTTACGTATCTCGAGCTCTGCTAGGAGTGGATTATCCTGCATATTAATAAAGATATTAAAGCTTCGACGCAGAGGGAAGCTCTGGATATTCTTACTTGTAAGAGCTCGGTCGAGTCTGAGTAGCTCTTGGGGGCTAATATTTGCAAGATTGTCGATTAGATCAGATTCAAAAGCTGCAAGAACAGCATCCTGATTTGGATAAAAAATAATTTCTATCTCATTGATATATGGAAGTGTATGATAATTAGTAGATGATTTAAGAATATACGATTGAATTCGCTGATTACTATCACGGTTAATCTTACGAATAGCATAAGGTCCAGATCCGATAGGATTAATATTAGCCAAGGCAAAAGGGAACTCCTCAAGAGAGATACTAGCCCATTGATCCTTGCTCAAGATTCCAACAGTAAGGGTGTCAAGAAAATTCGGATCAGGTGTACTAAGATTGAAACGAATAGTACGGGCATCTTCTATTATCCAGCTTACCCCCTGAAATCGAGGGAAAAGTGGGCTTTTAATGAGGGGGTCACGAATTAAAGAAAGGGTATAGGCAACATCTTCGGTAGTGACAGCGCTTCCATTATGAAATGCGTTATCAGCACGAAGTAATATGGTATATTCGGTGGCATCATCATTTACTTCGTATGATTGCGCTAGGTCAGGGACAACCATTTTTTCAGAATTATAGCGAAACAAGCCACTGTATATAAGTCGAGTAAGATCCTTGTCAGTTTGCGAGAGAGCCAATACTGGATTAACAAAGCGAGGATAGCCTACCATACCCTCAGTAAAGCTTCCGCCATGGCTGGGTACTTCTTCTAAATAGTAAGGAGCAGCAAATCGTATACCAAAGCTTACTATTATCAGCAAAAAAATAAGGGCAATAGTACGATAATTATTGCTAATAATTTTTGATTGCCCGAATCGTGTAAGCCGTAGAAGGGCAGATTGAAGATTCATAAGTGTAATGCTAGGTGAATATTACCAGGAAAACTGGTTATGGGTAAAACAAATTCAATATTCTGTCTTATATGAAGATAGCAAGTAAGGCCGTCCCAGCGAAAAGAATCCCCAAGATAATTGTTGCTTGAAGTAGGAATTTTTCGCTTCCCCTGCGAGTCTTTGTGACAGAATCATCACTACCTCCACCGAGTACCCCAATACTAGATGCATTTTGCTGTAGTAAAACTGCTGGCAAAATTAATAGTGAGATAATAATTTGGATAGTAGGAAGAATTGAACCAATTTCCATAATGGGCTTATCTTAGCAAATTTTAAAGATTTTTCAATAGATGTGGAAAACCCAGACACCCGATGTCTGGGAATGTAGTATAGCCATAAGGTAGTTTGGTATAATGCCTCTATGAAAATTACAATATCTGGATTAGCTGGCACTGGAAAGTCTACTGTAGCAAAACTTTTAGCTAATCATTTGGGCTATCAAAATATGTCAGGAGGAGGAATATTTCGTCAAATGGCAGAAGAGCAGGGGATGAGCGTAGAAGAGTTTGATGCATTTGTAAATGGAGGAGATGAGTCATTTGATAAAAAATTGGATACAAGACAGCAAGAATACGGAGCAAGTAATGATAATTTTGTCCTTGAGTCACGGCTTGGTTGGTATTTTGTACCAGATGCCATAAAAATAAAGCTTGTATGTGATCTTGATGAAAGGATAAGGCGCATTGCGGAGGATACAAGTGATAGTAGAATTGCACATACCCAAGCAGATTTTGAAACAACTAAAAAAAAGACGCTAGATCGTGAAGCTACTTATAGTCGTTATGATAGTTTGTATGGAATTAAAGAGTGGAATGCAGATGAACATTTTGATTACATAATTGATACTACTCATATATCACCACAAGAGGTGGTAGCACAGATACTTGGATATATTCAGTAAATATAATTATTGCGCTTATGAATGTGTGTTGAAAAGCGAGCACCGTTTGAGGTAGCCAAGTTTGCTATAATGCGTATATGTCATCCTCTCAATATGTAGACGAATCCAAATTCGATGAATTATATAGTCATCTTAATCCAGCACAAAAAGAGGCGGTAGATGCTATTGAAGGCCCAGTTGTCGTCAATGCTGGTCCAGGCACTGGAAAGACTCAGATTCTCACTCTACGCATTGCCAACATTCTTCGTTTGCAAGGGGCTGATATGGCGCCACACATTTTGGCACTTACCTTTACTAATGCAGGGGTGCGTGCAATGCGTGAACGCCTGGCGAGTATAATCGGCTCGGCTGCCTACGAGGTACACATTTTTACTTTTCACTCTTTTGCTGAGTACATTATTACTCATTATCGTGAATATTTTACAAATATACTATTATCCAAAGCTCTCACAGACACAGAGCGATTTGCTTTAATAGAAGAGATTATTCGTGACAGTGATCTAGAGCTACTGCGACCATTTGGTGCCCCACATTTGTATGTAGGTCCAACAATTCAAGCGATAGATGAGCTCAAACGCGATAATTATACAGCAGAAAGCTTTATTGAATGGAATGAGCAATTCAAAAAAGATTTACTTTCAAGTGAAGATTCATACTACAAACGAGCCACTAAGCAGTACAAAAAAGGTGATTTACGACCAGATGCTCTAAAAAAATATGATAAAAATAAAGAGCTTGGTATTATTTATACTGCATATGCGAATGCGCTAAGAGAACAAGACCGATACGATTTCAATGATATGATTCTCGAGCTCATTACTGCTATTGATAAAAATGAAGATTTTGCTTACGAATTACAAGAACAATTTCAATATCTTTTGGTAGATGAACATCAGGATACCAATGAGGCACAAAATGCCATAATTAGCCGACTTACAAATGCGCCCCACCTTGATGGGCGTCCCAATTTATTTACCGTGGGAGATGATAAGCAAGCCATCTATCGATTTCAAGGAGCTTCACTTAAGAATTTTCTCGCTTTTGAGAGTCAATTTAATGATGTAAAAATAATTAATCTTAAAGAGAATTATCGCTCAGGTCAGGATGTGCTGGATGCAGCTCATAGTCTTATATCAGCTGATGATACAGGGCGTATACACGAGTCACTTCTATCTCAAAAATCAGAAGCAAATATTAGCTGTCATGAATTTATTGATTATTCAGATGAGCTACATTGGATTGCCAGTGATATTCAAGCCAAGCATACATCAGGTATGCCACTTTCTGATATGGCAATCTTATATCGTGAAAATAAGCAGGTAGATCATATTCAAAAAGTATTAGCCCAACACGAGCTCTCTTCGGTAGTATTGGCCAAAGAAAATATACTCGACACGCCTATAGTTGCTAAAATTATTCTTTTACTTGAGGTAGTAGCAAACATCAGTGATAACAACAAACTGGCCACGCTCTTGTATAGCGATGTTTTTAAAACAAAAGGCTATGATGTTGTAAAAATTGTTGAACGCTTTCGCTCTAATAAGCGCAATCGATTAACAGGCACTAAGCATCTATATCGAGTGATTCAAGACAAGAAGCTCCTAAAAGAGATAGGAGTAGATGATGCAGATACCTACATTTCTATTGCAGAAGTTCTCAATTTGGCTATTACAAGCTTTGCTAGTAATCAATTCCTTCGGGCTTTTGACGACCTCGTAGAGCAAACAGCAATCCTACCACGCCTACTCTCTAGTACTGATTCATACAATCAATTGCGCTACTATGATCGCTTATATCAATATCTCAGGAGTCTTCAGGAAGCGAATCCGAGGCTTGATTTAGCAATGGTGCTCGAGCAATTTACTACTCTTTCGGAATATAATATACCCCTTGATTCCCAGGGTGGTGATTATCAAGACGGTGTACGTTTGCTTACGGCCCATAAGGCTAAGGGCCTAGAATTTTCCAATGTATACATCACAAATGTTGTTGATAAGACTTGGGGGAACAAGGCCGTTCGTAAACAATTTACCTTACCAGTGGGAGGTACTTCAGGTGAGGATGATGATGAGCGTCGACTACTTTATGTAGGAATTACCCGAGCAAAAAATAATTGTAGTATATCTTTTAGTCGGTCAGCTGGAGAAAAAGAACAAACGCCATCAAGATTTTTATATGAAATTGATGGTGAGGTGATGAAGTGGGAGGAGCATTTAGAGCACACACCACTTGGAGAAAAATACCGAGCGTGTAATGAAATTTATCGTTCAGTAAGTATTTTAGATGATGACATAATTAGGGAAATATATAGTCGTCGTCCACTGTCTGTTACCGCATTAAACAATTTTTTTACTTGTCGAGCACGCTACTTTATAAATAATTTGTTGCAAATTCCAACTTCCTACTCGCGGACATTGCTCTATGGGTCGCTTATTCATAAGGCACTGGAGGAATTTTTTAGTGCTTCTGGGGAGGCGGGCAAGATACTAAGTAAAAAAGAACTACTTGATCGTTTTAATCAAGCTATTGATGGGCAATACCTGGATGAGACCGACAGAAAAGATATGGAATCACGTGCCAAGTCTAGTCTCGAGGGATATTATGATGAATACCATACAAAGTGGACTCATCACATCATTACTGAATTACGAATCAATGGGATCGTATTAGCTCTAGCCGAAGGAGGTGAGGTCACTCTTACGGGAGTCCTTGATAAGGTCGAGTATAACGAGCGGGATGAGTCTTGTATACAAGTTGTCGATTATAAAACAGGAAAGCCGTATAGTAAAAAGAAGCAGGAAGAAAAAGTAGCCCTTGACCGACAAATTGTTTTTTACTCACTCCTACTTTCATATTATCGTAAAGGCTATTTTAATATGAAAAGAGGAGTTTTAGACTTTGTAGAGCCACATCCTGATACCAAGCAATACGAACAGCACAGTCTAGAGCCGAATGCTGAAGATAGAGCACGACTTATAGATGAAATACAAGAAATGGATAAGGCCATTCGAGCTGGAGCAAGCTTTTTGGATCAACGATGCGCAAAGAAAGAGTGTGATGCCTGTCGCCTACTAGACAGGTTGGAAATATAAAAATCTCGTCTAAGACGAGATTTTTATATAGCTTAATTGGATACGTCTTACTTATCACTAAGGTAGGCATCAATAGCTACCCTAAGTGCATTGTAGTCGGCCACAGCCTGGTAAGTCTTACCTTCTGCTGTTTGGATAAAGATGGTGGGAGTGCCCTGTACTCCGGCACTTACTCCGTTTTGGAAATCTTCTGATACAAGCCCTTCTGTATCTTTATTTTCGAAGCAAGTAGTGAATGAAGCACGATCAACCCCGGCCTGGGCAGCCAAATTAGGGAGCGTGGATAGATCATATTGTCCATCTGATGCTGTCGTGGCAAAAATACTATCTATAAAGCTGAAGAAAGCATCATTGCCACCTAGGTGAGCGACACACTCTGAAGCAATAGCTTCTTCAGTGGCGGTAGGGTGAAGTGGGCGAGTGTATGGTTCATCGAGTGGAAAATGACGAAAGACAAAAGCAACATCTCCACTGTCGGCATAAGTTTCTTTAAGCTGAGGAAGTACTTTATCATGATAGCGCTTACAGAATGGACACTCTAAATCAGAATACTCAATGATAAACAATGAAGCCTTAGGATTACCTGAGATACGATCTCGCTTACTGTCTACTATTCGTATGTTGCTCGCTTGAGAAACTTGTTGGTTGTTGTCAGTATCTGGGGATGGGCTTTGTGAGCCACCGCTTAGATAGACGGCTATTCCAATAATGACGCCAGCAATAATGATTGATCCAGGGATAATTAATTTATCGCTCATAATTTTTATCTATTATATAAGTAATATAGCTATTGTATCGTGTGAAGGCAGAAAATACAAAGATTGACAAAATATTTTTACAAGTGGTGATTTTGTTCATCTTTGATATACTGGTGCAAGTTTATGGCGAAAAAAAAGCAAACAAATACTCCTCAGATTGAAACGAGAGACCCAGTGGTGGCTATTATGGGGCACATTGATCATGGTAAATCTACTTTGCTCGATTTTGTAAGACAATCGAAAGTGGCACAAGGAGAGGTAGGGGGCATCACGCAACATATATCCGCCTACGAAGCAGAGCATAATGGACGAAAAATTACATTTCTAGATACTCCAGGACACGCCGCTTTTAGCGCCACCAGAGAGCGTGGTGCAGCAATCGCTGATATTGCTATTTTGGTGATAGCTGCAGATGATGGGGTACAAGACCAGACGCTTAGTGCTTATCAATTCATTAAGGATTCGGGTATTCCTTTTGTTGTCGCTATTAATAAAATAGATAAGAATAATGCTGATGTTGAACGGACACTCAATTCAATGCTTGAACATAGCATTTTTGTAGAAGGGAGAGGTGGCGATGTGCCATATACAGCAATTTCTGCACAAACAGGCGAAGGTATTGGTGAATTACTTGATACGGTATTATTGACAGCAGATCTTGAGGAGCTTTCGGGAGATCGTAATATTCGAGCAAGTGGATACATTTTGGAATCTTCACTTGATGCAAAAAAAGGAATTCAAGCTACCTGTATTATTAAGAATGGAAGTATGAGAAATGGCCAAGTAGTATTGGCGGGGAGGGCAATGGCGCCTGTACGTATTATGGAGGATTTTACTGGAACATCTATACAAGAAGCATCATTCTCAAAGCCAGTTCGCATTATTGGCTTTGATACATTACCTGAGCCCGGATTGGATTTTAATGTTTTTGAGAATAAAAAAGAGGCACAGAAATTTCTTAATGAGCTTGATGAACTTTCAGAAGAGCAAGAGATAGAAATTAGCGATACGGATATAGGAGGGAAGGTAGCCATACCTCTTGTTATCAAAGCGGATGTACAAGGATCAATAGATGCTATCAAATATCAAGTAGCATCTATCACAAGCCAAACAGCATATTTTAAGATTATCGATGATGGTGTGGGAGAAATCTCAGAGGCTGATGTGAAAAAAGCTGGAGCTGATAGCCAAGCTGTCTTTGTTGGTTTTAATGTGGGGATTTCAAAGTCTGCTCAAGACAGCATACAAATACATAATATGACTGCTAAGAGCTTCGATATTATTTATGAATTGAGTGAGTATCTAGAGAATATTCTAGAGACACGACGACCGCGAGTGCGCGTAGAGCAGATAACTGGAACAGTCCGCATTGTCCGTATTTTTTCTTGGTCAAATAAGGGCGGTGTAGTTGGGGGTCGGGTGAGTGAAGGGGCTATCGCTTTGGGAGATAAAATGAAAATTATTCGCAGGGGCCATCAGGTAGGCACGGCTATCATTCGTGAATTACAGCGGGGGAAACAAGAGGCAAGGCAAGTAGAAGCGCCCGATGAATTCGGTATGCGCATTGATACTAAATTTGAAATTGCTGAGGGTGATGATATGCAAAGCATCACCATAGTGGAGGAATAATATGAGTAAAGAACGAGGAGATACAAAGGCACGGGAGATTAGAGTACAAGCTGGTGAATTTATTGCACGTGAAGCAAATCGTAATGCACTCATTACTCCTACAAGGGTGGAGCTCTCGCCGGATATGAAGAAAGCAGTAGTGTACTTTACCGTCTTACCAGAAACACAAGAGGAAGAAGCCCTAAGCTTTTTACAGCGTAAGCGATCAGAGTTTCGTGCTTTTTTGACGAGTCGTCGTTTTAGACGAATTCCACTTGTGGATTTTCAGATAGATTTAGGAGAGAAAAATCGCCGAGCAATTGATGCAATTGATACGATTAATTAGTAGCTTTTTTCTTTTGTACTTGTTTAAGAACTTCTTTTTCTTCAGGCGAGAGCTCTAAATCACTATTCCATAATGTAATTTCTTTTGCTGATACACGAGAAAATTCTCGAGAGAATAATTGACTGATTATTACCCCATCCCCATTACTATTAATCAAGGCAAGCGAAAAAGACTGTTTACCACCCACACCGCTATCACGGAATGGGTTGTAGCGGATGATGGCGCTTTGGGGCAATTGAGAGGCAAGATTGTCTATAGTCTCTTGGGTGCTTCGTGAGAGGGCCCCGTCGGCTAATTTTTTTGAATTAATGTCTGTTGAGCGATCTTTTCTTTTAAGAAGAGAAATAATAAAAATCAATAATGTAAAATTAATAAGTAATCCAATGCATAAGAAAGCAATGATATGTATTAGGCTTAATTGGTAAGAAAATAATTCAATCATTATAGTCGTATCATTCATAATTCAAATAGTATAGCACGGTTTATTTATCGAATATTCACAGCTCTTTGCTATAATGCTTATACTATGTGGTCTATTATTTCTCTCAAAAGCAGGGTATATGCTGATTATGCCGCAGCTACTCCTGTACACAAGCAGGTATTAAAAGCTATGCGTCCCTATTGGCGTAATATATTTGTAAATCCTAATGCGGGATACCATAGAGCTCGTCAGGTAAAAAATCTGCTAAATGATTGCGAGGTGACTGTCCGCCGATTAGCTCATATGCACAAAGATGACAAGGTGATGTGGACTAGTGGAGGAACGGAAGCGAATCACCGTGCTATTGATTATGCAATCAAGCGGTGGAAAGAGCTCCACCCTGGAGAAACATACACTATCATTATTTCAAATATAGAACACCCATCAGTGGCAGATTTTGTGGAGTCAATTCGAGACCCCTTATGTTTTGTAGAGTACATTGATGTAGATGGGGAAGGGGTAATCAAATTAAAAGACTTGGGAGCTCGGCTCCCAAGTGTAAATAATTTGATACTCGTGTCTTGTATTTTTCAGTCGAGTGAAGTGGGGAGTACACAACCAATTAAAGAATTGGCTCAATTAGTACGAAAACATAAGGGAGGGCGAGAATTTCCATATATTCACACAGACGCTTCGCAAGGCTTGTACTATCACAAACTTAATTTTCGAGATTGGGGGATAGATATGTGCACAATTTGTGGACAAAAAATTGAAGGCCCAAAAGGGAGTGGCGCTCTGCTTGCTCGTGAGAATATAGAGATAGATCGACCAGGCACCCCCGCAGTCCCACTAATTATTGGTATCACGAAAGCATTAGAATTAGCGCAATCACAGATTTCAGAGTCTAATGCACGAATACGAGAGCTACGGACACTTCTCTTTGATACGCTTGATCGCTACCAAATTGCTTATTCGGTAAATGGAGTTAAGAATGCTCAGAGCTTACTTGTCAATCTTAGCTTTCCTTTCTGTACAAGTGATAGCGAAGCGCTTATAGTAGCTATGGATGAGCGTGGGGTGGAGCTATCATCAAAATCAGCCTGTGTGGGTTCTCAAAAAGAAGATTCTCGTATCTTGCAAGCAATGGGCATAGATACAGTGCCTAATTCACTCCGTATCTCTCTCCATCACTCGATGAAAAAAACAGACATTCGTCGGATTGCTTATGTGCTGGCTCAAGTAGTGAGAACTAAAAAATAACAATATGAAATTTTTACAAAAAATAAAAGAAGAGCCAACTATATATTTGTTTAGAAAAACTTGGAAATATGCAGGCCAAAAGCGACTTTTGTTTGTATTAGGACTAATATTATTAGTGGTAAGTGCGCTGATTGTAGCCCTAGAGCCTTTGGTTGTAGCAAAATTATTTAATGAAGTACAGACGAATGGTGTGACAAAGAGTAATATCTCAACACTATTATTCATCACTGCACTGTTGCCTTTTGTAATGCTGACATCGATGGCTATATTCTCGCTGTCATTCTATATGAGAGCACGAGTACAATTAGAAGTAATAAATAATTATAAACGACATTTGCTGGACCAAGTATTTAATCGACCAATTGCATGGATTGATGATCATGATAGCGGTTCACTGATCGATAAGACAAATAAGGCTAGTCAAGCACTTGTATTTTTTATGCCTCGTTTGGGAGGAATAAATAAGGTCATAATTGTATCACTGACATCCTTAATCGCTGTATATTATTATAGCGGAGCCTTTTTCTCTATAGTTCTGGGGACAATGGCTTTAATTTTTTACATAATTACATTATTTGATGCAAAGATAATTCCTATCGTTAAACAGGTAAATAAATTACACAATGATCATTCAGGTATATATTATGACATAGTATCAAATGCGACATCGGTAAAGGTACTATCTATTATCCAAACAGTATCTAATAATGTACAAAAAGCTTATGAGAAAATATTTTTGCCACAATTAGCCCAGACAAAACTAAACGAAATTAAGTGGTTTGTGGCTAGCTTTGGCTTCACCGTATTTGTATTTACTGGGGCTTTCGTCGCTTATTATTTTCAAGTAATTAATGCGGGAGAAACAGTATTAATTGGTTCTCTAGCAGCTTTGTATCAGTATCTTAATAGATTAGATGATGCATTTTTTCTTTTTTCAAATTTGTATAGTGACTTACGACAGTATAAAGCTGATAATGAAAATGCAGAGGAGATTGAAAATTTCGAGCATTCAAAAATTGATCGTTTAAAAGTGGATGTAGCGCAATCAATACGGTTTAATGAGGTAAAATTTGATTATAGCCAAGATCAACAAGAATTTACGACCTTACGAGATGTTTCACTTACAATACAACAAGGGCAAAGAGTGGCGCTTATTGGACAATCAGGGTCAGGGAAAACAACCTTTCTCAAATTGCTACATGGAATGTATGAGGGGGCAATTGGTGATATTTATATAGATGGTGAACAAATTCACAAACAACTTCATGAAATTGACTTATCCACTACACTAGTCCCACAAGATCCGGAGCTATTTAGTAGTACTATTGAGGAAAATATTACATTTGGTCTTGATTATAATGAAAAATCTATTCGAAAAGTTACTGATCTAGCTATGTTTACAGAAGTAGTCGATAGTTTAGCAGATGGCTTTGCGAGCAGGATTAATGAGAAGGGGGTGAATCTATCTGGTGGACAAAAGCAACGATTAGCTCTCGCACGGGCACTTTTATTTGCACTAGATAAAAATATTATCCTACTTGATGAGTCTACTAGCTCCGTTGATCCTGAAATAGAAGTAGAAATATACCAAAATATTTTTAATCACTTTAAAGGGAAAACATTCATTGCCAGCATTCACAAAATGAATCTATTAAAATATTTTGATATGATTATTATGTTTGAAGATGGCACTGTAGTTGATCAAGGTAGTTTTGAAGATTTGTTTAAAAGAAATGATAAATTTAAATTAATGTGGGAGTCGTTTATTGCAAGCAATAGCTAGTTTCTATTCTCTAGAGCTGATTTGAGGGTTTGGGGGTCTGAGTATTCAAGTTCACTACCACTCGAGAGCCCACGGGCCAAGTGTGAGATAGTGATACCTTTTTCTTTTACAATGGAAGCCAGGGCTGTTTCGAGCACCTCGGTAGTATATTCGCCCTCTGGATTGATAGGTAAGCCAAAGATAATTTCTTGCACCTGAGAGTCGGTAATACGACGCTTTAGCATATCGAGTGGGAGAAGATTTTCCGGATTTTTGTCCGCTAATCGGACGTTTCTATTAATAAGGAAATAGTGTCCATCCCAAGTTGATGCAGATTCTATTTGCTCAAAATCAGCTTGTTTGAGAACGAGCAGGAGCTTGGAAGCATCACGGGCGCTATCAATACATGTAGGGCAATTCGTAGTGTTGGTATGTGCGTGGTTTATAAAAAAAATACGGTTGCATAATTGACAATGGTGGCGTAATTGACGCGAGTTTGTAATGCTCTCAATAAGCTCATCAATATATTGCCTGGGAGCTTGCATAAGAAAAAAAGAAAAACGCCGAGCTTGGCGTGGGCCAATACCAGGGAGCCGTGTGAGTAATTGTTGGAGGGTGTCGAGTTCGTTCATAAGAATGTCTTATCAATTTCTAAAAATCGTCATCAGCTTGATCTTCAAAATCAGCCATTGCATATGCCTCGTGCCCTGAGTCGACCTCATGGAAAGTAGTCTTCTCAGCATCAAAGAATAGCTCTACAGTGCCAGTCGCTCCATTGCGGTGTTTTTCAATAATAAGCTCTGTTTGCGCTCCGCGCCCAGCTGACTCATCTTCTTGCTTTGGACGATGGATAAACATTACTAAATCTGCATCTTGCTCGATTGATCCTGAATCTCGTAAATCAGCAAGCTTGGGGCGAGCATCATTACCACGGTGTTCAATATTTCTTGAAAGTTGAGAGAGAGCAATAACAGGCACATTGAGCTCTTTTGCAAGCTGTTTGAGGCCTCGAGATATTTCGGTGATTTCTTGTACAACCGATACATTTGGTCCTGTTTTTACTGGTGCCATTAATTGTAGGTAGTCTACCACTATAAGATCAAGGCCGTGTCGGCGCTTGAGCTTGCGCGCAGCAGATTTCATTCTTAAAACATTATTGTATGAATTATCGTCAATATGTATCTTAGCTTCTGATAATCTACCTATAGCATCTTGTAGAGCTCCAAAATCAGTCTGCTCCTTGATAGTACCCGTACGCATTTTCCAGTAATCTACTCTAGATTCTGCCGAGAGCATTCTATCAATCAGCTGATCTTGGGACATTTCAAGCGAAAAAAAGGCAATAGATTTATCGTGGTTGACGGCAATTTTCCGGACAAAATCAAGGGCAAGTGAAGTTTTACCTACGGATGGACGGGCAGCGAGGATGATTAAATCACCGCCTTGGAATCCAGAAAGCTTCCGGTCGATTGATTCAAATCCAGTAGGGAGCCCACGAAGCTTTTCTCCACCATCCTGAAGTTTCATAATACGCTCACTCGCATCTTTTGCGAGCTCCACCATCCCCACGAACTCCGACCCACTGAGAGATTGAGATATGCTGAAAAGTGATTTTTCTGCTTGATCAATGGCGTATTCCGTCTCCTGTGATTCATCGTAGCCGAGATGGGCAATTTCTTCGGAAGCTTGAATCAAGCGTCGCTTGATAAATCGGCTGTGGACAATTTGTGCATAATGCTCAATATTAGCAGCGCTAGGGACAGTCGTAGCAAGGTGAGCGAGGTATTCTTCGCCACCTATTTGGTCGAGCTGTTTGAGCGTCTTAAGCTTGTCTGACAGGGTAAGAAGATCAATAGGGCTTGAGTTATTAAAGAGCTCATAGGCAGCTTCAAAAATTATTTGATGTCGAGTATCATAAAATACCTCTGGAAAAATATATTCTACAATTTCATACAAAGCATCTGGTTTGATTAAAATCGATCCTAATAGCGCTTGCTCTGCTTCTATTGATTGAGGAGGGATAGGGCCTTGATTAGTCATAAAATAATTATAGCACGAGAGAGAAACGAGCTCATATTTCAAAGTGGGATAGCTATGTGTACAAGCTGTTTATGAGAGCATATTTTTCCTGGTAGAATAGTAATATGCATTTGCGATTGCCACGGTACCTTTTCTTTTTTGCACTAGGCGTAAGTGTCTTACTGCTCGCGCTTTTTTTTGTGAGTGGAAATGTTTTTGCAGAAAGTACAGGAGGTACTCAAAGCCAAGGTGATTATCAGCTACTTACCGATATTCCTGGATTTAAATCAGCAAGTGAAGCTGGCAACTTCACCGAACTCATCAACACTATCTATAAACTATCTATAGCTCTCTCTATAGCACTAGCAGTAATCATTTTAGTGATAGAAGGAGTCCGTTATAGTGCTAGTGCTATTCCAGGAGTTAAATCAGATATTAAAGAGCGTATCGCTCTTGTCTTTGGTGGATTAATTCTCTTAATTGGTGCCTATATGTTTCTTGCTCTTATTAATCCTATACAACTAGTAAATTTTGGTGACTTAGGCAAAAATAATATTCTCCCTTCTAATGTTGGTGTGGGGGTGGTTACGGATGGTACGATGTTTGAGATAGAAGACCCCACCGATCCAGATCATGGTGGAATAGAGGTACAGCCCTATGTCTGGCAATCTGATGATGAACTGGGGAATAGTAATGCAACTCGTTATGAGACAAAGGAAGAATGCGAAAGAGCTACTGGGGGTAGTTGCTCACAAATTACTAATACAGATTATGTATCTACCTACAATGCCCCGCCTATGAATCCAGGAGGTGGGAGGCGCCTATTTATGTCACATACCGATCCAGATTATAAGACTCGGCTGACAAGAGAAGCAATTTCAGAGGCTCGAGCTGCGAGTATTAGAGGGAGTGCTGGGGCTGGTAGTGAGCTCGCCTACTGGCCAGTCAACCCATATCGGACTCCAGAAGATTTTGCTGATTGTCGGCATGGAGTCCCTACTGCTACTAAAGATGTGATGATTTCAGAGCGTACAGTAGAAAATGATGCCTACATCAATCAGGTGCTTTTTGAAGCGGGTATTATTGATAGAGCACTTCCGATTACCAGTGCATATCGGAGTAATCCACGCAATCAAGGCCCTTGTATTACGGATGGAAAAGGAAGTAATCATCCCTACTATGAATCTGTAGATATGAGCTTGAGTCAATTAGACCGAGGTGAGAAGGTACTTTTTTTACAGTTACTCTTGGATTTGGGTGTTTGTCGGATGGGATTTGGCTCGAGCTATATGCATGTACAGTGGAACGGCGTATATGGGGCTGATTGTGCACCTAGTGGAAACGATTCGGGGAGTAGAACATATTGGTGCTATGGTGGAGCGAAGCCATACGCCCCATTGCCGGGATGGGCGGGGGCTTGCTAGCTTGCTCTTAGGTATATTATATGTATAATGCTCCCAGCGTTTTGAATGAGTAGTGGCACGCGTACTTTGTAAGCATATAATCGATCACTTATATATGGTTGGATCAAAAGAGAAAAAGACTTTCGGAGCTTTTAGGCTCCCACGTGCCCCTTTGCCCAATTTAGTACAGCACCAAACAGACTCCTTTAATAGATTTCTTGAGGAAGGAATCAAAAATCTCCTTAATGAATTTTCACCACTTGAAGATTACTCAGGTAAAAAATTCACCCTTTCGTTTGATGATATAAAAATCACTCATCCAGATCATAACGAATACTTTGCAAAAGAGCATCGCCTTTCGTATGAGTGTAGCATCAAGGTAAATGCTACCCTTACCAATAAAAATACTGGGATGAGTAAAACCCAAGAGCTTTTCCTTTTGGACTTACCTATAATGACCGATTACGGTACATTTATTGTCAATGGAATTGAAAAAGTTATTATTCCTCAGCTCGCGCGAAGCTTTGGGGTGTTTTTTACTGTTGATGAGACTAAAACAAAGCAGTTGTTTGGAGCCAAAATTATTCCTGCTCGGGGTAGTTGGCTTGAATTTGAGTCAGATCTAAACGACGCAATTTATGTCAAAATCGACCGAAAGCGAAAAATAGCCGTTACTTCGCTCTTGCGAGTTTTCGGTGCAGGGAGCAATGAAGACATACTAAAACTTTTTAAATCTGATGACGCCAAGCGTTTTATTGAAGCATCGCTTGCTAAGGATTCAGCTCACGATACAGATTCATCATACGTAGAGATATACAAGAGACTACGAGATGGAGAAGTAGTAGCTTCGGTGCATGCTAAAGAATTTATTGAAACACTATTTTTTGGTGTCGAGCGATATGATCTTTCAGAAATGGGTCGGGTACGATTTAATTCTCGTTTTGGCAAAAAGATGCCAAAGAAATATACGCAAGCAGAACAAATTCTAAGTCTTGATGATTTGGTGACTATTGTAGAAAAAATTGTTGAGCTTAATACTATTCCGGGAAGTATGCCAGATGATATTGATAATCTTGGCTCACGACGACTACGATTTTTTGATGAAATGATCGCACAAAAATTTCGATTAGGTCTTTTGCAAATGAAGCGAAATATCCAGGACAGGATGTCGATTTCTGATAGTGAGGCCATTGATCCTTCTTCTTTTGTCAATCCACGACCATTGCAGGCTCGTATCAAAGAATTCTACAACACCAACCAGCTTTGCCAGTTTGCAGAGCAAGAAAATATCTTAATGGAGCTAGAGAAGCTACGTACGGTATCGGCTCTTGGGCCGGGAGGGCTCGTGCGTGAGCGTGCGGGCTTTGAGGTACGTGATGTGCACCCATCCCACTACGGAAGATTGTGTCCCATTCAGACTCCTGAAGGACAAAATATTGGATTGATTTTGCGTATGTCATCATATGCCACTGTCAATCGATTCGGTATTATTGAAACTCCCTATGCAGTAGTAAAGGATGGAAAAATTACTGATAAAATACACTATTTAGATGCTTATGCTGAAGCAGAAGCAAACATAGCCCACTCAGCAGTAGCATGTGATAAAGATGGGAATCTTACCCAAGATACTATTGAGGTGCGTAATCAGGGAGATCCACGAGTAGTCTCTCGTGAAGAAGTAGAATTCGTAGATGTGTCTGCCTATCAGCCATTTTCGATAGCGACTGCTATGATTCCTTTTGTTAATCACAATGAGGCAAACCGGGCACTTATGGGTAGTAATATGCAGAAGCAAGCAGTGCCTTGTTTGAAGCCAGAAGCCCCGATTATAGCTACTGGTATTGAGGAAGATGCGGCACGCTATACTGGTCGTCTTGTCTATGCCAAGGAAGCAGGGACAGTCACCGTAGCAAATGCTGATAAGATTGTAGTGAAGGGAAGTAAGCGAGAGATAGAATATTCATTGATTAATTTTGCTGGCACCAACGCCTCATCTAATTTTCACCAGCGTCCAGTCGTCAATGTTGGAGATAAGGTGAAGCAGGGAGCTCTCTTGGCTGATACTTCATCATCAGATAATGGGCAAATAGCAGTTGGACAAAATATACTGACTGCCTTTATGTCATTTTATGGGGCGAATTTCGAGGATGCGATTGTTGTTTCAGAACGCTTAGTCAAACACGCTCGATTTACCAATATTCACATCGAAGAGGCAGTCATGGAGGTGCGTGATACCAAGCTTGGCCCCGAGCAGACAACTCACGATATTCCAAATGTATCTGAGGCTAAATTACGATTTCTGGATGAAGATGGAATTATCCGCGTGGGAGCCGAGGTGGAGAAAGGAGATATTTTGGTAGGGAAGATTACCCCTAAGGGTGAGAGCCAGCTCACCCCAGAAGAGCGTTTACTCCGATCTATTTTTGGAGAGAAGGCGCGTGATGTTAAGGATACCTCATTGCGATACAAGGGGGGTACAAAAGCTCGAGTCATTGGAGTAAGAATTTTTGATCGTGCTCAGGGAGAGATCTCGGAATCGGGTGTCATTAGAAAAATCTATATTCAATTGGCTGAAATGCGGAATATCAATGTCGGGGACAAGCTCGCTGGTCGACATGGGAATAAGGGTGTGGTATCAAAAATACTACCTGAAGAAGATATGCCTTATATGGAGGATGGGACACCTATTGACATCATCCTTACTCCGCTCGGTGTACCTTCTCGTATGAATCTTGGACAGATTCTTGAGCTACACCTTGGACTTGCAGCACATACGCTTGATTATCAGGCCATTGTGCCACCATTTTCTGGTGCTACCGATGAAGAAATTAAAGCAGAGCTTACTAAAGCCGGATTTAAAGATAGTGGAAAGGTGCCACTGATGGATGGACGCACAGGAGAATTCTTTGCTCAAGATATAGCAGTGGGGTATATGTATATTCTTAAATTGCATCATATGGTGGAGGATAAAATTCATATGCGCTCGGTCGGGCCTTATAGCTTGATCAATCAACAGCCTCTTGGTGGAAAATCAAATGAAGGAGGACAACGATTTGGAGAAATGGAGGTCTGGGCGTTGTTGGGACACGGAGCAGCCTATACTCTACGAGAAATGCTTACTGTAAAATCAGATGATATTATTGGTAGATCTGCAATGTATGAAGCTATTATTAAGGGCCGAAATACTGTTTTGCCGAATTTGCCAGAATCATTTAATGTGATGACCTATAATCTCAAGGGCTTGGCACTTGATATTGAATTATTAGAAGAAGGTGAACACGCCAACTAAATCAGAATATACTATGAGTCAACAAAATAAAATGCAGAACTTCGATACAGTACAATTAAAGCTCGCTTCACCTGAGGATATTCTTTCGTGGTCATATGGAGAAGTCACTCGTCCTGAAACGATCAATTATCGTACACAACGATCAGAAAAGGGCGGACTTTTTGATGAAAAAATTTTTGGCCCAGAAAAGGATTATGAGTGTTATTGTGGTAAGTATAAAGGGGTACGCTATCGTGGTATAGTATGCGAAAAATGTGGAGTAGAAATCACTCGTTCAGTAGTGCGCCGGTCTCGTATGGGGCATATTGAGCTTGCAAGCCCTGTATCACATATTTGGTACTTACGATCAATCCCATCTCGAATAGGATTGATTATGGGTATTCAAGCCTCTGAGCTCGAAAAAGTAGTATATTTTGGCGGATATATCGTACATAATATTAATGAAGATGAACGGAAAAATATCCTTGCAAAGCTTGATAAGGAATATAAAGATAAAGTTAAACAGCTTGAAAAAGATTCCGATATTGATAATTTGAAAGAGCTTTTGACTAAGGTAAAAAAAGAGGTTACCGGCTTGCGAGAGGGAGATGTATTGGATGAAATTACTCATTCCAGATACGAAGTAAAATATCCAGGCCTTTTCAAATCTGGGATTGGAGCGGAGGCAGTATATAATTTAGTCAAAGAAATTAATATGCCTAAATTGCTTAAGCAATTAGAAAAACGACTTCCCGACGCCAGTGCCGTGGAGAGACCAAAGCTTGTCAAGCGCATCAATCTACTTACTCAGCTTATTGCTGCAAATTTGCGCCCAGAATGGATGTTTCTTACTCACTTGCCGATTACGCCACCAGCTCTACGCCCAATGGTACCTCTAGGAGGTGGAAGACATGCTACTTCTGATGTTAATGATCTCTATCGTCGTGTTATTAACCGTAACAATCGACTCAAAAAGCTGATGAACATAGGGGCACCTGATGTAATTTTACGAAATGAAAAACGAATTCTCCAAGAAGCCATTGATGCTCTCATTGACAATAATATGCGATCCGGTGGCTCACAAGCTCTTTCATCGGCACAAAAGCGACCACTCAAATCGCTATCTGAAAATCTAAAAGGAAAGTCGGGAATATTTCGACAGAATTTGCTTGGTAAACGAGTAGATTATTCTGGTCGTTCAGTAATTGTGGTGGGCCCTGAGCTTGATATGGATGAGTGTGGATTGCCCAAAAAGATGGCACTCGAGCTTTTCCGTCCATTTGTAGTATCAAAGCTTCTCGAGCAAGAATACGCTCATAATATCAAGCTTGCTAATCGTTTGATAGATGAGGGTGAGGATTATGTATGGGCCCTTCTCGAAGAGGTGATGGAAGGGAAGTATGTCATGCTCAACCGAGCTCCGACATTGCACAAATTAGGACTCCAGGCCTTTCGTCCACAGCTAGCTGAAGGAAAGTCAATTCAGATTCATCCCTCAGTTTGTGCAGCCTTTAATGCTGACTTTGATGGTGACACTATGGCCGTTCACTTACCACTTTCAGCTGAGGCACAAGCAGAAGCACGAGAAATTATGGCAAGTGATAAGAATGTGCTTAAGCCAGGTAATGGTGAGCTCATTGTCAATAGCAAGCTGGATATTGTCCTAGGTACTTACTGGGCAACAAAAATGATTAGTGGTGCGAAAGGGGAAGGAAAATGTTTTTCTTCACCCAATGATGCTATTAATTCATGGGATTATGGTATTACTGATTTTAGAGCAAAAATCAAAGTGCTCGGCACAGACACTCCAAAATATAGCTCTTATGATGGACAAGTATTTGAAACGACTGTTGGCCGATTGCTCTTTAATTCTTATCTACCAAGCGACTATCCATTTGTGAATGGCTTAATGGATAAAAAAGGAATTGGAAAGCTTGAAAATGAGCTAATTGCCTTCTATGGGATTGCAAAAATACCAAAAATCCTTGATTCAATTAAGAATTTTGGATTTAAATATGCTACCGTTTCTGGTATTACATGGTCGAATGATGATGTAGTCATCCCAGAGTCTAAAGCTGGCTTGATTGAAGAAGGGAATAAGCGAGTCAAGGAAGTGTGGGGGCAATATGAGACAGGATTGATTTCCCAAGCAGAACGACGAAGAAAGAATGTGGAAATTTGGATGGATATAAAATCACAAGTGGAGGATGCAATTCCTAAGGCAATGAATGAGAATTCATCAGTATCAGATATGACTAATTCTGGCGCTCGTGGATCAAAAGGAAATCTCTCTACGATGGCAGGTATGAAAGGAATTGTAAATGATGTGACTAATGAGTCGATTGAGTTTCCTGTTAAATCATCTACCAAAGAAGGGCTTGATCCAATTGAATACTTTATTACTACTCATGGATCACGCAAAGGTTTGGCAGATACGGCGCTTAATACTGCTAAGGCTGGATATTTGACCCGGCGACTCTTCGATGTGTGTCAAGATATGATTGTTCGCGAAAAAGATTGTAAAACAAAAGATTCTATTACAATTGCTCGCACAACATCTGGTATCCAGATTCCACTATCCAAAAATATTCGTGGTCGACATCTTGCAGAGGCAATTACCGGACCGAAAGGCAAAATGCTCTATGAAGCTGGACACTTTGTGACCATTAAAGATGCTATGGATATTGAGGCTCTCGATCATATTGAATTAGTGAAAGTATTTTCACCAATTACTTGTAAGACGCTCAATGGTGTATGTCAGAAGTGTTATGGAATGGATATGGGAAGCGATCAGATTGTTGATATGGGAGAGACGGTGGGTACTATCGCAGCCCAGGCAATTGGAGAGCCAGGTACTCAGCTGACTATGCGTACCTTCCATGCAGCTGGAGCTGCTTCACAAGCTGGGGACATTACTCAAGGATTGCCCCGTGTAGAAGAAATTTTTGAGCGACGCAAGCCAAAAGTACCAGCAGTCCTGGCTAAAGCAGATGGGGAGATCATTGCTATTGAAGATGACGGTACTAAAAAGCTCATAACAGTCTTGGAAGAGCCAAGTGGCACATCGAAAGGATCACAAGAAACTGTATATAAAATACCATTCTTGCGTACACCTACTGTAGAAATAGGTGATAAGCTCAAAAGAGGAGATTTTATGACAGATGGTTCTGCTAATCTGGAGGAGCTTTTAGAGCTTGCAGGTCGTCAAACCACAGAAAATTACATTATTGCTGAGACGGTGGCAATTTATGAGCTACAAGGATCATCTGTATCGCGAAAGCATATCGAGGTGGTAATTAAGCAAATGTTTTCTCGCTCACGTATTAGTGAAATCGGTGACAGTAGCTTTATCGTTGGTGAAGTGGTAGAAAATTCTACGCTTAATGAAGTCAACGCTCTTTTGAAGAAAGAGGGGAAGACGCAAGCCAAGGCAAATCTAATGGTTTTAGGAATTACGGAGGTGTCACTTTCTCGAGATTCTTTCCTTTCGGCTGCATCGTTCCAGCACACGGTGCGTATCTTAATTGACAGCTCACTTAAGGGAGCAAAGGATCACCTTAAGGGATTGAAAGAAAATGTAATCATTGGACGACTCATCCCTGCTGGATCAGGGCATAGTGAATCTCAAAAGTATAAGATGATTGCCCGAGTGCAAGAAGAAGTTGCACAAGAAGAAGAAGCTCGAAGAGCAGAGGAAGAGGCGCTTGAAGCTGAACGAGAAGCTGCCCGAGTAAGTGAGGATTCCGAGATAGGATAGATAAAATCGTAGGTTTAATTTCAAAAATTATTCAATAATAGACAAAAGCCCTTCGGGGCTTTTGTCTATTATTGGCATCTATTTCATTGAGTAAAAAGCTTATTTTGTGTACAACAAAGGTGCTTGAAATGGAGACGGATGATATAATGATTAGTATGAAACGCTCTATAGCCCTGGTAATAATATTGTTTATATCAAGTACCGGCTTTGCATCTGCTCGTATTGGACACTGCGGTGATGGCAACAAGCGCTATACTCAAAGCAATCATGGAGATACGGTAAAGTATTTTGCTGATGTTAACGAATTTAATATTAGCAAGAAGGGGGATAATACTCTTATAATTGAAGATACAAAAAAGTGTCGCTATGGCCGTGATACCCTCATCGATATTCCTCATATACAATTTCTCGATACAAGCTTTACTTTTGATGAGTTGATTACCCATAAGCAGACAAAGGAGCTTTCAAGCCTAGTAGTACGCACATTCCTTTTTGATAGTCTAGCTGCTCAAATTAGTAATTTAGGGGTCGATCCCTTTGCTGATCACTCTAATCTTTGGACTACTAATACTACGAGCTCAAATACTCAAAATAATACTTCGTACTCTTCAAGTAATACTAGTCTATCTGGATCTTCATATACTACAAATAATCGCGATTATAATTCCTTGGGCTCCTATACTAATTTTAGCTCAAGCTATACACCTGGAAACTATTCTTCACGAGGAGCTAGTAGTGGCTCAGCATTAAGTACATACAACGATCGGTCACCATCGCTAAATTCTTATTCGAACAATCCGTATACAAGCTATGGCTCGAGTAATTTCAGCTACACTAATTCTTATTCAGCATATAATTCATATACACCGACCAATAATTATGGATTTTCTTCTAATGCACTCTCAGCAGGTATTCCTTCGGCCTCCCTTGGGCAAATTACCGCTCGCTGGAACACAAGAGCAATTAATCCAAATGCAGTTGTATATATTGAGGCCATTGATTCAAATAATCGCCGACACTATTTAGGATCTGCTATCGCAGGAATGGGTGAGCGCACACTCGATATTCCCTCATATTTAGAAGGTGAAGAATCGCTCACTATCTATATTCGTTCTGGATCACAAGTAATTGATACATTTGACGCTAAACTCTAAGGGGCTATACTAGGCATAGTTATGCAAGATGTAGAGCGTATAAAAGAAGCTTTGGCTATCGAAGAAGTGGTCGGGCGATATGTAGAGCTCAAAAAAGCTGGGATAAATTATTCTGGGCTTTGCCCTTTTCACTCAGAAAAGACCCCATCTTTTTTTGTATCTCCTGAAAGGGGAAGCTATAAATGTTTTGGCTGTGGAGAAGGGGGAGATATATTTAGCTTTGTTCAAGCAATGGAGGGGATGGAGTTTCTTGAAGTATTAAAAAAATTTTCTGAGGAGCTCGGAATACCCCTTGAGCAAAAAGAATATTCCAAACAAGCTTCTCGTGATAGTAAAGACAATTACTATGCCATTATGGAGTGGGCACGATGGTATTGGCAAAAAGAGCTTGCTACGCACTCTGAAGCCTTAGATTATCTAAAAAAGCGAGGATTTACCAAACAGCAAATTATTGATTATCAAATTGGCTATGCTCCAGCGGGATGGAATCATTTGGAAACCTTTTTGTCAAAAAAAGGAATTGATAAAAAAATAATTGAAAAAGTAGGGCTAATCAAAAAAGGAGATCAAGGAAATTATTATGATCGCTTTCGTGAAAGGATTATTTTTCCGCTTAGGAATATGAGTGGCAAGGTAGTAGCAGTATCGGGGCGATATATAGGTAGTGACGATCAAAGTGCTAAGTATCTTAATTCGCCAGAAACAGCTATCTTTAATAAATCTAAGGAGCTATATGGTATCGATACTGCCAAGCATGCAATTCGTAAGAATAACTTCGCTATCATAGTAGAGGGACAGGTAGATTTAGTAATGGGGCAATCAGTATTTCCCAATACGCTTGCTACTTCAGGAACTGCTCTTTCAAAAGATCACCTGTCTCTTATTCGCAGATTTGCCGATAGGCTTATTTTTGTCTTTGATAGTGATGAAGCAGGAATTCGGGCGGCCTTTCGTGCATCACTGCTCGCTCTTGAGCTAAATTTTGAAGTGAAAATTGCTAGTTTACCCCAAGGCCTAGACCCTGCTGATATCATTGTAAAAGACAAAGAAGAATACAAGCGGATTATTAGAGAATCTAAGGACGTGTTTGAGTATTGGGTGCACCACATAGTGCATACAGGTATGAAAGAGCGTGAGCGGAATAAAGCTATCGAAGATACTATTTTCCCATTACTTGCTCATCATGGTAATGCTATCGAGCAAGACAGATATCTCCAGTATGTTGCCCAAAAGCTCCACCTAAGCTCTGATGCCCTACGAATGGAGCTTGGCAAATATGGCACGAAGCGATCGAAAGCTCAAGCTCTACCTGCCAATCAAAGAGAAGAAAGAGCACCCACTTCGCTTATAGAGCCAGGGCACACTCCTCTTAGGCGACTGGCTCTTATTACTCACTGGCAAAAGACACTCTCGATTCCAAAACGAATGATTGATATTGAGATGGATATTTATGCTCAAATTGATGAGGACACAAGAGTGTCTCTAGAGTCGGCCCTTGAGGAGCTATCACATTTAGAACATCTTGAAGCGGAGCTCTTTAAACTTGAAAAGCTTTACGAAACAAGTATAATACTCAAAAATGACATCACTGAGCTATTGGAGCATTTGTCTACATATCGTTTTAAAGAACATCAACAATCATTGATGCAACAATATCGCCAGGCGAAAGCCCGTGGCGATGAAGAAAAGGCCATAACATTTTTACAACAATTACAACAAACTCTTACCCAATATGGCAATAAAACAAACAAAAAAGACGACCACGGCAAATAAAACTAAAAGTAAAGCTTTACAAAAAGAAAGTACAAAGAAAAAGAATATCCCGACAGTAGACGAAGACAAGAAAGATGATGAAATAGTGTCTGATGAGGATATGTTTGATAAAGAAGAGCCGGATTTAGAAGATTTAGAAGACTTAGAAGAAGAGCTCGAGGAAGAGGGATACTCAGATACTCTCACCGAAATACTAGAAACAGGTGGTGGTCTCTTGGATATGGCAGCAGCTGAAGCTCAAGAGGAAGAAAAAAACAAAGACAAGAAATATGATTCGGTGCAAATGTATCTCAAAGAGATAGGGAAGTACGATTTGATTGATGCAAAGAAAGAGGTGGAGCTAGCTAAGCGAATTGAAAAAGGAGACGAGGAAGCAAAAAATGAGCTTGCTCGAGCAAATTTACGATTAGTAGTATCAATTGCAAAAAAGTATGTTGGGCGCTCGCCCGATCTGACTCTTTTAGATTTAATTCAGGAGGGGAATATCGGCTTGTTTAAGGCGGTGGATAAGTTTGAATGGGAAAAAGGATACAAATTTTCTACCTACGCTACCTGGTGGATTCGTCAGGCAGTCACTCGAGCCCTCGCTGATCAATCAAAGACTATTCGTATTCCCGTACATATGGTGGAGACTATTACCAAATACAAGCAGATTGTACGCCAACTTTCACAGCACTTGGGGCGATCACCGATGCCAGAAGAAATTGCTGAGGAAATGGAGCTTGATTTAGACAAAGTGCACCATATTATGCAGATCGATCAGGTCACCGTGTCACTGGAAACTCCAGTAGCTAATGATAATGAAGAGGGTAAGTCTACCCTTGGTGATTTTATCTCCAATGAATCTTCAGCGGGGGATCGCTTGCTCTCACCTGAGGAGGAAGCAGATCAAAAGCTTTTGAGAAAACAAATTTTGGAAGTATTGGATACTTTATCTGATAAAGAGCGGAAAATTCTTGAGATGAGACATGGCTTGGAAGATGGAATATTTCACACTCTTGAAGAAGTGGGGAGGGAATTCGGCGTGACTCGTGAACGTATTCGTCAAATTGAGGCAAAGGCACACGAACGAATTCGCCAAAGTAGTGATTCAGATCGCCTACGTGAATTTTAATAGCTTTAAGGGGAAAGTGATTGTGATACAATAGCGCGTGATATGATTAGTACAAGTATAGCTACAAATTCTGGTGAAGGAGTATTGAATACTACGCTTTTTGATCCGGAATCTACAGAAGATAGCCAAGGCGAGAGCATAGCAACAAGCAGTGTACACATAAATCAAGATGCGGATCATTCAGAATTTGAGGTAGCATTAAAGGCGCAGCACTTTGGAATGATAGGTAATTTTCCAATTACCAATTCGATGATCACTTCTTTGGTAGGTAGTTTGATTTTAGTTATATTTGTATTGATTTTTTCATTACGGATCAAGACTATTCCCAGTAGAATACAATCCCTTTTTGAGCTACTAGTAGAAAAAGGATACGAATTTACAAATTCAATTATAGAAAATGAGGCTATTTCTAAGAAAACATTTCCTTTGGTAGCATCACTTTTTATCTTTATAGTATTTTTTAATCTTATAAAATTTATCCCAGGATCAGAATCAATCACATTCAATGATGAGCTCTTATTTAAGCCACTGCATTCGGATTTGAATATGACCATCGCCTTGGCACTGACGGCGTTTATTTTTGTGCAAATTACGGGTATTTTTGTGCTCGGCTTGTTTCGCTATGGAAGTAAGTTTATCAATATTAGAAAGCCACTTTCTATACCACTAGGGCTTATTGAGCTTGTATCTGAGGCAGCTAAGCTTGTATCTCTCTCATTCCGACTTTTTGGAAATATTTTGGTGGGAGGAATTTTGCTATTGCTCGTATCACACACAGTACACTTTATTCTTCCTGTACCACTTATTCTGTTTGAAATTTTCGTGGCATTTCTGCAAGCGGGTATCTTTGCTCTACTTACTATTATCTATGTCAAGCTCGCTACAGATGAGCCTCACTAGAGGTAAATGAGAGAGTACAATCAAAATCATAAACCCTTCGTATTGTTTAATGAAGGCCTAGGAATTCTCACTTTTGTGTTTGAAACTTCGCCCTCGTTTGCTACAATAGCTTGGTATTATTAAATATGTAAACGATATAGATATGGAAACATTGGCACAAGCAATTATAGTAGGATTTGGTGTATTAGGGCCCGCTATCGGAGTAGCTATGATTTTTTCAAAGTCACTCGAGGGGATAGCTCGCAATCCAGAAGCAAGCGGGAAAATAATTCCTTTTATGTTTGTTGGGGCAGGTATGGTAGAGCTTTTTGGACTTGCCGCTATCGGACTATTTTTTGTACTGTAAGATAAATTGCAAATTCTATGCAAGAAATTATAGGACAATTCGGATTAGACCCAAAAATATTTATTGCTGAAATTATTAATTTTTTGATTATTTTAGGAATTTTATATTATTTTATTTTCCGTAAGATATCACAATTACTCGATGAGCGCTCAGAGACTATCAGGGAAGGAGTAGAGAATGCCGAGCAAGCTCAAGCCACTTTAGAAAAAGCTGAGGCAGAGAAAATGGATATACTGCAAAAAGCAGGGGAGGAGGCTAGCCAAGAGATAAAACAAGCAGTCGATACGGCCAAGAAAAGAGAAGCTGATATTATTATGGGAGCAAATACACGGGCTGAAGAGATTCTTAAAGAAGCAGAGCACAAAGGGGAGCACCTTAAAGAAAAGCTTGTGCACTCTTCGCAAGATGAGATTGCTAAAATGGTGGTTCTCGGTGCAGAAAAAATATTACGAGAACAGTAGTATGAGCTATCATATCTAAAAAAATACGCAAGAAACACCCACTTGGCTAGTGGGTTTTCTTTTTTTACAATAGGGGACATGAATAAACTTTATGTGCTTGTAGTATTAGTTTTATTATCAAGCCCAAGTGTATTATTAGCACAGGCGGATTCAGATGCAAAAGTTACAAACAGTGGCTTTACATCTATTTGGACGCTTCCTGGATTTACTGAGCACGAACCACTTCTTGTTCCTGGAGAAAAAAGTAGCGAAGAAGTATTTACTCGTGATGTTAGTACACTAAAATTTACTAATTTTTTTACCTATGGACTTTCGCAAGCTGTAGAGTATGGGATTCCTGTAGAGACCCTTGTGCTTACTATGATGATACCCGTACTTGCCACACTGGTTACTATTTCAAGAAACTTAATTGGCTTACCCAGCCTTGATACACTTGTGGTTATCTCTTTTTCTATTGCACTTTTAGCATCAAATATAGTAATTGGCGTATTGCTCTTGGCAGTAATTTTAATAGCTTCAATCGTAGCTCGTATGGTATTTCGTAAAGTACGAATTATGCAACAACCCAAAATTACTCTCTCTATGTTATTTGTATCTATTGCTGTCTTATTTGCACTTTTTGCTTTTGCAGCCTGGGGGATTGTTCCTGTATCATCAATATCAGTAGTTCCTGTTTTGCTTTTGATTATTATGTCAGAGCGGATTGTACGACTGCAATTTGATTCTCATCCTGGACACGCATGGAATACGGTATTCACTACTCTTATATTAGGAATTGGTGGGTATTACTTATTACTGTGGGAATCAGCTCGCATTTTTTTAATCAATTATCCCGAAATGATATTGTTATTGATTCCACTTAATATCTACATAGGTCGATTTTTTGGCTTACGTTTAATGGAGCGATTTCGTTTTAGAGATCTTCTAAAATCAAGATAATATATGAATGGCAGCCAACCACCCCTAGGAATGAATGCGCGCAATTTTTTGTACATTTTGCCATATAATAAATCGCATGCTAAACAAAATGCAGATGATAAACTGAAAACAAAGCGTTTACTTTTACAAAAGGGACTCAATACTCCAGCACTATTAGCAAGTTTTAATTCTGTTAAAAATGTAAGAGATTTTGATTGGTATCAATTACCCAAAAGTTTTGTGGTAAAACCAGCGAGAGGGTATGGAGGAGGTGGAATAATTTTAGTAAAAAAGTGGGATGGAATATCAGGTATTACAGAGGATGGAGAGCATATTAGTGTACAGGACTTAGAATCACACATCTTCGATATCATTATGGGAATGTTTTCGCTTAGTTCCTTGGCAGATAAAGCTTTTATTGAAGAGCGAATTGTGCCTATGAAGTTTTTTAAGAAAATCCCCATATACGGCACGCCTGATATTAGGGTTATCGTATTTTCTGGAGTGCCTGTAATGGCAATGATGAGAATACCAACAATAATCTCAGAAGGCAAGGCCAATTTGACTCAAGGCGCAGTGGGGCTTGGGATCGATATATCAACAGGTATTACTACAAGCGGTTGGCAACGAGGCAAAACTATTAGATTATTTCCTGGTACGCGTATAAAACTTAGAGGTATAAAAATACCAATGTGGGAGGAGGTATTAGAACAAGCTGTACAATCAGCAAATGCTAGCAAGCTTGGCTTTGCAGGTATTGATATAATTTTGGATAAAAACAAAGGTCCGTTAGTTATTGAAATTAATGCTCGACCAGGACTGTCTATTCAATCTGTGTGTCGAGCTTCTCTTTGGGAACGATTAAAGCGTGTGACAAATATTACCCCAAAACCAGATATAAAACGAGGTATAGAAATTGGGAAAAATTTATTTACAGAAAATTTTTCACAAAAAGTATCAAAAGATAAGAATGCAAATATAATCGGCATCTTTGAGCAAGTTGGGATTTTTAATCCGCAAAACGGCAAAGATGTACAAATAGAAGCAAAGATAGATACGGGGGCTTATCGCACTTCGATTGACCAAGAACTTGCAAATAAACTAAAGCTCGAGACTACACCAAGAATGATCCATGTGCGTAGCGCGACAGGTACTGCTATTCGTGAAACAGCTGAAGTGGTACTCTCGATTAAAAATAGAAAAATTCCTACACTTATTTCTGTCACTGATAGGGAGCACTTACGTAGTGATGTAATTATAGGGCGGAAGGATTTGAAAGGCTTTTTAATTGATCCCCAGCAGAATGAGCGTATTAAAGATATCAAAGAGATTGATTGAATAAATAAATTTGATAAAGTATCAGGAAAGTAAATATGGAGGAGTGGCAGAGAGGCTGAATGCGCTCGATTCGAAATCGAGTATGCGCTAACCCGCATCGAGGGTTCGAATCCCTCCTCCTCCGCCATATCATAAAGATATAGTTATTCCACACTACGAGCTTGACTTTTCTACTTTTGTATAGCATTATGGTACGACTATTGAAACTCGTGTAGGGCTCATTAGTGCCGACACGATCCTATCTTGTCTCTTATTACCACCTGCACTCAAAAATAATGAGTACATATAATTAATATTGTACTCACTAAATAATATTATATATGTACACAACACAACAACGACGAGTGCGTCCGCATGCCTCAAGAGGTGCCTATGCACAGAGAGGGGGAGGGAACAGACGCTCATATTCATCTAATCGACGAGGAGGTAGACAGAGAACTATGCCTACATTTGATCCTACTCGATTTATTAATACTAATCCTACAGAAGCGGTAGAGGAGGTATATACTCCCCAGCATGCTTTTGCTGATTTTGTTATAGATGACAAGCTTAAGCGAGCATTAGAAGAAATGCAGATAAAGACACCATCACCCATTCAAGATCAAGCAATTCCAGCTATTTTAGATGGCAAGGATATAGTAGGTGTTGCCGAAACAGGTACAGGTAAGACAGCTGCTTTCCTGATTCCTTTGATTGAGCGACGCAAGCATAATCATCGTGGTACTACGCTCATCCTTACTCCTACTCGTGAGCTTGCTATTCAAATAGATAGCGAATTACGATTGCTATCTAAATATTTTCGATACTTTTCTACCGTATGTGTAGGAGGTACGAGCATCGGCCCACAAATTCGTGGTTTACGAAGAACTAATCAATTTATAATTGGTACTCCAGGCCGGATAAAGGATTTGCAATCACGGGGCTTGATCCCAGTGGATCGAATTGACTCCGTAGTCTTGGATGAAGCAGATAGAATGCTTGATATGGGCTTTATTCATGATATGCGAGCTATTTTAAGTGAATTGACAGACAATCGTCAGAATCTCTTCTTCTCAGCTACCATGGATAGAAAGACAAAGGAGCTAATTGGGGATTTTATGAAGAATCCAATTACAATTTCGGTCAAGAAAAAAGATGTAACAGACAGCATTGCTCAAGATGTAGTGCGATTTGGTCGGGATGCGAAATACGATGTACTGGTTGATTTACTTAAGCAGGATGACTTTAGTCGAGTGATTATTTTTGGAGCTATGAAGCATAGTGTAGAGAATCTATCTAATCAATTATGTGATAGTGGAATCAAAGCAGAATCAATTCACGGTAATAAAAATCATACTCAGCGCCAGCGATCACTCAAGCGATTCAAAGCAGGGGATTCGCGGGTACTTGTAGCTACAGATGTAGCAGCACGAGGAATCCATGTAGATAATGTATCTCATGTGATTAATTATGATTTACCTTCTACCTTTGAAGATTATGTACACCGCATTGGCCGTACCGGGCGTGGGGCAGAGCGAGGCCAGGCGCTTACTTTTGTAGCGGAGTAAGCAGGGTGCATCTGATCATATTTGCCATTATACATAGAAAAAAGCCATACATTAGTATGGCTTTTTCCATGTTAGTGATGAAATCATATCCTTTACTCTAACTTATTCCACATCACGAAGCGATTGAGTTTGCACGCGCGAAGCGCGTGGTGGCTTTGAACTATATCGCACGCTCTGCGTGCGTAGCGACTCTTGAACGCTCCTTGGATGCTTGCTCTGCGTGCATGTAAAAATAAAAAATTTCCTTACTTTCTTTTAGAAAGGTCTGGGGAGGAGCGAGGCAGCGAGGCGCGCAGAATCACCACGCAATCGGAGCGTACGATTTGGTTCAAAGCCACAACGCGCGCGGCGCGTGCGAAGATCAATCGCTTCGCGATTGTTCAAAATGGGTTCGAGCAACATGTAGTAATTCATCACAAAACGAGACTTCTAACGAAGTCAGCGAGCGCGCCAAAGGCGCGCGAGCAGAACAGGCAGGCAAAATACCTCGTCGCTCCGCGACGAATTGGGACGGGACGGGTGCGCCGAAGCGCGCGGATTTGTCCTTGTTTCGTATCTAAAACCTTTATATATGTCCAAACCAAAATATTTTCTATACGCTCGCAAATCAAAAGAAGATGATGATAAGCAGGTCATGTCTATTGAGGCACAACTTTTTGAATTGCGTGAATTTGCGCGTAAAGAAAATCTTGAAATCCTAAAGGAGTTTCAAGAGTCGAAAAGCGCAAAGACTCCCGGTCGTGAGCAATTTGCAGAGATGATGACGCGCATTGAAGCGGGAGAAGCAAGCGCGGTTTTAGCGTGGCATCCTGACCGTTTGGCGAGAAACAGTATTGATGGTGGGCGCATCATCTACGCGGTAGATACGAGCAAGCTGTCGTCTTTACGCTTTCCGACATCTTGGTTTGAACCCACCCCGCAGGGGCTCTTTATGTTGCAAGTGGCGTTCGGTCAGTCGAAATACTATTCAGACAATCTGACGCAGAATGTGAAGAGAGGGATGCGCCAAAAAGTTCGGCGAGGTGAGTGGCTCACAAAAGCACCATTTGGCTATGTGAATAATCCGCGTACGCGGAATATCGAACCTCATCCAGTCCATAGCAAGATTATTGTGCGTGCTTTTGAGGAGTACGCCACAGGTAAACATGGACTAGTATCGCTCGCCGACTTTTTGGCGCTTCACGGTGTAACGACTGGTAAAGGAACGCCACTTGCCAAAGCTTCCATCAAACGCATGCTGACCAATCGTGCGTACCTCGGTTTCGTTAGTCATCATGGTGAGTGGTTTGATGGAAGCTTTGTTCCAGTCATTTCCTCGAAATTGTTTGAAGCTGTCCAAAAGGTATTGGTCGAGCGTGAACGTCCTCGTAAGCGGAAAGTGAGGCATGATTTTCCGTTTGTTGGTATTTTCGAGTGTGGTGAGTGTGGGAGCATGATCACCGCGCAGTGGGCTACGGGCAAGTGCGGAGGAAAGTATCGCTATTATCGTTGCACAAAAAAGAAAGGGTCATGCTCCCAAGGGTATGTACGCGAGGACGTTCTCGTTGACCAACTAAAGGAACAGCTTCACACAATTTCGCTTTGCGATGCGTATACCGCATACATGCTTGGTAAAGTGGAGGAATGGGAGAAAGCGGAAAGTACTGCATCGCAAAGTGGTGTGCAAAATCTTTCAGATAGTATCAAAGCCAGTGAAGCACGCATGGATAAGCTGGTGGAGAGTTACTTAGATGGCGATATACCAAAAGACTTGTATCTTAAAAAGAAAGACGAAATCATGCGCGCCACACTGACTTTGAAGCAGGAAAAGAAAGATTTTGCCCGCCAAGGAAATAATTGGGTCGAACCCCTGCGTGAGTGGATTTTAGATACGAAACAAGCCACCTTTTTATCCTCCAGCTATGATTTCTCCGAAATCGCCGCCTTCGTCAAAAAAGTCGGAACGAACCCCTTGGTTCGTGACAAATCCGCGCGCTTCGGCGCACCCGTCCCGTCCCAATTCGTCGCGTCGCGACGGCATATTTTGGCTTCTACTTTTTCTTGTGCGCCTTCGGCGCGTTCCTTAAGTCGAGACGAAGTCTCGTTTTGTGACCCCACGGAGAATCGAACTCCGATTTCCAGGATGAGAACCTGATGTCCTAGCCGTTAGACGATGGGGCCGAGCTTCCAAGGTCATACCTCAGAAACAATTCTCTTGCGAAAATTATGTGGGCATTATAGCAAAGGAGCGAAAAAAACAAAGAATTATTTTCCAGCTTTGAGATAGAGATAAATATTCTCAAGAGCTTTCACTGCATCACCTGCAGCGATATTATTTTGGTGATATAGCCCATCGGTACAATCTCCTGCAGCCCATATGCCAGTAGTGGTCGTACGCTGAGTCTTTGGATCTACAACAATATTATTGTGCTCATCTAAATCCACTATTTCTTGCACAAATCCAGTGGTAGGGATAGAGCCAATCTCTACAAAAATACCATCGGTGGGAAGCACTATCTCTTCACCATCTTTTTCATATACAATTTCGTTTACCATTTTGTCGCCTCTGATTTCTTTGATATGCACTCCTGTTAGCCCTGTCATATTTGGATGTTCAAGTACCTTTTCTACTGTCACTGCGTCTGCTCGATAATTCTCACTTCGCTGAAGGAGCGTGACTGATTTAGTATAAGCAAGTAGCTGTGCGGCTGATTCAAAGCCAGCATTTCCACCCCCAATCACTACAACATCCTTGCCAGTAAAGAAAGGGCCATCACAAGAAGCACAATAGGTGATACCTTTGTGTTCAAATTGATCAGCTCCAGCCACAGGTAGCTTCTTGCGATGAGAGCCCGTGGTGACAAGAATTGTTTGGGCAGTGTGTTCTCCTTTGCTAGTAGTGACAACAAAGCTACCATCATCATTTCTATTTACTGATTGAGCTTTTTCTCCGGTAAAAATATGAAAATCATCGCTTTCATAAGCACGGATATGCGCTTCTAATTTATCCGCCAATTCTTCGCCACTGATATGCTGGTCGCCAATCCAGTTTTCAATATCAAGCGATACAATAGACTGTCCACCAAAAGAATCAGTAATCAGTGCAGTATGAAGCCCTTTGCGTGCAGCGTATACCGCTGCGGCAACTGCAGCGGGCCCCCCGCCTATAATGATAAGATCATAAGTCATAAAAAGAAAAATTATTTTTTAAGAAAAGCAGGAAGCGACCAAAAATCTTCACTGTCGTCCTCCGCTTGAGGAGCTTTGTTAGCTTCTTTATCCTTTGGGGAAGCTTGAGTATCTTTAGTGTCTTTTTTGGCTGATGAAGTAGGGTGTACGGTAGTTTTGCCACGAATAGTGCTTGTCGGCTGGCCAACTTCTACAGGAGTAGTGAGGGGAGTATAAGACGTCTGATTCTTAGCGGATTCTAATTCCTTAAAAAAATCTACTGGTTCATCGATAATTACTTGTTTAATTTTTGATTCGGTGCTGCGCCCGTGGGCATCAAAGCCAGAAGCTACTACTGTCACACGGATTTCTCCTTTCTTCAGCTTGAGATCACGGATAGTTCCAAATTTTACTGTTGCTTCAGGGTCAATCTCTTTGGTAATCGTCTCAGCAATTTGTGATACTTCGGTCATTTTCAAATCATCTCCAGCAGTGATAGAAAAGAGTACAGATCGAGCTCCACGGACAGAAATATCCAAGAGGGGAGAATTGATAGCTTTAGCAGCAGCCTCTTCTGCTCGATTTTCACCCGCGGCCTTACCGATACCTACAAGCGAAAGCCCTTGATCTTCTAAAACAGTACGGACATCAGAAGCATCAATATTGATACGTCCTGGAGTGGTAATTAGATTAGAAATACCGGTGACAGCTTGTAGTAAAATATCATCTGATAATGAAAAAGCATCATTCATGGTGGCTTCTTCATCGGCCACTTCGAGAATTTTATCGTTGGGAATAACGATATAAGCATCTACATACTGCCCGAGCTCCTCAATACCTGCAGTGGCCAAAGCCATACGCTTACCTCCTTCGAAGGTGAATGGCTGTGTCACCACAGCAATAGTGAGAATGCCAAGTTCTTTCGCTAATTGAGCGATAATAGGGCTGGCACCGGTACCAGTACCTCCTCCCATACCACCAGTAATAAATACAATAGAGCTATCCTCAAGGACTTTTATAATATCCTCTTTGTTTTCTAGTGCAGCCTCTTTGCCTACCTCTGGATTCATGCCCGTCCCCGTACCTGCAGTAGTATTTCTTCCGATATGAAGCTTTTTTGTAGCTTTTGATTGATCAAGATCTTGAGCATCGGTGTTGATTGCGACAAATTTTACACCTTTTACATCATGCTTGATCATATAATTGACGGCATTTTTACCCGAGCCACCCACGCCAATTACTTTGATCTTTGGCATCATATCTTTATCGGCAATTTTCTCACTCTTTGTACGAGCTGGAGCTTTCTTTTTAGAAAGAGATTTTCCCTTGCTTGTATTAGTACTTGAGCTCGTCTTTTTTACCGATCCTTTCTTTGCACTATTTTGTTTTTTTGCTGGCATAATAATTTTAAATAATAATAAATATAGTCCTACTATTGTATCAAACAACTGCACGCAATAAAACTACCATAGTATGGGAGTAATATTGTGTGACAGTAGATATTGATTGCATTGCGAAAAGTGTTTTGATCCAAAAAATCCACGATGGGCCGAGAGGGGAGATGGGTGAGGAGCAATAAGAATGAGATGCTTGCTTCTATCAATAAGCTCTACTTTACTTTGCGCATAGTTCCCCCAAAGCATAAAGACAATATGCTCCCGCTTATTTGAAAGCTCTGCTATGGCTTCATCAGTAAAGCTTTGCCAGTTCATATCCTGATGGCTTCCTGCTTCATGTGCACGCACTGTTAGTACGCTGTTGAGTAAAAGCACGCCCTGCTTTGCCCATGAGGTAAGATCGCCTTGTGGTGCATTCTGGCTCGGCTTACCAATATCACCACTAATTTCCTTATATATATTTTGTAGCGATGGAGGCAGGGCTACATTATTTGGTACTGAAAAAGAAAGTCCCATTGCTTGCCCAGGATTGTGATACGGATCTTGTCCAAGGATGACAACTCGCACGGCGTTGAAAGGGCAAAGATTGAAAGCAGTGAATATATTTTCTTGTGCTGGAAATACTTGTTCTTCCGTATAAGCTTTCTGCACTCTTTTTATAGTTTTTTCAAATTCTGGAGAATGTAGATAGGGGCTAAGTGCTTGTTTCCAGCTTGACTCTATATTGATATGCATAAATATTAGCTAAGCTTTACCACATTTTGTGGTATGCCTCGTTCGAGCGAGGTAAGGATGTCACTCACATACTTATTTATGTTGTTGAACTCACTTTTAATTTGAGCATCTTCTGTATCACGGTTGGATTCATATATTTGTTCGAGTGTGTTACGGATACTTGTTTTTATATATTGAATACACTGAGGTGATAAAAAATCTTTTCCGTCCTTACTTTCAATTGTAATATGATTATATCTAAGGAGAATTTCACGAAACTTATGGTGGATATAATCCCGGGTATCCTTTTCAATTTCAACATCACTTAGGATATTTGAAATAATTCGATTATGAAATAAATCCAAAATTTCGATTTTACTAAAGTCGAGAACACTAGTTTGCTCTGGCCCTAGATGTCTGTCGTCAGGCGCTCGATTAGTATTATCTGGAATATGTGGAGGTATCATTTGCTCACTCATAGCTGGATTGATTATAACGTGTATATGCTACAATACACAAGGTATGAAACGAATGTTGTCTGGCATTAAGCCCACTGGTGAGATGCACATTGGTAATTATTTTGGAGCACTCAAGCAATGGGTGGAGATGCAGTACGAGTATGATTCTTTTATCTTCATTCCTGATTATCACGCGCTCATTACGGTACAGGATAAAAATAAAATGGAGGAGCTTGTATACAATACAGCCCTTAATTTACTAGCAATTGGCATTGATCCAAACCAAGTCACCCTCTATAAACAATCGGATATCCCGGCTCACACAGAGCTTTGTTGGATTTTTAATTGTCTTACCACAATGCCTCAGCTTATGCGCGGACATGCCTTCAAAGATGGAGAAGCAAAGAAGAAAGAGGTATCAGTGGGGCTATTTGATTATCCTGTGTTACAGGCTGCCGATATTGCGCTTTATGATACCGAGGTGGTGCCTGTCGGAGAGGACCAAAGACAACACATTGAGATGACCCGTGAAATTGTCAGAAAATTCAATAATACATTTGGTGATACTTTTATTGAGCCAGATGAGTATATTAAAGAGGAGGTAGGCACGATTGTTGGTAGCGATGGACAAAAAATGAGTAAGTCTTATGGTAATCAACTCTCACTTTTTGCAAGTGAAGAAGAGACACTCGAGTATATTATGGCTATTCCTATGGATAGTAAAAAGGTGGAAGAATTCAAAAATCCTGATGAGTATACTTTATATAAAATAGCATCACTTTTTTGCAATAAAGAACAGGATGTTGCATTACGAGCTATGTTTAGCGAAGGCGGTGTGGGCTACGGTGAGATTAAAGAGCATATAGCACGCATTATCAATGATTATTTGCGTGAAATGCGTACTCGTCGTGTAGAATTGGCACAAAATCCAGAATATATTAAGCAGATGCTTCAAGAGGGCGCCTTGAAGGCACAAGAAATTGCAGATCACAAGATGAAAGAGGTGAGAGAAAAGATCGGCTTTACATTATAGTGATAGCCTTAGGAATACACATAATGGATAATTATAATAAGAAGTATGAGAACACAAATTAGCAAATTAGGAGAATATAAAAAAGAAGAGCGTACTATCAAAGGGTGGATAGATGTAGCTCGTCATCAAGGCAAAATGGCTTTCTTTGATTTTCGTGATGCTACGGGCAAGGTGCAGGGTGTAGTATTTGGGAAGCCAGAGGTACTCGAGGTGGCAAAGACGCTTCGAGCCCAGTGGGTAGTGGAAATCACTGGTATAGTGAATGAGAGACCAGACAAGATGAAAAATCAAGATGTTCTCAATGGTGATATTGAGCTTGAAATTACTCATATTAAAGTGCTAAACGAAGCAGTTACTCCTGCTTTTGAGCTGGATAAGGACACACGCCAGATAGGTGAGGAGGTACGGCTAGCACATCGCTATCTCGATTTGCGTACTCCTCGTATGCAGAATAATATCCGTATGAGGTCACAAATTATTCGTAGTATTCGTGAGTATTTTTATACATACGATTTTAATGAAATAGAAACACCCATTCTTACCAAATCCACCCCAGAAGGCGCTCGGGATTATCTTGTGCCATCTCGATTATATCCGGGCAATGCATATGCCTTACCTCAGTCTCCTCAGCAATACAAACAGCTATTAATGGGCTCCGGTTTTGAGCGATATTTTCAAGTAGCTCGCTGTATGCGTGATGAAGACTTGCGAGGTGATAGACAGCCTGAGTTTACACAAATGGACTTAGAAATGGCATTCACCACCGAAGAAGAAGTGATGGAGATAAATGAAAGGCTTCTAGTCAAGCTAGTAGAGACTCTCTATCCAGAAAAGCGTATACAAGAAATTCCATTCCCTAGAATTTCATACCAAGAAGCAATGGAAAAATATGCAAGCGACCGTCCCGATATTCGCACCGACAGGGAAGACCCCAATTTATTGGCTTTTTGTTGGATAGTGGATTTTCCAGCTTTTGAGCGTACTGATAAATCAGATGATCCCCAAGCTCAAGGAGAGTGGACATTTACTCACAACCCTTTTTCACTTCCTAAAGAAGAACACATTAATGATTTAATGAATAAAGAAAATATTGAAAATATCATTGCCTCACAGTACGATATTGTCCTTAATGGATATGAGATTGGGGGAGGGTCAATCCGCTGTCATAATGCAGATGTACAACGTGCTATTTTGCAATTGTTGGGACACGATGAAGAAGCTATTGATACCAATTTTGGACATATGCTTGCAATGCTTGAATCTGGCTGTCCACCACACGGTGGAATTGCCTGGGGCTTGGATCGGCTTGTAATGCTTTTGCAAGGAGAGCCAAATATTCGTGAAGTAATTGCATTTCCCAAGACAAGAGAAGGGCGTGATCCCATGATGGGAAGCCCATCTACTGTATCAAAAGGACAATGGGATGAATTAGGCCTTACCCTCAAGGAAAAAAGAGAAAAAAATAAATAATTTTATTTATATTTTTGGAATTGTAATCTACGCAATGGTATACTCTTGGTATGAAGTACAAGCATAAAGAAGTAGAATCAAAGTGGCAAAAACATTGGAGTGAGCAGAAGGTAGACCAGACAGATAAAAATGCTCATTCGAATGAAAAGTTTTTTATGCTTGATATGCTGCCCTATCCATCAGGAGACGGTCTGCATATGGGCCATACCGAATCATACACCGCAAGCGACATAGTGTATCGCTACCAAAGAATGCAGGGCTACAGTGTGCTACACAATCAAGCCTTTGATTCTTTTGGTTTGCCGGCCGAGAATTATGCTATTAAGACAGGTATTCATCCTAGCCAAACAGTACGCACTGCTGGAGAGAATTTTATCAAGCAAATGAAGTCACTTGGCTTCGGCTATGATTATGGCGACATATTTTATACATCTGACCCTGCGTATTATAAATGGACACAATGGCTCTTTGCACGATTTTTTGAAAATGATCTTGTGTATAAAGATACACAGACAGTCAATTGGTGTCCATCGTGTCATACTACTTTAGCAAACGAACAAGTAGAGCAGGGAGAGTGTGAGCGATGTAAGAGCGAGGTAGTCCAAAAAGAAATTCCAGGATGGTATTTGAGGATTACTGATTTTGCTGATGATCTAATTCATACGGATGATTCCAAGATAGACTGGCCGACTCACACAAAGAAAAACCAAAATGAGTGGATTGGTAAATCTGAGGGAGCAAAAATTACTTTTAAGGTACAAGGCACTGATTATCAAATTGAGGTATTTACTACGCGTCCAGATACTCTTTTTGGAGCTACCTATATGGTACTTGCACCAGAGCACCTACTACTTGGGAGCTTAGCTCCCAAGTTGGGGAATCTGGAGGAGATCAAGGAGTATCAATACAATACAAGTAAGAAATCTAATCTTCAGCGTCTTGAGAACAAAGAAAAAACTGGGATAAAGCTTGAGGGCGTCAGTGCTATCAATCCAGCATCAGGAGAAGAAATTCCTATATTTATTGCTGATTATGTATTGGCTGGGTATGGCACGGGAGCAATTATGGCGGTGCCAGCTCATGACGATAGGGATTTCGAATTTGCACAAAAGTATAATTTACCAATTCGTTCTGTTGTAGCTCCTCAAAAAATTACACACGCAGGAGCAATGATAGAGCTTGTAGACAAACCCGGAGTCTTTCTCTTCCAAAAAAGAAGCACTGATGCTAAAACTAATCCAGGAAAAATAGCAGTATTTGGTGGTACCAGAGAAGAAGGAGAGAGTGTGCAGGATACAATAATCCGTGAGCTTAAAGAAGAGCTTGAATTAGATGTGAATTCTCAAAATATTAGAGATACCTATACATATAAAGGTGCTGAAGCCGAACACTATGTATGTATGAATTTTATCTCGGGGGTAAATACTTCCAGGCTTGTTCTTCATGAAGGAGAAAAAATACTAGAGATGACTATATCTGAAGCTTTAAATCAAAATAATATTGCAGATTCATTACGAATTTTTTTAGAAAACTACAAAAATAAGAAAGCAATCTATTGCGATAAAGGTATCTTATTTAATTCAAAAGAATTTGATGGCCAATCTTCAGAAGAAGCCGGAGAGGCGATCACTAAAAAGGTAGGTGGAGAAATGACCGCTACATATCGTCTAAAGGATTGGTCGATATCCCGTCAGCGTTATTGGGGAGCTCCTATACCAATCGTGTATGATCCCGATGGTAGGGCACATTTGGTACCCGATGAGCATTTGCCGTGGACACTTCCGACTGATGTAAATTTCGTGCCTCGAGGCACCGCTCCACTTGCTGAAAGTAAAGAGCTACACGAACGCACTGAAAAATTATTTGGGGAAGGGTGGACTCCTGAGACAGACACAATGGATACTTTTGTATGTTCTTCTTGGTACTATCTTCGCTACGCAGATCCACAAAACGATACAGAATGGTGTAGTAAGGAAAATTGCAAATATTGGCAGCCAGTGGATTTATATATTGGTGGGGCAGAGCACACCTATATGCATCTTTTGTATGCTCGATTTTGGGTAAAAGCAATGAAATCAATTGGCTTACTTGATTTTGACGAGCCTTTCCTTAAGTTGCGTCATCAAGGTTATGTATTAGATAAGCAGGGCAAAAAAATGTCTAAGTCAAAAGGTAATGTGGTAAACCCGGATGAAATGGTCCGGCGATTTGGTGCTGATGCTACACGTATGTATATGATGTTTGCAGGACCACTTGAGGACGAAATAATGTGGAATGAAAATGGGGTAGTGGGAATGTATAGATTTTTGGAAAAAGTATGGCGTCAGCAAGATAAAATAGCTAAATCAACGCCAGAAAGTCTCACTAAGATTTTGCACAAAACAATTAAAAAAGTAGGGGATGATATTCAAGAACTCCAATTCAATACAGCAATTTCGGCTCTAATGATTTGCGTGAATGCAATAGATAAGGCAGATAAGATAGATAAAGATAGCTACATCAAATTCATTAAATTACTATCAGTATTTGCTCCGCATATATCGCAAGAGATCATAAGTATTATTACTGGAGAGGATAAGTACATTTCTGATTATTCGTGGCCAGAATATGATGAAGCTATGTTGGCAGATCGGGTGGTAGAGCTTGCGATACAAATCAATGGAAAGACGCGTGGCACTATATCTATAGCGCCAGACTCAAGCGAGGAGGATGTAATCAATGCATCTCAAGAAGTGGATGTAATTAAGCGTTGGATAGATAAGGGTGTAATTACGAGGGTAATTTATGTTCCTGGGAAGATCTGTAATCTCATAGTAGAATAAACATATGGCAACGAAACATAATGAAGATATTATGGAGGATGAAAATTTTTATTCTTCGGAAGAGGAAACAGAGTATTATGATATGAGTGCTTTTGAGCGTCGACTAATGCGACAGGTAAGCATTATGGACGATAAGCTCAATCGAATACTACATATGATGGGCGATAACAATTCACGAGTACGGAATATTCAATCTCAGTATACCCGGCGTACCATTTTTGCTCTTATAAAATGGGGAGTGATTATTGCCATTATTGCTTATGTTTACCTAAACTTTATCCAGCCGGTCATTAATTTCGTTACTCAAAAAGATCAAGAGCAAGAGAGTATGATGGTAGATGTTTCGCAAATAGGTAATTTTGTTAATGGTTTTTTTGAAAAAATCGAATCAAGTAATGAAGAAAAGTAATGGCTATGGGTATTGAAAAGTGGAGGGAAGTTGTTACAATAGCCCGCATGCCCACCGACATATAATGTTGGGATGGGGCATACTATCGAGTACAAACTTTATTGTTTGTGCTCGATATGCTGAGATAGCTCAGTTGGCTAGAGCATTCGCCTGAAGAGCGAAGGGTCGGCAGTTCGAGTCTGCCTCTCAGCACCTAAAAAACCCACCGCTTTCTAGCGGTGGGTTTTTGAGTATTTTCTCATAAAAAAGAATAGTTTAATCAAAAAGCTCCTCAACTACCTCTTTTACGAGTGCTCCATCGGCATCGCCCTGCACTTCTTTCATCACCATCCCTACCAAGATACCTGTCTTACTTGGATCATTTAGTCCAAGCTCATCTTTCTTATCTTTTGCAATTTGGCTGATTTGATCTCGGCCCATCATTTCGGGAAGGTAATTTTCTAGGATTTGTAATTCTGCTTGCTCATTAGCAGCTAAATCATTACGCCCACCCGATTTGTACTGTTCAATCGCGTCTTTTCTTTGTTTAACAAGTCGTTTTATCACTGCATTAGTAATTTCGTCAGTGATTGCGTCTTGCGGGCGACCGCCTTGAGATATAATTTCATTAGTACAGGTGGCCATTAATCCTCGAAGCGTATTGAGGGCTACTATATCTTTATTGCGCATTGCTTGTTTCATATCTTCGCGTATTTCTTCTATTTTTTTCATAGGATTTATTTATGATAGTTTGTAACGCTAAGTATATCACTAAAAGGGAAAGTGGATAAGTGGTTTGTGTTTGATTACAATTATAAGTATAAATAGTATAAGGAAGTATGAACGACAGAGGAGGTCTGAAATGGTCAGGGTCCATATCCGTAAAGGTATTGTTCCAAGCTACGAAGAGCTTCTTTCGCTTGTGCAGGCTCTCGGCCGTCGGGTCGACATCTGTGTGCAAGCAGGAGAATCGAAAGCGCTCGAAACTGCGCTTAGAGTCGTGCATGGGCAACAGGCACGGATACGATATATGTGACGGCATACGAAGATGCAAAAGGCCGCGCGAAGCGCGGCCTTTTGTATTCTTCTACTTCCAAATTAGGTAATAAAAACTACACGTGTAGGGATTAATACCTAATTTTTTTAAAAAATACCTATTTACACAAGACAAGTTTGTCTCTCCATAGTACAATAGGCTTATGGATAGCGATTCACTTATTCTACTAGGTATAGTGCCCTCAATCGTTTTGATTATAGGATTTTCAATATTATGGTGGTTTTTACGGCATTCTTTACGCAATAATAATATGCAAGAGGGGGATACTCTCTATCGACAATTACAAGAAATTGCCAGCTCTAATTATGAGCTCAAGCTTTCAAATGAACAATTAAAATCTGATTTATCAGAAAAACTCAATGAAAAGCTTGGACAATCACATAGAGAAATGTCCCAGTCGGTACAAGATCAATTCAAAGAATCGCAAAAAATTATTTCTCAGGTTACTGAGCAATTACATCAAGTGAAACAGGGGCAAGATCGGGTGGTTGGCTTTGGTGAGCAATTAAAGAACCTTCAAGATATTTTACAGAATAGCAAACAGCGAGGTGCTCTTGGAGAATATTTTCTCGAAACAACTATCAAAAACATACTCCCGCCTGATAACTATACCTTTCAGTATAGTTTTAAGGATGGATTGATTGCAGATGCGGTGATTAAACTTGATGGAGATAAGCTATTAGCAATTGATAGTAAGTTTAGCTTAGAAAATTACAACAACATTGTGCAAGCAAATGATGATGTTACTAAAGAACAATATAAGAAACAATTTAGAGAAGATCTCAAGCTACGAATTAATGAAACGGCCAAATATATCAAGCCAAACGAGGGCACAATGGATTTTGCATTTATGTTTATTCCATCGGAGGGAATATATTACGATTTGCTTATTTCTGAGATTGGGGTAGTCAATAGTCAGAATTTTCTCGAGTATGCCTTCCGTGAAAAAAAAGTAATCGTGGTCTCACCATCTACACTTTACGCATATTTACAAACAATTATGCAGGGCTTACGAGCATTACAAATAGAAAAACAGGCTACCACCATTATTAAAAAGGTAGGTGATTTGCAAAAGCATATTTCTGCCTATGAAACATATCATGAAAAAATGGGCAACAGCCTTGGCACGGTGATCAATCACTATGATGCTTCCGGGAAGCAACTCCGTATGATTAGTCGGGACACTCAAAAGATTACCGGTGGGGGAGAAGTATTTGAGCCAGCAGCATTAGATAAGCCCAAAGAGTATTCACTGGACGAATAACAGTGGGTTACTTTATAAGAAGTGATATCTAATACACAGCAAAGGATTAGCTATAATTTTGATACAATAATAGTATGCGAAAGAAACGGATAGTGACTATTGGGGGTGGCACTGGGCAGTTTATGCTTTTGTCCGAATTAGCTAGACATGACGATATCGATATTACCGCTATTGTAAATATGACTGATGCGGGTGGGTCTACAGGGCTTTTACGGGATGAGCTTGGTGTACTACCAGCAGGGGATGCTCGGCAAGCACTTGTAGCACTTTCTGGTGCTCAGGATGTGTGGCGAGAGCTATTTACCTATCGCTTTAGCGAGGGAGGACTGAGTGGACATACAATGGGGAATCTCGTCTTGGGAGCACTAGAAAAAATGACTGGCTCTTTTGAAAAATCACTTGAGCAAGCAAGTCGCATTTTACAAACAAAAGGTGCTGTTTTGCCAATTACCCTTGAAAATTCTCAATTAATTATCGAAACTCACAATGATGAAATTTTTTATGGTGAGGATAGAATAGATGAATCAGTAGTAGCCAATCCCCGTGCCATATATTTTAATAAACATACTCCTATCAACCCTAAAGCATCAAAGGCCATAAGGGAAGCTGATATGGTAGTCATTTGCCCTGGCAACTTTTACTGCTCAATTATGCCAAATTTACTGATACATGGAATGCATCAAGCTCTACGAGATTCACGCGCAACAAAAGTATTTATTTCAAATCTAGTTTCCAAATATGGACACACGACTGATATGACAGTCGTCGATTTTGTGTCACAAGCTCATAAGGCAGTAGACTATGCATTTATAGATGTCTTGCTATACAACACTCAGCTCGAATTAAGGGATAAAGATTTGGAAGAAAAGTATCGTCAAGATGGAGAGCATCTGATACATCCGGGGGATATTAATAGTTTGTCGATTAAAACAATCGCAAAAAAATTTATTGCCAAAGAAAAGCATATTCCACAAAAAGGTGATACGGTGAAGCGATCCCTCATCCGACATGATGCCTCCAAGATTGTGAAGGAACTACTCCAATTATAAAATACCTAAGACACAAGTAGGCAAACAAATGATATTTGCTACAATGCTAATATGAAACACTCGCAATTACTTACTAAAACTCGCAAAGAAGCACCGACGGATGAAGTCTCTCGTAATGCTCAGCTATTGATACAGGCAGGCTACATACACAAAGAGATGGCTGGCGTGTACGATATGCTTCCTTTGGGGTTACGCACCTTTAATAAAATTGTCGAGATAATCAGGGAAGAAATGAATGCTATTGGTGGACAAGAGTTGCATATGACCACCCTACAAAATCCAGAAGCTTGGAAGAAATCAGGACGATGGGAGGACTCTGTGGTTGATGTATGGTTTAAAACTCACCTACACAGTGGTGACAATTTTCATAGTGGAAGTGAGCTTGGGCTTGCAAACACTCATGAAGAAGCTCTGACTGCTCTTATGAGTCATCATATTACATCTTACAAAGATCTTCCTAAATATGCTTATCAATTTCAAACTAAATTTAGAAATGAGGTTAGGGCAAAAAGTGGCATAATGCGAACGCGAGAATTTGTAATGAAAGATCTATATTCCTTTTCTAAAGATGAAGCTTCTTTTAGAATTTTTTATGAGCAGTGCGCAGATGCCTATACACGAATATTCAATCGCCTTGGTATAGGAGATATTACCTATCGAACATACGCTGGGGGAGGATCATTTTCAAAATTTAGCGATGAATTCCAAACTTTATCTGATGCCGGTGAAGATACAATCTCGATAGATTATGATAAAAATATCGCTATCAATGATGAAGAAGGGGTGTTTGACGATGCCACAATGGAAGAATTACGACTCGATAGATCCAAATTAGATAATAAAAAATCTATTGAGGTGGGCAATATATTCCCCTTAGGTACAAAATACTCCGAAGCAATTGGCTTATTTTATACCGACGAAGAGGGGAGGCAACAACCAGTCTATATGGGCTCATATGGAATTGGCCCAGCAAGACTTATGGGTACTATCGCCGAGGTTCTTTCAGATGCTAAGGGGCTTGTGTGGCCAGAAGCAATAGCGCCATTTCAAATACATCTTATTTCTATTGGTGAAGATAAGCAAGCGGAAGCCCTATACCTTGAGCTTAGGGCAAGAGGGGTGGATGTGCTGTATGATGATCGTGATGCTCGAGCAGGAGAAAAATTCGCCGATGCTGATTTAATTGGCATTCCACATCGAATTACTATTTCGAGCCGTTCGCTTGAGCAAGGTGGAGTCGAATACAAGCATCGTGCCGAAGATGAGTCGAGTATTCTTTCAATCGATGAAGCTCTTGCAAAATTTACTTAAACAAAACAAGCGCCGATGAGGCGCTTGTTTCGATGTACTTCTACTTCGTAAGCCGGATTCTGTCGCACACACGGTTGTTGTGTGTGCTGATAGTTATTTACCTTGATTACTTGTCGCCAAGTAATTCTTTGCGGCTCGATGGAAAAATTCCAACACGGCCTTGCTTGCCAGTACGAATTTAGCCGTTTCACCCTCTCATGCGGTGCCCACAATGAGAGACTACACTATCATTTAAAGCACTAGTGTCTATAATAATTACTTATTATAGCGTCTCTGCTCGCATCGCTAGGATCACTCCAGGCAGGCGTTACCTGCTACCGTTGATACAAGTCCGGACTTTCCTCCCTCCGCGTATCATATACACGGCCGGGCAACTATCTTCCATAGAAGTATCAACAATATACATCAAGATAGCAATTCTGCAAGGTGCTATAATACAAATATGAAACTGATTAAGCGCCCTGTATATCATAAGTCTCTCATAATCATTACTGTGCTCCTCTGTATATTAGGAATGATCTCTCTCTTCTCAGCATCCTTAAGTCTATTAGACTCACAGATGACTTTCTACAGGACTCTCCTTATACAGCTTGTAAGTTTGTCGATTGGATTTCTAATGATATACCTTGCTATATATATAAAATCTATTGATTATCGATTACTGTATAAGAAATCATATGCTTTATATTTTTTTATCGCCACACTATTTTTACAGCTTCTAGTATTTAGTCCTCTTGGGGTGACAAAAAATGGAGCAAATAGATGGCTCGATATCGGTATTACTGTAATTCAACCATCAGAGCTATTTAAGATAGCAATAATTATTATGCTTGCTTTTTTGATTGTTCGTTTTCGTAAGGAGATAGATAATATATGGTATACCCTAGGCATTATTGGCTTATTAGCATCGATCTTCTTTGTTCTAATGATATCCATAAGAGATATGGGGACTCTATTTATTACAAGTATTGCTTGCCTTGCAATGCTTCTAGTGTCTCGTATCCGATTCCGCTACACACTTGGTATTTTTTTGCTTGCCGGGCTTGCTTTAGGTGGATACATACTTTTTACGCCACAAGGAGAGTACGCTCGAGAACGGATACACGCATATTCAAATGAAAATTATGATCCCCAAGGTAATGGGTATCAAATTATTCAATCAGTGATGACTATCGGTGCAGGAGAGATTATTGGTAGAGGCTTTGGTGAATCATTACAAAAACATAAGCACTTACCTGAACCTCTTACTGATAGTATTTTTGCTGTATATAGTGAAGAGTGGGGCTTTGCTGGCACTATGGCGCTACTTTCACTATACTTCCTACTTTTTTATTCTGGATTGAAGATTGCTCTCGATACTCGCGAAGAATTTGGTAGGTATATAGCGGTAGGGCTAACTGTCTTGCTTCTTGCTCAAGCTCTTTATAATATTATGGCAATGCTTGGTATGTTGCCACTCTCGGGTATGCCCCTAGTATTCATTTCAAAAGGGGGTTCGTCGATCGTTACCTCACTATTAGTAATCGCGATCTTGGTAAATATATCTCGTATAACCCTTAGTAATCGTCGCTCACAAAGAATATAGGCTCTTGTGATATAATTGTTTTGTATGAAAATAGTCATAACGGGGGGAGGATCTGGGGGACACTTCTACCCACTTATTGCAGTAGCAGACAAAATCATTGAATCAGCTGAGGATCGAAAGATGTTGGTACCGGAAATACACTATCTTGCTGACGATCCATATAACGAAAACCTTCTTTTACGAAAGGGTATCATTTATCATAAAATTTATGCTGGAAAAATGCGTCGGTATTTCTCATGGCGTAATATAACCGACCTATTCACCACCATATTTGGCACTATTAAGACCTTTTTTTTAATGTTTCGCTTATATCCTGATGTGGTCTTTACTAATGGCTCATATGTTTCGATGCCCGTATTGGTATCTGCAAGAATATTACGGATACCAGTAGTCATTCATGCTTCTGATACTGTGCCTGGGCGTGCGCTTATATTTGCCTCTCGTTTTGCAAAAAAAATATCTATTGCTTTTCCGGGAGCAACAAAGTACTTTCGAAAAAAAGATCAAAACAAGATTGCCCTTCTTGGCAATCCAATTCGTGATGAAATTGAAAAGCCTTTATCAAGTGGTGCTCGTGAGTTTCTTGAGCTATCAAGAGATATTCCAACCATTCTAGTCTTGGGTGGATCACAAGGGGCACAAGCAATGAATGATGTCTTGGTAGATACCCTTCCTAAGCTACTACTTAAATATAATGTTATCCACCAGTGTGGTAAAAATAATTTTGAAGAGGTAAAAGGGCATAGCGATGTAGTGCTTTATGATCATCCATTCAAATCTCGCTACAAGCTATATCCATATCTTGATGATTTAGCAATGCGTATGTCTGTAGGCGCTTCATCTTTAGCGATTATTCGTGCTGGGGCAGGTACTATTTCCGAAGTAGCAAATTGGGGACTGCCATCAATTCTTATTCCAATCCCTGAAGATGTTTCACGCGACCAAGAATCCAATGCCTTTGCTTATGCACGAAGCGGGGCTTCGACAGTTATAAAACAGAGTAATTTATCAGCAAGTATCTTGTATTCAGAAATCGAACGGATTATGAATGATGATGATATTAGAAATGAAATGATTGAAGCAGCTAAGGCATTTAGCCGTAAGGATTCAGCACTCAAAATTGCTGATGAAATTCTCGAAATAGCTCGGCTTCACGAAGCATAATATGAATGTAGTAAAAAAGTTTCAGAAACGAGTAGAAGACTTTATTTGTGAGCACTGCACTTACGAGGTAAAAGGGGACGGCTTTACGAATCACTGCCCCAACTGCTTATATAGTAAACATCTTGATGTATTTCCGGGTGATAGGCTCGAAGATTGCGCTGGACTAATGCCAGTTGCGGATATCATTCGCAAAGGAGATGGCTATACTTTAGTACATAAGTGTCTTTCCTGTGGTGCAACTAGTCGGGATCATTTTAGGGAAAATGATAATATAGATGCTTTAATCCTTGCAAGTAAAAGAAAAAAATAGATCTTGGTTTATGTAGATTATCTGATATAATTATTTTCACTTATTTATGAAGCGCTTATTACCGCTCATCTCGATATTTATTTTTGCCGGCTTACTCTTAGTAGGGCTTTTATCATCAAAAGATGATCCTAATGGTGGTTTCGATCTGGGGCTTGACCTTGCTGGAGGTACCCAGCTTGTGTACCAAGCTGATATTTCTGAGCTTGATCCAGGAGATGTGCAAGGCTCAATGAGCGCTCTCCGTGCTGTACTTGAAGCTCGATTAAATGCACTTGGATCAAGCGATATTCGGGTGACAATAGAAGAGGCGTCGATATTTGCACAGAATAATGAGGAAAGCTATCGCATCAATGTAGAGATTCCAGGCGTATTTGATGCAGAAGAAGCAAAAAGTTTGATTGGTGCTATACCTACTTTAGATTTTCGGCTTGAACAATCTGGAATTATCACAGGCACGAGCACCACCGATCGCTTTGTACCTACTGAGCTTACCGGTCGCTATATTGATAATGCTGTGGTATCTACTAATCCACAAACTGGTCAACACACTGTGAGCTTGCAATTTGACAGCACAGGCACAAAATTATTTGCTGATATTACTCGAGAAAATGTAGGAAGAGCTTTAGGAATCTTTTTGGACGGTGAGCTTATTTCAGCACCAGTGATACAAACAGCTATCAGCAACGGAAATGCTCAAATTTATGGTCAGTTTAGTAGGGAAGAGGCGGCTAATTTGGCTCAAAATTTACAGTTTGGCGCACTGCCTATTCCTATCGAACTCGTATCTACTCAGTCTATTTCTCCTACTCTTGGGCACGATATCCTTGAGAAGGGGATAATTGCTGGATGGGTAGCTTTAGCTATGATTGCTCTCATTTTAATAGCACTCTATCGGATTGCGGGGGTAGTAGCAAGTATTGCATTAGCAATTTATATACTGCTACTCCTTGCTTATTTCAAACTCACCGGTACTGATCTTACAGCAGCAGGGATTGCAGGTATTATTATTACTATCGGTATGGCGGTTGACGCGAATGTACTCATTTTTGAGCGAATTCGTGAAGAAATGTATTATTCATCCGCTTCGCTCAACGAAGCAATTCACATAGGATTTGCTCGAGCTTGGCCATCTATTCGTGATGGTAATCTTTCTTCAATCATTGTGGCAATTATTCTTTACTATCTCACTACTTCCTTTGTAAAAGGATTTGCGCTTTCTTTTGGAGTAGGTATATTACTCTCTATGTTTACAGCTGTGGTAATCACCCGAAGTTTATTAAAAGCGATCGCCATAGACTCAGAATGGTTCAAACGTTTTTTCCTCTAAATCAATAATTTATTACTACTATGTATATTTTGGCACATAAACGAATCTTTCTCTCAATCACATCCGTATTTGTACTGGCTAGTATAGCTATGGTGGGAATATTTGGATTCAACTCTAGTATTGATTTTCAAGGTGGCTCAGTTTATGAGGTGGCTTATGAGGCAGATCGTCCGTCTCTTGATACTCTTGAGGCGTCAGTAAAGCAGGAGTTGCCTACAGCAATTGTACAATTATCTGGCGAGCAGAATGTCTTGATAAAAGATATAAGTATTAGTGAAGAGAATAAGAAAGAGATTCAGAATATACTGAGCAGGGGAGGGGAGATTGCTATAAGTGATGTGCGATTCAAGTCACTCGGACCTGCTTTTTCTGCTGAGCTTGTTAATAAATCTTTGTTCGCCATTGCGCTCGTAATTGTATTAATTATTATTTTTATTGCCTACGCATTCAGAGGTATCTCTCAGCCCGTGTCTAGCTTTAAGTATGGCCTCACTGCGGTCGTTGCTCTTGCGCACGATACTATTATTCCTGTAGGGGTCTTTGCTCTGCTTGGTAGTATTTTTATAGACTATCAAATCGATGTCTTATTTGTAACAGCGATTCTGGCTACTCTTGGATATTCAGTGAATGATACCATCGTGATCTTTGATAGAATTCGTGAAATTTTGAATGATTATTATGCTAAAAATAAAAGTTACCCACGAGGTGAAGAATTTGCCAAGGTAGTAGGGCAGGCCGTTCGTGCGAGCTTGCGTCGTTCGCTTATGACATCCACGACTACTTTTGTGGCGATGATCTCCTTAGCAATTTTTGGTGGGCCAACCACTGCTCCATTTGCTTATGTTTTAGCAATAGGTGTTATTGCAGGGACTTACTCATCTCTTGCACTCGCACCAATTCTTTTAATCATATTTGAGCACTATACTTCTCATGATGATGGAGATAAAGACAACAAAGAAGATCATAAGGATGATGGTATTCCCGATGATGTTAAACGATTTTTGGCCAAACAGTAAAGTGTATTGTTATGCCAAGCGTTAAGCCAAGAATGCCCAAACGAGTACGAAAACATGTAAATCCACTGGCAGACCGTACAGAAATTCGATTTGAGGGCTTTGGAAATACTCAGCCAATTATAGTCGACATTGGGGCATACAAAGGTGAATTTACGAGCAAACTACTGGGTGCTTTTGGCAGGAGCTATAATTATATAGTTACAGAGATTCGCAAGCCGTTTGCTTGGTATTTAGAAGAATTGTTTAACCAGTATGGGAATGTGCGGGTTTTTACTGGCAATAGTGCGAATAATATACAAGGCTTACTCCAGTCATCAGTGGAGCAGGGGAGTAGGATAGCCTATATATTTGTAAATTTCCCTGATCCTTGGCTTAAGGATAAGCACAAAAAACGGCGAATTGTAACAAGGCAATTTTTAGATACTTTAGCGCTACTATTTGATTATGAAAGTTTGCTTGTATTTCAAACTGATCAAGAGTCGCTCTTTTTCGATACACAAGCACTTGTCGACGAGATGCCACAATGGGAGCACGAAGAGTATCAAGAGCCACTGTGGGGCATACAGAGCCACTGGGAGCGCGTGAAAATAGATGAGGGTAAGGATATTTACAGAATGAAGATATCTCTAAAGCGAAAGTAGATCTTAATTCAATTTATATTTTTTTGCTTATCCTTTGTCCTTGCGGAGTATCGTGCACCTCGTATCCCAAAGAAAGCATTTCATCGCGTAAGCTATCTGATTTTTCCCAGTTTTGAGCATCTCGAGCTTGCTTTCGTAGGTCGAAGAGTGTTTGTATCTCATTGGGGACTTCCATTGTACCTTCTTTTATCATATCTAATTCCAAACCAAGAACAGTATCAAAGGAAAGAATAGTAGCGCGCTTGTCGGCTCCATCAATATCGCTTTTGAGCATTTCATTTACCACTCCTAGAGCTTGTGCAGTGTTGAAATCATTAAATAATGCCTCTTTGAATCTACTTTTCCAATCTATATTTACCTTGCCATTTTGTGGCAAAGCTTTCATTTGGGTATTGAGACGAGTGCGAGCGGTCTGTGCCGCTTTAAGCGCTTCCCAGGTAAAATTTTGCTTGCTACGATAATGAGCTTGAAGGAAAAAATAGCGCAAATCCAGCGGGCTATATCCTTTGCTTATTACATCTGCTAGAGAATAAGAGGTACCATCAGATTTGCTCATTTTTGCACCATCAACATCAAGGTGTTCGTTGTGTAGCCAATAGTGTGCTAAAGGTGCGTTGTTGAGAGATTCTGATTGCGCTATTTCATTAGTGTGGTGGATGGGAATGTGCTCTATACCGCCAAGATGGATGTCAATCGTAGTTCCTAGAATTTCTTTTATCATTGCGGAGCACTCAATATGCCACCCAGGGAAACCTTCTACGTCAGAAAATGGATTTAACCATGTTTGTAGAGCTTTGCTATGAACGCCCTTTTTGAAAAACCAAAGAGCAAAATCAGCAGGATTATGTTTATCACTATCTCGCACTTCACCAGTACCGGCACCGCTTGTAAGCTTTTCTTTTGTTTGGCCAGATAATTTATAGTAATCGGATAGTTTTGTCGTATCAAAATATATAGCTAATTCTGTTTGGTAAGCATAGCTTTTTGCTATGAGTTCTTCAATCATCGCGATCATCGCTTGAATATATTCTGTAGCATGCGGACGATGATCTGGAGTGAGGATGTTGAGTGCCTCGAGATCAGCATCAAACATCTGCTGGTATTTACGGGCGATTGCTTCTGGGGTACTAGCTTCGCGCCGAGCAGCTTTTTGCATTCTATCTTCGCCAGTGTCCGCATCGCCTTCATTATCTCCGGATAAATGTCCTACATCAGTATAATTTCGGACAAAAATCACCTTATAGCCGGCATAAAGTAGTGTTCGATGAATAATATCACCAAAAAAAGCTGCCCGCATATTGCCGATATGTTGCGTCCAATACACTGTAGGGCCACAATGATAAATCATAACCTCCTTATTCTTTAAAGGAGTAAAGATTTCATAGTCGCGATTCAGGGTATTAAAGAGTCGTATCTGGTCTTTCATATATCGCTTTATTATACATCAGATTTTTCATAGACTAAGCGATTTTCCGCATAGAAGATTTTATGCGATAATAGTCTTATGACAAAAGGGCGTAATATAGAAATGATTAGCCGATACCGCAAGAAGGCTCGCAAATTCATCCGACCAGATCACCTACGATCACTTATAATCTTTAGCTTTTTAATGGTATCGATAGCTCTTGCTACGGTATCTTATCTTGGCTATCAAATTGGCTATAAGGTAGGTAGTCATCAATTTTCATCATATGCTCGCAATGAGCTTCGGGGTATTACTAATCTTGATCCAGATGCCTATTTTAAACAAGAGGTAGATATTGGCACGGCCGATTTTTCACCATTTTGGGATGCTTGGGTATTGCTTGAAAAAAATTTTGTAAATGGGAGCGCAACAAGCTCAAGTGAAAAAGCGACTGCGCAAGATCGAATATGGGGGGCAATCAGCGGACTTACTGCTTCTTATGGTGATCCATTTACCACTTTTCTTCCACCAGAGGAGGCAGCTTCATTTGAATCAAGTATTGCAGGAGAATTCACAGGTGTGGGGATAGAGATTACTAATCGTCGAGGGCTCCTTATGGTAGTTGCTCCTCTTCCTGGTACTCCAGCTTATAGGGCAGGAGTAAGGGCAAAGGATGTTATTTCTGCAATTGATGACCAAGAATCTATAACTATGAGCGCCGAGAAAGCAGTAGAGCTCATACGAGGACCAAAAGGGAAGAAAGTAAAGCTTGAGCTCTTGAGAGAAGGGGAGACAGAGCCAATAGTAGTCAATATAGTGCGTGATAGAATTGAGATTCCTACAATACAAACACAGGTAATAGATAATGCGTATATTATAAAGCTATATTCGTTTAGTGCTCAAGCTGCTTCTCAATTTGAGGATGCCCTTATCGCTTTTAATCGAGGGGGGTATAATAAATTGGTGATCGATTTACGCAATAATCCAGGTGGTTTACTCGAAGCTGCAGTCGATATTGCTTCCCAATTCTTAGAGAGCGACGAGCTAGTTGTTACCGAAAAATATAGTGACGAGATAAATTCTATCCAGCACTACTCCTATGGATATAATCGTATCGATGGGGAAGTGGATGTTCTCGTATTGATTAATGGGGGGTCAGCCTCAGCGGCAGAGATTTTAGCAGGAGCTCTTAGGGACAATAATAGAGCTTTATTGGGAGGGGAGCAAAGCTTTGGTAAAGGCTCGGTGCAGGAGCTTTTCCAGCTTACAAAAGATACTTCACTCAAGATTACTATTGCTAAATGGCTCTCTCCGTCGGGTGTAGATATCAGTAAAAATGGTCTAACTCCTGATATCGCAATTCTACCTCAAGAGAATGAGGATGATACCTCCGAGATTAACGCGGGTACCTTCAATCAAGATTTTGCACAAGACTCTGTCATAATGGATGCAATAGCCATTATCAAAAGGAATGATTATCAAGATTTTTTCATTGAAGTGCCTGACAAATATAAAATTCAAGTAAAATAAATTCTTATTATGAAAATAAAATTACTACAAGATATTAAGCGTTTTGGCAGGAAAGGAGAGATATATGAGGTGTCAGATGGGTATGCCTCCTCTTACTTAATACCTCGTGGCTTGGCCTCTCATGCTAGCGAACAAGACATTATTCAATTTGAAAAAAACAAGGATCGCAATCAAAGCAAAAGAAATAAGAAAGACGAGCTCGATGCACAATTATTTGCTAAAATTAATAATTCTATAATTAGTATACAAAGTCCAGCAAATGAAAGGGGTACTCTGTTTGAATCAATCAATTCAAGTAAAATTGCTTCAGAGATCCAAGGTCTCAAAAAAGAACACATCAAACTTAAGCGTCCAATAAAAGAACGGGGAAGCTACGATATACCCATAGTAGTGGGAGATCACAAAGGAAGTGTCCATCTAATGATTGAAGGCTAAAACAACAAATCCCACCTTAGGTGGGATTTGTTGTTTAATTTATATAGGATAATACTAAGCAGTATCAATTCGTGCCTCCTTACGGCGAGTGACACTATTATCAAAATTAAGCTTTCGCTTTGAGCCAAAATGTACCACTCCGTCTTTGAGTGCAAATAGCGTATCATCTTTACCAACACCTACATTGGCACCAGCCATAATTTTAGTACCTCGCTGGCGTACAATAACTTGTCCAGTTTTTGCCGTAGTGCCATCTCCAAGCTTGACGCCTAGATATTGTGGGTTTGAATCACGCAAACTTTTAGCTGATCCTCCTGCTTTCTTTTTTGCCATACTTTTGTTCGATTAAGTGAAGGTATTGTAACAGTTTTTCCTTACACTGCAAGCACCCACTTAGGGACCGGGTCCCTAAGTGTTGGGTGGTATGTTACAATTTGTACTACTATGACTAACACTAAGAAACTACAAAAAGATAAAGATTATAAGGATGTACATAAGGATGATAAAGTACAAACTGCTAAAACAGATGCATTTACTACTATTGTAAATTTATTGATAAAAACTGGAATATTACTCAAGGGAGCACGCATTGCTAGTGCATTTATAAACAAGAGAGTAGGGGAGGTAGAACGAGATGTTCGTAGAGCACTACTTATATATACCTTGCTGGCTGTGGGAGGCATTCTTCTTGTGTTTGGCTTTGTACATATTTTGGCTGAATCATTTGGACACGGTGATTGGGATATTGTTATTACTGGATTAATACTACTAGCGGGAGGGGTAATACTTAAAATAGCTCAAAAGGATAAATAAAAAGCTTTCTTTGTTTATGTGGGTTTGTGGGTAGGGAGTGGTATCAATAGATATTCTCATCTGTCGCACAATATACATTTTGCGACATAATATCTATTTTTCTACTCCCCTGACTGCTATTGAAAGTGTTGCCCCTTACTTAAGGTCATAAAGCTCTGTCCTTTATATTATAATCAGGGGCTGATATTCGATGATTTAAAAGTAAAGGCCATTGATCATAATAACTATAATATAGTAGTAATACCGATTTATTCTTTTATCATTTGAAAATCAATCTATTCTAATTTATTTAGAAATTTCATTTTAACTGTACTTTTTTATTTTCTAGTTATCTACTCTAGATACTCCAGAGGTATATGGAGCTTATGAAACTCGTATGAAACAGGTATAAACTGTTGTGAAACTCTGAGTAAAGGCTTAGATAGTATGCTTACCTGCCCTCTCCTCCTATTCCCTACCTTTGTATATTCTGCGACAAACAGCCAGATCTAATTGTCTAATTGTTTGATATTCTAGGAGCTTGATCTAAGAAATGAGAGGTGTCAGCACTAAAGCCCTGCCAGCTGAAATGTGCAAGCTGATCCCAAAACCAAGTAAGTATGGGCCCAATCACATTCCATATCACTGCCCAAATATTGGCTAAATAATTATTCCAGAAATTGATTGCAAATTGAGCAAGATAAGAAAAATTTTCTTGTGTTTGAGGATGTTCAATTGCAGATCGAATATCAAATCCCAAGACCGATACGATAATAATCGCAATAATAATTAGGATGATCATCTTGATCATACCCTTATCCTTTCTGTGTGCACAGAGAGGGGTGTTGGTAAGCTCTTCTCTCAGCTTTGATGAAATATGTAGACTCATATAATATATTTTTATATAGTAAAGAATTTTATGAGCATCTCCGCTACAGTACCAAGCCAATTAAAGCTAACAATATCCCCTATCGTAACCCCGAAAGCAGAAAGCACTAGTATCCATGCAAAAAGCTGGATAAGTACTTTGAGAAAATTGCTATTTGATCGTGAGTTCATACTTATATAATAACAATTATATGCAAATAGTAAAAAGTATATTGTTGATGACTAATCTCCCCTCTCCCCTATTACTTCTTATTTTTGCGCCATTTTTCAATTTCTGCATGATTTCCTTCCACTAATACTTGTGGTACATCATAATTTTTTCCTCGATGATGTAAACGTTGTGGCCGAGTATAGTAAGCTTCTGGGGCAATTCTCTGTTCTTCTATTGATTCTTGGTCACCTAATACTCCTGGTATCCTCCTTGTTACAGAATCAATAACAATCATAGCTGGTAATTCGCCTCCAGTCAGCACATACTCTCCAATGGAAATTTTCCTTCCTGGGTATATTTCTTCAATACGACTATCAATTCCTTCATACCTGCCACAAAATATGACAATGTCTCGTATTGCCCCTTTGGGTGATTTTGCATTATCTACTATTTCTTGTGCATCCTTGTTGGAATATGGATGGGCACGCGGAGCAAAGTGGATATATTCTACATTTCGCTTACGCCCGATAGCATCCTGGACAGCTTTTATAATAGGCTCGGCACGAATTACCATTCCTGGACCGCCTCCGTATGGTTTGTCATCCACTCGTTGTGCCAGAGCCCCCTTACTTCTTGGTGTTGTATAATCCATCGGGTTATAAAATAAAATTGATATTGTTTTATCTTGAATAGCTCGCTTGATGATTGAATGTTGGATATAACAAGAAATAGAATCAGGAAACAAAGTAATTATATGGAAGGTAATCATAGATTAAATGTTACAACAATTATGTATTTCGCCTACAAGATAATACCATAGCATAGGTGTAATTATCTTTATAAAGAATAAATACAAAAGCCCACAATAAAGGATAGTATGCAGACTAATGAGGAGTATCATCATTTTATTATTTTGAAAATCGACATAGCTTTTGATTCCTGATTTATAAAAATACCAAATGAGTGATCCTAGTAGAATGAATACTCCACCAATTCTGAAATACCATTGATACCAAATAAGTGATTCTTCAGCTAATGATAAACCAAAAACAACCATTATTGGAAGAGTAGCACAACAACCGGCAGCAAAAAAAGCCGGAGTAAGTGAGAGCTCCAAGCTTTCTTTGCTATTGTGCGTAATAGACATAAGCGTTTATCCTACCCTTTCCTCAGGCTCGCTTATTTTTAGATTAACTCGCGATTCATGCTTCATCCCTACGATTCGTAGAAGAGTACGAATTGCGCTCGCTGTACGACCCATTTTCCCAATAATTTGTGACATATCATCAGGATGCACACTCAGTGTAAGAAGTACCCCAAGCTCATCTACTTGTCGCTCGATTCGTATATCGTCGGGATTATCCACGATAGATTTTACTAAGTACTCCAAGAATTCTTGATCTCGTTCAGCCATAGAAATTTGCTTATACTGCTATATAGCTACTATACCGTGAGCTATCAGATTTCGCAATACTAGTTTTCAATAAGATAGGTAATTGATACCTGTGAAGTATATTCATTTTCACCTGTGGGGACTACTGCATTTGACACACTGGAGTCCCTGGCCTCTAGATACATTCGCTCCTCGTATATTGGATATGGTGGCATTGATCCCCCACCTTCATTAAAGCTCACGATACTATCAAGGGAGACTCCAAGATTACGGGCAAGAATTTTTGCCTTTTCCTTAGCATCGGCAATCGCCTCCTCTCGTAGTTCATTTTTGATTTTCTCATCCTCATCTACAAAAAATGAAAGGCCAGAAACATTATCCACCTCAAAACTAGAAATTTTTGTAAGAATTGGGGCTACCTTATCCAGGTCTCGAATAGTAAGCTCGACTGTTTGTCGCACTCGGTAGCCATCAAATACTCGCTCTCCGGACTCACGCATATAATTGTATTCTGGCTGTACGCTATAAGTAGTGGTTTTAATATCTTTTTTGTCTACACTATATTCAGAGAGAGCGTCTATCATCTCCCCTATACGTTTGTTTACCGAATCAGTCCCCTGGGAAAGATTAGCACTCTTTCGAGTCATAGTGAGTGATACTTTTGCGGTATCAGGGACTACCAAACGATCGCTCTCACCTTGTACGGTGATGGTGTGTTCTTGTACGTTTGGATTTAATGTAATATCTTTACCACCTAATAAAGAAACTAGTAATGCTGTAGTAGCAAGCGCGAGGGATGCTATAATTAATTTATTGTGTTTTGTTTCCATATCTTAGTATTATACTATAGCTATAAAGAAAAAAAACCGTATGCATATAATCACTATCGCTACTAAGCGAAGTTTGCAAGAGACTGACAGACATAGACGCAAACAAAGCTACTACACAAGGAAAGAGTATCAAGCTGGTGATGTTATTGAAGTGATAGACGGTAACAAAAAAAATCTTGCAGTCATTCTTAAAATAGAAAGTGCAGTCAAATATAAGCAAGCTATTAGAGATGGGTCTTTTGAAATTTCTGCGCTTAAGCTATCTAAAACAGGAGATCGCGCAGGAGGCGTGGTGATAGCCCATTATCCCATTGCTGACATAAAGCGCTATTTCAACAATGCTGATGCTCTATCTACAACGACTGATAAAATTTTACGAGAGCTTTTCCCTCGACGAAAAAGTAAACAAACAAAAACTAAACAAACACGCGCCACCAAGGATGGTAGTCTGCAATCATTATCAATTGATAGGTATGCCAATCAATCAGCTTTACATCATACTCCTCTCCAGCTTTTTGTAGATGATGCACGTAATTATTTTGGCGAAACATCTCGACACGGTATAGGATCTTTTTCTTACTACCTTGGAATGTGCAAAAAAATACCAATGCATACTCTTTATCAAATCTTTGGCGAGGCAAAGCAGGCACCAAATAAATCCCGTTTGCAAAAGAAAAAGCTATTTTGGTGGAAAATTGGACAATATTTAAGGCAAGACAAAGAAAAATAGTTCGTGATATACTAGCAATTAGTATATGGATATCGAGATTGTACAAGAAGGATCAGCTATATTGCGCACAAAGGCTCGTGAGGTGGCCCCAGAACTAATTGGGGGGGCGACTTTAGGTCAAGAAATTGCCCTTATGAAGAACATACTTGCTCAAGAATATGATGGGGTCGCTCTTGCTGCCCCACAGATTGGTATATCACGGCGTATATTTATTGTAAGCCCTCGTGTATTCGGAGAAGAAGCTACTGAAGCAATGGTCTGCATCAATCCAAGTATCGTCCGTAAATCAAAAAGTACGGAGCTTTTAGAGGAAGGTTGTCTTTCTGTGCGCTACAAATATGGTAAGGTGAAACGACATACTCAGGTAACCATTCGATACCAAGATCAAAATGCCGTGTGGCATGAGCGAGGAGCAAGTGGCTTATTGGCTCAAATATTTCAACACGAGATCGATCATTTAGATGGAATACTTTTTATCGATAAAGCTCACGAAATCGAAGTGCTAAACGCACAAGAACGGAAAGAATTTGAACAAGCCCGGTCCCGCTATCAAAAGGAAAATTTGTAATATGAAAAATATATTAGAAAAAGCTAATTGGAGCTTTATTGGGAATTCAAACATAGCAATATATTTTTTGGATAGTCTAAAAAAAGAGTACCATATCCAACCTACACGAATCTTTACATCACTTCCTCGCCCAGTAGGACGTAAACAAATACTAACTCCTTCGCCAGTATACATATATGCAATTAGCCAAGGGCTCGAGGTAATTCAATCTGATACGCTTGATCCATACTCTCATTTTTTTACTCAAGACGATTTTGTCTGTGTCTTTGCTTATGGAAATAAGATACGAGGGGAGCTTCTTGATCTTCCGCGTACGCATTTTATCAATATACACCCTTCGCTCCTACCTCAGTATCGTGGAGCCTCCCCCATTACTAAAGCAATTCTCGATGATACTAAAGCTACTGGTATTAGTATCATTGAAATGTCGGAGGAAATGGACGCGGGCGATATTATTGGGCAATTAGATTGGCAAATAGACGAATGGCAGAAATACGACAAGCTAGAGCAAGAGGCTGCCTCGAAAGCTGCCGACCTATTCACCCAAGTTGTACCACGATATCTTGCCGGTAAAATATCTCCTCAAGCACAGCAAGCGCCCACTGCTACCTACACTACTAAGTATACTAAGTCTGATATGCAAATTTTTTCCAATATGGATGAATATGATAAATATCGCCATTATTGCGCTTTCCCCAAACCATTTGTGATGTATGAAGGAAAGCGTTATGTCGTCAGTGAAGCACATTATACAAAAGAGGATGGCTTTAGGATTACAAAAGTGACACCAGAAGGCAAACAAACGCAAGCATATACCGCATTTGAATACGACTAGGGTTGATTTATATATCTCAAACTACCACCCAAGTGGCTTGCGAAGATATAGTACAACATTACGCCTCTTCCCCACTTTGCCATTTTTGATATGTTTATGAGATTTGCTAATTTTATGTATTTCCCATCCCTGCTCTTCTATTTCACGAATTATCTCATCTTGGGGTAAGACATACTCCAAATGACCTATACGCGGATGCACATAGCTATATTCTTCATCGCCTGGATACTTTGATATCATTTCTCTAGCATTTCTATCACCATCAAGCAAAAATGTTTTATAAAATATCCATCCACCTGGCACAAGTAGTCTATCGATCTCATCTCTCATAGCTTTACGCTCTTTGCTGTTAAGGATATGACTCGACATCATATCAAGTACAAGATCGAAAGCTTCATTTTCATAAGGATATGGGATTTCCTTGATGGAATGTACGATGAAACGATCAGGAGAGCTACTCTTGGCTCGTACTTGCTCTATGGCACTATCTGATATATCAAAACCATAGCACTGTGCTTGCGCTACGTTTTGTAAAAAAATAACATTCCTCCCATTTCCACAACCAATATCTAGTACTCGTGGCTTATCTACCACCCTATCTATTTCATTTTTTTGACGATCAGACCACCTCATAAAAGCCAGGAGATCACTACTTGGCTCATCAGAAAGTGCTAAGTGTTGCGCATCTGTATATTCAGCATCCCAAAAACTTTTACCGTCTTTCGCTCCCCTGCCCTTTTTGGTCATAGTAGTTTAATTGAGTACCTTGATCAATTCTACCTCAAAAATGAGATCTGCATTTGGTGGGATGACTCCAGGCACTCCCTTAGCACCGTACCCCAAATTTGCTGGGATATAGAATTCATAAGTATCTCCCTCACTCATCAATTGTACTCCTTCACTCCAGCCAGCAATCACCTGATTGAGTCCAAAAGTAATTGCCTCCCCTCGTGCCCGTGAAGAATCAAAAATGGTGCCGTCTGTAAGACGTCCTTCATAATGTACTTCGACTTGCGATGTAGGGCCACTTGGTCGTGCTCCTTGAGCTGTCTCATTGATAATTTTATATTTCAGTCCAGAATTGGTGGTAATATAATCTTCTGTCATAGTATTGTTAGAGTTATTAGTAGCATTCTCTCGTATAAATAAATCACTATTGGTATATAGATACCATATCACTACAGCAATTATTATAAGCGCCAGGATACTTATTATTCGTTTCATATTTCTTATATTTACTTTTCACCACGAAGCATATTTTTTGCATAGCGGGCTCCCTTACGAAAACGAGTAATCTTCTTTTCTTTATGGCTTGTAATTTTTTGTGTTAATTGATTTTTAACATTATCAATCGCTTCATATGGTGTTTCTCCGTCTGCTTCTGCGCCAAAATTCTTTTTTGGCGAGCGAATCTGGGCTTCCACATGATATAAATCATCACGCTTTTTTTGATGCCCCTCTTTGCTCATCCGTACATTCCAACGAATTCCTTTACGATTTTTAAAGAAACCTTCAAGTGGCGCAAATCGTTTGTTTGCATATTTCACAAAATTTGGATTCTCCGTCATATTTTTGAAATGTAATTTGAGTTTGTGTAGCATAAGCTAGGATGATTATTTACTAGTAATCTATCTATATTATAACAATTTTTATTATTTTTTCAGATGTATAACACTAAATAATTATTTAAGATCATCCAATTTTTTTACTAGATAATATATCTCATCACGCAAAATAGCGGCCGTTTCAAAATCGAGCTCGGAAACGGCTTTTTCCATTTGTTTTCGTTTCTTTTTGATGAATGTTTCTGGATTTTTATGGAAATCTTTAATCTCGGCCTGTAATGCCCTTTGCACTGTTTGCTTATGCTGTGATTGAATTTCACTGGTAATGTCTTGGATGTTTTTATGAATTGTTTTAGGAGTAATATTGTGAGCCTTATTATAAGCAAGTTGTTTTTCTCGCCGTCTATTGGTTTCATCCATTGCTCGTTTCATAGAATTAGTCACCCTATCAGCATATAGAATTACTCGTCCATCTTCATTTCGAGCAGCACGGCCAATCGTTTGAATAAGTGCCGTATCACTTCGTAGAAATCCTTCTTTGTCAGCGTCCAAAATACCTATAAGAGCTACTTCAGGCATATCAAGCCCCTCTCGTAATAGGTTTACCCCTACTAATACATCGTATATTCCCTTGCGAAAATCACTTATAATTTTTATTCTATCTAGCGTGTCGACTTCGCTATGCAAATATACGGCAAGCATATCTCTGTCTTTTAAATAATCGGTAAGGTCTTCTGCCATTTTTTTTGTCAGCGTAGTAGCAAGTACTCGATTACCCTTTTGTATAACCTTTTTCGCCTCAGAAACAAAATCATGCACTTGTCCAGGATAGCTTCCCTCTTGTGTTACTCGACGCACATCCAACAGTGGATCTACAAGACCCGTTGGGCGAATGATTTGTTCTACCCGCTTTTCTTCATTTTCGAGCTCAAATTTACCGGGGGTAGCTGATACCATTATCATCGAATCTGTACGAGAAATAAATTCATCAAACATCAGTGGGCGATTATCCCGTGCTGAAGGGAGGCGAAAGCCATGATCGACAAGATTTTGCTTACGGCTAGCGTCAGCTCGGTACATACCTGATATTTGGGGAATAGTCATATGAGATTCATCAATAAAGCACAAGAAATCAGGATTGCCCTCCTCATCCTTTGGGAAATATGAGAGTAGAGTATCTGGTGCCTCTCCCTCCTTTTTACCTGAAAGATGACGAGAATAATTTTCAACACCTTGGCAAAATCCTATCTCACGAAGCATCGCCAAGTCTTGGCGAGTGCGTCGCTCCAGACGTTGTGCTTCGAGGATTTTATTTTCTGATTCAAATTCGGCTACACGCTCTGCAAGCTCTTTTTCTATTTCTATAATCGCGCTTTCTAAGCGATCAGGACTTGTAATAAAGTGTTTGGCAGGAAATAAAAAAACATCCTCCACTTCTTCCATAAGCTCACGCGTCACTGGATCAAGTAATACTATAGAATGAATTACTCCTCCAGCACTCTCAATACGGTACACTAATTCTGCATTTACCGTCATAATTTCTATTACCGAACCAAGGACTCGAAAGGTACCGGGCTCTAAATCAGCGTTGGTACGAGTGTATTGAATTGATACCAAGTGCTTAAGAACTGCGCTTCTATTAAAATCTGCCCCCTTACTAATTCGCATATGATATTTCTCATATGTGTCAGGTGATCCCAATCCATAAATACAGGATACCGAGGCCACGATAATTACGTCATTTCTACTCAATAATGACTGTGTAGATGCGTGGCGGAGCATATCTATCTCTTTATTTATAGTAGCTTCTTTTTCAATATAGGTGTCAGTGGTAACCGCGTAAGCCTCTGGCTGATAATAATCGTAGTAGGATACAAAATAGTGCACAGCATTGTTTGGGAAATATGACGAGAATTCCTGAGCTAATTGAGCTGCAAGTGTTTTATTATGGGCAATAATAAGCGTGGGCTTCTGTAGCTCTTGGATAATATTCGCCATAGTAAAAGTCTTCCCGGTGCCTGTTGCTCCGTGAAGAGTTTGGTACTTGTAACGCTTCTCAATTCCCTCTACGAGAGCAGAAATTGCTTGAGCTTGATCTCCTGCTGGTTTATATCCACTTGCTATTTGAAATGCCTTGTTGCGTTTTTCCACACAAGCATTATATCACTTATCACTATCTACCCTAGTAAAATTAGATTATTTGAATAAATGATTCTTATATACCCGTAATTCTTCAATTGATTCATATATATCATCGAGTGCTCGGTGAGCTTGTTTTTTATTGACATATTCTGCAATCTCAGGACGCCACCTATTTACTAATTCCTTCAGAGTGGAGACATCAATTATTCGATAGTGCAGAAATGTATCAAGTTTGGGCATATTTGTATAGAGTACTCTGCGGTCTTGGCTCACACTATTGCCACACAAAGGACTCTCTCCACTTTGTGTAAACTGACCGAGATAATTTAAAATACACTCTTCTGCTTCTTGGAGAGTAGTAGTGCTCTGGTAAATTTTTTCTAGAAGCAGTGATTCTTCAAAATGCTCTCTGCTCCATTCACTTAAAAGGGGGTCTAGCTCTTCTGGAGTATATCCGATAATACATGATACTGGCTCGCCCAGTATATTAAGCTCTGCATCAGTAATTACACAAGCTATTTCTACCATTTTATTATGATGAAAGTCTAAGCTTGTGAATTCACAATCTATCCAAACAAGCGGTGCTTGTATATTAGTACTCATATAGTATCAGTGTAGCAGGAGATTTTTCAAATACAATTCAAAAGCCCGGCAAATCATCATATGTTTGCCGGGCTACGAGCTTTCTTATATGGGCGAGCGACGCTCCACCTTGATGCCATATGTCTCCATCACCCGCTTGTAAATTTCACAAGCATCGGATTCGGCATCGAAGGTCACTGGCCGTCGCTTTCCGCGGTAAGTGACCTCGTTGATACGCTCATCCATACCGTAATTGATATAGCGTACAGGTGAGCCTTTGTAGACGCCGGTGATGATCATTTGGGGGAGGTATTCCTCCCTCTTCCAAATGATTTCAACCGTGGCCTTGCCATGCCAGAATTGGTAGATCCCCGTACCATAGAATCCGCCACGCAGAATCTCTTGCTTGATGATTTCATTGATCACCCCGATCGTTTCCCTGGGGTCGATGAAGCACGCATCACTTGTACGTGCAGACAGAGTGCCAGTGCTTGAAAAAAGAAAGATGAGGGCGATCACTGCAAGCCGTTGCATAAGTTTTCCTCCATATAAAGTCCTCACTTCCCCACGATTGTACCTCTCTAAATTAATTTGTCAATTAAAAATTAGATATGTCAATGTCTAAATTATTATCTATAATATATTGCAAAATAATCATCAGCAACAAAGCGTACATTTTTTCCTGTTCATCTTCATCCTTTTGAGTAAGAATTTCTTCTTCTCCACCACTCACTTCTGATTCATCAGTAGAATCATTCGTTGAAACAGACGAGTCATCCTCTTTGTCTGGTATTTCTATGCCCATAGTTTTGGCTAGAATTTTCCGCACAGCTTGTTCATCAAATTGATGTACAAATAATTGATTTTCTTCTAAAAGCTCTGTAGCAACAGAAGCTAAAGCGTCGAGATTGTTTATATCGACCTCTTTGTCCGTTGAAAGAATAGTGGTACCTATCAAAGTACTTGAAAGGCGCGACTTAACAGTAAATTGTACGCTTATTAAATCATCCGTACTGGTCGCAAAATGAATTTCTTCAATATCATCAATCATCCATGGTGTGTTTTTCCAACTTGTGTATGATTGAATTTCATTGGTAAAAAAGTCGGCATCATCATACTCTACAAAAGTGTCATTGATATACTCTGTTGCAAGAGCTACTAATTCTTTTTTGGAAGTTTTATATGGAAGATCAAACTCTCTCGTTTCTTCATTGGCAAAAGAAATTTTCACTGTAAACATCAATTCCTCATCATCATATTCAAACACTACAGAATTTAATTGAGGGGCAAAATATGAAAGACCTGTGTATGCCTCTTCATGCAAATCCTGCACCATAGCAACATCAATTTTGCCCTCTTTTAGCTTGTCCATATCATTGATAGTCTGAGCTATGAATGCAGAAACATCAGCAGAGCTTGTAAATGTTTTATCAATTTTCACCTTATGAGATGTAGAATCTCCAGTAGTGAATCGTATATATAGAGTGAGAAAATCACCATCTTTCCCTTCGCTAAAATTTGAGCGAATGTCTGCAATTTCTTCAGGTGTAAAAGGCACAAGCCCCCAAAGCAAATCTCCGATATCATCGTCATCAAACGAAGTATAGAATCGATGACGATTTATCTCATCTGCAATGTCTTCGTATAATTGATAGCGACTACCGCTATAATTTACCTCACCCATACGGTACAATCCTCCTTTTTTATTTTCTACAATAATTCTATACTCATCACCCCCGCGTTCATCTAAAAAAATATATTTAACATCGGAAGGAATAAAACGAGTGGCCCCCCATGCTATCATAGGTAGTGCTATTGCAAGCAAAAGAAAAGGGGTTAATGTCTTTTTCATACTACTTATTTTATCACGAGTGAAGCTTTGCTTCACGGGCTATGTCCCCAGCTTTGTATGAGCAAAATCTGGCGTGATAGGCTCCCATTGCTACAGCGGTAGCTAAATTATAGCTCGACATTAAACCTATCTGAGGAATACGCACTACCCGATCGGCTCGATTGAGCCACTCTTTACTTACTCCATTCCTTTCACTTCCGAAAAGTAATATAGCATCATTTGGTATATCTAAATCTCGGAGATCATCTCCTGATTCATCAAATACCCAAAGTTCTCTACCACTCATAAGCTCGGAATCTTGATCACTTAAATGAATTACTGGTAAGGCAAAATGCATCCCTTGGCTAGCTCGAATACAATTTTTATGCCAAGGATCATGCTCTCCAGTTGTACATAAAGCCGCAAGATCAAGGCCAGCCGCCACCCGCACTACTGCTCCAATATTTTCGAGATCTCTAGGTGAGTCAAGCAGGATTATATTTTTATTTTTATCAATATCCTCTATCGTATATTCTTTCCTTTTCGCGATCCCAGCGAGAGGTGTACGAATATCAATATCACTATAAGCGCTAAATCCCTCCTCGCTGATCTTTCGTACTTTTGAATTTAAGTACGCTTCAATATCAGGAGCATAAGAATCCGTCATCTTTTTCAAATCCTTTAAATTAGGGCTTACAAGCTCCACAATACAAGCTCCAAATCGTATTGCGTGCTTAGAGGCATGAAAGCCCTCGAGGAGCACTTGATTTTTTCTAAGATCCAGCATTAGCTCATTTATAAATTGATGATGGTAATGGTGATCTGCAAAATAGTAGCAAAGCTAGCCCATACAGCATAAGGAATAAGAAGGAAAAAAGCTATTTTCTGTTTGGGCCATAAGAAATACATAATCCAAGCAAGTGAGAGTAATACTATAATAATCCACATTGTGGCTAGTATATTATTTTGTAAGGTAAATTGGATGTGAGTAAAGCTCAAATTAAAAACAAGATTCAGCATCAATGGTAAATAAATCGTCTGTGATATTTTCTTACGGACCGCCGAATAAATAGCTAGCGAAAACGCTACAAAAATCATAGGGTAGATAAGCCCCCATGCCAAAGTAAATACCCACGACTCTGGTGCAAAGCTTGGCTTTTCTAGTAGCTCGTAGCCAATACGAATCATTTCTATATCCATATACTTATATTGTACCAGTATTAGGCGATTTAACACAAATAAAATACACAGGCACCATATAAGTGGCCTGTGTATTTTATAAGCGAAACCCTATCTAAATAGATACTTAGTCGCGCTGTGGACGTTCGGTAGCATCATCTACCATCATTGCACGTCCTTTGAGTTCTACATCAAGTAGATTCTTTTTAGCCTCTTGAGCACTAGCTCCATCTTCGAATGTTACGAATCCGAAACCTCGTGATCGTCCTGAGAATTTGTCGGTTGCAACAAATGCATCAGTGACTGTCCCATAAGGGCTAAAAGTCTCTTTGAGGTCATCAGCAGTGGTCTCCCACGCAAGATTACCTACAAATAGCTTGTTTGCCATAGTGTGTACTTTAATTTTTAATCCTTCTCACCACCTGACCCAAGCTCCGAGAGACATGCACCACCTGGTAAGATGCCTATAGAGTAGCATATTCTATATTTTTTAGCTAGTCTATCTTTTTTTTCGAAAAATGCGAGGGAAAAGCACGGGGGTCGATGATTTATATTTTTCAAAAGATTCTGGGTGTTTCTCCTGCCAATATTTTTCGGTAGTTTTGACTCCAGATAGCTTGTAAGTAACAAAACTAAGAAGTACTGGCCCGATAATACTTGGTACAAGTAGCCAAGCACTAAACGAGTGCAGAGTGATGATAAAAATACCCCACCACATACAAATCTCACCAAAATAATGTGGGTGTCGAGTGATGCTCCAGATGCCTTTGGTCATCAGATCTCCTTTTTCAAGGCCATATCTGCTCGGTGTTTTATTGAATTGGCCAAGCTGCCAATCCCCCACCACCTGAAACACAAATCCTACAAGCCACAACCACATTCCAAGTAATATTTGCCAGAGTGGTACATACCCAGGACTGAATACAAAAACGATTACCGGAGAAAGCACGAGGCTCATATATAGAGCTTGTACAAGAAAAATCTGAAAGAAGCTTCGTGCACGTAGCCATTTCCAAGTATCACGAAACCGTGCATACTGATCACTTTCTTTAGTTCGTGTAAAGTGCTCGGCTCCTAGGTGATATGCCTTTCGTGTTGCCCATATAGTAATTAAAATGATCACAATTTCTAAAACCGTACTAGGATAATCTAATATCAAAAAAAGTGTAATTGCAGACAGTGCTATCCCTACTGGAAAAAGCACTAAAGCGATATCATTGCGCTTGGCATACAGTGAATACAAGAAGCCCACGATAGCTAGTATAAGTATAGGAATTAAGGCCACGAGCCATACCGAGAGCAGATACGCAAAATAAGAAACAATGAGTAATGATGTTGGCATATGTATTATTTATACAATAGCTATAGTTTCTCATAAGTCACTATAGCTATATCCGCACTTGCTAATATATTTCATCATACAAGAGTATAGCCCTTTACCCAAATAAAATACTGTGAGTAATTATAGGCACCCGGTACTTCGGCGCCCGGGTGCCGAAGTACCGGGCTCACAATCACGAAAGATGGGTGGAATCATTGATTGATCCAAAGTGCCAAGAATTTTGCCCTTCTATATATGCATGAGTAATACCTGTATTTTCAAATTTGAGCGATTTTGTAGCTTGTAAATAGTGCTCGCTATCGCGTGAGCGTGTGATTAAAAAACAAACAATAAGCCTCAATATATATCCATGAGTTACACATAGAATATTTCCTTGTGTATTATTTTCTAAGTAATCAATCAATGCTTCAATTCGTATATATAAATCATCAAAATTCTCCTCGTCACTGTAATGCCAATCATTCTTACCCCAATTAGCTTCAATCTGCGCATATATTTCCTTTCCTTTGCCCTTATGTCGAGACAATCCTATCAAATCGCTGGGCTTTTTGCGCTCACTAAGTAAATCTAGTGTCTTATAGTCTAAGCCTAAAGCATTAGAGATATGCTCTGCAGTTTCTTGAGCTCTCTGAAGCGGGCTTGTATAAATACCATCAATAGATAATTTTGATACACGATCTGCCACTACCTTGGCCTGATTGTGCCCACATAGGGTGAGCTTGGATTCATTTGCTTGAGGATAATCACCGACATTTGCATCTGTTTGCCCATGACGAACGAAATAAATATTTCGCGATATTTTCATATTTTAATACTAACATAAAGACAGCTCTATTTTTGTTGATTCACCTCACTATATCCAATCTCACGGAATCTAAGGGTAGCAAAAGGTGGTAGTTCTTGAGCTGGTATGTCCACTAATGTACTAATTACTCCTCGCGGATTTGTATCAGTATTCAATAAACGAAAATCTGATCCATCTTCAGTACCTGCATCCAATACCAGAAGCGGAATCTCTACTTGTTTACGCCAGCTTCCCTCTTTGAGCATATCTAGCCCCTCGAGAGCCACAAACCAATCTGGTGATGGTGCGATCATTGATACGAGGGAAATCACTGAGTGATCTCTATCCACTTTGACCTCAAATGAAAATGTATCTGGTGTCTCCACTCGTTCATAAATATTAAATGATTGGATCTCCCCTAATTCCAGTAAAGCTTCTAATTCTTTCTTTAAAGTACGCGTACGGCCCTCTTCTGCCATCTCTTCAATCCCTGGGCTTGCAGGGGCCTGCAGACTAAATACTGGGTTATCTTTGCCCACCCATACTACTGGTGAAGAAAAATGGGCAGTCGATAAAAAGTACTCACCATGATTATCTGGGGTCCATTCTGTGGAGAGCGTTACTTCATAAGCTGTCTCTTCTGGTCCAAACAAGCCAAATGGGTCTGTATCACTTGTAGTGTTATCTATATTAGGGGGAGGAGTGCTACGATTTTGCATAGCTTGTTCTCTGGCAAATTCAAGAGCTAATCGCTCTTGCTCTCGCTGCCAGAGACCAGTTGTAATAATTGCTCCAGCTAAAAGTACCATACTGAGCATTACGATGAAGTGCTTCATACTATTATGATACCGTGTTTAAAGCTTGACGCAAACGATTCAATGTCTCTTCTTTGCCTAGGATTGTCGCGATTGTAAATGGATCGGGTGATTCCTTTTTTCCAGAAAGAATAGTACGTAGGGGATGAAGTATGTGTCCCCTTCCTACACCACTCGCATATTCCCAGAGAGCATCCTTGATAGCATCCTTACTCCAGAGCTTGACCTGCTCTAATATATTAATTATTTCTTGGATGTATGCTTGTAATTCTATGGCAGTGTCTTCTTTATATCTAATAAGCTCAATATCGACTGCTGGTGCATTAAAATAATAATCAAATTCCCCTCTATCCGCCATTTTTGTTACATCACCAAACTTATTAATGCGCTCCAAAATTACCAACTCCATAATAAGCTCTGACTTGGTACTATCTGACTCAAACAGCGCTCTCGTATCTTTTGGAAGAAAATTATAAATTTCCTGAGCGACATATTCCGCATCTTGCTTTAGTAAATACTGTCGGTTGATATCATCCAACTTATGATAATCAAACATTGCCGGATTCTTTTGTACTCGTTTGAGATCAAATTCAGCTATGAGCTCATCAATTGAAAAAATTTCTCTATTATCACCTGGATTCCAGCCTAAAAGAGAAAGGTAGTTTACGATTGCCTGTGGCAGATAACCTTGAGCCAAGAAACCTCCTACTGTCACTGCTCCATGGCGCTTTGAAAGCTTTTTCTTGTCATCACCAATAATTAAAGGGAGATGAGCATAGCGCGGACACTTAGCTTTCAGAGCATTGATGAGTAATATTTGTCTTGGGGTTGAAGTAATGTGATCTTCTCCTCGAATTACATCAGTGACTCCCATTTCAATATCATCTACCACTACACTGAGGTGATAGAGGGGATCATCAATATTGCGAGCAATTACAAAATCTCCGAAATCAGTGGTGTCTATGGTAATCTCCCCGCGAATTGCATCATTAAAAGAAATTTTAGTATTTGGATTTCGAAAACGAATTACTTTTTTTGATTCATCATCACTTGAGCTTTCCGCCTCGTAGGCCAAATCTGCATCTACTAATTCTTGAATCTTTTGCGAATATATAGCGGTGCGTTCTGATTGTCGGTATGGCCCTTCATCATAAGTAATACCTAAAATGTGTAGAGCATCTAGTACATACTTTTCGTGTTCACGACTACTTCGTTCTTTATCGGTATCTTCAAAACGCAGGATACACTTCCCTCCTTTTTGCTTGGCATAAAGATAATTAAATAGAATGGTACGAATATTTCCAATGTGAATTTCTCCAGTTGGAGAAGGTGGAAAGCGAGTAATTACTTCTGTCATAGGCACAAATTATAGCATACCTACTTTAGCTTGATTGTATCTACATCATATACACAGCGCTTCTCTATCGGATACCAAAATCCTCCTAAGTCTTCACATTGGCCTGCATACCAGCAACGATTATCACTAATAGACCATACGCCTCCAGATTGAATACATCGCTCTTGTTTTATAAAATTAGCTTGATAATCAAAGCTCGCCCATAGCACTATAAAATAGAGAAATACGCCAAAAATAAAGGCCCCAAACAAGAACAGTACTACATATATTAATTGTTTGCTTTTTTTATTTGTCTGCATAGATTGATTATAGCAAAGTAACAGGGCCGCGCGTAAGCGCAGCCCATGATTCCTTTGCTAGTGCCATTTCATATTGAGTTGTTCTGCACGTCCCAAGAGATAGCCGACTCCTCCTTTCTTGCGTACATCATTGAGGCAGCTGTACAAACAGCCACGGAATGCCCGCTGTGGCAGTAATTGCTTGGTCCAGATAGCTTTGCCATCACTCGGTCGGAGCAATTTCTGTGGCTTACTACCAATCACTTTTCCAAATTCCCGCTCGCCCAGATGTACGAGTCGAATATTTGGATTCTTGCGAATTGCCAATCGGATACCCCACACGGTCGTATGCAAGCGGAAAAACTGATTAATCATAAGCATCCGCTCTCTATTGAGAGCTTCCCAGGCATAGGAATCGAGATAATGATCCTTACTGTCTTGGCCGAGAGGACAATTCGGCATCATAAGCCATTGACGCAAAGCGAGGGCATCTATATCGGTGATGCCTGCAAAGCCCTTATGTTGCCATACTCGCCATAGAGACCACTCGTCACCAGTGTCTTGTGGATCGATCACCGCATCCATACTCAAGCCAAGGTCATACCCAGGGAACATATCTTTTTGGGTCATTAGCGCCACCATCGCTTTAAGTTTCAATTACCTGCTTTATACAGTACATTCTACGAATTAGCAAGTTTAGTGATAGCTACTTCTTTTTTTCAAATACGTATCAATACGCTCTCGAGCTTCTTGAGGAGAAATAATGTTTCGTCTTGCTTGTGCTAGATATCCATTTATGTGGCCCCATTCTTCATCAAGTGCACCCGTTGGAGCTAGATTATTAAATATCATTTGACCATACTGCTCTAAATCATTGAGAGAGTAGGCATGTTTTTCCTTAGAAATTTCATTATTATTCTTAAAACTTTCGTTAGTCATCCCTCCAATATAACAAAATCTAAGACAAAAAGAAAAGAGGATATACTCTTTTTTGTCTTACTCATCAGTAAAGCCAACTAGTCTGAGACTGAGTCCTCCACAGCTCGTGCCACTTCCTCCGTAACTCTCCTGTCAAAAATATCAGGTATGATTTGACTAGACTGTGGAGAATCTACTAAGCCAGCAATAGCTTCTGCTGATCGTATTTTTATTTTATCATCTATATCACGAACTCCTGCCTTGATAGCTCCCTTAAAAATACCTGGAAAAGCAAGGACATTGTTCACCTGATTTGGCAAATCTGATCGTCCAGTAGCGAGAACAGCAACGCCATATAGATGAGCTTGCGCTGGGTCAATCTCAGGAATGGGATTCGCTAACGCAAAAACGATTGGCTCAGGCTTCATTACCTTAATTTCTTGCTCTCCAAGAATATGTGCCTTTGATACCCCAATAAAAATATCAGCATCATTCAGAGCGTCGATCAAGGTGCCTGTTTGTTTATTTACATTAGTGTTGAGCAAAAGCTCTTTCTTACTACTGTGTAGATTGGTTCTGTCTGGAGAAATGATACCCTGGGAATCGCAAACTATGATATTTTTTGCCCCGTATGTGAGTAGAAGTTTGCAAATAGCTATCCCTGCTGCCCCTGCCCCATTGATCACTATTTTTACATCAGCAATATCATCACGATTTGTCACCTTGAGTGCATTAATTATACCAGCTAATACTACAATAGCCGTCCCATGCTGATCATCATGCATTACGGGGATATCTAATTCTTTTTTAAGCCTTTCTTCAATTTCAAAACAACGGGGGGCACTAATATCTTCAATATTAATAGCCGCAAATGATGGGGCGATATGCTTGATCGTGCTAATAATTTCTTCGGTATCTTGGGTATCAAGCACGATTGGAAAGCTATTTAGGCCTGCAAATTCTTTCATCAGCACTGCCTTTCCTTCCATTACCGGCATCGATGGCTTGGCACCTATATTTCCAAGCCCCAAGACAGCAGATCCATCTGAAATAATTGCCACGGTATTACCTGCGGAGGTAAGCTCGGCGTAGCGAGACTGGTCGGCTTCAATTTCTCTACATGGCCCTGCCACGCCTGGACTATATGCGATGCTTAATTGTGTAATATTGTCTATCGCTATGCGTGATGATACTTCTAATTTGCCTTTGTGTATAGCGTGTAATTCTATTGATTTTTGTTCAAAATTCATATTTTAAAATGTAATAGTTATTGATAAAAATAAAATGAAGATATTAATCGTATTATATATTTTGCTATATAAGAAATTCAATCACATCACCATCTTGTACAATATAATCCTTTCCTTCGGTGCGAATAAGTCCCTTATCGCGTGCTTCGCTTTTGGAATTGCACGCAAGTAAATCACGATAGCTAATTACTTGTGCTCTAATGAATTTTTCTTCAAAGTCACCATGAATAGCTCGTCCTGCCCGAGGAGCAGTACTGCCCCGGGGAACAGTCCAGGCTCTCGTCTCAACTGCCCCTGTGGTGAAATAGGAAATTAAATCTAAAAGCTCGTATCCTCGGCGGATCAATAAATCTATATCATCGATCGCTCCTCCTAAATCCTGACGCATACTAGCTCGTTCATAAAAATCAAATTCATTGAGCTCAATTTCTGTTTTGGCATCAACACTTATCCATTGAGCGTCTTGATCCCTCAAATAGCGCATCAGATCATCATAGCGCTCATCATCAATTTCGTCTAGATTTTTAGCCGAGCTATCTTTGTTGAGTACATATAGTACTGGCTTTGCAGTGATTAAGTGAAGTGATTTGAGTAATGATAGCTCCTCCTCGCTATAACTTTCTAAGTATTGTGAAATGAGACGGTCATCATTCAAAGTGGCCTCTGCCTTATCTAAAACAAGTGATAGTGCTTTGGCTTCCTTATCTCCTTGCTTAATCTCTTTTTGTAATTTATTTCGACGCTTACTGATGGTCTCTTTATCGGAGGCAATCAATTCATAATTAATGATTTCAATATCGGTAAGTGGGTCAATTCTATTTTCAACATGAATAATACTATCGTTCTCGAATACGCGGACTACATGTGCGATAGCATCTGTCTCTCGTATGTTTGCTAAAAATTTATTGCCCAATCCTTCACCCTGTGAAGCCCCTCGTACCAAACCAGCAATATCTACAAACTCAACTACTGCAGGAATTTTCTTTGCCGTCTGTGAAAACTCACTTAGATCATCAAGCCTACTATCAGGCACCTGCACCACGCCCACTGAAGGATCAATGGTACAAAAAGGATAATTTTCTGCATCCACTTCTTTCTTAGTAAGCGCATTAAAGAGTGTGGATTTTCCTACATTCGGTAAACCCACGATTCCAATTGATAATTTTGACATAGAATATATTAATTATACTAAGTAGATGAATTTGTATCTTTTTTGGTGTAAGGTTTGAGATAATCTGGCACAGGGAGTCCTGTGTCTGGATCAATATTCATTTGATTATCATAATCTTGTGCTACTTGTTTATCATTGATGAAGCTGGCAGGAGCAGTAGCCTGGGGAGTCTGAGATGATATATATCTTCCTTCTTGATTATTAGCGGATGTATCTTCGTGTGCAATAAATGGATTAGTCGCAAAGCTTGTATCTTCTGTACTGAGATCTTGTTGATTAAAAATTGTGGAGGTATCTTCAATATCTAGAGTATCCCCTGCATCTACACGGGCTCTTTTTTTAGGTGAGCGCTGTGGTTTGACGATATTCCAATCATTATATTTTCTTGTATGCTCGTCAGCCATAATTATACGATTTATAAAATATCATCTGATATATCATCTATATCAGCAAAGGGGAAATGCTCTTGCAGAGAGTGTTCGGTCTTGAAAAAATTATGAATCTCATGATTATGACGAGCAGAATCTAATCTCATCAAAGAATCAAAATACTGAGCAAAGCTAAGGTGCTCTATTACGGAGGAATTTTGATACATCTCAAACATTCCTAAAAGTACTCGATGTTCTTTTCGGTATAATGATTGATCTCCTAATTTACTTGGGATTGAATTAGTCATAAGCTATCAATTAACGACCACTAATAATTTTAACGAGCTCATTTTGATGCTCACGCATCACTTTCATACTCGCTGCCATTTGATTACCTCCATTGCGCTTTTCCTCCTCTTTGATTTTTCCAGCAAGCTTTTCAAAAAATTCAGGATTATTTTGGATAGCCCTAGTAAGCATTTCTCTCTGTGCCTCTGGTACGCCTGCTAATTGCTTTTCAAGTATTCGGAGAGTAGCCTTGTCTTTTATTCCAGCAAAAAATCCTTTTTTTTCACTCTTCTGCTTGTCCGTGGATACTGGCTTACTTTGATCCTGAGCATCTTGATCTCCTTTTTTGTTGAATGGATTAATCTTGGTAAACATATTATTTGTATACATATACATTGTAACACGACTTGCCCTGCTTCAAAATTTTGTCGGCGATAGAAATATCACAACAAGACGGTCACCTTATTGCGGTCTGCCTCAAGAAAGCCTTGCTCTATCTCAATCCGTATCTCATCTCCCTTCTTTGGCTTGATGATTAGCTCTCCTTGCCTAAGCGAAGTAAGTATTGTTTCATGTTGTGCAAGCACCGTAAGCTCCCCAAGGCTTCCCGGTGCCTGTAGAGAAAGGGCTTCTCCACTAAATATAACCTCATCAATTTTTAATACTTGTAAAGGGAAAAAATTCATATCAATCTATTACTTACAGTGCCCCTTTCATATAGAATTCATCCTCTTCTTTATCATCGTGTTTGCCATCTATAATCTCTCCGAAAGATCTCACTGTATCTTCTAGTTTTACATATTCACCGCTAATTCCTGTAAATACCTCACCAACAAAAAATGGCTGTGAAAGAAACTTCTCAATTTTTCGTGCTCGATAAACTGTTTGCTTATCTTCTTCGGACAACTCTTCGATACCAAGAATCGCAATGATGTCCTGTAGATCTTTATAGCGCTGAAGTGTCCGCTTGACTGCCATAGCTACACGATAGTGCTCCTCCCCCACTATGTCTGGCGTGAGAGCACTCGAAGATGATCCAAGTGGATCAATAGCCGGGAAAATTGCTTTCTGAGCAAGATTACGAGAAAGGGATACTGTAGAATCTAAGTGAGCAAAAGTAGTCGCTGGAGCAGGATCTGTAAAATCATCCGCTGGTACATATACCGCCTGGATAGAGGTGATCGAGCCGTCTTTAGTAGAAGTAATACGCTCTTGTAGTGACCCCATTTCTTCAGCCAAGGTAGGCTGATATCCTACAGCAGACGGCACTCGTCCCAATAGCGCCGAGACTTCACTTCCAGCTTGCACAAAGCGAAATACATTATCCATAAAGAAAAGCACATCTCGCTTTTGTACGTCACGAAAATACTCTGCCATAGTAAGCCCTGAGAGCGCTACTCGAGCTCGAGCACCTGGCACTTCGTTCATCTGCCCAAAGATAAGAGCCGTTTTATCAATTACTCCCGACTCCGTCATTTCCGCATATAGATCATTCCCTTCTCGTACTCGCTCCCCTACTCCCGCAAACACAGAATAACCCCCGTGCTCGGAAGCAATATTATGAATGAGCTCTTGAATTAAGACCGTCTTCCCTACTCCAGCTCCACCGAAAAGCCCTACCTTTCCACCTTTGATAAAAGGGATGAGTAGATCAACAGCCTTGATCCCTGTTTCAAAGATTTCTACTTCGGTGGTTTGATCTTCGAATGATGGTGCATCACGGTGAATTGGCCACCGCTCTGTCTCTTGAGAAATTGCTTCTTTCCCGTCAATAGTATCGCCCAATACATTAAAGAGCCGTCCGAGGGATACATCTCCCACTGGGACTTCAATCATTTTTCCTGTATCGTAAACAGTATCTCCACGAGCTAGCCCATCGGTACCCTGCATTGATATACAGCGTACTCGATCCAATCCTAAATGAGCGGCGACTTCCAAGTAGACTCGCGTATCCTCATCTGCTTGTACATATAAAGCATTCCTGATTTCAGGTACTCCTTCACTAAAATAAACATCAACAACAACTCCTACAATCTGTGTAATTCTTCCTTCTCTCATACGGTATTTTTTAGCGTGTAATATTCTTCTTTTAATTTTGTGAATCGATAATTACTCGTATATTATCTGATTTTTTTGGCAACAAACGACGCCAAAATGGAGATACATCCACAGAAGTAATAGATAGTTCTGACACTCCTGCCACTAAATTATTTTCAATATGTGACTTAAGCTTACCTGCAACAATATCTTTTACCTGTTCTTCGTCCACCTTCCAGACAAATTGCCCTTTACCAGTAACGGTAAAGCTTACATTCTCTGATTTTTCTGGATCAAATTCATTATCAGTAAGTGCAAATTCTAATTCATCTATATTTGTAATAGTAACGCCATCAAGATTTACGTCCTGGCCCAATACTTTCTCTGCGATTGCCTTTTGGAACTCACTCTTATCAAAGGCAATACCATATAATTGTGTACGCGCTACTACATCCACTCCCTCTTTTTGTTCATTTACTTCTTCAGTAAAAGTAGGGTCACTCTCACTCATAAAAATTGGAAAGCTAATTGTCCCCTCTTCAAGTGAAGCTTTAAAGACATCAAACAACTGGCCATCTAGTCTGCTACCTAATTTCACCTGTGCTTCTTGAATATCTTGGTCGCTCGGCACTTTTACTATACCTGAGTATCCACCAGTGAGTGCCTCTCCTTGCTCAGCTCGAATAGCATCATAAGCAGGATCTCCTTGCTCCTTAAGAGCAGGTAAAGTAAAGCTCAAACCACTCTCGCTATTATATTTCTCTCCTGGATTCTCTGCTACTACAAGTACGCGAGTACTGCCAGGATTTTCCTCTGATCCCTTTGGAATACTAAAACGATTAAAGGCTCGATATACCAAGCCGTTTTCAGTCGCAAAGCGGGTATTTTTGATGTAATTCTTCTCTGTAGAGTCTGTATTATAGACAATAAGCTCACCCGTAGCTTTTGTTTGTCTATTTTCTTCTTGGGTGCCTTCTACAAAAAGGGTCTCTGTTTTGGTAATAGGACCAACTCGTGTAAAGCTTAGTGTCGTTGCGTCTTCGCTTGTAATAGATGCGCTGAGTGCCTCCCCAGCTAAGACAGCTTCTGTGCTACGCTCTTGTACAACAACAGTGGCAGAATGAAAAAAGTAAGAATAAGCAGTAAGTAAGAGTAAGACAAATACTCCCAAAATTCCTAGCTTGATTCCGATTTGTTTATTCATATTTTGCTTTGTATTTTGTAATCGATTATTCATATGATGATTATTATGTGAGTCTTTAGAATTTTCTCTATGAGTAGCCTTATTCGACCCCCCATTTTCACCTGAAGAAGCCCCCAAATCTAGCTTGTGTACGCTCTCTCGATTTGGTATAGGGATATCACGAATTGATCCCTGCTTTTTTACTCCAAATACTTTTTTACTCATAAGACAAAGATATTACTAACAATGAGAATGATACCATACACAGGGTCAAATAAAAGCATTATTGTACGAGCACCAAACCACTTTGCTCTTGCCGATAACGAATAAGAGCGTTGTGAAGTACCTGTATGTGAGATGCGTGGTCATACTTCTGTTCCTCCCGAGCTAGCGGAGCAACGACACGTCGCGTAGGATCCTCATCGTATAAAAATTGAGCAAAATATCTTCCTATAGATTGATCACCCAATACGTACCAATCTCGAGGTATTTCTGTCCATATTTGCTCACTAAGTCCTAGCTGATCAGCCATAGATATTTTAATTGCTTGCTCGTAGTCTTCTACTATCACCTTGCCAACTTTTAGTACTTGCTCTTTCGTGGCATCATCAAGCTCATTACGACTCCTCATTGCAAGTATACTCCAAACACTTTGAAAATCAGGAGCAATCCCTGACCTTTTCAGACGATCAATAAAATCATAGTAGCCATAATTAATCAATCCAGCATAGCTAATCTCTCCTTGCTCTACTACCACTACATCACTAGAGTAGCCATGAATATGAGCAGATACATATTCTCGTTCAGGAGCATATTGCGCTTGAGTAAATGCACGCAAGTTATTTCCTACCGAATAAAAAGATAATTGATTTGGCTCAATATTGAGCTCGGTAAGAAGTAGTTGATAAAGTGTTTCAAGTTCATCGAGGCGAGCAAAGCTTTCTATTACTCCAAAACTTAGGGTACGGATCTTGTTAGATAAGGCTACATCCAATCGAGTAGCATAGCCATTAGCAAAAATAGGAGCGATGTGCCTATCTACACGCATATGCGCTTGAGGGATATTCTCACGGAGCTCTTTGTTGATTGTATCTTTATCAATACGCTCGAGAGTGTCAAATTCAAGGTGGCAGTTGTAGTGCTCGTATCGTAGCCAAGGTACGGAAAGAAAACAAGAAACCTTATCAATTCTTTGATCATCTTTGAGTAAATCTTTAATTTGATAGAGCTCGTATGCTTCACGAAGTACCTCTTCGCAAACACTTTTGCTAAGAAAAAGAGATTCATCTATAATCTCTCGGCGACTAGGGTGACGCTTAAAAACAGGTAGACTCTTTTGAATGTGTGCGAGTACCCGTGGCTCAGCATCCTTGCTATGATAATAAAGAGTAGCTGCCACATTATCAGAAAGATAGCTCAAAACAAGCTCGGTATAACGACCATCAAATGACCGCAAAAATCGTGGTGTGTGCGCCATGCATTTCATTATACCGCTTGGGCTAGTATTTCCCCAATTATTCTTTCCACACAAGGATATATAAATATAAATTCTTTATTAGTGTGAAAATTATGCAATAATACAAAAATGAATACATCTGCTCCTCTTGAATATCCTATACGGATTAATCGCTATTTATTTCTCAAGGGATTTTGCTCTCGTCGTGCTGCAGATCGATTGATCTCTGAAGGTGGGGTACTCATCAATAACATACCAGCAAAACTTGGACAACAAGTATCACAAAAAGATGTTATTAGCTTTACTAAAAAAGCCCACAAACAAATACAAGAAAAGAAGTGGTACATTATTTTTAATAAGCCCATTGGAGTAGTATCACATAATCCGCAATTTGGAGAGCGAAGTATCGAGTCATACTTCAAGGATATCCCTGTAGCTCTTTCTCCTATAGGTAGATTAGACAAAGCATCTCATGGGCTCCTGCTTCTCTCTAATGATGGGAGGATTGTAGATGCCCTACTCAATCCATCGCATAATCATAGTAAGGAATATGTGGTAGAAGTAGATAAGCGCATTGATAAAAATTTTATCCAAGCAATGCAAAATGGAGTCAAGATAGAAGGGTATCAAACTAAGCCGACAGTAGTAAAAAAAATACAGCCACGCGTATTTCATATTACTTTGACCGAAGGCAAGAAACACCAAATTAGACGAATGTGTGCTGCTCTTGGCTATCAGGTCAAAGATCTCAAACGCATACGCATTAATAATTTAGAGCTTGGCAAACTTGCCCCTGGAGCTTATCGTGAACTTAACAGAGAAGAACTGAATGCATTTTTAAACTCTCTTTAATATCTATCTAAATAGAAAAATTATCTAAACGATAGGGATCATCATCATCTTGTGAATGTAAAGATTTTATGTAGGCATCATCAATAGGAGCACTCGGTGTTGCTCTTTGCCTAGTATCAATACCTAGGTGATCTCCCATGCCCATACCTCCCATAGTAATTTTTGCATCACGAGAAATTGGCTGGGTATGATCGTTTTCTTGTGATTGGCTATTTCTAGGGATAAAATCCTCACCAAAAGATACCGAGGAATCAAGCTCTGCCCCAATTCCTTTTGGGGCTACTTGAGGTACAAATTCATCGCCTAATTGCCCCACGGGCTTTGATTTCACGTCTGGTATATGATTTTCCACTTGATGAGCATCTATATTCTCTTGATTATTTAATATTTTCTCTTCTATAGGATTTTCTTCCCGTGCAGAAAAAGCTGGCTCTTGTGGAAAAGGCTTTGTAAGATTTTCTCCATCAAAATGTATATGCCTTTCATTCCCTAGTGGCATATCATCAAAGATATCTTTCTTGCCTTCTCGAGCATCATTACTACTAAATGGTGAATCTGTAATTGATTTATTCTCATCAGAATAAGCTTTTGAGGTATAAAATGCTTGGTGGCTAGGGCGAGGAATAATTTGAAAGTCATTATCCACATCCAATTCCCCCTTAGGGGGCACCTCTTGGCGACTATCTTGGCTACTACTTTGATTATTATTTGCTGAATATTGCGAGCTTGTATTAGTGCCTACTAAATCTAATATTTTTTTTAAGTCATCACGAGAAAAAAAATCTATGGTCAGCTTACCACCATCATCTTTTGCATCAATTGAAACCTTAGTGCCAAATGTATCAGAGAGCTTTGCTTGCAGAGCAAGGATTTCGGGATCACGCGCATATTGATCTTGCTTCACTGATGATGACCCTCGACTGGGCTTGGGACCTTTACCTACCAAAGCCTTAGCCATTGTTTCGGCTTGGCGGACGGTAAGATGTTTTGCTTTAATTTCTTGAAATAGTACCTGCAATTCTTCTGGGTGATCTTTAATAGAAAGCATTGGGCGAGTATGTCCTTCATATATCTCCCCTGCTGAAAGAGCGTCGAGTACATTATCAGGCAAATCCAAAATTCGCATTGAATTAGTCACATACTCTCGAGATTTACCCAGTCGATCAGCAATCTCTGCATGACGCATACCAAATTCATTAACTAGCCGTTCAAAGGATCTAGCCCTATCTACTGGATTCAGATCCTCTCTTTGTAAATTTTCCAAAACCGATAATTCAAATCGCTCTTGCTCACTATCTGCATCCTCCCGAATAATAGCAGGTATGGTAGACATCCCTGCTATTACTGATGCGCGCCATCGTCGCTCCCCTGCTACTATCTCATAACGAGTAATAATCCCCCCTCCTGCTGTCTCTTGCTCACGACGCACAACAGTAATTGGTTGCATAACGCCATAACGACGAATTGATTCTGCCAAATCACGCAAAGATTCATCAGAAAAATGCTTGCGTGGCTGATTGGGATTAGGATCTATCTTTTCAATTTCTATATTAAAGACAGAATTAATAACTTGTAAGTCGTTCATAAGAAACATTATAGCATGGGTACCTTTTCAGAGAATAGACACTACTCACAAGTATCGCCTTATGTATTAAAGCCCTGGTGCCTCGTATATATCTTTTCTTTGTCGGACCACCGAGAATCGAACTCGAGCCTGACCCACCCCATGGGCCTATACTTCCACTATACTATGGTCCGATACAAACATAGCTATACTACCACCCAGGATTATAATTACAAAAATCAAAATTTGATATCTATTTTTATCTTGCACCAATAAAATCTTCTGCTAGAATACCTGCATTCGAAGGAATACGAGTCTCAGTCTTACACAGTGCCGCCATAACAATGCCGAGGTGGCGGAATTGGTAGACGCGCACGACTCAAAATCGTGTTCCTTCGGGAGTGAGGGTTCGATTCCCTCCCTCGGCACGCCACTTTAGCTCAGTTGGTAGAGCAACGGTTTTGTAAACCGTAGGTCGTCAGTTCGAATCTGACAAGTGGCTCCAGTTTTATAAAAAAAGATACAGAAGACCCCATAGCGTGGGACGTGCGAAGCGCGTCCCACTGATTTCCCGCCCGCATTCCTCCCCAGACCCCTCCTTCGTGAGCGGGGAATCAGCCGAGGCAAAGTTGTTTGCGAAAACTAATTAAGGCCAGGGTTTATCGTCAACATAAAGCTGTTTGAGAACGGCGTTGCCGTTCTCATCAACCACGACTCTTGCCGCGGCCTCTTTGTTCCAAAAACTAAACCCTTGACCCTTTCCTTCCGGAATAAAGTAATCTTCTACACCATAAACAACGTGGAGACGAGAATTACCGGAATTTTGATTTTGAAAAACATCTGATTGTGTATCTACTCCGCCACTCGCTACCGTGCCCTTGATGAAAATTCCTCCGTCAGTAGGTTTAGTTTTTTGAACATTTTGCGCAAAATAATATTTTCCACTTTGTCTCAAGGCAACATAAACTGTGTCGCCGTTTCTGATTTGTTGTCCACCTGAAATGTATGAATCAAGATTGGAGATATCGTATTGAAAAGTGGCATAATCTCCTCGTAACATATCTCGAGGATCAACTGGTGCAATTTTCAACAAAACATCTGTGCCACCAGTCAGGACGGACATTTTGAAAATGACGATAGCGAAAATAATTATCACTTGCAGAGCTATCGCTAAAATAAATTTTGTCTGTTTCGTCATCATAATTATTGTGGAATTTGTTGCGTTTGTGCTTTGATATTCGAAATCATCATTCGTCTACCTTTTTCCATAAACCAACCCACTGCAATAAGTAGAATACCTGCACCAACAAAGAAGATACTTTTGTCGAGGAAGGTGAAGAACCAATCAAAGTATTTAACAATAATGAGCAGGAATAAGAAAAGTGCGCCTAAATTTATAAGCCAAGTTTCTCTACGAAGATATCCAGAAAAAATCAAACCGAGTAATTCAAAGAATACTGCAAAATTAAAGATAATAGCCCACAAGACACCGCTACTAGATAATTCTTGACCTCCGGAGTAGAAGCTGTAAGAGTTGCCCGCTTGAAGAAACATACTTTGTTGTGGAAGTAAAGCAATTGCACCAAACAAAAGTGTGAGCAGAAGGACGGCAAGAAATTCTAAAGGAGAAACTAATTTTTTGGCGACTGTGTATAACGCCACTCCAACGAGAGATGCTAGAAAGATAAACAACGATAATGTTATTTGCCACGAGCCAAAAAATGAAACTCCTTTTGTCATTTCCCCAAGAACAGAAAGGCCCGGCTTGGAAGAAAAGAAGAATAAAGCGCCAGTGATTGAGGTAATCCCAAAAACCAAGTACATGAGAGCAAATCGCTTCCACTTCATTTCTCTTTCATGGAGATGTCCTAGTAAATAAAAAAGTAATGCCACAAAAGCTAATCCAACAAAGATTGCAGATGATGTAATATCTTTACTCTGTATCCATTCGGCGGCCTGTGCGCCCCACCACGCAATAATAGCGATTAAACCAAAGGTGAGCGAGTAAAGTGCTTTCAAGTAGTATGCGCTAACTAAGCTAAGAGCCGAAGTGATAAACAAAATAGTTCGCCATGAAAACGGATCGCCCAAATCTTTATTGAAAGCAAGTAATGTTACGCCGAGAAAGAAAACGGACAAGAGGAGGAAAAATTGACTAACCGCGTCTTCTTTAGATAACGCAAATTGCAGATACCATTCTTTATCCGTTGCTGGATGTCCGCTTTTCTTTCTGTGTCGAGCAAAAAATACGATGAGTCCGATGATAACTATTGGCCAAAAAAGAAATGATAATATGCTAAAGATAAACATAATGGTTTAATAAAATTCTTTAAGTTCCGCCGGTATTTTCTTGCGGACTATCCATCCGGTGGCAAAAGTGATAATTGTTGCAACAAGAAGCAGAAATGACGAAGTAAGCAAGAATGAATTATATCCAAAGCCCGTGAAAATTCCGAATGGATGTCCGATTAACGCAATGATACCAAGCGGAATAGCGAGGTAAAAAAGCGGGTACGATTCAACCGCAAAAGCCATGGCGATTGTTCCTATCATCCATAGAATAAAACCGTCAGGCCAATTGGCTCGGATATTGAACATTTGCGCAACTAAAAATATTCCTGCGCCATAAATTATCGACGCGAGTAAAATTAACGCATCACCAGTTTTTTGAAGTTCCGACTTTTCTTTGAGATACCATCCTGCGCCGTAAGACACAACCATTGAGATTAAAATAATTCCGATTTTGATCGGTTTTGTCATTTCGAGCCAATTAGCGGCGACAAAAGAGAAAATTCCAGCTCCCACAAGAACGGCACCAATGGTTACAATTATGCGGATAGTCCTTTTTGAGGCATCTTCTTTCTCTTGTTCTGTTCCGATTGAGTTAAAACTTTCTTGGATAACTTCAATAGTCCAGCCCTGTCCAAGAAGCTCTTTGTATATTTCTTCCTTTGGTTTACCTTGCGCCAACGAAGTTTTAACATATTCACTTAGTTTTGGGTTAGCCATAGTATTGAAATTTAAGAGATTTTTATTCTAGCATTATTTTAATTCGCAAACAACTTTTCCACAGGGCGAATCCCGCCCGCATTCCTCCCCAGACCCCTCCTGCGGGCGAGAAATCAGCTAAGTCAAAGCGAAAAATCCTTCCCTCCAGAAAAAAAGATTTTCGCTTTGCCGAGTCCGTATTGGAGCCCCGCCACACTGCCCGAATACTTGGAGGGCAGAACCCCGAAAAAAGCACCCCTCCTTTACCAGAAAAAATCGAGCGCGCGCAAATCAGAAATGCAAGGAGTGTTTTTTCTTTCGGGGTTGCCGAGCGGAGTAAGGCAGTGGCAGGACTTTTACTAGTTAGGAATTTTTGATAAAGCAAGTTCAAGTGAAGTTATAAAGACACTCAAACAAAACTAAAAGCTGTACCTCGGGGCTTCTTACACTCTGTAATAATCTTTCCAAGACTGAGGAAAAATCCATCTATTACCATAAAAATAGCGAATAAGCTGGCCGTGATGCTGAGCTTCATGTTCGAGAATATTAAGAATAATTGGTAGTGTGGCGCTATCTAAATTATTTTGTTCGAGCCAATCAAGGATAGCTCTACTCGACTCAAAGAGAGATTTCATCATCTGTAATTTATTGGCGCGGTTGTCAATACTACAGCTAAATACAAAGCTATTTCCCGTTTGCAGTACGCGTAGGTAAGATTCTCGTGCGCCAAGAATACACCAAAGCTGATCACCAAATGTGTTGGACGGCACTCCCTTGAGCTTCTTTTTATAATCTTTTTCATCTCTAGTATTAGCAACGTCTGTAGTGAGCTCAAAAAGCTTTTCAAGCTTGAGGTAGTGTGCATCATTCATTGCCCTATTATACCCTGCCTCTTCTTCCCACCAATTGCTTTGTTTTCCCCAATACAAAATACGCCCAAAGGACGCATTTTGATTTCAATCTTCCTAAAATATTTTCTATGCTTCACCAACTCCAAATCGAGTATAGCTTGTGATAGATACTCCATCAGGCAATATCTGGGCGACTGTTTGTGATGGGTCCATAATGTAGCTCTGTTCGAGTAAGACGCGCTCTTTAAAATAAGCATTAATCTTTCCCTCTAATATTTTTTCTTGCATATCTGCTGGCTTGTCGGCCACTTCCTCCATAAGTACTGCACGCGCCTTGTCCATCTCCTCTGCAGGAATATCCTCTCGTGTAAGATATCTAGGATTTTGAGCCGCAATATGCATAGCAATATTACGTGCTAATTCTCCAGCATTACCTTGAAACTCTACAATTGCTCCTACAGAATAATTTGAATGGACATATACCCCTGCTTGATCACTATGTGATTGATAGCGTGTAATTTCCACCCGCTCTCCAAATTTTTGTGTAGCTTCATCAGTGAGCACCTTGAGTGCATCCTTATCTGCCTCTTGAGAAATAAGCTCTGCTATTTTTGTGGCATAGGCACGAAATTCCTCATTGTTAGATACAAAATCTGTCTCACAAGCAAGCTCTACCATTACCCCATTATGTGAGGCAATGGTACCCGCGTGTAGTTCGCGATCTCCCTTTTTTGCAGCTATTTCGCCTGATTTTTTGGTTAAATGAATCAAAGCACGCTCCATATCTCCCTCTGATTCTTCGAGTGCTTTCTTGCATTGCATAATAGACACTCCTGTTTTATTTCGTAATTCTTTTACTTGTTCTAGTGATATTTCACTCATACTCTGTAATACTTAATCGTTGGTAATAGCTTTTGCTAATTCTCCCATCAATATATTTAGTGATGCACGGGCATTATCATTTGCTGGAATAACATACTGAATACCTGTAACATCACAATCTGATGATGCAATGGCGATGATAGGAATATTTTTATCCTGAGCTTCCTTTACTGCCACCTCTTCAGCTTTTGGATCTATAACAATGAGTGCTTTAGGGAGCTCCTTCATTCCTACTAATCCTCCATAATTTCTCTCAAGCTTAGCAATGTCACGATCAAATTCTAAACGCTCTTTTTTGGTATATTTTTCAAATTCGCCTCGCTCACGCTCGTCACGCATTCGTACAAGCTTTGATACACGCTTAGAAATCTCGCTCCAATTGGTAAGTGTACCCCCCACCCAGCGAGTGGTCACAAAGGGCATATGAGTAGCTTCTGCATTTTTTTTGATAATGCTACGAGCCTCATTCTTTGAGCCACAGAAAATTACTTTTCCGCTTTGGCTCACCTCGGCAAGATATGCCTTGGCTTTTTCTAGTTGTTCTTGGGTTTTCTCCAAGTCAAAGATTGATACACCGTCTTTCAACCCATATACGAAGGGCGACATTGACGGATGAGCAGATCGTTTTGAATACCCAAAGTGTACTCCTGCCTCAATCATTGCCTGTGTAGTGTCTTTGGATGACATATTGTTATTAGACAATTGTTACTTATTAATTATTACTTTATCTCATATGCATAATAACGATAAGCATACGAGATACAATAATGTCGCATATAGTAACAGATATTGCCTATATTACAAATAAAAAACGAGCCTCGGCTCGTTTTTTATTTATTCTTCTTTTTTATCTTCTTCCTTTGCCTCTGCTTCTTCTTCTGAAGCAACTTGGGCTTCCTCTTCTTTTTCTTCTTCTTGAGCAGATTCCTCTACCACTTCATCTGCTTCTGTCTCGGCTTGAGCTTCCTGAGCTCTGTCCGCCTCACTTAATTCTTCGGTAGCTTCTGTGTGCTCGGCTTCTTTTTCGACTGCCTCGGCGGCCGCCTTTGCTTCTGCTTCACGAGCTAGAGCTTCTTCATCAATAATAGGAGATTTTCTAGGTAAAGCATTCTTTTTCTTGCCTTCAATAATTCCTTGATCTACAAAAATATTATATACCGTATCAGTGAGCTGTGCTCCACAAGAGATATATTTTTTTACCTTATCTATATCATTGATATTGGTTGTTTTACGAATGGTATCGTAATTGCCTAAAATAGCACAATGCTTGTTTGTCTTGGGGCCACTTCGTGAATCTGTTGCCACAATACGAAAAGATGGATCGTGTCTGCGCCCTACTCGTTGTAATCGAATGCTTAACATAATATGGCGGATATCTTACTACAAAGCACTGAAAATGCAAGAGTGTGCACTCTGCTAGGCTCCTTGCCCCACTTGCCTTTTACTTACTATAGAAGTATCTCGCTCTCTTGGTCTGTGCCATGCCTTAACAAGCTCAATTGCAAGTAAATTCATAGCTCCAAATAAGAGCAATATACTAAATCCTTTAATCCCTATCGGTTCGAGATGAAGGGCTTTTTGTAAAAATGGAATCGTCATAGCTATAACAAGGAGAGCAAAAGAAATAATCGATGAGCCAATTAAGTACATATTAGAGAATAATCGCAATCGCCAAATTGGGTTATAAAGTGATTTCAGAGCTAAGGCAAAGAAAATACTATCAATAGAGAGCGCGGCAAACATATATGTGCGGAGCGTATCATCACTAATATCAAAGGTGAGTAGAATGAGATAAAGTGCGATAAGGATAGCTCCGTTGAGCAGCCCCACAGAGACAACCATCCTCCGCGTATGCTTTCCCACCATCTGCCTACGATTACCTTCATCGGGATGTGGATTACGCTCCCGTGGCTCAAAAATAAAGGCAAAATTCATCAATCCCTCTTCAATAATATTTGCCCATAAAATTTGTGTGGGATAAAAAGGAAGCGGTCCTGACATTATGAAGGAAGCCAGCAAAACGATTACTTCCGAAAATGAGGTAGAAAGCAGGTAGATTATAGTCTTCTTAATATTCGTCATCATTCGTCTTCCTTCACGAATCGCCGCAACAATCGCACCAAAGGCATCATCAATAAGTACAAGATCAGCAGCCTCTTTAGCTACCTCTGTAGACGACGAGAGTGATATGCCAATCGTAGCCTGAGAGAGGGCTAGGGCGTCATTTACCCCATCCCCCGTCATTGCCACTACCTCTCCGGCTTCGTGTAAAATCCGTGCTAGTCGTAGCTTGTGCGTGGGTACTACTCGTGCAAATATTCGAGCTCCATTTATTAAAATCAATCCCGCTAGCTCTTCATCTTCCATCTTATCTATATCCTGACCTGTATATACTTTAGTATTTCTGTCACTTACCACTCCTGATTCAAATGCAACACGCTGGGCCGTTTCTGGATTATCACCAGTAAGCATCACTATTTCTATCCCATCATCCTTTCTCATCTCGGCTATTACCTCGGGCACATCTCGACGAATACGGTCATAAAAAGAAACGACACCACACCAAACAAGCCCTGAAGGGAGATGTGCCTCATCATCTTCCCATAAATCATCAAGATTTTTCTTGGAATATGCTGAGCGCTTTACTACCGCCACTAATCTTCTCCCCCGAGATGATTCCCTATGTAATAATTTCTCAATTTCCTTTTTCTTTGTATCACTGAGCTTGCGATAGCCACCATCATCATCGCTTGCTATATACGCCGAGTGAGCCAAAAGTATTTCAGGAGCACCTTTGATATAAAGCTCTACCTCATTCTCTTCATTTGCACTTAAGGAAGCAAAGAATTTATAGCTCGAATCAAAAGGAATAGTATCTAGCTTGATATGACTATCTATAAATTCTTGATAATTATCACCTTGTGGAAATACGGCTTGCACAATAGCTGTGTCCATCTCGTCACCTACAAAACGCTTGTGTGGGATATCATAAAATACATCAGTCGCTAGTACTGCGTACTGCTTGAATACTTCATCGGATACACCATCGCTATACCACTTCTCTACCTTGAGCTTGCCGTAGGTGAGTGTCCCTGTTTTATCTGTAAGAATGTAGCTTGCTGAGCCAAGCGTTTCTGCTGATGAAAGATTTTTTACCAACGCACCTTGCTTCATTATATTACGAGCACCAAAAGCAAGAACTACAGTGACTGCTGAAAGTAAACCCTCAGGGACAGCCGAGACCCCTACCGCTACTGCTAAGAGTAAGGTCGTATATATCTCTTGCCCCTGCAATACCCCTACTCCAAGCAATATAATGACAGCACCTACTGTGGATACCCCTATCCAAGTAGCAATTGTCTGCGTCATACGCTGTACAGGAGAGAGATCTTTTTTGATATCCTGTACTCGCTTGGCAATCGTGCCAAATCGGCTCCAATCACCCGTGGCTGTTACTATCATACTTCCTTCCCCGCTCACCACGGTACAGCCCATAAAAAGCATATTCTTTCTATCAAAAGGATGATCCTCATCACTTGTTCGTGTGCTCTTATCGACCGCCCTACTCTCTCCAGTAAATACCACCTGATTGACTTGCAGGCGAGTAGCTTGGATAATCCTTCCATCTGCTGGGATATAATCTCCTGCCTTCAGTAATACAACATCCCCAAGAACAAGCCCTTCTGCAGGGACGAGCTCCTTGACTCCTGCCCGCATGACTACCGCGCTATGTGCTCGCAAGCGCGAAAGCGCTCGAAAGGCATCGTGTGCTTGGCGCTCTTGATATAGAGAGATTACCACATTAATTACCGTGGCAATAAGAATTACTATTGTATCAATATACTCTCCAAGAATAATAGTAAATAGCGCTGCAACAAGGAGAATGATAGCAAGTGGATTTTGTAGCTCTTTGAGTATTGATAAAAGGAGTGATGATGAAGGCGCGTCGCTTATCCTATTTTCTCCATACAGTGCTAAACGTTTGCTGTATTGGGATTGAGAAAGCCCACGCTCTTTACTCGTTTGTGCAATAAGAAGAGCATCCGCGACGCTCCGAGTATGTATCTGAGAAAAAATGTTTGATCGATGCATCCTATGTATTATAAACGACTAAAGAAAAAAGCCCCTGTGGAAGCTTTAGTAGAATAGCCACTTGTAGCACTTCTGTATTATTCAAAAATACCCGTGCAACGGCTATCTATACAGACCACCTCAGGAGGAGCTACACATCCATAGGCGCACCTCGACTCAAATGATTCAATAAGCTTCGAAATTCTTTCTGCTTCATTGCTATGCACATAGACATAGCAATCAAAGGGGCATTTGCTCTCAAGCACGACACAATCTGTATCAAATGTGCAGTAATTTGCCTCCTCAATTGCAGATATAATATTTGCACGAGTAGGATTGGTGGGCTCACTAAATATAAAAAATGAAGATATTCCAATTATTAAAATAGCAATAAAAATAAGTACAATCTTACTATTCATATAGCTACTATTTAGCATCTTTCATCAATGGGAAGAATATGACGTCTTTAAGATTTTTTCGACTACAAAGAATTGCCATCAAACGATCGATTCCCATACCACAGCCGGTCATCGGAGGCATGCCATATTCCATTGCCTCAAGAAAACGCTCATCTATCTCCATCGCTTCATGATCCCCCTGTGTCTTAAAATGTGATTGTCGCTCTAAAAGCTCTCTCTGGAGCAGTGGATCTACGAGCTCGTTAAAGGATTTGACGACTTCCGCTCCTCCTACAACGAGCTGATACATATCTGCGGTGCCATCATCATTCTTTTGTGCAAGTGGAATTAAATCACTTGGATAGCCCACGACAAAAGTAGGGTTGATTATTTTACTTCGTGCAGATTTTTTATATATAAAATCAAGCAGATTAGCATCTCCCTTGATTTTAATTTCTTTCTTAGTCATTCCATATTCTAGTGCCTTAGATTCAATTGTCTTTCTATCGGCTTTATGAATATCTAATTTTGCATATTTTTTTACCAAATCCCTAAATGAGACTACCGGCCACTTTCCACCAAAAGAAATACTGGTGCCGAGGCCTTGATTATCATAAACAATAAACTCTTTTTCCCCGGTAAGCTTGGCAAGCTTTTTGATAAGCTCCTGCATCCAGCGCATATTAGTCTTGAGGTCTTGATATGCAGCGTACCACTCGAGCATAGTAAATTCTTGATGATGGGTAGGATCAGATCCTTCATTACGAAAACACTTACCAATCTCATAAACACCCGGATATCCAGCAATCATCATCATTTTGTGATCGAGCTCAAGCGCAATACGCAAATGCATATTTTGATCAAAATCTTTATGATGAGTATCAAATACTTCTGCCATCGCTCCTCCTGCTTGTGATTGTAGAATGGGGGTTTCTACCTCAAGTAGGCCTTTGTCATTCAAAAATTCACGAATAGTTTTAATGACTTGAGCTCTCAAGACAAATCTTTTTCGTACTTCCTGATCAAGTAGCGCATCAAGGTAGCGCTTGCGGTATTTGAGCTCTTCGTCTACCAATCCATAGTGAGCATCTGGCAATGGGAGTAAGGCTTTAGTAAGCATTGAGTACTTAGTGACAAAAAGCGATTGTGCTTTTGATTTTGTCTTACCTAAATATCCGTGTACTTCCACGAAATCACCAATATCAAAATTTTTAGTAAAAAATTGCATCTTTTCTTTACCCAAGTCATCAACACGAAAAACAACTTGAAAAGAATCAGTGCCATCAAAGAGCGACACAAAAGAAATCTTACCACTTCCCCTTTGAGACATTATTCGCCCTACTATGCGATATTTAGTATCTTTATTTTTTTTATATAAAGTAGCAAAAGTTTTTTTTAATTCACCTAAAGTAATACCCTGTTTTGTACTGGTAGCGTATGCCTCCATCCCCGCCTCTTCAATTCTTTTTTTCTTTTCTATTCGATTACTTCGAATTTCTTGCTCTCGTGACATACCACCTATTATACCCAGACTAGGAGTAGAATAAAAGCTTGAAAGATTATGGGGGTAAGCAAACATCCTCACATTCTTAGAATAAAACAAAAACAAAGCGCTTGTTTTGCTTTTGTTGCGAGTCTCTGTGGGCTTGGCTTGCCCTTTTTATTGTGGGCCTCCAGCGCCTGGATTACATACCATCATCCCACCACCAGAATTCACCAATTGCTGTCCAGGAGGACATGGATTATTAGATGTTGCTCCTGAGCCCATATTGATAGCGTTCCAGCTACCATCAAGACACTGGTATACTGTTCCATCTGCTCCTGCTACTTGTAGATGCTCTCCTCCATTAGCTGGTAGTGATTGAGTGATATTTTCACCCGTAATAGGGTTCTTTCCTAGGATAATACTTCCTCCTCCACTACAACTAGCTTTCACTTCCCCTACTAGCTCATACAAATAATCAAAATTATCTTTAATAACATCTGCTTCTATGATTTGTCCATTTTGAATAGTATCAGTGCCTTGCCAGGTAGCAGCGAATACCATACTGCCTATAGCAAGGGCAATACCTCCCAAGACGAGTGTGGTGTTTTTGAGTATGTGTTTCATATAGCTTTATAGTAGCTAATTATTGGGTGTTTGATAAGTGGGGGCTTGTGTATAAATGGGGGGTGATAAGAAAAAGCTATTGATATCCTAGGTATTCTTGTCTTGTACTCGCGCAAGTAAAATGGGAGTCTGCTCATGCCCTTGCCCCATTGGATTGTCGGCACACAGAGCCTTTCCCAGTGCTTCTTGCTCTTTGCTACGAGCTCCAATTATGTTTACCCCAATATCATTGGCATCTACAATAATAATCTCAATCCGCTTTGTCGTTTTTTCAGTAAGGTATGCTTCTAAAGTATCCACTACTTTCTGAGGATCTTTGGGTAAAAGGGTGGCATATTCATTGTATGGTGGGAGAGTATTAGAGGTAGGTCCATCTATGCCTCGAGCTTTTTCACCTGCAATTCGATAAAAATCTCCTCGTCTTCCTAAAAGCTTGGTAATGCCCCCGATAATAGCTGCGCTATATAATCGAAGATAGCCGATTTCTTCTAAGGCTAATTGCATAGTCTCACTCATTCCCAAGCCAATGCCTTGTGGAGTCTTTTGTACAAAGCGAGCTAATAAACGAGCAGTAAATCCAGGAGTAATATCACTAATTTTATAAGCACGATGCTGGCTAATTGCTACTACCGATTCAGCAATACAAAGTATGTCTCCGTCATACCACTCGCCCTTGTAGCTTTCAATAATAATATGGCCAAGATCACTACCAGCATCTATTCGTGGAGTCCGTATAAGAATACGCTCATACACTTTATTTTTAAAAATAATTTCCTGCGCTTTAGTGGATGAAATTGGATCAGGGTGCATACTATTTTACTTCTACTACCTTCCAAGTTACCTGCTCTCCTCCAGGAGTGGTGAAATTAAAAAAATCTCCCTCTTTCTTACCAAGCATTGCCACAACTAATGGCGAGTGATGTGAAAGCTTGCCATTTTGGGCGTCTGATTCTTCTTGCCCGACGATTTGATAGCTTTGTTTGGCACTTGAGCCTTTACGAGCAATAGTCACTAGAGCCCCGATTTCTACTTGTTGATGCTCGGTAGTCTTAATAATTTCGGCATTTTTTAATATCGATTGAATACGATTGATTCGTTCTTCTAGGATGGCCTGATCCTCTCGTGCTTGATGATACTCGGCATTTTCTTTCAAATCCCCTAGGGCTTTAGCTGAATCAAGGCGCTCAGCAATTTCGGTGCGAGAATTTGTAGTCAAATTTGCAAATTCTATTTTAAGCTCATCGTATTTTTCTTTGGTAATAAATACTTTATCTTGATTCATAATGAGTCAAGTGTATCAAAAATACTACCAAACGCTAGTCATACGCTATCATCTCTATCAATCCCAACCCAAGGCCTCTAAAGCATTTTGAGCAGCATTTGTTTCTGCCTTTTGCTTACTAGGCCCCTTGCCACGAGCTATTTCTTCATTCTCGAGATAGGCTGCCATTACAAATTCCTTGTCGTGGTCAGGCCCCTCTTCGTCTACAAGAGCGTAATGTGGGGTAATGCGTTGGCGGTCTTGGGCTTGTTCTTGAAAATAAGATTTTGGATCACGAAAAAGCTTATTTTTTATAATAGTATCAATTTTAGGAAAGAGCTGGCTAGCAATAAAATCTCGTGCCTGCCCATAACCTTGATCAACATATAGCGCCCCGACAAATGCTTCAAAAGTATTAGCGAGAATGTGTTGGCGGCCTTTTTGTGTATCCATTCGCTCTCCTTTCGACATACGCAAATACTCATCCATTTCTAGAGCACGCGCGCTCATTGCAAGCGAATCTGTATTCACTAAAGCAGCACGATAGGCGGTGAGCACCCCTTCTTTTTCACGGGGAAATTTTTGGTACAAAAAATCTGTAATAACGAGCTCTAATACCGCATCACCTAAAAATTCTAATCGCTCATTGTGGCGGGATTCATTTTCTATTTGCTCATTAAGATAAGAGCGGTGGGTAAATGCCCGCTCTAGTACATCACTATCATTAAATTGTATCCCGATTGCTTCTTGGAATTGTGTAAGTGGTAGTGTATCCATATATTACTATTCGTTATTGGGTAGCCATACGAATTCCTTCATAAATAATTGGCTTTATATCATCATAGGTTTCGAGATTTTCCAGCTCATCTAAATGAATCCAGCGAGCATCATTGAGCCCATCATTTTCTTGTTCGAGCTCGAGTGGAAGATAATCCGACCTGCATACATAGTAGGTGACCTGCTTTTTAATTTTGCCCATCTTAGGGTGTCGCGCTATATATTCTGTGCGTGTAATTTTTTTGCCTACCTCAACCTCGATTCCAATTTCTTTTTTTACCGATCGAGCGCAAGTCTCTTCTTCACTTTCTCCTTCGAGAGCGCCACCCTTGGAAAGAGTCCATTTGCCAAAAATGTCATGCACGAGTGCAACCAAAAGCGCCCCCTTCTCATCTTCGGCATATACTACAGCTCCTACCTTTGCTACGGTGGGAAAAGTGTCTGGATCTTCGACCTTAGGAATATAGGTATCGCTTTTTTTCAAATCAGATGCTTCATATACTGAGCCAAGCACTCCTGAAATAAATTTATAGGTATTGACTCCACCAAAAGTTTTCCCGAGCTCAATCGCTTCATTGATGGCCACTCGAGGAGGCACATCGCCTGATTTGGCAAAAAGCATCTCATATATCCCCAACCGAAGAATATTTCTATCTACAGAAGCGATCCGATCAATAGGCCACTGTGGAGCGGCTTTGGTGATAATCTGATCTATAACATCTACTTTTTTTATTACTCCCTCATAAGAAGTACGAGGAAAATCTGCGTCCACCAAAGTATCTCGATAGCGATCCAAATTCCAATTCAAAAATTCATCCACACGATCAGCATCCTGATTGTAGAAATCCCATGTAAACAATGACTGAACGACTACCTGTCTGGCTAAGTGGCGTAGGGACATATGTGTCAGAAAATGATCATATCAATAAAACAAATCTTATTGTTCAAGATATATACTTAAACAACCAGATTTGCCTATACTAGATTATACTAGAATTTATAAATAAGTCTATAAAAATGCCCTCTATGGGGCATTTTTATTATCGCTTTTGGTCTACTTAGCACCGCTCTCTTCTTTTGAAACACTGGCAGTAGTAGATGTTTTCATCACACCAAGCGCCTTACCTCGGTAATGGCCACAGTGTGCGCAAGCAGAATGACGCTTGTGATATTCTTTGCAATTAGAACACACAGAAAGGCGAGGGGCTGTAATCTTGTGATGACTACGGCGATTCCCTGTATGTCCTTTTGTCTCTCGCATTCGGCTACTCATAGTAGCGAGTAGTTTATCAGATAATCTTTATAATGCAACAGTGCTTATCACTTTATTGCGATATTCTATTCTGTATATGGCTTGATAAAATATATCTAGACGGTACCGGTAATATTGTAAATTGGAATGAGCACGGAAGCGAGAAGCCCACCAACGCCCACACCGAGAAGCACAATCATTATAGGTTCAATCAATCCTACTAAAGAATCTACTGCGTTTACCACCTCTCGCTCATAAAACTTTGCCATAGTATCGAGTACATTTGAAATGCGGCCTGTCTCCTCACCCACCTTGACCATTTGGGTAAAAATACCAGGGATTTGTGGATAGGTAGCAAATGCTTCAGATACTGATTTACCATTAGTCACCTGATCCGTGACATCGAGTAAGATATTCTCGTATATTTTATTGTCTACAACCGAAGCTGTATTTTCCAGAGTTTTAACCATTGAAATACCCGAGGCGAGCATCATAGATATGTTGCCCGATATGCGCGCCAGGTAAAGCCTCTCATATAGAGTACCTACATAAGGTATACGGAGCTTGGCATCATCAAATATAGTAGACCCTGCTTCTGTTTGAGAATAACGATACAGAAAGAAGCCACCGATAATAAAAGCAATGATGAGAAAAATACCATAATCTACCAGAAAATTTGACACCCCAATAGTGACCTTGGTAAAGAAAGGTAGCTCTTGGCCCGCGTCGGTAAGAATCTTGGAAATCTTGGGGATTACCATAGTCATCATCAGATACATTACAATGACAAAGACCGACACAATAAAAGCGGGATAAATAAGGGCATTTTTTGCCTTTGATGTCAGCTCGTATGAACGATCAAGGTAATCAGACAAATAGGTGAATGTTTGGGATAGCTTTCCTGATTGCTCACCCGCTGCCACCATATTGACATAAAAATTGGAAAATACTTGGGGGTGTTTTTTGAGAGCATTGGTAATAGAAGATCCATCTGAAATATCGGCAGCTATTTCCTCAAGTGTCTCACGCAAAATTTGTGATTCTGATTCGGCTGACAAAAGACGGAACACCCGTAGCGCAGACACTTGGGCTTCAAATAAAGTAGAAAGCTGTTTGGAAAGAATAACGATATCTTTATTCTTTACACCTCCTAAGGTAATGTTCATCTCAAGTAGCCCCTTGGCACTTGCCTCCTTAATAGAAGAAATGATAAACCCTCGCTCTTGCAAGGAATTAATCGCGATGTCCTGATTGTGCGCTTCAATTTCACCAGCACGCTCATTGCCATCACGATCAATAGCAGAGTACTTATACAGCGTCATATTGCAATAGTATCACGATGCGTGCTTGGCTGCGAGATTGATTCTGGGGATATAATTGTATAATGGACAAAATTGTCATAACTCTTATTTTGTGAGAGTATGCATAATTATTCCTCCTCCTGTAGTTCAATGGATAGAACAAATCCCTCCTAAGGATTAAATGCAGGTTCGATTCCCGCCGGGAGGACATACGGGCATTCTGGTCTACTGGTATCTAGTAGACTGGTTTGTTTGAATAGGATTGGCTTTATAACAAAAAGAAAAGTTTGATGTGTTTTATTATTTATATCGATCAAGCACAATAAATACCACCAGAACACTAGCCTACCAACAAACTAGTTACTAGCTACTAATCGTTAGTCCACAGATAAAAACGATAATTTTATGTCATAATAATAGAGCTATGCTTGATACCCCACAAGAGCTTGTTATGATTGCCCTTGCTGGCTCTCTTATTCCCTCGGTATTTTGGCTTTTGTTTTGGTCTCGCCGTGATAGATTTTGTCCAGAGCCACGAACACACCTTTTTAGTGCATTTATTTTTGGTGGCCTTGCTGCTCTTTTCACTCTCCCTACCCAATCACTTGTCGTAACACTTTTTGGCACAAGCACTTTTCTTGCTATGATTTTGTTTGTTTCAGTGGAAGAGTATGCTAAATACATTGGCGCTTGGTTTAGCTCTATACAAGGCAATCCTTATTACAATGAGAGAATTGACCCAATTATTTATCTCACCACTACCGCGCTAGGCTTTGCTGCCCTCGAAAATATTCTCTACTTTTTGCAATATCTAAATAATTTCAATTTAGATATTGCCACCATAGAAGGAGGTAAGCGGATCATTGGAGCTACTATTCTTCATATGGTGGCCACGGGAGTAGTGGGGGTGTGCTTATCACTCGTATTTTTTAAATCAAAAATTATAAAATTTTTTGGCTTAATTATTGGGCTTTTGCTTGCCGTCATCATCCATCTTGGCTTCAATTTTTTAGTAACAGGAGAGAGTGCACATACAGTGATCCTCGCTTTTGCCGCCACCTGGTTCTTATTTATGTTTATCGTCATCGCTATCGAGCTCCTGCGTGCGCCCTCTTGTCCGCCAGAAATTGATTGGAATAATTATGAGTTTTAACCTGTATATATCCTCTGGAGCATATGCAATAATTTGGTATACTAAAAATACATAATCATAAATTTATGCGTAAACTATTTAATAAAATTACTGGACACACAGATGATGAGTATGATGCTTTCGAAGATTTAGGGGGCGAGGATATTGAATCACTATGGGATGATGAATCTCCAATAAAAGAAGATGAGCCCCTTGCTGTTGATGTGTATCAAGATGAAAATAATCTATATATCAAAGCCTTTATTCCGGGAATTAATCCCGAAAATCTAGACATCGATATTGCACGAGATAGCATCACCCTGAAGGGTCAATCTTATCGCGAAGCTAGTATAAGTGACGAAAATTACTACGAGCAAGAGCTTTCATGGGGAGTCTTTGCCCGCACTATTTCTCTCCCAAAAGAAATTGATATAGAAGGAGCTAAAGCTAAATCAAAACATGGAGTACTTCATATTACTCTTCCCAAAATAGATAAAGATCGTCGCACCAAGCTCACGGTGAGCTAGATTCATTACTCATTTAAAACAAACGAGCTCCAAAAGAGCTTGTTTGTTTTATAATAATGTATTTTAGTATTGAAGATATAAACTACGATTTTGCTCGTGTTTTACTAAAGTTTTAGCAAAATGGAAGGTGCCATCATTGCCTGTCAAATAATACCGATAGCCTTCATCGATGGGATCAAGAGTAGCTTTTATGGAATCAATCCCCGGATTACCTATTGGGCCTGGGGGAAGCCCTCCATTTTTATACACATTATATGGAGAATCCACTTCGAGATGTCGATAAAGTACTCGTGGTAAGTGCATTTGATAAATATAGCTAAATACTGCATCTGCCTGCAGAGGCATTCCTTCTTTAATTCTGCGCCATAAGACACCTGCTACGCGTTGTTTTGTAGCGTAGCTAGCACTTCCTGCTTCACTCTCTACCAATGATGCCATAATGACTATCTCATCTAAAGTATAAGGTGATGCTTCAATTTCTCCCGCTAGAGGGGTAATTTGTTTATCAAATTGTGCTCGCATTATGTCAATAAGCTCTTGAGCAGTGCTACGTTTGGGGAAAAAGTAGGTATCAGGGAATAGATAGCCCTCATAAGGCGCAGCAAGGGTACGAAAACGAGAAGCTGAGATATATTCTAGGCGTTCTGCTAATAGGTTGGCATACTGATAATTTGCTTGCCCCTCAGGCAAAGTGATCTTGATAGTGGGCAAGCCATACCGGCCTGAAGTAATTCTATCGATAATGGTGTCTAAGCTTTCCGGGTCATTAAAATAATAGGTGCCACTTTTAATTTCTCCAGTAAGGTTTTGTGCTCTCAGTAGTATGATAAATAGCCCTGCATCACGGATAACTCCTTGGGTCTCAAGCTGTTCTGCCACTCCACTAGCTGTACTACCAGGAGCAATTTGTATATAGGTATCCAAGCTCGTAATTCCCGGGGGGCTATAGGGGAGCTTGTATATATACCATAGCGTAGCTGTACAAATAATAATTCCTCCAAAAATTGCCCCTAGGGTAGGTAGGTGATAGCGACGAAATAGATTATTTGATTGTACTTCTCGTGGATGCATTATATATTGTATCTTTAAGTTCTCGGTAGATGAGCAAAAGTAGAGCCACCGATGGGTAAATTAGCTGGGGCTTGAGAGGTGGCACTCGGAATTCGTTCGAAGGTAGGTGTTTGTGATACGGAGCCTGGGAAGTGGTAGAGAGTAGCTAATTCTTCGGTAGACAAAGCAAAGGTAGTATATTGATTTTTATAATAGCCATATCCCACAGTGCCATGCATATTAAAGAATCTCCTACCTGCGTAATCGGGATGCATTAATTTTTTGAGCTCAGTAATCGCCTCCCCCTGCCCTGGCTCCCACCATTTATCATTCGTGGCTGCCACAAAGGCTGGTTTGAAATTATTGTATGGCTCTCCTGCTCCATACGCCTTAAACATACTACCCATATTGCTGGGCTGTGCACTATCAAAATGTTCTTTAGGGGCAAAATAAATGGTACGCATACCGCATTCAAAATTTACCTTAGAAGCATTTTCTGATACGAGCTTGAGGAATTCATTGTCTTGTGGGGTGGCCATTCCCCCCATAGGGAGCAATTCATCTTTTGATGCTGGCTTATACTGCTCACGAATTTTGTCTATCACTTCTTTTGCTTGTGCTTGCCAATTTGTCTTTTCATTATAGAAAAGTTGAAGAGGATTTTTATCTGCGAAGGCTTTTGCCAATCGCTCCCTAAAGCTAAGTGTTTTGGTATATTTCGATTTATTTGCCCGAGTCACAATTTGCCACCACATTTGCTCATGAGGCCCAATTGATGCCATTACTTCGAGTGTTTGAGTAATAGGATCAATTTTTTCTTCTTCTTTGGTGCCAGGCATATCGAGCTTGAGCATCTTATATGTTTTGATTGGGATGGGATCAGCTCGCTCCAGCCTATAATCAAAGCCCATAATTCTGTGGGTATCAAAATCAAAATCAACCAATCGCGTATAATCAGGCACCTCTATCACCTCAGCCTGAGGAAATTGGGCGTAAGTGTGAGCTTCTACTCGAGCCTTAAATTTCTTTGGCACCCAAAAGAAAAAATGTATTGAGCCACCAATCGAAGCCACCTCAAATGATAAGATCGGTAAAGTATTGACCCCAAACCATGATTCTTTCCATCCACTACTATCACCTGGCTCATACAAGCCATTAAATAAGTATTCCATCGCTACAGGAGTCTTTTTCTGCTCTTTAGGTAAGCGAATCTCGAGGGTAATATATTCATTACCAAGGTACCACTTGTACCATAAATATTCGTGTATGTAATTCCATAGTTCAAGAATTACAATGTACGCAAAAAGAAATGGTAGCGCAAAAAGCACTAAATAGACGACATTTCCTAGTAGCACAGGATCCATTTGCATATTATACCAGCTAGGAGCGACAAGCTCGAGTACTAGACTGTGTATGAAACTAGTGTGCTGGTGGAGCTAGCACAAGCACTCCTACTTACAAGTACTTACAAGCTACTTTGCTAAAGAATATAGCTTAGTTTCTTTATCCTGATAAAAATGTTTTTTATCTTTGAGATTGATGCGGATGGTAGATTCTTTGACAAGCTTGCGATCAAGTACTTTCTTGATAATCGCATCTTCTGTCATAGGAGCTTTATTTTCTTTCAAAATTTCGATAATTAGCTCTTTGACTGTACCTCCATAAAGCCCCCAATCATTGAGCGCATAGAGCCCGCGCCCCACGAGAGCAAAGCGATCATCTCTAATAAGCTCATTATGCATAGTGGCAGTATTAATTTTTTTGTTGAAGTATTTACTTGTCTCTTGGGCAATATCTCTAAAATGCATCGGCTCTCCGTGCTCACGCAATACTAAATAGGCGTAATCTCGTACTCCGCGCGTTTTGATATTTGATGAATCGGTACGGCCCCAGCGACCCATAGGATTTTTACCTACTCGCTTTGACATAGCTAGCCACATTTTTGCAAGCTCAGTATCTGCTACACCATCTTCCAAATCTTCTTCTATCAATTGCATAAAACGAGCTAGGATCTCTTCTTTGGTGAGAATTTCATCAGTATCTAATTCTTTGTATAATTTTTTAAGAGATTTTTTGACCATATCTGCATTTCGCACATTGGTATACCAATTTTTGTATGTATCATCATCCTCTTTGGCGTAGCCAAAATATTCTCCTAATTCAAGCAATAGATAGAGGTGATTTTTCTCCTTTTCTGATGGGGACACTGCATCAAGCAAAGTCTCTTCTTCAACGATTCCTCCCATCTCTTCTACGATATTTTTTAATTCATCCAAAGCATCGTGTGCGCCACTTATAAAGTGCTCACTTTTTTTGATTTGCTCTTTGGCAAGATTTTCGATTTGTCGTACTCGTTCGCGAGTGATGTGATAGCTATCTCCGATTGATTCGAGAGTTTCTCGGCGACCTCCATGCAAACCAAAACGCTTGCGTACAACATCACGCGATCGCTCTGGCAAATCAGCTAATATTGATTCAATTATCCGCTCTGGATTAAAACTTACTACTCGCATATTTTTTATTATTAATTATTAATAACATTTATTTTCTTAATAGTCAAATTCATTCATTTTCAGTATCTTTCAAGAAGACATTCGGCACACCGTGAGTGATGTAGCCACGAGAACTCCGAAGCTCTCGTGGCTACATCACTCCCCTTCTAGCCTAAGCCAAATATCTTCATAATGAAGAAGAGATAGACAATCAAAAACATCAAACCTTCCCAGATATAAATGTGTTTAGACATTGCTGAAACAACAAACATAATGGTGACTGCTGCAAAGACCGGTAGCCCAATCTGCATCGTTTGTGGATCAATAGGTAATTCGGTAAAAAGCCCCACAAATCCCACCATCATCAAGATATTGAATACATTTGATCCAAACACATTACCAAAGGCCAAGTCCATTTTGCCTCTCATAACTGCGGTAATTGATACGATTATTTCAGGAAGAGATGTGCCAAGTGCTACAGCTGAAATTGCCACCACTCCCTCGCTCACTCCAATACTTTGAGCAATTACCTGTACTGATTGAATGAGATAATGAGCTCCTAAAACAAGCCCTACCCCACCACTTGCAAGCATTATAAAATCTACTGCGTGCAATGTTTTTACCTTTTTCTCTTTGTAGTCTGCATCAATTTCCGATTCGTCTGGGTGAATTAAGAGATAAGAAATATACGCAATAAAGCCAGCAAATAAAAGGCTTGACTCTAATTGTGTAATTCTGCCATCAAGGGCTGTCCCCAAAAAAAGTACTGAGGAAGAGACCAAAAGTGGCACCTCAATATCAAGCAAATTTTTGGTGGTCACAATCTTGCGACCAATGACTGCTGCTAATCCTGCAACCAGCAAGATATTTGCTATGTTTGATCCTACAGCATTTGCGACCACAATTTCTGATGACCCTCCAGTAATAGCTGCAAAAGAAGCCGCAAGCTCTGGTAGCGACGTACCTATCCCCACAATCAATGCGCCAATGACAAATGATGGCAGGCCCAAGTAGCGCCCAATTCTTTCTGATCCTCTAATTAAATAATCTGCTCCCTTTACAAGTACAAAAAGTGAGATAATAAATACTGGAAGAGCAAGAGCCAGCGTAGTGACTTCTAAATTCATACAACATATTGTACCATCCGTAAACTATCCCCCCTATTAAGCGCCCATTTTGAGAATCCCGGACTAAAATCCCAAAGTATTAGCTATCTATATTTGTTATCCACAGAATTTACTAAAGATGATACAAATTACACCCCTAGATGAGGAGCTCGCTGAGTAATCGCTCTGCCTCATCTTTGGCATAAGGAGTAATAAATCGGCTAATTCTTTTCTCTTGAGTAGCACGAAGATAGCGCTGATAGGCATCGCTTGTGACATCTACTTGGCTTTTTGTCCCGAGCGCTCCGAGAGTATCTGCCTCCATAAGAACAAGCTCATCAATATCTTGCAAATCGTAGACCTTGTCGTGTACAAGAATTAAATGCTCAATCTGATCTTTGTCTTCCTCGCTTAAAAAATTAAATACCTCGTGATTTTTAATCTCTTGCCATTTCTCTGCACTCTTTAGGGCATGCTCTTCTTTTGCTCTTCCTCCCAATGTGGGACGATGAGGGATAATATCATCAAGAAAATACCTATAGCCGTAGTCGTGCAAATATGCGGAGATAATCAGCACATCTCGATTGAGAGAAGGCTCTGCACTATGTATATCAGTAATGATTTTTACATACTCCACAACCTTGAGTGTATGGGGCAGATCCCAATCTGGGCGCCCCTGTGCAAGCTCTGGAACGATATTTACAAGTAGATATTCTTCATAGAGTGGAGTCGACATATCTGCTATACTAGCACATATATAATGAAGCATCGATACCACCGTACTAAAGACAATATCAGCCGACTCAAAGAATGGGTGCGCACCAATGAGCGTATGGTGACATCGGGTGCTTTTGTGGGCGGATTTGGCTTAGACTTGATCACTCTTAATCGAATTGACCAGTGGTTTGATAATGCCATTCTTCTCACTTATCTTTTTCTGGGGGCGCTCGCGATTTTGATAATTAATACTGATATTGAAGAGCGATTTGGAAGCGAGATCATCCATCGTCTTTCTCCTCTTGCTCTCTATCTTGCTCAATTTGCATTTGGTGGATTATTGTCTGGCTTCGTGATTTTCTATTCTAAATCTGCTTCTTGGTATGTGGCCTGGCCATTTATGCTAGCCCTTATTTTACTCTTCTTGGCAAATGATAGGATGCGTGATTACTATCGGCGTCTTGAAGTGCAAACAGGGATGCTCTTTGGAGCTATTCTTGCAATGGCAATTTTCTTTGTACCTACGATGCTTGGTATGGTGGGTGATATGATTTTTATCCTTTCGGGGATAGTGAGTATCGCTCTTATCGCAATCTACTTGAAAGGGATGTATGCTCTCCTACCAAGTATTAGCGATAGGCGACGGTGGAAAATCCGACGAAATATCTTTTTTATCTTTGTAATTTTTAATTTACTCTATTTTGCCAATATTATCCCCCCTATCCCCCTCTCTCTCAAGCACGGTGATATTTACTACAGCGTCATCCGTAGTGGGCCATCTACTTACACGGTCACCTATGAATATGAGCCTTGGTGGCAAATCAATCAATATTTTGATCGTAGAGAATTTGTAAAAACATCTGCGAGTGATACGGTGTTTATTTTGGCTTCGGTCTTTGGGCCTAGTGGCTTGAATGCTCCTATTTATCACAAATGGCAGTGGTATAATCCGAAAACTGAAAAGTGGCAGGATGTACTAGAAAGCAAATATAATCTTACCGGCGGACGAGATGATGGATTTCGCTGGTATTCCTTTGTACAAAATCCAGCCCTTGGTGAATGGCGAGTGCGTATTACTACCAATTTTGATCGTGAAATTGGGCGCATCCCCTTTACAGTAGTGCGCAAAGACCAGAAGCCAGAGATACGGAGCAAGGAGCTCTAGCTCCCCAGACTCCCGATGTCTGGGAATATTGATTTTTACTACGCTTTGTATATAATGCCCAGACAATTTTCATTTATAAATATTGAAAATTTGTAATGCCTATCTTTGCAATTTTGCAATAAGGTATGATCTACGGCCCCATCGTCTAACGGCTAGGACATCAGGTTTTCATCCTGGAAATCGGAGTTCGATTCTCCGTGGGGTCACAAGTATAGAAAACAGCCACGCTTGTCGTGGCATTTTCTATCCGTGAACTCACAGCAGATAATCCTGCTCATACTCGAGATTAATGATCCCCTGCTTCTTCATAGGCATCTGCCTCAGCTTTGGTGTGATGCACAGTACCATCTGGATGATGGGCTGGAGTATAAATGGTGTAGAGCCGTAGTGCTCCCTCACCTACATTTCGCACATTATGCTTGGCCCCCCTAGGGACAATCACTGCTTCATCCGCCCCAACTACAAAAGCATCTTCATTGATAGTGAATTCTGCCTTCCCTTCTTCGAGTCGAAAAAATTGATCATTTTCATTATGTACCTCAAATCCAATTTCCTCACCAGCTTGTAATGTCATCAAGACTAATTGGCTTTGTGGCCCAGTATATATCACTTGGCGAAAATCATCATTTGCTAAAGTAAGCTCCTCTATATTTCCATAAAAATAATTCATATCTGTATTTAGGATTAATATTACTAATATATCCAGTATACCTCATAAGCTACAAATACCCAATTAAATCAATAAAAAAGCGCCCTTCGAGCGCTTTTTTATCGAGGATTGTCTATAAAAAACTCTACTAGGAGCTTGTAGCGGTACTTGTACTCATCGAGCTTGTGCTGGTGGTGATACTTGTATTTGTTTCCTCTTCTTCCTGGACTAGAGCATTAGCTTTTGCTATAGCCCCTTCGATTGCTTGTGCAAAAGCATTTGCATTTCCTACTCCCACGAGCTTTTCGCCTTGTAGGAAGAATGTGGGGGTAGAATTAAGCCCTAGAGTGCGTGACTCCTGTAGATCTTTTTCTACTCGAGCCTTCACCTCGTCGCTCAATACATCAGCTCGGTATTGTGCCATATCTAGCCCTAGCTCCTCGGCATATGGCTCAAAGATTGATACATTGGCAATTTTACCAGACCATTCTGATTGTCGAGTATAAAGCATATCTGCCATCTCATAATATTTGCCTTGAAGGGCGGCAGCTTCCACTGCCCAAGCGGCGGTGCGGGAATTCTGATGAATTGAAAGTGGAAAATGTCGTGATACCACTGCAATGCTATCTCCATATTGAGCCAGCACTTCTTGCACGAGAGGATGAAAAGCGGCACAAGCTGGGCACTCTAAATCTGCATACTCTACTAATACTACATCGGCATCAGGATTGCCCTGTATATGATCATCTGCTTGTATAGCAAGAATATCTGCTCGATCTTGGTCTGATAAATTACTCTGCGTGCCATTTCTTGAGGCCATAAAAATTAAGACTCCAAAAGCTACTAATAAAACGATAATACTAATTGTAAACTTGTTCATAATGGAGAGTATTATAACAAAAAATCACTGATATAATACATCCAATGAGTAGTGTGTACACACAACTAGAAGATTACTTAATCAAAGCTGGATTTGAAGGCAAAATTGACAGCTCTCGAGATACGCGCACGCAATATGCAAGTGATGAAAGTATTTTTTATCTCGAGCCAGAGCTTGTGCTCTTTCCTCTGCACACACAGGACATTATACGCACCGTCACCAGTATACAGAGCTTGAATACAAACGCCTTCCCGCTTCACCTTACTCCACGAGGAGCTGGGACTGGGCTTACAGGAGGATCTCTCAATGATGGTGTAATCATTGACACTCATACTAATTTACACGCTATCATTAATGAGGAGCTTAATGATGATGGCATTATTTATGAATGTGATCCGGGAGTCTTGTATAGAGATTTGGAAGAAGTGATGGATAAAGCAGGAGTGTACATTCCTTCATATCCAGCCTCAAAAGATATGTGCACTATTGGTGGGATGGTGGCCAATAATGCGGCTGGAGCTCATAGCTACCGTTATGGACAAACTGCTCAATATGTACGAGCCCTCAATGTCATCCTTGCAGATGGAATAGAATATCATATTCGCCCGCTCTCTTGGGATGAATTTCAAGTCGAGCTCAAACGAGATGATTTGCTTGGTGAAATCTATCGCCATATATGGGAGCTCTGCTTACATCATGAAGAGCTTATAATCAAAGCTCGCCCGCAAGTACGCAAAAACTCTGCTGGCTATGCATTGTGGGATGTGGTATCCACCACGGTAGAGGAATTTATGCAGAATAGAGGAGTATTTGATCTCACTCAGATTTTTTCTGGCTCGCAGGGCACTTTGGGCATCATTAGCCGTATTTGGGTACAAGCAATTCCCAAAGAAGAAGATACGAGCCTTGTAGCTATATCACTTAATGATGTGAGCCGTGCGGGAGAAATACTCACCCATCTTTCAAAATATCATCCTATTGATATTGAAATATTTGATGGGGCTACCTATCGAAGGGCTCAAAAAAGAATGGATTATTTCAAACAGGAGCTGAGTAGCGAAGATTACCGATTGTTTCACACCTCTCTTCGCAAGCACTATAATTTTAAATTAATGCGTCGCATACCAGCATATATCCTGCTCGTCACTCTTCCAGCTGATGAAGCTTCTTTTGCACATAAATTAGTCGCTGAGATATCTCGTAATTATAAGACTCGAGCACATCAAATCACTGATCCCGGAGAAGGTGCTATGCTCTGGCAAATTCGCTCTGCTGCATATTCACTCTCAAAGCTTGCCTACCCCGACAAGCGCCCTGCCCCATTTCTTGAAGATATGGCAGTGCCTCCAGCACGATTCGGTGATTTTCTCTATGGAATTAGAGAGCTATTTGATAAATATGACGTAGAGGCTCTTGTTTATGGCCACGCTGGCAATGGACATTTACACTTTTATCCGCTTATAGATTTTACTCAAGCCAATACAGTAGAAAATATACAGGTAATGGCTCAAGAATTTTTTGCTCTTGCTACTTCACTAGGTGGTAGTATCTGTGGTGAACACAATGACGGCATTATACGTACACCCTATCTTGATACTATGTTTAGCAAAGAAGTGCTAGAAATTTTTAGTAAGCTCGAGCAGGTATGTGACCCTAATGACATCTTTAATCCTGGCAAAAAAGTCCGCCCACGATTCAAGCTCAAAGATGTGATTCGGCATTGTAATTAACGTGCTACAAGACATACAAAGGTGGGTATATATTGTATGTTCTCCTTTTTATTTTAGCCTCGCTTTATGCTTTCTTTTTTGACACTATTTATTGGACGGTCACACTCTTTGCTAAATTACGTGGACGATCTGGATTGATACCTCGTGCTAGCGAAAGATGGTAAGAAAGCAATTGAAGAATTGCTAAGGTGCTCATATGGGCAATAAATCCCTCTCCCCTGCTTGGAATATGAATATCAAATTCTGGGCTAGTATCTACTGCAATACCTACGATATAAGCGCCTCGTGCCCTCATCTGAGCTGCAGCACGCAGATCTTTTGCCTCGCTCCCCAGGACGATACATACCCTGCCCTTTTCTATCAAAGCTAGGGGGCCGTGCTTGAGCTCGCCTGTGGCAAATCCTTGGGCATTGATATAGGATACTTCAGCTATCTTGATAGCCCCTTCAAGAGCGAGTGGATAGTATGCGCCACTACCTATAAGGAATATTTCTCTTATGCTCGAGATACTCTGCGCAAAGTAAGAGATGGCATCTTGCGAGGTATCACTTAGTATATAAGCTAGGCTTTCTTCTAAGGCGTCTTGATCGGTACTTGGTATATTCTTGGATATACTACAAGCGACTTGATAAAGTACTGCTATTTGGTTCATACAAGCTTTAGTAGACGCTACCGCAAGCTCTGCCCCGGCATATATTGGAAGCACAGTACTTGCTTTTCTTGCAAGTGATGAGTGGGCTACATTGGTAATAGCTGCTATCTCGGCCCCCTGAGCTTGCACTCTTTCGATACCACAGAGTACATCTGCTGTCTCGCCTGATTGAGAAATTGCAATACAGAGCGTATCTTTATTAATGAGCCCTAAATATTCATCTATCTCACTTGCAACTACCGCCTTTGCATCAATACCGCAAAGATGTAGATAATAGGCGCCCAGCATTGCCACCTTATGCGCTGTGCCACAGCCTGTAAGATATACTTGCTTGGCATTTTTTATAGCTTGTCCTAATTGTGCAATACATTCGCTCTGCTCCATTACTTTTCTCACAAGCTTTTTCTGCTCCATTATCTCCCTCAGCATATAGTGCTCATTACAAGCTTTTTCACTACTTGGCGTATCACTAAGGGCCCACTTCTCAGACGATGGGTATACTACTTCGCCTGTATCTAAATTATAGAATTCTCTTTGAGATGTATTAAAATATCCTGCCTGCCCAGGCTCCATATACACTACTTCTTGCGCCCGAGCAGTAAACGCCATAGGATCAGAAGCAATCATACTTTCTTCTTCCTCAAAGCCAACAACAAGAGCTAATCCTGTAGTGAAGGCATACATACCTCTTTCTCCCTGGATAGCAAACACTACCGATGATCGACCTTCGATTTTTTCTACTACAGATTGTAAAGCTTTGAGCTTATTTTTTTGGTCTTTCAAGCTGTAATCTATCAATCCTGCTAGTACTTCTGAATCGGTATGTGATACAAAAAAATAGCCCAGACTCTCGAGCTCTTCTTTGAGAGATTGAAAATTTTCTACTATGCCATTGTGTACAAGAGTGATGCTCCCTGATGTGTGTGGATGAGTATTCGCCTCAGATACTTCACCGCAAGTAGCCCAACGCGTGTGCCCGAGCGACTCACTGCTTTCCGGCACTTCACAAGCCGAATCAGATATTTTACCGATGTGGCGAATACGCTCAAATTTTTGGCTATTTGTGCGCGCTGCTATCCCCCAACTATCATAGCCGCGATACTCCAAAATCTGTAGCCCCTTAAAAACACGCTCGGCTGTATTTGATTTCTGACTGGTGATTGCATAGATACCGCACATACTCTGCAGTATAGCTTGAGAGCATATGCACACCAGCACATTGCGTGTGAGTAGGAAAAATATAAAAATTAATTATCCACAACTACTACGAATTCCCCTCGTACCTTATCTGGATGTTCAATAAAATATGCTTGTACTTCTTGAGCAGTGCCTTGTACTACCTGCTCGTGAATTTTGGTAAGCTCTCGAGCGATGATTACTCGTCGTGTAGCTTCTAAGTGCTCTGCCAAAGAAGCGAGGGTCTTTTCGATACGGTGAGGTGATTCATAAAATATTACAGGGCGGGCACTTGAAGCTATTTCGTTAAATAAAGTCTCCCTGCCTTTTTTGTGCGGGAAATAGCCCATAAAAATAAATTGATTGCCACCCACGCCAGAAATTGAGAAAGCGGTAGTAAGCGCCGAAGGTCCTGGAATTGCTATGACCTGAATTTTATCAAGATATTCGCTATAGATTCGAGATACGAGCTGTACACCCGGATCAGAGATGGTGGGCGTGCCTGCATCAGATACTAGTGCCATTTTTTCACCACCGACAAGACGCTCTATAATATCATCACTACGCGAGCTCTCGCTGTGCGCGTGATAAGATAAAACTGGTGTATCAATATTATAATGAGTAAGTAAGCGCTTGGTGACCCGAGTATCCTCACATAAAATAGTGTCTACCTCGCCCAAAATACGTACCGCTCGATAAGTAATATCCTCTAGATTTCCAATTGGTGTAGCGACCACAAATAGTGTACCCATAATAAAAGTATTGTAGCAGATTTTTTCTAAGAAGGATTATTTGAAATAGCTGGGGCAATATAGTACACTATTCCCCGCGGAGTCTAAGCCGCCGTAGCTCAGTAGGTAGAGCGCATCCATGGTAAGGATGAGGTCCGCAGTTCGACCCTGCGCGGTGGCTCCACAAAGACCTGAAAAGGTCTTTTCATTATTTGGTACTACATAAGCCACTTGGGAGCCGAGCTCCCAAGTGGCTTGCTTTCTTTCCTGTAAGACAAAATCGCCTCTAAAGGCGACTTTACTTGGCGCGGTCGAAGGGATTTGAACCCTCAGCCTCCCGCGTGACAGGCGGGTGCTCTAACCAGTTGAGCTACGACCGCATATATATAATATGCTTGGCTTATTCCTTTCGATAGTTTTAGGTGATATCCGCACCAAGTGCTCGCTTTATTCTTACCTTGAGTTGAGCTACGACCGCATATATATAATATGCTTGGCTTATTTTTTTAGTTTAGTGTGATTACGCACAAAATTTTTTGAAAGTATATCCAAACTATTGATAAATGCAAGATCTGAATACTTATTGGTGTCAAGGGTGGGGATTGAACCCACGACCTCAGCGTTATGAGTGCTGCGCTCTAACCATCTGAGCTACCCTGACAAATAATCTGGGCTAGAGCTTTTGCTCTAGAGAAGCAAGTTCTCGGGTTAGTCGCCCTCGGTCTAACTTGTTGCGGAGGTTGGAATCGAACCAACTTCTGGAGGTTATGAGCCTCCCGAGATACCATTTCTCCACTCCGCGATGTGGATTCTATATTATTAGGCAGTTTTACGAGATACCCGGCTCATAACCCTTATTCGCTCTGATTCTCACCTGGAGATACCATTTCTCCACTCCGCGATGTGGATTCTATATTATTAGGCAGTTTTACGAGATATCTAGCTCAGTGAGTGCTCGATAGTATATCAAAATGACTATGGGGTGCAAGTAATCCGATTCACTTAGGGACCCGGTCCCTAAGTGGCTTCTATATAGATAATCTTTTTGCTACTTCTCTTTGAAGAACAGGAACGACATCTTTTTTAAACCAAGGGTGCTTGCTTAGCCAAATATTATTTCTTGGAGAAGGATGGGGTAGAGGAAAAATATTGAATTTTAAAAATTCTTTATAATGCTCTACATTTTCTGTAAGGTTGGCGTATCGTATATTATCTGGCAAATATTCTTTCTGAGCATACTGCCCTACCACTATCACCAAAGCATCATCCCTAAGCTCGTTAAAAATAGGTGTATGCCATTTTTTTGCAAACTCTTTTCTAGGAGCTAGATCACCATTTCTTCCCTTGCCTGGAAAATAAAAATCCATAGGAATAAGTGCTATCTGCTCATCATCATAAAAAATTTCCCTACTCACTCCCAAGTATTCTCGCAAATTATCACCACTCATATCATCCCATATAATACCAGCATCTTGTGCCTTTTTGCCTGGGGCTTGCCCAATAATAATGATTTTTGCTTTGCGAGAAGCAGTAAATAGTGGCTCTATCCCCTTTTTAGTGTAATCCCTATTTGCAGGATCATTCATAATCTCCTTTTTGATTTTTTGAAAATAAGCATCCATACCACCTAGTATACACCCAATATTCTACCTATAAAACAAAAACGCCCCGAAGGGCGAATTTGCTGTCGCACCTCCGAAGAGATGGACATATTGAACGACAAGTCGTCCAATAAATACATAGTACCTTTTTCTATTTTTTTTGCAATTTGCTCTTGTGGATACCCTTGTGGATAATTTGTGTGCTCTACATCGTCTCCATTCCTGTCACAATCTCGGAAATTTCCTGAGTAATAGCAGCTTGTCGAGCCTTGTTGTACTCACGGTTCAAATCACTAGCTACTTCATTTGCTTTGTCTGTTGCATTCTTCATTGCAATCATCCGTGCAGAATGCTCGGATGCTTTAGATTCGAGCAACGAATGGTAGAGCCCAATATATAATAAATGTGGCACTAGATGCTTGATAAGAGTCTCCGGATCAGGCTCATAGAGGTATTCCGATGTTTGCTCTGTTTCTTTATCAAAATCAAAATCATGCATATTGCTATAGCGTCCTGATCGTGGGATCGCCTCACGAATAAATTCCTCTATCTCTTTATGCTTGATTGGTAGTATTTTACCACTCACTGCCTCTTGCTCTGTCGTGCTGATAAAATTAGTGTATACCGTATGAATCTGCTGATAGTCGTGATGATGAAATAGATCAAGGCACAAATCAGAAATTTCCCGTAATACTGGCCCAGCATCATTATCATCAAATTGATCTCTTGTATGTATCACCTTGTACCCCTTGCGCTCTACATATTCTCGTCCTTTCTTCCCTACGCAGATAAAATCAGTATTTTGTGTATCCCAATTGTTGACCTCAAGTAAACTCTCTAATTTCTTAAAAATATTTGCATTTAAAGCTCCTGAAAGTCCTTTGGATGAAGTAATAAGTACAATACATATCCGCCCTGAATCTTTGGTATGAAAATCATACATTTGATCAACATTCATCTTTGATACATAAGATAGGTGGCGCAAAATAGAAAACGCAGCGTGCGTATAAGGCCGAGAACGAATAGCATCTTCTTGAGCTCGGCGCATCTTGACCGCTGAAACAGATTCCATCGCTTTGGTGACTTTTGCTGTCTTTTGTACCGATTGTATTTTTTCTTTAATGTCTTTGAGTGCCATAATTGATCTATATCACTTGGAATCTATGATTGCTTTACCCCTTTTGAGACCACAAAATGCTCTAGAAAATCATGCAGAGCATCCCTGGTGTCATCCTCCAATTTTCCACTTTCACGAATAGTGCCAAGTATTTCTGGCTTTTCTGCTTCAATTCGCTCATGAAGCTCTTTTTCAATTCCAGCGAGTGTATCTACCTCAAAATCTCGAGCAAATCCATTTGATACAAAGTAAAGTGTGACGACTTGTTTTTCAAAAGGAAGTGGTGCGCTATTTTTTTGCTTAAGCATTTCTACTACCCGTACAGAAGATTCAATTTTTTCTCGGGTGTTCTCATCAAGATCACTAGAAAATTGCATAAAAGCCTCTAGCTCACGAAACTGTGCCAAATCCACCTTGATACGCCCTGACACTTTCTTCATTGCTTTGGTTTGAGCCGATGAGCCCACACGAGACACAGAGAGCCCTACATCAATTGCTGGTAGAATCCCTTTGTTAAACAAATTTGTATCTAGGAAAATTTGTCCATCGGTAATGGAGATCACATTAGTAGGAATAAAGCCGGATACATCGCCCTCTTGCGTCTCAATAATTGGTAGAGCTGTAATAGATCCTCCTCCTAATCCCTCATGCACCTTGGCTGACCGCTCGAGCAATCTGGAGTGCAGATAAAAAACATCACCAGGGTATGCTTCTCGTCCTGGTGGGCGTCGGAGCAAAAGCGACATTTGTCGATAAGCAGCAGCTTGCTTGGAAAGATCATCGTAAGCGATTAGGACATCCTTTCCCTGATCCATAAAGTATTCGGCAATTGCTACTCCAGTAAAAGGAGCGAGGAATTGCTCAGTAGCTGATCGAGAAGCTGGAGCTGATACGATCACTGAATATTCCAGGGCCCCCGCTTGTCGTAGCTCTTCAACTATTTTGGCTGTTTTTGATTCTTTTTGTCCGATTGCGACATATATACAAATTGGACGCTTTGCTTCTGGCTCATATTTTTGATTGATAATTGTATCAATCGCAATGGTGGTCTTCCCTGTGCCACGATCTCCAATGATAAGCTCACGCTGTCCCCGCCCAATCGGAATAAGTGCATCGATACTTTTAATCCCCGTTTGGAGAGGGGTGTTTACTGGGGCTCGATCTATCACCGAATACGCCTCCCGCTCGAGAAGCATCTGCTTGTCTTCTTTGATTGCTCCTTTTCCGTCAATAGGGCGAGCGAGTGTGTCTACCACTCTACCGAGTATTTCTTCTGACACTGGTACCGAAAGAATTTCGCCCGTTTTGACCACCATATCACCCTCCTTGATACCGCTTGCATCTCCCATCACTACCGCCTTGACCACATCTTCTTCAAGATTAAGAATCAAGCCATATACCTCGCTCGTATTATCTAGCACTTCTTCTAGTGCCTTGCTTGTATCTGAAGAAAAGCGTACCATCTCAGACATTTTGACCCCCTCGAGGCCTTCGATCTCCACTACTCCATCTGCTACTTGTACGACCGTACCAATAGACTCTACCGTGCTTTTATTTGAAAAATTTTTGATTTCTTTTTGTAGCTTTTCAATAATTGGATTAGACATAGGGCTCTCTTAAATTATTAGTGTTTAATACGCGCGTATTATACCAAAGGACGAGCAAATGTGTAATGATTATGCTACACTTATGCGCAAGTGAGGATGAAAGGAGAGAAAAAATGGTTTACCATACGAAAGAACAATCCGAGCTCCAGGGAATGATCCGCGACTGCTTCCCTGCCTTGAAGCTCTTGGGCTTCATCGGGCTCGTGTGGCTCATGAAGACCCTACTTACTATGCTCCTTGGGTGGGAGAGTATCTGGCTCTGGACCTTGGTGACTACTGCCTTCTTGCTCCTCTGCCTTATCTTGCTCTTGGGGTTCTTCGCGTTGTGGCTTACAACAAAAGACCCCGACGAGTAATAAATCGTTCGAGGAGCTTATTCTAAAGATTCGCACACCATATCTGGGCCTAAGGGCCCGGATTTTTATATTAAAAACTTATTATTTTTTCAGAGTTTGATAAAGATCGAGTAAGGCCTTGCGGTAGCTTGCGTCTACTAGGTGTGTGCGATTGCGCAAAACAGCTCCCCCAACAATGTGTGCATCCACTTGTACTTGCGGTGCATTGCCAAACATATCTTGATGCTCATGTATCAGATCAGAAAATTTCTTATCTTCTCCTAAGGCTCGCACCGTAATCGTAGCTTTATTGGAAGCCTCTTGAGACTTGCTCAAGCGCACTACATTTTTGCATATTTGTGGTATGAGCTTTTCGTGATGATGTGCTCGCAGATATTCAATAAATAAATCAAAAAATTTATCAAAATCTTTTGCATCTTTTGTCTCTGCTACTTGCAATAAAGTACGGGCGTATTGCTCTGCTAATTTCATAGCGCCCATTATACCAATTTTAGCTTGCTGATAAAGCTCTCTTTTTCTTCATCTGATTCATAGCCTCCTGTATGAAGCTCACTATGATACATCGGCTTGTCTTCGGTACGCGGGATAAGATGAACATGCACATGAGGGACCACTTGATGTGCCTCTGGATAATTGTTTTGTACCACATTAATACCCCCACCAAAGCTCTGGTGCATTCGTAGCGCAAAGCGATGGACTAACGATTGTAATTGCAGATATGCTTCTTCGCTCATATCCATAATCGTTTCATAGTGGTGCTTGGGAATAACTAGAATATGCCCTTTTTCAAAAGGATTAATATCAAGAATTACCAAGTGCTCCTCATCTTCGTATATAATGTCAGCAGGCAATTCGCGATTAATAATTTTTTCAAAAATTGTTTGTTCTCTCATATGCTTGTATTATGCCATATTTATAAAATATGTATGTTATAAAAATAAGTGTGTGATATTATTCTAGAGCATAGTTCAATGCCACCGTAGCTCAGTTGGTAGAGCAATATATTCGTAATATAGAGGTCGTGAGTTCGAATCTCGCCGGTGGCTCACTACAGACTCTTTAAAACTAAGATAAAAAGCAAAAGTAACTTTCGCTTGTGTATGGGTGTCTCTATTGTACCAAGCTCGAACTCATTTCAAACGGAACACCTGCCACGCGCCGCGTGCTCGGGCGGCACGAAGTACCGCTCATGACAAAGTTGGTTTTGAACCCGAAATTTCTATACTGGTGGGCGATACAGGATTTGAACCTGTGACCTCCTCAACGTCAATGAGGCGCTCTAGCCAACTGAGCTAATCACCCAAGTAAAAGCTAGTATACCAATCCCAGCATATGAGGCAAGAGATAATATGCTAAAATAGACTTTATGGCAAAGCTCTATTTTCATTACTCAGCAATGAATGCAGGTAAAAGTACCATGCTCCTGCAGGTCGCACATAATTATTTGGAGCGAAAAATGCATCCTTATTTACTCAAGCCAGCTCTCGATAATCGAGATGGTAGTGATGTGATTAGCTCGCGGATTGGTGTGTCTAAAAAATGTGATGTATTTACGCCACAAGAAAATTTATTTGAAAAAATACAAAATAAGCATAGCGTGCAAGCCATTGATTGCGTTTTGATAGATGAAGCTCAATTTCTTAGCAAAGAACAGGTGTGGCAAGTAGCGCAAGTGGTGGATGACTTAGATATTCCTGTAATGGCCTATGGGCTTCGTACTGATTTTCGAGGCGAGCTTTTCCCTGGATCGCAAGCGCTTTTAGCAATTGCTGACGATCTTAGAGAAATTCGTACGATTGATGAATCGGGGAAAAAAGCTACCATGGTACTCCGATTCGATGAAGATGGAAAAGTGGCCCAAGACGGCCCTCAAAATTTGATAGGAGGTAACGAGAGCTATCGCTCTGTAACTCGTAAAAAATGGCGCGAGCTAATGAATCAATAGTATGACAAAAATACTTTCGATAGAAACATCTTGCGATGAAACATCTCTTGCCATCCTTGATTGGTGTAATAAAAATGAGTTTGAGCTACTCTCACATCTTACTCATTCGCAAATTGCCCTACATCGCAAATATGGTGGCGTATATCCAAGCTTGGCACGCAGAGAGCATCAGAAAAATATAATGCCTCTTTTATTTTCTGCTCTTAAAGAATCTGGCTTGCTTGAAGCTAGGACAAAGCCAAAAGAGCTTAGTGCTGTAGATAAGAAAGCGATACACGCAATTCTTGAGAGAGATCCCGAGATTGCTGAAAAAATTATTACTCTTGCCGAACAATATAAAAAGCCCTTACTTAAAGCCATTGCTGTTACATACGGCCCTGGACTCGAGATAGCACTTTGGACGGGATTCAACACTGCTCGAGCACTAGCACATATTTGGGATATCACTCTTATTCCTACGAATCATATGGAAGGGCATATATACGCAAGTTTAATACAAAAAATAAAATCAAAAAATAATGATAGCTACGCTCTAAAACAAATAGCATATCCGAGCTTGGCGGTACTTATCTCTGGTGGACATACTGAGCTTGTACGGATCGATGATAAACATAGATACACAATTATTGGTGAGACGCTAGATGATGCTGTAGGTGAAGCTTTTGATAAATCAGCTCGATTACTTGGGCTCCCCTACCCTGGTGGCCCCGAAATTTCCCGCCAGGCAGATCTAGCTCGATTACTTGGGAGCCGAGCTCCCAAGTGGGGACTGCCTCGGCCTATGATACACAGTGGAGATTATAATTTTTCTTTTTCGGGGCTTAAAACAGCTGTGCGTCGAGCTGTAGAATCACGCGCTCGTATATCAAAAAAATTCAAACAAGAACTCGCGCTTGAATTTGAAGAAGCAGTAGCAGAAGTATTGATACATAAAACTCGGCAAGCAATTGGGGCATATGACGTACAAAATCTAATTGTAGGTGGTGGGGTATCGGCTAATGCCTATTTACGAGAGCAATTTCAAACACTCGCTGATGAATATTCTATTTCTCTCTATTTACCCGATCTTTCTCTCTCAGGGGATAATGCTTTGATGATTAATCTGGCGGGCTACCAACGATTTATACATAAAAAATACCCGAGTAGTATTACTCGAGTAGACGGCAATTTGGCACTGTAGGACGCCCGCATAGAGCGTCCTACTTGTGCTCTCTATCCCATACTTCTTTCTCACGCTTCTTCTTCAGGAGAAATGGACGCACTTTTTGCACAAACTGATAGAGAATTTCTTCATCTGTCATATCTGTGTGCACGACTACGCAGGGAATAACTTTCTTCGACGAAAATTTAGGGGTATAGCTGAGAAATTTCCACATCCCCCTAAGACTACTCTTTACCTGGACATGCACCTTGCCAAAGCAAGTATCCAGAGTGAGATCAATCCCTCGCCTATCACGAACACTATAGGCAGGGCTCAGTCGTACTGCTCTGATCCAATCATGCTCCCCCTCTTCTTTGCCGAGCTCGATCAAATATTTGAGGCGCTCTTCGTGGTATGCCCCACGAAGATCTGCAGCCTTTCCCGGCTCAAACCAATAGGGGTGGGCATCACGATTGGGGCGAAAAATACTTGGATGTAGCTTTTGGGGAAGTGGATCTCCATAGTGCCACTCCTTTGTAATTTCCTCGAATTGAGCCCTGCTAATCAGGTAGCTCGTACCATCCATTTCAATCACCTCCTTTCCATTCAAATATACTTATACCATACATATAATATAAAACAAACTACGCTGTGAAGGCGAGCATCACCCCTAGCACCGCTCCGATCAATGAAACAATCCAATATCGCATTACTACCTGATGAGCTGGCCAGCCAATAGCCTCGAAGTGATGATGAATAGGTGCTACTCGAAATATTTTTTTACCTCTGATTTTTTTGGATAATACTTGTAATATTGTAGTAATTTCTGTCATAAAGAGCACCACTGCCAATACTGGTAAGATTAAAATGGTATCGGTGGCAAATGCCACAATAGCAAGCGAGAAAGAGAGAGCATTGTAGCCCACTTCTGTCATATAAAATCGAGCAGGGGGGATATTAAACCATAAAAAAGCAAGAGTCCCCCCCACTATTGCGAAGCAAAAAGCAGCGATATCTATCTGATTTTGGAAATAGGCGATAATTCCCATCGCGGTAAAAATAATTGCCATTACCCCACCTGCCAAGCCATCTAAGCCGTCGATATTTGAAGTGGCAAAAATTGCAATAAAAGCAAGGATAAAAAATGGTACAAACCACCAGCCCATCACAAAATCTCCATACCATGGCACAAATACACTATCAATACCCAGCTTGACATAAAACCAATAGGCAGAGAGTATGGCAAAAGCAGTAGATAAAATAATCCTATACCGAAGTGCTAGCCCTTGTAGGCTTGGGAAGCGTCTACTTGCTCCAATGGTGAGCAGATCATCAATAAATCCAATCAGTGCCCCTGCCACAAAGGCGGCTAGAGGAAGCCAGGTCTGCGTGCGTGAAAGAAAATCAAAATCACCGCCTGATGGCCCACCACTGATGATGAAGCCTATTGCCCAAAAAATCGATGTGGTAGCCAATACTGATATTACGATTACAATACCTCCCATACGCGGTACCCTGGTATCACGATCAGCGTGTAGCTTGTTGAATATAGGTGTGCCTCCATTGCTCCCCATAGAGTGAGTATTGCCAGAACGCTTTTTCCAACAACGAAAGCGCGTGAGTACCTTGATAACATAGGGAGTAATCAAAAATCCTATCAAAAAAGATACCAACCAAGATAAGACAACTTTAATGAGGGATATTTCTATCATACGATTTATTTATTAGGAGTACGATTAAGTATCCGCTCTAAGAATCTCCAAGCGCGATTTTTCTCTATAGTAGTGATACGATCAATTCTTCGCTTGTGTCGCTTTTCGTCTGAAAATGGAGTACCAAGCCATTGATTGGCTGCCTCGACCATCTCCTTATCATTTACGAATCGAGCGCCGATAGAGAGCACATTGGCATCATTATGCTCACGTGAGAGGGCAATAATTTCATGATTGTAGCCATAGTATACTACTGCGCGTACCCCAGCAAATTTATTGGCGACTATCGCCTCACCCTGCCCAGAGCCACCAAAAATAATTGCCTTGTCTCTAGTAGGATTGGCTGATACTAGAAGGCCAGCTCGTGCAATAATGTCTGGATAATCATCGCTCTCATTATAAACAAAAGCTCCTAAATCTATCACTTCGTAATGATCTAATCCTACATCCTCAAAATATTTGTGCAAAATATTTTTATACTCAAACCCTGCATGATCTGCAGCTAAGTATAGCTTTCCTTTATTCATAATAAATATTATACCACCCTCTCCTCTATCTCTATCCCCATAGCATTGAAAGTAGGCAAAATACTATTAATGATCTATGTATATTTTTGTATTCTTTTAGAACAATTTGCGTTATAGTATATTGATATGAAACAAATTCTAACAATCATTGTACTCGTAATTACTACTGCCGTATTAGGATGGACTCTGCGTTCCTACCTTTCAAATGTTTCTCCCTCTAGTACAGAAGGTGAGACTAGCACTATCCAATCATCAAAATACGACAATATTAATGTAAAGACAATCGAGTATCGTGATAATGATGGCCGTTCTTTATTAAATGTGGCCTATCCAGTAACAGAAAATGAGGCTGTCAATCATATAGTAGAAAATTTTTCACAAGAATTTATTGATTTATTTTATCAAACAGCTGCCGACCAAGAAGAGGCATATCAGAAATATCTTGCGGAGACTGGTATGGAATCCTATACCACTATTACTCACTACACCCAACACTTTGATGTATCATTTGCAGATGAAACTTATATATCATTTGTCTTTGACCGCTATTTGGATACTGGTGGTACTGGTATGGGTATTACCTCTAGCAAGATATTCAATCGACAAACTGGCACAGAGATCCCTCTTGCATCTTTGTTTACTGATGAAGATTATCTAAAAAGATTATCAAAGATTTCTCGAGATATATTATATAAACGAGCAGAAGAAACTGCCAAAAATCTCGACGGGTCAGAACAAGCAATCTCTGAATTTATTATTAGTAGAAAACAAGCGATTGATGTAGGGACTGCCCCAAATGCAAAAAATTTTGACACGCTAGTAGTAGATGAGAGTGCTAGCTTGATAATTTATTTTGATAAATATCAAGTAGGCCCGGGGTCGGATGGTATTGTTGAGATACGAATACCAATCGAAGATATTGCTGATATTATTACACCCAAACTACGAGAGCTATTTTCTATTAGCAAGCCCCTTCCCCCTACCACAGTAATACCGCCTATCTATCCAGAATCGAGCAACAGTGAGGTGGATTGTGGAGCAACAAGGTGTGTAGCCCTTAGCTTTGATGATGGCCCATCAATTTATACCAATACTCTATTAGACACCCTAAAGGAATATGATGTGCCAGCCACATTTTTTGTCTTGGGGCGGTCGGCTAAAATTCAGCCCGATACTATTCTTCGCATAGTACAAGATGGGCACGAGCTGGGTAATCACACTTGGAGCCATAGAGATTTACGTAGCCTTGCGGGAGACCAGATTGATGAAGAATTAGGAAAAACGGATGATCTTTTGTACAGCATAGCCGGCATAAAGCCACTCTATCTTCGCCCGCCATATGGTGCATTTAATGACGAGGTGCTTTCCCATATTGACCGCCCTATCATCTTGTGGAGCGTAGATCCTGAAGACTGGAAAAAGCCACCCTACGCTGAGCTTGTCAGGAGAATGACAAGCCCACAAAGTGGTGCGATCATCCTGGCCCATGATATTCATCAATCCACTGTAATGGCAATCCCTGAGGTGATTAGGGAATTGAAAAAACAAGGATTTACTTTCGTCACTATTAGTGATTTGCTAGACGGCCCTCTACACGCTGGCACTGCCTATCGTCATCGTTGATATTTTTGCATCAAAGGGCGAGAAATTTTTTAACAGTGTCTTGTGTAGAGTTCAAGCATTGTACAAGTAAAATCCGTAGGATTTTGCCGATTGATACACCACGTGTACATACATCCCCTGAAAACTCTTAAATTTTAATTTTGCGGAGAGTGAGGGATTCGAACCCTCGAGAGGCTTGCGCCCCTAACACCTTAGCAGGGTGCCCCATTCGACCACTCTGGCAACTCTCCGTGTTTTGCTAGAATACCATATTTTTTATTTTTTGCATTTACTATACCTTATAACCTTGTTTCGTCTTACTCACACTCCCCTCCTTTTCTAGCTCACGTAATAGCTCACCTACTTCTTCTTTAGTACGCTTGGATTGAAAAACAATCTTCGTTTCTAACACAGGCCCATTCTCAAGAATATAGCGTAAAATACCAGCACGCAATTGCCTGCGTGATCCTTCAAAACGAGATTGTTTATTATACCTTGCAGATTTTATATTCAAATTTCCTACTTCTTTTTTCAAATAAGCTCCATAATCCATAAGCGCATAGTAAAACTCTCTAGGATCCTCTCTTGCTCGTACATCATACTCAATATATGACTGCAATATAGTCAGCAATGTTTTCTCCTCTATTTTTTGATCTGCCTCAGCTTCAAAAAAATGATGTATCAAAACAGTACGAATATTTGTCTCTAAAAAAATATCAAGAATATTAAAGGCAAAAGCACGGATCGCCCCAGAGGTATAGGGTCCAATTCCAGGCAAGGCCACAAGCTCACTACTTTCTCGTGGTAGTCGGCCTCCATACTGATTGCTCACAATACAAGCAGTGCGATGTAGATAAAGAGCACGCCGATTATAGCCCAAGCCTTGCCAGTGCCCAAGCACATCTTTACGACTCGCCCCCGCCAAAGCTTTCCATGAGGGAAAATCTCGCATCCATTTAGCAAAGTACTGCTCCACACGCGAAACTTGCGTTTGCTGGAGCATAATCTCAGACACTACCACTTTATAAGGAGTGATTGATTTTCTCCAAGACAAATTACGGCTACCTGTATCATAATAGCCCCAGAGCGCTTGTTTCAATTCTTCAAATAGCATCTTTTGCATCTTCACAAAAGAGTAGTATAGCAAATCCCGCCTGAGGCGGGATTATACTTAATCAACAATTTTAGTAATTTTTATTTCGTCAAACTTCTGTCGATGGCCTATCACCTTGTCGTAATTTGATTTAGATTTAAATTTTTGAATACGAAGCTTCTTGCCTTTCACTCGATCGACAAATTCTGCTTCTACTTGAGCACCATCGAGAATGGGTGTCCCCACCTTAATATTTGATCCATCATCAATAAGAAGCACTTCATCGAATACCATTTTCTCCCCTGCTTCGTGCTCAGTAGTAATGCCACCAAGTAGCTCTACCTTGAGCATATCTCCCTCCTGTACCCGATACTGCTTACCTCCTGTCTTAATTACTGCAAATTTTTCCATAGTTTTTGAATTATGTATCGGCACTATACAGATTTCACCTTAAATTGCAAGCTCCAGTACTTATCTGCTTATTTAGTTAGATAGAGTATTAGCTTTGAAATTTGCTACAATGCAAGCATTATGAAAAACGCCCAAATCTATGATGTTATTGTGATTGGGGCTGGGCCAGCGGGCATGATGGCTGCTGGTCGAGCAAGCGAGCGAGGTAAGCGAGTCCTCCTCCTAGAAAAAAATAGCAAGGTGGGCAAAAAGCTTTCCATTACCGGAGGTGGGCGATGCAATATCACCAATCACAAGCTCGACTTCAAGGATTTTTTAGAAAGTTTTCCAAGTGCAAAAAAATATCTCTATACTCCCTTTTCTATATTTAATGTCCAGCACACTATTAATTTTTTTGAATCCAAAGGTCTACCACTTGTCACCCAAGCTCGTACACGTATGTTCCCACGAAGCGAACGAGCTTTAGATGTGACCACCACAATGCAGAGCTATTGCCGAGAAAGTGGTGTCGAGATACAAATAAATCACCAAGTAAAAACAATCACTAAAAAAGATACCCTATGGCAAGTAGCAACAAGTAAGGGCACATTTCAAGCATCAAAGCTTATTCTCTCCACGGGTGGCTACGCTGCTCCTGAGACTGGCTCTACCGGCGATGGCTTTTCTTGGCTTGCATCGTAAGGCCACACTATCGCCAAGCCCAATCCCAGCATCGTGCCCCTCAAGACAAATGCTAAATGGCTCCACCGTCTTGCGGGCATCGATTGGTCCTTTGCAAAGGTACGCTTCTACGCCGATCGTAAGCAAAAAATAAACATAAAGGGCAAAGTCTTATTTACACATTTTGGTATTTCCGGCCCAATGATTCTTAATATAAGCCATAAGGTATCTGAGCTACTCTCTTGGTACACTGATGTGGAGTGCTCAATCGATTTATATCCCGATACAGAGCTCGACCTACTTGATAAGCGCATCCGTAAGCTACTAGATACTCACCCTAAGAAAACCCTCCTCAATACACTAAGCGAATTACTACCAAAAAAGCTCGCTACAGAGATCATCAATTACAACCACTTGGGAGCCGAGCTCCCAAGTGGAGATCTTGGGAAAGAGGATCGCAAGCGCTTGGTACAATCACTCAAAGATATACGCTTTCCGATTACCGGCACAATGGGATTTGACCGAGCCGTTATTGCCGATGGGGGTGTTTCACTGTCTGAAATACATATGCAGACTATGGAATCCACCTTGCATCAAGGGTTGTATATCATTGGTGACTTGCTCAACATACATCGCCCATCAGGTGGCTATTCTCTCCAATTATGTTGGACTACTGGCTTTGTGGCGGGCAATAGTATCTAAGTCACTATTTTGACAAAATAATTCATATTATATATAATTGTTTTAGCGGATTTATAAAAATCCGTATGAACCTTGAGGCATAGAGGGCAGTGCAATGAAAAAAGAAAATATTTTCGTAATGGTAAAAAGAATTTTTCAAAAAAATCCCAAGGAGTTTCTTATAGATCTCATTTGGGCGATGATTCTCTTTTTCGCTTGTTTCTCATTTTATATCCTTACCCCCTGAGCTCCTCCTCAATCACAGGAGCCGAACCATCCACTCACGGAGCCCGGAAAGCGTGCAAGCACGCTTTCCGGGACCGCGAGTTTTTTATTACAAAAAGCTTCCCTATTTACCAGAAGCTTCTCAAACTTTAAAAAAATAAGCCACCCTAAGCCAAATCACGAAGCACATAGCCCACACCAAAAGCTATGATAGCTGCCACTGCCCCTACTATAAAAGTTCTAATTGCTGATTTTTTCCGGCTTGCTCCACTAACAGTTCCTGATATGTATCCCACCAATATAAAGGTCATCATCGTAGCTCCCACGGCAGTCCAGGTAGCATAGAGAGTAAAGCTTGGTATAAAAAGTGCAATAATAAATGGCACAAGAGGCACAAAGCCAATAATTACAAAAGATGCAAAAGTTGCAAAAGCTGTATTAAAAGGTGGTTTCACATCATGATTTCCTTCTCCCATATCGGCTTCACTATGACTTGAAAGATAATCCGATGATCCCATACTCCAGGCATCGGCAAGCACATTAGCTATCCCTAGTACTAGAATAGTCCCCGCACTCGCTCCAATACCAATTGAAGCTGTGACGATAGCAAAAGTAGTCACCAAGCCATCTACACCTCCATACACACATTCTGGTAAATATTTGCGTACTATGTATTTCATAAGCACCCATTATACCCATTAAATAGGGCAAGCCAAAGGATGTTTGCTTTGTTGATACAAGCGATAATTAGAATAGCTTAAAATGAGGATAGCACTAAATAATAAAAGATAGGTAAGCCAAGTGCTAGTAGCCACTCCCACACTTACACCAAAAACAGAAAGGACAGAAAGGATCACCACCGAGCCACAAGCAGAGCATCCCATACCAAGCCCCACTAGGAGGGTGGGAATAATCCCCCTCTTCCCCATACTTTTTGTGATAGGCATCTTTTCTTTACGCACACGATATATGTAATACAGCAAGAGCGCTTGTATGGCAGAGAGAAGAGCCACCGTGCTTAGTGCAAAAAGAGAAGCTAGAGTGAGATTATTTGCTGGATTTAGATAAAGTAATAAGATCGCATACAACGCGGTACTTCCACTAAAAATATCACTCACTATAATAATCCATATGTGTTGATATAAGCCGATACTTAATAAAACAAAAAATACCAAAAGTGCTGTAGTAATGGCCAAGAGAATAGCGCGCAGAGATACAAGAGATCGGATATGCATACCGATTATTGTATCAGATTCTTCCTAGATATGGCAGATAAAGAGCTCGGCCATTTTCCTTATTTGTAATAAGTGGCGTACCTCTTTGTGATGTTGGCGTACTATTCCTCCCACTTGTCGGTATCGTACGAGCTTGAGCTACCATACTACTAGCCGAGCTTACAGCCCCTTTACCAAAACGATTAGTAAGACCAGCAAGCAAATCACCAATACGTTCTCGTGTATATCTCTCCGATCGACTATTAGTGAACAATGATTGCTGTGCCCCAAATGGTCCTAGTTTGTATACTGCTACAGAAGTAGATCGGTATTGCTTATCCTTATCATATAATTGATTAAATATATGTTTCAGATGCACCACAATGTCAGATGAGCTTGTAATGGGATATTCGGCGCGTACCTCTTGTTTACTACGAGTACCATCTACACACTTCATAGAAAATACCACAAGCTTTGCCTCCAATTTCAGGTGCGATAATTTACTCGCCACTATCTCAGCATTACGAACAAATTCTGAATACAAAATATCTTGAGAAGAAGTGGCTGGACTAAAGGCACGGATCTTACTAATACTTTTAGGTATTGTGGGAAGAAGCTCAAGCTCTCGTATAAAATGGCCTCGCAACTCTCGATGTAATTCCACAAATGGCTTAGCAAAATGTTCATACACCCATACTGCATTGCACCCCACAAATTGGCCAATAGTATATATATTTTTTGTATGAAATTTGATAGCGCTTTGGGGGCCAATCCCGCTTACTTTATCAATGCTAAGATTATATAAATTTGTCTCAAAGGTATCGGGAAATAAGAGAGTAATACCTCGTGGCTTATTCATACTGGAGGCAATTTTTGCAATTGTTTTATTCGGACCAATTCCAATCGAAAAAGTAAGCCCTAATTTAACAGAGAGCTCATTTTGTAGCTTAAGTGCTATCTCCTTGGCTTTCTCTGTATCCACAACGACTGCCGACATATCTGCATAGCACTCATCAATACTGGTCTGTTCTATCAATTCTGTATATTTCCTTGTAATGCAATTCATTCGAGTAGAAAATAGGCCGTACTTGCGATAATCAGAAGAAATAAATAGTACGCTGGGAAAATCACGAGCAATTTCTGTAGCGCTCATCCCTCGAGTAATCCCCATGGCTTTTGCTTCATAAGAAAATGCTGTAGCCACCCCCCGCTCACGCCCCACAGCAATCGCCCGGCCTCGCAAATCAAGCCTGGTAGATTGCTCACAGGATGCAAAAAAGGCATCCCCATCTATATGGAAAATTATTTTATTCATATATCTAATGTGCTATTGCTATATAAGCCTGGCTTTTACATCTTGTATGATCATACTTTCCCCTCATCTAATACTTGCGAATGACTGAAATTACCCGAGCTTCAATTTCTAATGATTCTTGTGGATACATATCATCATATTCACTATTAGCTGCCTCAAGATAGCGGGCACCATTCTTTTCTCGAAGATATTTGAGCGTCCATTCGCCATCAATACAGGCCACTACAATATCACCTACACGCACATTCTGGGTACGCTCAACAAGTATATAATCTCCATTAGCAATCGAGGCATCTATCATAGAATCTCCCTTGACTCGGAGAATGTATGTAGCGAGAGCATCATTTACAAGCCAATCATCGAGAGTCATAGTATCAAGCTCCTGCTCTTCTACAGGCGATGGGAAGCCTGCTTCCACATATCCAAGTAAGCGTAGAGAGCTAGGATTAAAACTTGGAATGAGCCGACCAGTAGGATCTTTTTCTAAGACACCATATCGCTGAAGCTTTTGTACCATTTTGGCAGCAGCATTTTTGCTCTTATAGCCAAAGAGCTCACAAATTTCTGCATAGCTTGGCATACGCCTATTGTGCTTATAAAATGATTGAATGATTTGTGCTTTTTCTTCCATATTTATATAGTAATGAATAGTAGTAGTATAGGTGAACGAATGTTCACTGTCAATACCCACTTATCCCCCACTTTCTTCGAATGCTTAGACCCTCTAGCCTTTATGCGCTAGTAGCCAAAGAAAAAGCGCCCACATCATCTGTGGGCGCCCGTCATTTTTTAGGGCTACTCCTAGTCTAAACTAGGAATTTTCTACTCGCTCAAATCCACACGCCTTGAAATTCCTGTGAAGAGCCAGCCTGGCTCCCTCGAGCATTCTACAGTGTAGGAGATAAGCATAGTAGCCAAAATCATTATCGACTTCGAGGACATCGAAGGTGATGTTGATCGGCTCTCCCTTGAGCTCTCCGAAGTAAAGGGTGAGCCTATCACCCTGTCTCTTGAGAGGCACGGTTGCCCCACTTTTTTCATATCCTCCGTGAGCATAAAGGGCTCCCGCATCACTCTTCGAGCCCTGAGGCTCAAAAGTGATAATCAAGCGCGCTCGCACCTGCTGGATATAAGTCATCTCGATCCCTCCTTGTATATACCAAAATTAGCAATTACCCTTCACAAAAACTATACTACAAATATATATTTTTTCAATCTATAGACTCTCCTTATCGGTGTTGTATGATAATTAATATATGAAAGATCAAAGTATTCGATGTGCCTGGGCCAGCGAAGAAGATGCTGTTATGTGCGAGTATCACGACACTCAATGGGGCGTACCCACAGATAGCGATACCTTACTTTTTGAGCTTCTTATCCTTGAAGGAGCTCAAGCTGGATTATCCTGGCGCACCGTTCTCGGGAAACGAGAAGCTTACCGACAAGCATTTGATAATTTTGACCCACACAAAATAGCAAAATATGATAAACAAAAGATCGCCCAGCTTATGAGCAATAAGAATATTATTCGTAATGCACGCAAAATTAATTCAGCTATCACTAATGCCCAAGCTTTTCTTAATATACAAGAAGGATACGGTAGTTTTAGTGATTATCTATGGAGCTTTGTTGGTGGATCTCCTATCTATAATACTTGGCAAAGTGCAGAAGAAGTGCCAGCCCAGACCGAATTATCACAAAGAATTAGCAAAGATTTAAAAAAACATGGCTTCAGCTTTGTGGGGCCCACTATTATGTATTCGTATATGCAGGCTGTTGGTATGGTACACGATCACACTACTGATTGCTTTCGCTATAGAAAATTAAGAAATCGAGATAATTTATAATTAGCTATTATGATAATTTAATTCGCTTGAGTGTCATAGCATTGATGACCACAATGACGGTCGAGAGACTCATAAGAAGCGCCCCTACTTCAGGGCGTAAAAAGAATCCCCAAAAGGCAAAGACACCAGCAGCAGCTGGAATAGCAATAATATTGTATCCCAATGCCCAAGCCAAATTTTGAATCATCTTGATATAGACTGCCCGAGAAAGCTTGACTAGGCGTACAACATCAAGTGGATTATTTCGTGTCAAAATTACATCTCCTGCTTCCACTGCCACATCAGTACCTGCGCCAATTGCAATACCTACATCTGCTTGGGTGAGCGCAGGAGCATCGTTTACCCCATCACCCACCATAAGTACCGTGTTTCCCTCCTCTTGAAGCTTTTTGATATGAGTATACTTATCTTCTGGCAACACCTCTGCAAAGTAGCTATCTATCCCAAGCTCATCTGCTACTCCTTGAGCTACTTGTTTAGTATCACCTGTAAGCATAGCCACCTGTATTCCCAAGCTATGGAGCTCCCGCACCGCTTCGTATGACGAAGCTTTGATACTATCGGCAAGAGCCACGATACCAATCACTTTTTCTTCATCTGCAAGATAAATCACCGTTTCTCCACGCTTGGCAAGCTTGTCTGCTCTTTGCTCAGCTTCTTCACTTGCAATATCTAGCTCATACATAAGAGCACGATTACCAGCTGCATACCTCACCCCATCAATTTTTGCAGTAATACCTTTTCCTGCAATATTTTGCACTTCTCTTGCTTCTTTATGATGTATCTTCCGCTCTTGGGCATACTTTACGATCGCCTGCCCAATAATGTGGGAAGAATGTTTCTCTATAGAAGTAGCAATAGCCATCAATTCATCTACAGAAATATGAGCAATTGAAATTATATCTCTTACAGCAAATGTACCCTCCGTGAGAGTACCTGTTTTATCAAACACAATATAATCAGCTTTTTTTATTAGCTCTATTTTTGAAAGATCCTTAATAAAGACACCATTTTTTATCGCTAAGGATGTGGTAATAGTGGTGACTGTAGGAATAGCCAAGCCGAGCGCATGCGGGCAGGCAATTACCAGGACAGTAATACCGAGAGTGATTGCAAATACAAATGATTCGCCTAAAAAGACCGACCATACCAGGATAGTAAGAAGTGCAGTAATCCCCGCCACAAGCGTAAGCACAGCAGAAGCTTTATCTGCAATTTTTTGAGAACGAGGCTTTGTTGCTTGGGCTTGTACTATAAGATTTTGAATTTGCCCTATAGTAGAATCCTCACCGACTCGAGAAAGAACAATAGTGAGAGATCCATCCAAGCATATTGCACCTGCAATGACGCTATCGCCCACTTTCTTTTCTACTGGAATTGATTCACCACTAATATGCGATTCATCTGTAAAAGCTCGCCCTTCTTCTATCACGCCGTCGGCTGGAATCTTTTCACCTGGCTTAACAAGCACCCTATCTCCCTCTCTTAGCTCAGCGGTGTCTACATCCTCTTCTTTATCACCAATCAATCTATGAGCCTTTTTGGGCAATAATTTTGCCACCTCTTGTAGGGCATTTCCTGCGATACTGCTCGATTTTGCTTCTAGATAATGCCCAAACAAAAGTACCCATATAAGTGATGATATTTCAAGATAAAATTCTACCTCCAGTGCAGGAATAAAAGTAGAAGCTACCGAAAAAAGATAGCCAGCCCCCACTGCAAGAGATACGAGGGTCATCATTCCATACTTACGTGCCCGTATCTCATGCAGAGCGTGCTCGAAAAACACAAGAGAAAAGCCAAAAATAATTGTAGCGATACCAAACCCAATCCACTTTGCATATGGCAATACTGGTATTCCCAAAAATTGGACTATCCCTTCATTGGCAAATATAAGAGGGATAAGCAAAAAGGTGACAATCCAAAACCGCTTCAAATATTGATCTGCAGAGCCATGCCCCATCCCTATCCCACCATGGTGCTTATGCTTGGTATCTTTTGTTGTCATACTATATATTTATAGATTATCAATCACTCGTATTAATTTACTCTCCACTTCTTGAGCGATAGATTCTAATCCATTACTATCTACCACACTCATAGCTACCTGTGGCCGTATCGCAGAAACAAAGACTGCTCCATCTCTTTCATAAACCACAACATTACAAGGTAGTAACAATCCAATATCTGGCTCACTTAAAAGAGCTTGATGGGCAAAAGAAGGATTACAAGCTCCAAGAATTATATACTTATCGTAATCAACATCTAATTTCTTTTTGAGGGTGGCTTGCACATCTATCTCGCTCAATACCCCAAATCCTTCTTTTGTTAATTCCATCTTCACCCGCTCTATTGCCTCGTCGTACGCCACGCCTACTTGTTTTTTATATCCGTAATTCATAGCAATTTACTATTAACAATTAATAACAATTAAATAGTCATATATACCTCACCTCTCTTGCCATCGTGAGTAATGGTATATATGATAAAATCAGCATTTTTAATTCCGGGCATTCCTGGTGAGCCTGATGGCATTCCCGCCATACCTATACCTGCAATATCTGGCTTCTCTGAAAGTAGCTTTTTGATCACGAGCTCTGGTATATGTCCTTCCACTACATACCCCGCTATCTTCATTGTATGACAGCTTTCTACTTCATAAGGAATAAGGAATTGCTCTTTGATTGCTTGCATATCTCTTTTCCCCTCAATAGTAATATCATAATCTTCCTCTCGTAAATATGCTGCATACTTGCCACAACAACCACAACTCGGGGATTTATAAATTACAGCTTCCGCTACCTGCTCCTTATTGTCATCTAAAATAGTTTTTGTAGAGAAAGTCCCACTTGCTATTGTCGCGATGAGAGCGATTCCTGCGATTGCTAATACACTAATACTTGTCTTCATATTAATCATTGTTATACCAATCTCCAAGCCATGCCTTCATTTGGGATATTTCGGTAGACTGATTATTGATAGTATTATTTGCTAATTCTTGTAATTCTGGTCGCTTTGTGTGCTCTAGTAATGTTTTAGACATTTCGATTGCTCCCAAGTGATGTGCAATCATCCCCCGCAACCAAGCCTCCTCATATGCCTGCCCCTCTTTACCGCGCCCAATCAACATCATTTCATCCATCATATGCTGGAGCTCTCCATCATTGGCCACCAAATCATCATATGTGTATTCATCTTCTTGCTCTATTGAAAATTCAATTTCATTTTTGTTCTCAACAGGAGAATAATCATACAAGCCTTGATCTATATGTGAGCTGTTCATCATATACCCTGGATATAGCTTATTATTAGCAAATAAGTACCCCAAGATAAGCCCCGCAATAAACACGAGCAAGACGATAATGCTCATATTGTATTTATTTTTCATAATTATTTTTTCTTTGATTTTTTAAAGATAGTAATAATTTCCTCAATTGCTAAATCTGATTCACCCTTTTGCATCTGATGTATCACATGCTCCGAGAGGTGATTTTCAAGCATCTGATCTTCAAGAGCTGAAAGTGCACTCCGTATTGCAGAAGATTGGGTGATAATATCTACACAATATTTTTCCTGATCGATCATCTTTTGCAAGCCACCTATTTGGCCCGCTATGCGATTGATACGATTACTTACCTGCTTTTTGATTCCTACTTTCATATACCTAGTATACCCCCATAGGGTATATATGTAAATGTGGATTACTGAAGAAAAAAATATACTCTTTATTCTCGATTTCAAACGAGGATCTAAATCTAGCCCCGCACGCCAGCAACAGGAGTACTCATGGGCTCCAATTCAAATGTATCGCCAGCACTCACCCTCTTAAGCCATTTCCAAAATCTATCAAGTGCGAGCTTAGCTCCTTGATAAGCATTTTCTATAATAGTTTTCTCCTCTGGATCAACCTGAGGCAGAGCTCTATCTTCCGAGACAACTATGTCTACTTCTGCTACACCTACTTGAGCGATACCTACTCTTCCAGCTCTGCATCCTTGAGGAATTCCGCTTTGTTCAGCGCAGGTAACCAAGCAAAAATCTGGATAGGTATATGCCCCCGTCTTTGCTTCAGCAGTGCGTATTTCATTTAATTCATCCGGAAAAAGACAGTTGTACTTGATATCTGCATATGCTTCACATCCTACGGCATTAGTGGAGTAAATGTTGCATTCATAATCTTGCGCAGAGGCAACAATGATATGCAAAAAAACATCTGAAGAAAACGCCATCGGAATAGCCCATAGCGATATTCCGATTCCAAAAATAAAATGTGATACTTTCATAGTACCTATTATACTATAAGCAAGTATTTTTTTGTTATAGCTTTATTTATCGATAGCTATGTGCGCAAATTCTTGCGAGCCTCCTTCATAATTCTTTCCCGCCCCCTACTTGGGTCTACTGTTTTAGCAGCATCTGTTAGAGCTTTTGTTACTTGCTCTTTGGTTTTATTTTCAAACTGCTTCTGTAGCTGTTTGACGGCATAATCAACTTCATACTTCTGCTTGAAGCTAATTAGATAGCTATCGGGCTTCCCTCTTTTGTCTTTGTTATCACTCATAACAAATTTATTATATAACATTTTTATTTGTAATACCTGCCCCAATAGCCCTTCGATGGCGAACAGGGCAAGAGATAATAAGACCACTCTCTAATACTTTAATGGGCCTTAGGATACCTGATTATGATCACCAATATTAATAAGAGTAGAGATCAATATCTCTCCATCAATTTCATAAATCAACAATACATCTGGCACTAGAGGGCACTCTCTAAATTTTTGAAATTAGCATTAAGTTTATGGTCCCTATACTGTGAGCTTAGTTTTTCTCCTGATCCAAGAGTAGTAGCAACCTCTAAAAAATTTCTTCCTTCAATCCTTGTATTTGTTTAATGCGCTTAAAAGCTTTCTTAAAACGAGCAGTTCGTACCACTTGATATTTCATATCTAATTATTTACATCTGCCATAAGAGCATCTATATATCACAAATCCTTTCTCCATTTTTTACCATCTACAACTTCTTCCAGCAAGGCTCATTCTTACTCCAAAGTAAATCCATTTTTGTTTTGAGATCCAAGGGGATCTCCTGACGATACCCTCATTATTTACAAACGACTTTACTGCAATAGACATATCATCCCTAATTGATCCAAGATTTTTCGTGCCTCTTGTTTAGTCTTGCGATCAATTCTAATTTGTACGGTATCTTTGTTCATACTACGAATATATATTTATGTAAGGTACGCTAATTAGATTGCTTCAAAACAAAATTAGTGCTCTTTATATCAAATTTTAAGCCCACTTTGTCATCACTATATAATTTATTTGATTACAAAAAATTGTTATTAAAGTAGATAGAATTAAAAAATAAAAAGTGTATATTCAGTCTAAGCGACCATGCGTCGTGATTATTAAAGTAATTGCATGGAAATGGCAAATACAAAGCAAGCATCTAAGAAGGTGGCAAAAAAATCTCCTAGTGTTTCAAGAAATAAAAAGCCCGCTTCAAAGACCAAAAGTGTTGCAACTGGAGCATCATCTAAGGCCAAAAAGACCGCTACAAAAAAGAAAAGATAATACTCTAAATTATAGAGGGCTTATCTGATTAGAGAATGATCAAGTTATAAGCACTGAGATGTTGGCAAAGGTCAACATCTCCAAAGCAAAAACACTCACTAGAGTGTTTTTGCTTTGCTACAAGCTACCAGACGGGAGCCATTTACAAACTCATGCAATGATATTATTTTTGCTGCCAGACTAGGACTCGAACCTAGATTAACCGGACCAGAACCGGTCGTCCTACCATTAGACGATCTGGCAATATATAAATTGTATCATTCTCGAGAGACGGTTCGTGTACCTAGATGCTAGATTCAAGCTTGGGACCAGAACCGGTCGTCCTACCATTAGACGATCTGGCAATATATAAATTGTATCATTCTCGAGAGACGGTTCGTGTACCTAGATGCTAGATTCAAGCTTGGGACCAGAACCATTGCCATTACCACAAGACGCATCTGGCAATGTCAAACATTGTATCAAAAAATTACTACTTTTCTATGTAATTTTAATATAAATTACTATATGTGTATAATACAGCTTTGATTAAAATAAATCTGATATTACGAATACCTTGACTATTCATTAAATAATTGTATCATTACAGTCAAATCGCACATTAGAAAAGAGGAGTGCCAGATGAGCACTAATCATCATATCGATCCGACCAACGGACGGATCACTCTCTGGACGAGCCACACCGGCGTGCCCATTCTCTATCCTCTCGATAACGAGAGGAAGCACGGTGGGAGCCTCATCTGCTACCCCATCGTGCGGGAAGCAAGCCCTGGGGAGCTCCTCGATACTGCTCTCTACGAGAGCAGTCGAAAGCTTCGCCCCACCGATCACACAAATTTTCGCCGGGGCGATCAGGGAGAGATCAGCTCATTTACCTTTCATCAAAGGTGGAATTGGCCTGCCCTCTTCTGCCAGCAAATTCGTGAGTCCGCTCACGGGAATATGCAGGAGCTTGAGCATAGCTTCTCCATCTTGCACAAAGATGAGGGCAATGAAGAAAATCCCCTACCGCTCAATTTCGCTATGATATTCTACCTCGCCACTTATGGGCAAAATTTCACCCTCCGGGATGAAAAAGGCGCCCTAATTGATTGGACAGACATCAAGGAGTCCGCTCCTCCTGAGCTTTGGCCCACAGCAAGTGCGTATCTTGAGCTTGGTACAGCAAGTGGCGTCACCAAGGTGGAGAATGCCAGCAATTGGGAGTGCTGGGCAATATTCTCCACAGACATCGCACGCTACCTAGCGGTGATGCTTCTGCATCCTGGGCGAAAACAAGGTGAGCAAAAATCACTCAAGCCCGGCGAGGGATTTCGGGCAGAAGCTCGATTACTCTTCCATCCAAGTTGATAAATCATCGATTCGAGGGCTCATCCGAAGCCCTCGAATCACCTCTCCTAAGGAGAGTTTTTTATTGTATCCAAAAAGCCCACCTACCCAGCCAGTTAGCTAATTATACGATATTTTATGAGTATAAGTTGAGTAAAATTAATGCTACAATACTTCTATATGAAAAAAATTATAGTTTTAGTATTACTAATCGCTTTAGGAGCTGGCACCTGGTATGCCTATACAAATCAGATCGGCATCTTTAGCAATCAAACAGGGCCAAGTCTTGCAGACACGAGCTGGCAGTGGGATAGCACAGTCTACCAAAATGGAGATGAGGTCATCTCAGAGCATCCTGAATTATTCGAATCAAGATTCACTGCCGATGGGCAATTCTCTACTGGTACTGATTGTAATACCGCTTCCGGCTCATACACCCTTGATGGAGAAACTATTACCTTTGGCCCTATGGCTGTTACCTTAATGGCCTGTGCTGGCGATATCCAAGAGCGAGTATACTTGGACGATCTTAATCAAGTAAATAATGCTCGCATTAATGCAGAAGGCCTACTCGAGCTTGAAACAGCCGATGGTACCATTATGTACTTTGCTCCTGTAACAGAAATATAATAATTTATTTCTGCCTTTATTATTTATTAGCTAATAGCCCTATAGTATATGAAAGCGCTAAGTATTTTGGGAATTTTTGTTATCTTAGGTATGGGTATGTGGTATGCCCAGGGAGCTGGATATATTGATATCTCACATCCCAATAGCAATCACCCTCTTACTTCACATTCCTGGCAGTGGGAGCAAACAAGCTATAGCAATGGAGACACCCGAGCTCCTCATAATCCCGAAGATTTTCTTGTCCGTTTTTTAGCTGATGGACAATTCTCTACGGGGACTGATTGCAATACTGCTTTTGGCTCATTCGAGCTTAATGACACTCATATTACTATTGGACAATTGGGGGTGACCGAAATGGCTTGCAGCGGAAAAACTCTCGAAAAAATCTATCTTGATGATATTCAAAATATAGCTAGCTATCAAATAAATGAATCTGGAGATTTAGAATTACATACGAATACTGGCGCTTTGATGAGATTTAGTGTGTATTAAAAAAATACCAATTCTCTACTACATAAAAATAAAGCTCGCTATTCCAGCGAGCTTTATTTTTATTTTTTAGCACGAATAAGGAGATACACTCCTAGGATTATCACCAATAGTGATGATATATACCGCCAGCCAACAATAATCTCTATTACACCAATATGCTCTAGCATAGTAAGTGAGCCGAGGATAATAAGTGAGAGTCCGACAATAAGTTGCGACATATATTATTTTGTATTAGTTTTTCCTTTGGCACATGCTTTGACAAAGCCTGTAAAAATCGGATGCGGATCAAGCGGTCGTGCTTTGAGCTCGGGGTGAAACTGCACTCCTATAAAAAATGGATGCTCTTTCCTGTCTAGCTCAATAATTTCTGGCAAGCGTCCATCGGGAGACCGTCCTGATACACGCATTCCTGCTTTGGTAAGTATGCTCTCAAAATCTGGATTAAGCTCATAGCGATGGCGATGACGCTCGCTAACACTAGTATCCCCGTATAAATTAGCTGCGAGCGATCCTTCCACGATATTTGCAGGATAAGCCCCCAATCGCATACTACCTCCAAAGTCACCTGCTTCCATCTTATCAAGTTGTTCCGGCAAAATAGTCACTACTAAATTGGGATTGTCTGGATTGGGATCAAGCTCATAGGTGGTAGCATCCTTTATACCACATTTATTTCGTGCATATTCGATAGCGGCAAGTTGCATCCCATAGCAAATACCAAAATATGGTATTTTTTGTTCTCGAGCATATTGTATAGCTTTAATTTTTCCCTCAATCCCCGTCTGTCCAAAGCCACCCGGCACGAGCACCCCATCAAAATGGGCGAGTACCGCCACATCCTTTTCTGGCTTAGCGCCTTCAAAATGCTTAGAATTAATCCAGTGTAGTTCCGGCTTCACTCCTACTTTATATGCAGAAAATTTGAGTGCCTCTATTACTGATAAATACGCATCAGAAAGTACAAAATCTCCAGTATCAAAATACTTGCCTACAATAGCAATTTTTACAATCTGTGAGCCATTTTTGCTTTTCTTTACAAAATCATTCCATGCGTCAATCGCTTTATTATTAGTACGAAATTGTGTCTTCTTAATACCAAGCTTTTCCATAATCCGATCATCCAAACCCTCTTTCATAAAATTCTCTGGCACATCATAGATACTATCGATATCAGGTGCGGATATCACATCTTTTGGATTAATTGAGCAAGAAAAAGCAATCTTTTCTTTTCGCTTAGCATCCATAGGCACCTCCGAACGCCCAATAATAATATCTGGTATCAAGCCAGATTGTGCCATAGTACGCACTGCATATTGAGTGGGCTTTGTCTTCATTTCTCCCACTTTTTGTGGTGATGGTAGATAAGAAACGAGTATGTAGGCGACATCCTGGGGAAACTCATTCTTCATCATTCTCGCAGCCTCCAGAAAAAGAATATTTTGATATTCACCGAGAGTCCCCCCAATCTCTACAAGCATAACATCTGCCTGCTCAAGCCGAGCGGCCCTCTTGATTTGTTCAATAATTGAAAGTGGGACATGAGGCACCACATCCACACATTTACCTTTATATTTAAGAGCCCGTTCATCAGCAATTACTTTTTGATACACACTCCCTGTGGTCATATAGCTATCGCTCGTAAGTGATTTATTAAGAAAGCGTTCATAATTACCCATATCTTGATCCGTCTCATAGCCATCATCCAGCACAAAGACCTCTCCATGCTCGGTTGGATTCATGGTGCCGGCATCTACGTTGACATAAGGATCAATCTTAATTGCTGAAACGTTCAAGCCATGAAATTGGAGAATCTTACCCAGGCTCGAGCTGGCCACCCCCTTACCCACCCCAGACATCACCCCACCTACAACAAAAATATATTTTGTATTATGCTTGGTTTGTTTAGATGATTGCCTTGAAGAATCTGTCATACACAGGTGGAATTAAATATCGAGATAGCGCCGAATAGCTAGTACAGATGATAATAGCCCGAGAAATACTCCAATAGCGAGCATAGAGCCAAAAATAAGCCAAAAGTCGTCAAGGAAAAGATCAAAAATATTAAGTACAAATACCTGACCAAGATATGGAGCTGCGTAGTATAAGGCAGGAGCGATGACCGCAAGGGCTAAGACTGCTCCCATAATGCCGTAAAATACCCCCTCGATTACAAAAGGTCCACGAGCAAAAAATTTACTTGCACCTACCAAGCGCATTACTGACACTTCTTCTCGTACAGTATAGATGGTGAGACGGATAGTATTGTATACAATAATTACCGAAAGTAGTGAGAGCACAATCACGAGCACCACTCCAAATTGCTGAGCGTAATCAATGAGGGTGCGGATTTTGTCAATTGCTTTTTTGTTTTGATTATAATTAACCGTATCAATCAAGCCCACAAATTCATCTTGCACTTGTACTTCATCGAGGAAGCTCGCAATTTCACCATATTGGCTAATTTGCTTGGCACTGATATTAAAGCTCGCACCAAGAGGATTATCTTCCAATACCTCAAGCGAATCAAGGATTTCTTGATTATGAGCGTTACTTGCCTTAAATCGCTCCAGGGCTTCATCACGAGTAATATATTCAACAGAGCTTACTTGATTGATACGCTCAAGCTGACGCTTGATAGCTTGAATACTTTGCTCTGGTGCATCTGGGGTAAAATATACATTGATGTCTACTTTCTGTTCAAGCTGAGTAATACTTGCACTCAAAACCTTGCTACCCATATAAAGTGAAGCGAAGGTGAATAAAGCGATAGCAATAATTAAAATTGCAGAAATTGACACCGACACATTGCGGTAAAAACCAACGGTGCCTGACTTAATGATGCGCTTGAGATTGGTAAACATATACTATTGATTAATTTATTTGAGTGACGCACTCTCCTTTTGCTCGTCTTTGATAATCTTACCGTGATCCATAGTGAGGATACGCTTGTCAACATATTTGAGAATTGATTCATCGTGAGTAGTGAGAATTACTGTAGTCCCAAGCTCGTTGATCTTACGCAAGATATTGATAATCTCAATGGTATTTTCCGCATCGAGGTTTCCGGTAGGCTCATCTGCAATCACTACATCCGGCTGATTGACAATGGCTCGTGCAATTGCGACTCGCTGTTTTTGCCCACCTGAAAGATCTTGAGGAAATCGTGTAGCCTTCTCAGATAAGCCCACTAAGCGCAAAACGTAAGGTACATCCTCAGCAATCTCCGCATCACTTTTACCTGCCGCTTGCATAGCAAAGGCCACATTTTCATACACCGTCTTATTTGAAAGTAATCGAAATTCCTGGAAGACTACACCAATTCTGCGACGAAATTGATTGAGTCGGCTTGGCTTAATAGTGGCCAAATCAAGTGAATCAAAAAATACCTTACCAGAGCTTGGATGCGTCTCAGCGAGCAATACCTTAATCAAAGATGTTTTACCCGCACCGCTATGTCCAATAACGGTGACAAATTCTCCTTGAGAAATAGAGAGGGTGACATCTTGAAGTCCGACATCTCCGGCTCGATATTGAATGGATACATTATCAAGATAAATCATACAACTTCATCATTATACCAGACAGAATTAGCTCTGCTCTACGATGTTGTTCACATTATTCTTGCTTGATGGCTTGATAAAAATAATGCAAATCACCACCTAATACTTTATCAATCTGATGCACATCTATGCCAAGCCGATGATCCTTAATCATCTGATAAGGATCAAAGATATAGCTTCTGATCTGATTACCCCATTCAATACGAATTTGTTCTTCTGGTGTATGGCCGAGCAGTCGCTTTTCTTCATCCCCAAGATGCTTTTTATAAAGCTTGGCACGAATAAGCTCGAGAGCAAGCTCTTTGTTCTGATGCTGAGAACGTTCAGATGATACATGCGCAGAAATACCTGTTTTGGGATGTGTAATACGCACAGCGGTCTCACGCTTGTTTACATTTTGTCCGCCAGCCCCACCCGATTTGGTATAGCTTATTTCAAGCTCTGATTCATCAAGAGAGAATTCTTGCGCTTTAATCTCTGGATCAATATCTACAAGTGCAAACGAAGTATGTCGCTTTGATTTAGCATTAAAAGGACTTTTGCGTACCAAGCGATGCACTCCGTCTTCCCCCTTGAGCTTGCCATATGCCCCTAAGCCACTGATTTTGAAAGCAATTCGCTTATAGCCATTGGTATCGTTAGAAGCTTCATCAAGAAAATCTATTTTATAGCCCTCTTTGTCGGCAAATCCCTGATACATCTGTGAGAGAATTCGTACAAAATCTTCACTATCTTCTCCCCCTGCTCCTGCATAGATAGATACGCTAGCAGGCCCCACTCCATATCTGTCACCCGTCTCAAGCTCTGCCTTAAGTCCTTCAAGTTGGGCGATTACCTCTTGTGCTCGACTAGGCTCAGCCCAAAAATCTGGGCTGCCCATTTGAGCCTCGACTGCATCAATATCCAATTGAATTTCTTTTTTACTACGAAGGTTTAATTCCATATCATCTGCTCTTAATACTATATATCCAGTATATCAAAATCTCCCCAAAGAATCATAATATTTATAAGCCTAACTCCTATATAATCACTCACAATCACCCCTAAGACACCCTCCCCACTAGTGCACGGCCGTGCACTAGTGGGGAATATTTTATTTTGCCTCCGTCCCTATAGTAAATTAAATTCTCGTTCTAATTCTTTTTGATGGTCTATTTTATCTACCAACATATATAATACTTCTGATTTAAATCCAATATCCTCTTTGATCGAACGAATAAATTCTTCGCATCGATATGGATATACCCACACGCTTTGCTGAAGCTGATACATCCCATATCCAGCTATTGCCCGACGTAAAATATCACGATATTTATGTGCCATTTCGGGAACATCAAATATTACTACTCGCCATTTTCTATCCCATTTTTCTGGAATATGATTTTCAGGATTATCTTTATAGCGATGACGAGCAAGCTCCCAATGTCCACGCTTAGTAATCTTATAGCCAGATTTATCATTCCCACTTATGAGCCCAGATCGTTTTAATCTATCAGTAATAGCCTTAACTTCGGATGGATACACTACCTCATTCATTGATTTATATCGAAACACTTCAAATGCAAAATCTGCAACTTCTGCTGAGGCTATTAGAGAACCTTTTATAAATACACTCAGAAGTGCTAGTGCTCGGTCTCCTAGCCGTTCCAATTTTATTTCTTGTATACGTCTTGATTCCATATATTCAACCATAACATAATTCTTCACTAGTGCACGGCCGTGCACTAGTGAAGAATTGAATTTACGAAAAATAAAATATTGATTATAGGATTAATACATTAAAAATTAATACATCGAGAAAATATATCAAAAAACGCCCGGAATTCTAAACAAACCCCGGGCGACAACTTTACGTGCACATTAATGATCTTCTTCAGCTATAGAGCGGCTGGGGCTACTCTACTGCAAAAGACCGGCGATAAGCTTCTATTTTTTTCTCAATTTCCTGGGCAAGAATGTTTCCATAATGATGCATCACTGGAAATTTTCCTGTTGCACGAATACGAGCGGTACTTGTCCAACCATGCCATGCATTTTCTGGTATACACCGCGACATAGGTGGGAGCACTCGTTCGACCCCATGAAAATAAAGCTCAAAACTTGGTTCTAGCTTGTCACAGGCTAAGGCAAATTGTGCTTCTCTGCTTTCTGCTTTATCAAATTCTTCTACTGCCTCTCTAATATACTTGCGAAGCGGTAGGGGATGATTAGCCATAATTCTTTCTAGCTCATCAAGAGACGAGAGCTCAAGAGCATCATTCTTTTTTGTTTGTGGGATGTCCCCCTCTGCTCCAACTTCAGCAAAATCATGATACCGAAGCAAGGTATGCACTCGTCCCAAATCAATCCCTTGTACCTCCGGATCAAGATGATAAAAAAGGTCTGCTAATGGTGAAGTATTGAATGTGTGCTCTGTTACTGACTCAATCCTGACAGATTCAAGACGATTATTCCCCCAACGAACAACTCGCCTAAGAGCATATAAATTACGCAAACTTTCCACTGTACTCAAGACAGTAGCTCTGTCTGGCAGACTATGTCTATGAAACATAATATCACCTCTTCTTTTTTAAGTGCGATTAAAAAATACTATATCACTTCTCAATCAAAAGTAAATAAAATATCATAAAAATTAATAATCTTTCCTTTTTTATCTATCTCAATTCCCTCTGCCTTATACTGCTTACGACGTATCTTTTCTTTCTCTCCAAGCCACACTCTTCCATCAGCATACACTATTCGATGCCAGGGAATATCTAGATCAGAATTTTTCTGTTCATATTTTGCCAAAATGGCGCTCACGCTCCGTGCTGCCTGCCCACTACCCCCAGCTTGGCGTGCCAAGTGTCCATAGGTGCATACTCTCCCAAAAGGTATCGCAAGCGCCCCTTGCAATACCCGCTCGGCAAAGCTTGGCCCAAATTGTTTATGTATTACTCTTGTCATAAAAATAGCCTCGTGAGCGCATCTCTTGAGCCAAAACGTGTAAATACTTCATCATCACAGGATAATTTTCTAAATACTCTTCTTTGTCCTGCATCGCCTGCTCGTAAGTAGTTTTATTTGCGACCATTATGTGCTTGCCATACTTATCAAATACTTCAAATAGAGGCTCTATTTTGTCAATCGCCTTGGTAAATCGTGCTTCGGGAGTATCTTGTGCTTCATATTCATTCGAAAGCGCTTTAATATCAATTGCTAGATTACTCGGTACTTTTTCTAGAGCGACTTGTAAAGCCAATCGCTCTTGTTCCCTATCTTTTTCTGTTTTTTTGTAGCTGATAATATCACCATTTTCTATCTCATCAATATCATGCACGAGAATTAGATCAAAAATCCTTTGTCGATCAAGCTTAGCTTCTTGATCTTCAAGAGGGAGAAAATAATTTACTAAGATCATCATCCCATACAAGTGTTCTGCATTTGATTCAGCTCGTTGCCAAGGGTCACGATCTTGGCCATAGCGAAATACCCCCTTCATTTTATAAAGGTATTTAATGCGTGCTACTTCCTCTAATATCTCTCTATCATCCATAAATATTATTCTCTCTGTGCCAGAGCATTACCCACCTTGTTTGCCTCTCCAGCTCCAGTACAAATAAGGATATTTTCTTTACTATATCCAGCTTCTTCGATGCGCGTAATGCAGGTGGGTATATCCTCACAAAAAAATACTTCGACATCTCTTCCCGTATCACGAATCGCTTGCGCAAGTTTCTCGGAAGAGACATTAAAATCTTGTGATTGCTCACGGGCGCCATAAATAGGTAAGAGATATAGTGTATCTACTTCCTTGAGTGCTTGTGCGAATTCGTCAAAAAAATCCTGGGTGCGTGAATACAAATGCGGTTGGAATACCATCACAATTTTCTCTCGATCGTATCGATCTCTTATCCCCTCAATCAGAAGCTCAATTGCTTCTGGATTATGAGCATAATCGTCATAGATAGCTGCCCCCGTTGTAGTCGTACCCAAATATTCAAATCGACGACGCGGAGCCTGAAAATCTTTTTCGATTATTTTCTGTACTTTGCCTGCATCAAGCCCCAGCTGAATACTCCCTGCCAAAGCAGCTGCAGCATTACTCACATTATAAGAGCCAGGAATTGAGAGATGCCAATCATTAAAGGTATAAGGAGCGTAATTAATAATATTTATTCCACGAGCGTGCGCTCGTTGGAATAGCGTATCTAGATGTGTATCACTAAAATTAGCGACCAGTGTCCCCTTCTTTGATATGCGATCTATAAGAGATCGAAATACTTCATAATAAGCTTCCGTGCTACCAAAATAATCTAGATGGTCTGGAGTAACATTCGTGAGCACTAAAATATCAGGAGAGAGATGAAGAAAAGATTCTTTGTATTCACATGCTTCGACTACAAAATACTTGCCTTTACCAGCCCTAAAATTCGAGCCGAATCGTGGCATTTCTCCTCCCACAATTACTGTAGGATCGAGCCCCAGCTCATCAAGTACCGTAGCGATCATCGCCGTAGTGGTGGTCTTGCCATTAGTACCAGCTACTGCAATAGTAGTATACTGCTTGGAAATAATGCCTAAATATTCAGGATAAGAATAAACGGGAATATTGTGCTCACGAGCATACTGAAGCTCTGGATTTGATTTATCCACAGCAGGTGTATGGATAACAAGCTCACAATGGCTGGGGATATTATCCCCACTATGATTTGCTGCGATAGTAGCTCTAATTTCTTTTTCTAATACTTTACTCTTTTCTCCTAATTGAGTATCCGTACCATAGACCGCATATTTATGGTGATGAAAGTACCGGGCTAATCCCGACATTCCTGCCCCAGCTATGCCTACAAGATATACTGACTTCATACTTTTATTCTACTACTTCTTGTCAAAATTTCTAATTGCTCGAACCACTTGATCATTTCTATCATACTCATTAGCAAACATACCGAATGAGGCGCAGCCTGGAGAAAAAAGTATTACATCACCTCGCCTGCTTTCTTTCTTAATAATCTCAAGTGCTTCTTGAATACTGTCAGCTCGATGGTATTCATCAGCATACAGCTTGTCTATCAATATATCAGTGCCACTGCCTGGAAAAAGAATTTGTAATTTACTATATTTTTTTACCATACGAGCTAATTCATCATACTCAGATTTTTTATCTGCCCCACCTCCCCACCAGATAAGACGCTTAGCATAATGATTAGAAAGTGCCTCAAGCGAAAGAGCAGTCGATATTGGATTAGTGGAATTATTATCATTCCAAAATTCCCTACCGGCATACTTTCCCAAGTATTCCATACGCCCTGGCACACCACCAAAATGCTCCACTCCCTTTTTAACAACTGCTTCATCAAGCTCTAAATATTGCCCTACCGCATACACTAAAGCCAAATTGCGTAAATTATGATCACCAAAGAGAGCAAAATTCCAGTCATCTGGTAATGATTGCTTGGTCACACTCCGTATCCGCTCAATATCATTACTACGACCATACTCTTTAATTTGTCCTTTTGCTTGCCTTGAGGCAAAAACACATGGGTGTTTTTGATAGCGAAAAATATTTGCCTTATCTTTAAAATAGCGCTTCATTGACCCTTTGTAGTAATCCATATGGTCAGGGAAAAAATTAGTAAATACAGCGATATCAGGTGAAATATGTGCGTCACCAAATCCTTGTAACTGCCAAGAATCGAGCTCCATAAGAATAATGTCTCCCCTTTTTACTTTCGCCAAAACAGGAAGATTAGCAATTCCTCGCACATTGCCTGCTAAATGAAATCGCCTATCTGATTGTTTGAGCATAAATTCAATTGCTCCAGTGACTGTAGATTTGCCCTTACTGCCCGTAACGCCAATGGTGATTACTTCATCACCAAATTGCTTGCGAACAAGCTCACAAAGCCACGCTGCCGAAGAATAGGCCACTTTTCCCTTACTGTGGACTGCTTCAATGTAGGGGCTATCATAAGGCGCATTAGGAGCACGCAAAACAATATCAGCTGTTTGAAAATCTTTTTTACGATGCCTTCCCAAAACCCAATTAATCCGCTTACATTCTACTGCAGTAAGCTCAGACTTAATCCGCTTTACCGAGTCTTGCACATCATCACCATCTCGTAAATCAGTGACGATAAGTTCAGCGCCATTTTGTGCCAAGAATATAATGTCACCGTATGATCGCCCAAGTGGCCCGAGACCCATTTTGAGAATTTTCTTACCCTTAATATGGGGGGTATACCAGGATTCGCCTTGCGTCATAGAAATTATTATACCAGAGTGTGTATGAATACTGCCTATTGATACTATTGATTGCAAGTATTTTTTTGCTATACTGGTGCTCACTTGCGAGTGTAAGAGGGATCTTGCACTCGTGGCGTTCGGAATATAAATCCAAGCTTCGCTTGGCTTTAGTTCCTCACTTGCGAGTGTAGCTCAGTTGGTTAGAGCGCATCACTGATAATGATGAGGTCCCAGGTTCGAATCCTGGCATTCGCACAAAGAAAACTACCAAAAGGTAGTTTTCATTTCGACTAGTTGTTACTTGTAATACTTCTTAAAATAATTTTTTGCACAAAGAAAAAAGTAGTATTTAGTGTCAGCTGACACTAAATACTACTTTTTTCTTTATATCAAATATAGATTTATCGCTTGACCCAAGTAGGTGCCTTGCGTGCCTTGAGTAATCCAAATTTCTTACGCTCAACACTTCGTGGATCTCGTTTGAGCCAGCCTTTGTGCTTAAGATAAGAGCGAGTATCTTCATTTTCTTGCACCATTGCACGGGCTACTCCGAGCCGAATCGCTTCTGCTTGAGCATTCATACCGCTTCCCCGTACAAAAACACTTGCACTATATGTGCCCCCCACTTCTGTATCATCGAGAGCTTCTCGTGCAATTTTTGTCAAACGATCTGTTTTAAAATACTCTTTTGCATCGAGACCATTGACCACCATGGTATTTTCTTTCGCAGGTACAAGTCGTACTCGAGCAGTAGCAGTCTTACGACGACCAATCGCTTCTATATACTCTCCTTTTGGAGCTCTTGCCTTGATTAGTTCTCGCACTCGAGAGAGCACTTGCCCCTTTCTTTTTTTGGTGATATTTCGGTGTACTTGATCTGCCATATAATTATTCATTAATAGTGAGCTTTTTCATACGCTCAGATTGCAATTTATTTTTTGGAAGCATCCCCCTGACCGCACGAGCAAGCACTTCACCATATCCCTTATCAGTAATCACTTTTTGCATATTCTCCTCTTTGCGTCCTCCCGGATAGAATGTATAGCGGTCGTAGATTTTTGTATCTTTTTTTGTTTGGCTAATATCCATAAGTGATGCGTTGCTCACTACTACATGCACACGGCTAACTGCATTAGCTCGATATCCTGGGATATTTTTACCCATCAGTAAGACTGCTATTTCACTAGCTATATGCCCAAGTCGTCTTCCTTGTGCATCTATTTCGTATGTGATTATATCTTCTTGTACTGTCATAGTATCAATTTATACTCGCGCTAGTATACATTACTTGCCCACAAATTCAATAGTTGCCATTTGTGCACCATCTGAACCGATTCGCTCTCGTGTTTTAACAACACGCAAATATCCACCAGGGCGATCCTGATATTCCTTTGCGTATTCTTCCATAATTTTTTGTACCGCAGGAGCTCCTCCCGAGCCAAGTACCGACAATAAATGCCGACGATTAGCCAAAGTATCTTCACGGCCCTTGGTAATGAGCTTCTCTACAAATGGCCGTAGCTCTTTGGCCTTTGCTTCGGTAGTCTCTATCTGCCCACGCTCAAGAAGAGCAATAGCCAAAGATCGCATAAGTGCCTTGCGTGAATTTCTTTCGCGTCCGAATTTTCTGTTAGTGTTGTGGTGTCGCATGGTATTCTTCTTATTACATTAGATCTGCCTCATTTACGCATCAATCATAGCGCTAATTTGTTCGTGCATAATTGAAATTGACTGATCCATCGCCTCTTGTGGGGTAAGGGTGCCATCTGTCTCAAGATACATAATAATCTTATTGAAATCAGTACGATCTCCTACACGCATATTTTCCACCTCGTAAGTTACTCTCCGAATGGGCGTAAATGAGGTATCCATTACCAAGAGCCCTACAGGAAGCTTGCCCTCATACAAATCCTCTTTAGCTACATATCCAATACCCTTTTTTATTACAAAAGTGATATTAAATGACGCTTTCTTGTCATTGACGGTACAAATTGGTGTATCAGGATTAATAATTTCCACTTGTGATGGAGCAGTAATATCCTGAGCAGTATATCGCTTATCTCCTTGTACTTTAAGGGTACACTCTATCTCCTCATCACCTTCCAGGCGAAAAACGACTCGCTTAAGGTTCATTAAAATAGTCACAACATCTTCTTTTACTCCATCGATGGTAGAGTATTCATGATCTATCCCATCAATTTGCACCGAGGTGACTGCTACCCCAGGGATTGAAGAAAGGATAATTCGACGAAGAGAATTTCCAAAGGTGTGCCCATATCCAGGATATAAATTTTCTATGACAAATTGTGCTTTAAATCCATCGTTTGAAATTTGTTGTGGCTTTGTTGGTAGGGTGATGTTACTCATACGCGCGTTGTTAGGTATATTACTAATTAAATTATAGTCAGCTGAGTACTATCGGGTATAGTACTCAATGATCTTTTTGTAATCAAACTCATAGATGGTAGTGCTCGGATTATCGACCACCTCGATTTGTAGTTCTTGTAACTTGCTAGTAATCCAAGCAGGGTTTTTGTGATCATTCAAGCGCCCAGCTAGGTCACTAAAGAGGGGGCTACTCTTACTTCCCTGTCTTACCTCAATAGTATCACCTACCTGCACTTGAATAGATGGCACGGTGACACGACGACCATTGTGAAGAAAATGTCCATGTGAGACAAGCTGACGAGCCTGACGACGGGTAGCAGCAAAGCCAGCACGATACACGATTGAATCAAGACGGCGCTCGAGTAAAGCAAAAAGCGTCTTATCGGTAGCATCATGAGCATTGAGAGCCTTTTCTACATAATTAGCTAGATGCTTCTCCTTAAGGCCATAGCTGAAGCGTAATTTTTGCTTTTCTAAAAGCTCCAGAGCATATGCTGATGGCTGTCGACCTCGACGACGGCCAGCTCTCTGCTCTCGTTGTTGGAGTCGAGTAGCAAACTTCTGTGTCTGAGTCTTTTCGAAGATTGGTCCTAATCGTCGAGCTATTTTATATTGTGGTCCGATTTTTAACATACTAGATATATTATTATTACTTTACGCCCCTATACTCGGCGTGGCTTACGCCGGGTTACCCCACCATGAGGCACAGGAGTTCGATCAATAATAGAAATGATAGCAATCCCTTTACCAATAAACGCACGCACAGCAGAGTCACGCCCTGCACCCACCCCTTTGACAATTACTCGTACCTCTTGCACCCCGGCAGTCAAGGCTTGCTCACCAATAAGCTCTCCTACCTTAGCTGCAGCAAAAGGTGTGCCCTTTTTCGCCCCCTTAAAGCCCAGAGCGCCTGCAGACGAGGTAAAAAACATATTACCTTCTATATCGGTGAGAGAAACACGTGTATTATTATAAGTAGATTCTATATGCAAAATCCCACTTGCGAGCTTTCTTTTTCCTCCACGAGAAAGAGCTCTTGACCGTAGTGCATTGTTTTTATTATCTCCACCCTTACTGGCAATTCGTTTTTTACCCATAACTCAATCTATACGATATATTTATAATTACTAAGTCTTACTGACTTTAACTCGACCACTTCCAGCAGTGGCACGTGTATTACCACGCATAGTGCGAGAATTTGTTTTAGTATTTTGACCACGAGTAGGAAGCTTACGAGAATGTCGCATTCCTCGGTATGACTGAATATCAATCAATCGTTTGATATTAGCGCTTCGCTCACGACGCAAATCTCCCTCAATGGTCAAGTGTTCTACTGCTTCTCGAATAGCAAGCTCTTGCTCATCACTCAGATCATTTGCACGCACACTAGCATCAATAGAACATTCATCCAAAATACGACGAGCTTGAGGCCGTCCTACACCAAAAACAGCCGTGAGAGCTATCTCGAGTCTTTTATCTTCTGGGATGGTGATTCCTGCGATTCGCATATTCTAATACTATTTATCTTATTAAGATCCTAACCTTGGCGTTGCTTATGCCGTTGTCCATTCTGCGGATTTGAGCAGATATTATAAAGTCGCCCATTGCGTCGTACAATTTTACAATCTTTACATATCTTTTTGATAGATGATTTTACTTTCATACGCGTATATGTTTAGAGGCGCTTTACAATTCGGCCCTTGCCTCCATATGGATCCATTTGGACTTCTACTTTGTCACCCACAAGCACTCGTATACGGTGCAACTTCATCTTCCCCCCAAGATAGGCAATATGTTCATTACCTTCTTCCATCTTGAGTCGAAACATAGTATTGGGCAAGGCCTCGATTACTACTCCTACACTTACATCTCCTTGTTGTTTTGTCATAAAAAACAGTGTCGGGATTGTATCATACGGATAAGGTAATGCAAGCCCAAAGCCCTCCACTTAGGGACCGGGTCCCTAAGTGGAGGGCTTTAAAATAATTTATAAATATCAAAGATGGTCACCAAGGCCATCAATCCAATCAAAAAAATAAACCCACCTGCATTAAGGTATAGTGCCCATCGCGGATTAAGTGGCCGCCGAATAACGGACTCAATCGCCACAAGTACCAAGCGCCCACCATCAAGGGCTGGAATAGGGAGAAGATTAAAAATCGCCAAGTTAAGTGAAAGAATGGCTATAAACCAAGCAAACTCTCCTGCTCCAGCCGAAAATGAATCACCAGCAAAATGAGCAATCCCTACTGGGCCTGCAATACTATCTGCCTGAGTACTCCCCGTAAAAAGCCCAGCAAGAAAATCTCCTAAGAAACTAAAAATGGCTATAGTAAGGTCTACGGTAAGTCTAGCTCCTTCATATAATGCCTGATACCAGGGCAAAGTAATAGTGCCTACGGTAGCAAGCTCTACACCAATCAAAGCGCGCCCTCCTTCGCTCTTAGGGGACAGTGATGTTTGCAGGACTTCCCCTGCTTGATTGGTAGTAGTAATACTAAGTACTTGATGAGGATGTGAGGCAATAAATGCTTGCACGGCTTGATACCCCTCAATAGGGCTCAAGCTATCACCATTTTCTGCATATATTGCATTAATGGTACTTGCTACACTCAAGGTAGAAGATGCTGCTGGATAGCCCTCGATAATACCTGTGATTTGCACTTTTGGATTAGCTAATCGCTCATCTGGAAATCGCTCGCTGTTTGCCTCAATGCCAGTAGCAAAAAGTATACTAAATAAAAGCCACGCTAGAATTACATTAAATAAAATTCCTCCAAACAAGACAAGAGCCTGTGCCCAACGAGGGCGATTATATAAGGCGCGTGGATTATCTGGGTCTTCTTGTACCTCTTCGCTACCATTTTCTCCCCAAATCTTGACATAGCCTCCAATGGGAATAGCCCCAAGGGTATATCTTGTCTCCCCAAGTGTGCGAGAAAAAAGAGCTGGAGGAAAGCCTACAGAAAATTCATCCACTCGACATCCCACCCACTTGGCAAAGAGAAAGTGTCCAAGCTCATGCACAAATACAAGCACTATGATTGCAATAATGAAGCCTATAGCTATATCCATAGTATATTAATGTTTTATTTATAAGAGTCCGTTTTTGGCAATAATATCCCTAGCCTTTTATTTCAGACTCTTTATTTTTAAATAATTGATCAAGCCTATCATTACTCCCCTTTACAAGCTCCTCCATTTCTTCCTTTTTGCTAAACTTTTCATCCTCAGAAATCTCTCCCTCTTTGTGCTGAGATTGAATATCGCTCCAATAGCTGTCACGCTCTTGACGGACAGATACTCGTGCTTTCTCAAGCTTTTCACGAGCAAGCTTAATAAGCATCACTCGTCGTTCCGCAGTGAGATTAGGAAAAATCACCCGCACCCCCGCTTCACCCGATACAATAGAAAGACCGAGGTCGGCCTCATAGAAAGCTTTCTCTAATTGCTTAATTTGATTCTTATCATAAGGACTCACTAATAATGATTGTGTCCCCTCTATAGAAACAGCCGCTATTTGTGCAAGTGGTGTTTTCACCCCATAAGCCTCTACCGTAATGCCATCTAAAATAGCAGGGCTTGCTTGGCCGGTACGAATTGTTTGATACTCTTTTTGAAGCCAAAGAGCTACTGCGTCGAGCTTGTCCTTAAATGTCTGCTGTGCGTTCATAAAAAGTATTGTAGCATAAAGAAAAGACAAGAGAAAAAGGCGACCCGTGCGGGTCGCCTCCTTTCTAATGCATAGCTTAGCACCTCTGCTCATGAGGGCTTCTGCCCTCCACCCTTCTTGTCATCATATTCGACAAGAAGGTCTTGTGAAAGGGGCACCCTTTCAAGCACCAAACTGGGTGGTTCCAGGCATTTTTCATCATGTACCATGGAACGACCAGGGCGACCACGGGCCATGCAAATACCCGCAGAACCCAAAGAGCCACGATCAATGTGTACACGAGGTACACCCAGACTGGGCTCTGTTTGGGCCGATCTTTATGATTGTAGGCCCTGTTTTGGACTGTGACAGCCCCGGCGACGAAAAAGCCAATTGTAAGATAGCCCACAAGCCCTACTGTTACAAAGAAAATGTTCATTCCTTCATCCCTTCGTGATGACTCAAACCACTATTAACAAGCAATATACTATACTATGTAAAGGATAGCAAATATGTCAATACTATACTGCCTGTTGAATAAGCTCTATTTCTTCTCGTATTTTTCCCAATTTTGATTCCGGCACAATCCCCCGTGCCTCACGAAGAGCTTGCATGTCATTCTCTACTAATTCACGGCAAAGCACTAATCCTTTTTCAAGGAAATATCTTTTTTGGCTTTTGCTAAGTGATGATAAGCAAGTTAGTGGATGAATACCACTTTTCATAATTACATCATGTAGATTCCCCTCTCTGCGAGGAAAATTCCACCCAATAAGCTCAATACCCATACATTCACCATAATTAATAGCACTTGAGGTAAATTTAGTATTGGTAATAATAGCCAAGCGTGGAGTTGTGTCTTTATAGTAATTTATAGCGATAAGGTCATCGAAACGAGCTCGCATATAGAGTGTGGTCTGCAGATCGGTACGGATTGATTGCTTATTATGAAATTTGAGCTCAGCGGTAAAAATCTCACCTTCTTTGTGCCCCACAATATCTAGCTCGTGAGTAGCACATCTGCCCTTAATTTTTTTTCCTACCTCTACTTGATAACCCTCAAGGCGGTATACTTCGCCTATAAATTTTTCAAAAGGAAAACCTGAGGGGCCAAAATCAGCAATTGCTCGACGCAAAGAATAACGAAAGGTTACCTCTGGCCGTTTTTCATATTTTTCAAGTAATTTATACGCCTTCCGATAAATGACCGTGGTGCTCATACCCTCTTCAATCTCATCTGTGATACGCTCAATAATCTCTTCTCGAGCTTCCTTGCTTGTGCCCGCACGCAAGAGTGATTCATCAAGCTTATGAGGATCAAACTCCTCTTGGCTACCGTCTTGTTTGGTAATAAGCATAGATATATGTATTTAGAGCAAGCGATCTAGATTCTTACTCTGAGGAGAATAACGATATGCATCTTCTACTGAAATCTCCCCCTCACGCACAAGGGTAGCAAGCGACCGATTGAGAGAAATCATACCGTGTTGTGAAGATGTCTCAATAAAAGAATCAATCTCATGAATTCTTCCTTCTCGAATCAAATTGGAAACAGCAGGAGTATTGATCAAAAGCTCGTAGGCAGGTACCCGCCCTCCTGATACCGAAGGAATGAGTCGTTGAGAAAAAATTCCCATAAGCGAGCTCGAGAGCTGAGTACGGATTTGTTTTTGCTTATCCCCGCTAAAGGTATCGATAATACGATCGATTGTCTGTGAAGCGGTATTAGTATGGAGAGTGGAGAATACTAAGTGCCCCGTCTCAGCAGCGGTAATGGCCGTCTCCATTGTCTCTGGGCCACGCATCTCTCCTATCATCAAAACATCAATATCTTGTCGGAATGCACTTCTGAGTGCTGCTGAAAAATTCCTTGTATCAAATCCTACTTCTCGTTGATCTATAATAGACTGCTTTTGTTCAAACAAAAATTCAACTGGGTCTTCAATTGTCACGATGTGTTCTGTACGACTCTGATTGATAATATCAATTAAAGTAGCGAGCGTAGTAGATTTGCCATGCCCAGTAGGCCCTACCACTAAGAAAAATCCTTGTTCTTTTTTTGCAAATGTTTCGAGTATGCTAGGCAATCCAAGCTCTTCAAGAGAGCTTACTTTATTATTAATTTGTCGTAAGGCGATAGAGACATCTCCTTGTTGATAGTAAGCATTGCCACGAAAGCGTACTCCCCCCGCTTCAAAAGCAAAATCCATCTCTTTATTAGCAATAAATCGTTCGCGCTGATCAGGGGTGAGTATTAAATTCAAAAGTATAGATAAATCTTCTTCAGATAATTCTCGGCTTTTAGTAATCGGTATGAGCGCTCCAGATACTCGAATAGTAGGATAGCGCCCTTCCGAAAGATGAAGATCTGATGCCTCTTCTGAGACGACAATTTGAATTAATTTTTTCAACTCTTCTTTCATGTCCATAATTGTATTGTAATAGAGAAGTGATAATTAATAAAGAAAAATATTGGGGACAGACGAGCTGGTAAAACTAGTGACTAGTGAGGTGGTAGCTCGCAAACTAATACTCTAGTATACTTCTTAGTGGTAAATTTGTACGTAATCGAAAATTAGACAGGATGCCTAGATTTTATAGTTTCATTACTTGTTCAAAAGTAATCCTACCCTCCAAGGCCTTGAGAATAGCGTCTTCTTTAAAAGTGATGAAGCCGTGCTTGCGAGCTTCATCATATATAGCCCGACTACTTGGATCTTTGAGCACCAAGCGTTCGAGCTCTGGATTCATTTCGAGAATTTCAAATACGCCAATTCGTCCACTCTCTCCTGTGGGATAGGCATCGCTTGGCACAGCCTCATACATTGTATCTTGAGAGGTAAATTGTGCTTGTACCTCTTTTGGTAAATCAGAAATTTGATGCCGAATCATCTCTCGTACCGCTGGGCTCATTGGTACTTCTTTGCCTGAGTTGGGGGCAATGGTACGCACCAATCGTTGCCCAATTGCTGCTACGATAGTTGGTCCTATCAAATACTGCTCTACCCCCATATCAACTAATCGTTGCACTACATCGGATGCTGTGTTGGTGTGAATGGTAGAAAAAACAAGATGCCCAGTAAGCGCTGCTTGGATAGCCAATTGAGCTGTCTCGGTATCACGAATTTCACCGACCATAATAATGTCGGGGTCTTGACGCAAGACCGATCGCAAACCATTGGCAAAAGTATAGCCGATATCAGGACGCACTTGTGATTGTGATACACCCTCAATATTCATTTCAATTGGATTTTCGAGTGACACTACATTTACTGTTTGCTTATCAAGCTCATCAAGGAATGAATATAGAGAAGTAGTTTTACCCGATCCAGTGGGGCCACAAACAAGAATAATTCCATAGGGCTTTGTAATGATTCGCTTCATTTTTTCTGCATTTTCACCCACGAGCCCCAGCTCATGAATATTAAGTGTCCCTCGATCTGATTCCAACAAACGCATCACACATTTCTCTCCATAATACGTAGGAAAAGTAGAAACACGAAAATCAATTTTTCGCCCTAGTAATTTAGCTGAAAAACGACCATCTTGCGGAATACGCTTCTCATCTAATTTAATCTTTGAAAGTATTTTAATGCGAGCTATGACAGCTTCATGAATACTTTTAGGGAGAGTGAGATCCTTTTGGAGTAAGCCATCTATACGATAGCGAACATCTGTTTGTCCACTAAGTGGCTCAATGTGTACATCAGAGGTACGAGTCTCAGCGGCATGCTTGAGAATATTAGATACTATCTTGGTAATAGGAGCATCTTCAGTAATTCGCTCTGTTTCGTCAATATCTTGGTAATTTTTTCTTTTTGAAACCTTAGCTGCATATGATTGCTGTTCTGCTTCAAGTGCCCCCAGTGCTTCTTGTACCTCACCTTTAAGCCCTGAATAATTTTCAATAATAAAACTATAATAATCATAAGAGATAAGATATAGTTCATAAGAAATCCCTTCCGCCCCGGCGATAAATTCGAGAGCAGATTTGGCAGATAGATTATCTGGGTCAAGAATACCTACTTCGAGTATATCTCCATCGCGTATTGCTAGAGGCACAAAGCCATAGAGCCGAGCAGAATTTTCTGGCACATATTCAAGCACTTCTGGTGGCACCATATCCTTACTCTCCTGATAACGTACTTCGTAGTCAGAAAAAAATTTTTGTTTAGCAGTAAAAAGCACATCTGGATCTACCCCAGCATCAATTACCGCCTCATCAATAGAGCTACCTTTTGTTTGTGCATCTTCTTCGATACGCGTAGCATCCATTTCATCTATTATTCTTTCTTGTACTAAGTATGAAACAAGTGACATATCTTATTATATAGTTATATCTTGGCATATAGCCAACAAGCTCTCATCCTCCCCTTAGATACCAGGACCTGAAAGATCCGGCGTATCTGTATCAGGATTGACTTCTACTGCGTCTTCAAGTGCAGACACTCCCTCTACTTCAGCTTGAGCACTCCCAATTAAATTAACCCGGCTAAAGGGATTATTTTTACCCACTGGTTGCTCTTTGATTTCTACAGAGAAATCCATTAAGCGCTGGAATCGCTCTTCAAGAAAGAAATCTGGATCGATATTCAAGCTTTTAAGACGATTAAGAGTAGCCACAATCTCGCGACCAATCTCGCTAGAGATAAGGTTTTGATTTTCTGATCGTATCGCCCCCGCCTGCTGAGCTTCTTTTTTAGGGGTAAGATAAAAAATATTATAGCCAACTAACACACCAACGACCACCACCCCACCGATAAGGATATTTTTGTATTGAGATACGAGTTGTTTGATTTGATTCATAATGTGTATTTATTACTCTTGGGGAAGCCAGTAGGTACGGATACCCACATCGAAACGATAAAAGCTGGTTTCATCTTGAATACTACTAATCTCAACCGATTCTACATCGATAATACGCAATGAAAGAGCTAAGTCATCAAGAAATTTCTTGAAATTTTCATAGGTAGTGACTACCGTAAAACGAAAGCCTACACTCTTGTGTGCGCCTTGGTTGCCAACAGATATTTTAGCTCCTGGTGAACTATCTTCATTAAGGTTAATCCTAATATCACGGATAGTCATTTGCCGGGCATTGGCTACACTATTTACATCAAGAATCAAACGAATATTATCAATATGCGAAGGTATCATCTTACCCAGTCGATCTAAATCTTGGTCTTCAATTGTATTGTAGCGTGATTGAATCTGATTTCGTGCCTCACGGATTTCTACCACTCGATCAAGTGCTTCGTCATATCGAGCTTTTTCGAGCTGTAGATCTTTGATTTCTTGGTATTGAGGGTCAATCCAAGTCACAAAGAGACCGCCAGAGATAAGTATGAGAATAATGGGAGCGATTAATTGCATATAATATTAATTTACGATTAAAATATCTCGATCGACCACAAAGCTCACATCAAATTGGATGCCACCTTCTCGGGCCTGATTCACCCCTGATAGAATTAAATCCTTAATAAGATTATTGTCACTATACTGATCTGCCTGCAAAGCCACATGAGCATAGGTAGGGGCAAATCCTCGAGCAGATATCAAAACCTCATTCCCCTCAGTGGTAAAGCTAAAATCTTGAAGATATATATCCGTAAGGGTATCAAGCTCCAGCATAGCAAAGATGGGAGCTACAGAGATATGCTGGGAGAGAATTTGGTCTGCAGCTTGAATACGATTATTAATATCAATAAATTCCTCAATAGCAGAGATGCCGTAATTCTCACGGTTTTTCTCAAGAGTTTGCAGGGCACGAGCATTGGCTGATTCGAGCTGTCCGTGCCACAAAAAGATTCCAAGTGAAGCCAAAAGAGCTGCAAGGAATACCACAATCCCAATCAATAAAAATAGATTAGAAGCGAGAGGGGTGTGGCGTGATCCTTTTGCTCGTACTTCCTCCTTGGGAATAAATGAAGCTCCGATGCCGGTACTTTTCATATTAGCTTGATTATATCCTGCTTAGATAGAGCCACCAAGTTATTTTATGGGGAAAACCTTAATCTGGAGCAGTATTGAGAAAATATTAGTAGCCCAGGCAATAGCCATATTCACCATATTGTAGTATAGGCAACTCCATTTTGAGCTATTTAGCTACACCATCAGAATAAAATGAATAGCTAGAATAATAAGCTAAAAATTATCAGAAGCGTCTATTTGTGATACTTCTGCTCCGATTGAATTGGCGATGAGATTAATAATCCCCCAAACACTAATCATAACAATCAAGCCCACAAGCCCCCATAGCATATGCCGCTTCCCCTCCTCTCCCTTTCCTCCATTTGATAGATCTATCATGAGTCGTAATAGCCCCCATAAAAATAGCAAGAGCGCCGCCGCTATCAATAAGACAATCATTGGATTGATGATGGCGTTTATAAAATTATTAATTAATTGAATCACGCCTTGATCAATAGTGATGGCATCAGCAAAAACTACCGCGGGTAAGAAAAATAGAAATGCTGTGTGGTATTTCATAAAAATGATTTGCTGATATCTCAATGGCACATAAGAACATCCTTTATTTTAATTTATAAAATAAAATCTTATCTATAATGATACCCTAATAAGATTTTCTAACTATTTACTTAGGTGCTTTAGGTAGCGTAATTTCGCTACCATCTTTTTTGACATTAAAACTATCTTGCAATAATCCAATAATACCGTAAATAGAAGCCATTACAAAAAGTGCAATGGTGCCCATTACCATAATATTGATTCCCTCCTGCTTGTCTTTTCCTGATTTGAATATGTAGATTGCCAAGCCGTAGAAAAAGGCGAGGACGGCGAGAGCAAAGAGGAGGCCGATGGCAGTATCAAGTAATCCTCCTATACTCTTGAGAAGCCCTTCAAGATTACTACTTCCGTTAGCTTGAGCAAAAGCCAAAAAAGGAACGACCAAACTTATAATTCCGAGTGTTGTATATTTCATATATGTGAATATTATCGTATTTTATTAAAAATTAAAAGAAGTAATTAATTTCCTATTCCTAGAGTAGGATCAGGGAGACCTATTTCTTCACTCCCTGTCACCTCAAAGCTATTCTGTAGCAATCCAATAATACCGTAAATAGAAGCCATTACAAAAAGTGCAATGGTGCCCATTACCATAATATTGATTCCTTCCTGCTTCTCTTTTCCTGATTTGAATATGTAGATTGCCAAGCCGTAGAAAAAGGCGAGGACGGCGAGAGCAAAGAGGAGGCCGATGGCGAGATCGAGCAATTTTCCAATGCTATCAAGTACTCCACCAAGGCCTTTCCCTTCAGCATTTTGTGCTAAAGCAAGAAAAGGTAGAGCTAAGGCAAGGCCTGAAATTACTATTTGTTTCATATTGTTATCATTTATTGTTATCTACTATATTTATAAGTATATTTGTATCATACCAAGCTCTCCTTGAAGTGGAAGTGCGCTATCCACAAGTATCATTGGGACAAATGCACATCGTCTTGTCCCTTTAGATAAAGTTAGCGCCCCCTGATGTGTAGCTGGGGGTAGCGTGGTGTATCTCTATTATCCACTCCAAAAGAATCTTGTAGGATTATCACTATCCCCCAAATTGAAACCATCACAAAAAGTGCCACGACCCCCCAGAGCATAAGTCGAATCCCCTGCGCATTAGCACTATGATTGCCTGACTTAAAAATATAGAGAGCCAATCCATAGAAAAAAGCCACCACCGCCAGCGCAAAAGCAATTTGCACTGCCAGTACTATCAGATAATCAAGAAGAATAAACAAAGAATATACATTGTCTATTCTATACCCATAGGCTAGGTGAGGTATAGTGCCTCCGAGGACGAGCATCGAATAGATAGTAATTTTAGGTGCATATTTCATACTAGTATTATCTATTTCTTTAGAAAAAGCTTCCAGCTACCAAATTGACAATCCCCCACACTGAGGCCATCACGAAAAAAATCAAAATCCCCCACATCATCAAATTATAGCCACCTGTATGACCCTCAGTAGATCCTGATCCCATACGAAACACATACATTGCCATCCCGTAAAAAAATACTGCTACAGACAAAGCCACTATTATTCCGATGGAGGCATTGATGATAAAAACAAGATCATCTACCAAGCTCTTGAAAGTTTGAGCAAAAGCTAGAGTAGGAAGTGTTAGAAGTATGAAGTAATATAATGTACGCATACAATAATCATTAATTTACCGTGAGCTGATCGACCGTATTGGTAATCACCGCAAGAATCACATATGCTCCGAGAAGTAAAATTCCTCCCACGATGACATAAACAAAATTACGCTGAGCATCTTGGAGTTTGCTAGGATTTCCTTGAGCGGAGATAAACATAAAGCCAGTATAAAGAAGCGCAAGGGTGAGTACAATAGGAGCAATTATCCCTACCAAAACATCACGCACCAAAAAGGTGACAAATTGCATCAGTGTCATATCACCAGCCAAAGGATTGATGAGTGTACCGTCTCCTCCTTCTGCATGCACTAAAGCAACAGACAAGAAAAATAGTAGGGCGGTATATTTTGATCGACTAACGAGCAAGGATAAGTATTTCATAATTAGTAGTGTATCACTCTTTTATAAAGCTGTCATAGAGATTTCAACAAAGCTCTAATTCTTCAAGATATTCACATTCGGATCATCTTTAAATTCATCTTTGAGAATCAAGCTCACTACCGCATTCACAATCAGCCAGGCGGTGAGCACTAAAACAAAGCCTGCAATCGCCTTCCAGAGAGCACTTTTAGCTTTTGTGAGAGCCGCTGCATTTCCTCGAGCACTTACGAGCTGGAATCCTGCATAGATAATCATAAGCACTAGCAATACAGCTGCGATAGTGATCATAAAGCGAATAATTCGATTAATTAAATCAATGAGCTCCTTCCACCCACAATCGGTCCCCATACACGGCACTAATGCTCCCGCTTCCTTTAAGGCTTGAGTACCAGCAGCCTCATAGGCGTCCACAGCAGCAGTATGTGCTTGCACTTGAGCTTGCCACTGTTCATACTGGTCTTGGTATAATGCTTCATTGATCGGATTTGCATTCTGGATAGGAATACCCCTGTCATTCATACAATATACCTCCCTGCCTGCATCGTCTTTATCTGCTCGACAATAATCTGAATTTCTAATTGTACGGTTAACTGGGATTTCCTCTCCGTCTTCATTTACAATAACTAGTCCTGCATATGCAGTCGCCACTGTAAGAATACATCTATCTTCGCTATAAAAGCAGGTATCTCCTGTGCCCACATTAATATCAATACGTGCATCAGAATTTCTAGCTGCATAATTAAAGCAATAATCTCCAACATCGTAATTATTAAAAAAATTATCTTCGCCCAATTCAGTACACCGAAAAGAAACTGAGCTTGAAAATGGTCTTACAATTGTAGTGAGATTATCAAACCAATCCCAACCAGTGCCAGCGAAATTATCACTCATTGAATTTGTAGTTTCTGGAATCCAGTCTTTATAAGGAGCCATAGCTTCTTCGCATTGCTCACGAGCAGTTTTACCAGTACTTAAATCGTCTTTAAAACATTTTGCCTCAACTTCATTATCTATAATATAAGATGCAAGATTCGCTCCCGCCTGTCCAATTAATGTATCTTCTACTACGACTCTTGATCCTAATGATTCAACATAAAAAAAATAATACCCTTTCGGAGACTTCCCTTCGCACTGTGATCCAGACACCCAATCACTATCAGTTGCTGTTCTTGTGCAAGCTATATAACAATTTCCAGCAGAGGGATATTGAGACTTTTCTAATAAACACTGACTCATCATATATGACGTTAGAGTACCCGTATATGAAGCTGGCTTAATAGGCAATAATTGTTTCTTGACAACTCCGATTTGATCTCCAGAGATCCCATTTTCTAGAAATGTATCCAGGTCATCTTTATCAACCTCACTCGGTAAAATATCCCAAGACCAAAAGTAATCATCTAATGCGGGAACCACCTCATGATAATCAACCTCCTGATTCGTAGTATTTTCTGAAGAGACATCTGCGTATAAACTTTTTGGTAACGCAACGATAGATACCATTACCATAAGCGCTATAGATAATAATAAGTAATTATTAATCAAAAATAAATACTTATTATGGTGTAAAATTGCTATTTTTTGATTATTCATAATTTTCATATTACTTTGCATTATTAATTACCGTCCGTAAGGCTGCGTTGGACACATATAAGGCATTGCTGATTGATCGCTGTCCACTCGTCACATACTCCACCATATCGGCTAATACTTGCTGGGTACTTTGATACTGAGGATCGAGAAAGGTCTGAGCATAGAGCGCTTCTCTCTTCACAATATCACGATAAGCCTCCTCCGAGCTTTCAGCTGTTTGATCTCGTCGAGCAGGGCCTAGACCAGTGATTCCGGTAAATGTACGCACTCCTTGATCACTTGTTAGTGCTATAGCTGCTTGATAAGCCCCGCCTCTATTGTCTGATACTTTCGGAATGACAAATCCATACAAAGTAGCGTACACTGCCTTGCGACGAGAAATGGTGGTATCCACTGATGGGATCTCAGCAATAGCAAAATTAAGATTAGGATTAGCAACACGTATAGAAAATATATCCGAGATAGGAGCTAGATAGATTGCCAAATCACCTGCCAAAAAAGCATCTCTACTTGTAGGCATAGAGCGATTCCAAGAGTAGGCTGCCTTGGATGCATTTGAAAACTCAGTAAAGAATCGAACAGCCGCTTGAGCCGACTCTGTATCACGATCTCCCTCAAGCTGTGCTCGCAATCTACCATCTTCGTCTCGGCTAATAATTGGGTTACCAATTTGAAGAATCAAAGTAGCCATAATTTCACGAAAATAATTGATATTATCACTTTCTCCCAGAGCAATAGCCGACTGCTTGATACTCAAGCTCTCATCTACCTGAGAAAGCTTTTGAGCGAGAGAAAAATATTCTGTCCAGCTTGATGGCGGGCGTGGCACCCCAGCTGAAGCAAAGATATCTCTATTCCAATAGACCACCAAGGGATCCACTGCTAATGGCAGTCCCACGATTCCATCATTTTGAAAATAAATCTCACTTGCATCTACAAAATTATTAATAAAATCACTACGAGAATACGAACTTGAGGGGATGGTCACTATCTTGTCGAGATATGGATACAGGACGTACTCAGGGATAAAAAGTAAATCAGGAGAATTTCCACTCGCCATTGCCTCTAATACATCTTGTCTAAAATCTGAGGGATCAAGCTCACGATAGGATACTTTCTTGAGCGATTCATCTTGCTCTTTGAGCTCTCGTAAGTAGCGATTAAACATATCTGCATCATAGGTGCCCCAAATATCCACCTTACCTATCATCGAAGCCGGCTCGGGAGCTCGATAGGTGGCAAATGCTACCACTCCCGCAAGAGCAAGTAAGCCAAAGATGGCTATCATAGCTATTTGGAAGATAGAAAATCGTTTGTTTGTATTCATACAGTATTATGTGCGTGGCGTAGGATAAGCCCCCAGTGATGATCCCCTGCGGGTGTGTCCGATTCGACTACTAAACCTTGTGACTCCAATAGCTCCACCGCCTCATCTCTAGTAATGATTAGTGATGGATCTGGGCCCATACCAAAATGGCTATCATCCCAATCAATGACAAGCATCCGACCACTTGGATGCAAGAGCCGTTTGGCTTCATCTATCCCAGCCCTTCGATTTTCAAGCTGGAAAAGAATATTTGCACAAATGACCACATCAGCAGTACCATCACGCAGACGAGTACCGCCATAAGTCTCGATGTCCCCCCATACCGTATCAAGCTGAGAGAGCCCTTCACTATGTGCAGCTTCTTTGAGGCGCTCAAGTAAGGCGTGTTGAATATCGATAGCATACACTCGACCACCAGAGCCCACGAGTCGTGCGGCTGCTATACTATAGAATCCACTTCCGGCCCCAAAATCTACTACTACTGACCCAGGAGAGATGCCTACATTTGCAAGAATTTGATCAGGATTAGAGAATTGCATATACTCATTATAAATGACATAAGAGAAAATACGAGAGCTTACCTGGGGACAGAAACAATGCCCTATTTTAATATTTCTTCTTGCTTATTTTATAAATCACCCTGTTTGCTTACCGCATACTCGTATCCTTCCTTGAGGATATATTCAATAAAAGTATCTATCCTTTGTGCGAGCGCTTGATACTGTGCCCGCTTGCGGACCGACATCTTTTTGCCCACCAAGTAATTGGTACGAGGCACTCCACCTTGTGGAATTCGTAATCTTCCAAAAATGTCTCGAGGAGCTACTCCCACTCTAAAGCGGATAAAACTCCGGGATTTGAGTGATTCCTCGATAGATTTTATGCCATTGTGCCCCCCATCTCCACGAGATTTTGAAAGACGAATCTCGCCAAAAGGCAAGCTGATATCATCATAAATAACAATTACAAACTCTGCATTTTCTATCTTTTTATCACGAAATACCTCGCCCGAGCGATTCATAAAGGTATCAGGAAGGATGTACTCTACAGGCAGCTCCCCAATAGAATCTTTGAGTACTCGCGCGCGTTTTTCTGATCTCCAAGGTTTATCACCATATCTCATCCTTACAAGCTCTTCAAGTAATTCTCTCCCAATATTGTGTGGTGTATATTGATATTGATTGCCGGGATTACCTAAGCCAATGATGTAATACATACTTACAGTATAATCCAAAAATTAAAAATCAAAACTACCATATACAATATGGTCTTTTTCTGATATAATCCCGCCTAATGTTTCGCGGTACTCAAAGCTCAAAGCCTATGGCAGAAGAAGACAAAAATACACCCCCCAAGCCTCGCAGTTGGACACGCGAGCTTTTAGACTTTGCCTTGATTGTACTCTTGGTAGTTCTTCCTATACGCTACTTTGTGGCTGAGCCCTACATTGTAACTGGTGTTTCAATGGCTGATACTTATGCCACCGGACACTATCTCATTATTAATAAATTTGAATACAAGCTTGGGTCAATTGATCGTGGTGATGTTTTGGTATTTCGCTCACCTGTAGAAGAAGATAAATTTTATATTAAACGAGTAATTGGCTTACCCGGAGAAACCATTTCCATCCATGATGGTCATGTGTATGCACAAAGTGAGGATCATGAAGAAATACTACTCGAAGAGCCCTACGCATCAAGTCGCACTCTAGGCACTACTCTTATGGAGCTTGATGATGACGAATATTTTATGATGGGTGACAATCGGATTGATAGCTTCGATTCACGATCATGGGGGCCACTTAACATAGACAACATCCGCGGAGAGCCGGTACTCCGTTTATTCCCTTTGAATAAGATTGATCTTATGCCAGGGCGATACCGACAGGGTGATGCTGTACCTGATCAATCAAACACATAAAACAACACTATCCACTTTTAATTATGAATAAGAAAAAACAACGCTATACCCCAGAGCAAACAGCGATGCATTATGGCTTCGATTTTGCTGAGATAAAAGAAAGCTCTGGTAATAAGGCCTCTGGAGAGCGAGCCGAGGAAGAGAAGCTTAAAGTACTCAAGTACTATACTCGAGCGTACGACTTGAAGCGTGAAATACCAAAATCAATGCTTTTTTACAACAAGCCCTTAATAAAAGAAAAGGGCGCCTCTGCTAAAGCATACACTATGGGCTTGGATGTCATTGGTGTAGACAATGCTCTTGCTGAAGCAATGGTAATTCAAACAGCTCTCTCCATTCTTAAAGAAGAAGGCTATAAAGACCTTTGCATAGAGCTCAATTCAATAGGTGACAAAGAATCAGTTAAACGATTTGAAAAAGAATTACTTACTTACTACAGAGAAAAATCAGAGATCTTGAAAGCTCCTGAGCGTAAAAAAATCAATCAGAATGAAGTAATGCAATTATTTTGCTCTTCAAAAGAGTATATGCAAGAAATTAATGAAGATGCTCCCAAGCCCATCTACTTCCTTTCAGATGAAAGCTCATCTCATTTCAAAGAAGTATTAGAGTACCTCGAAGGTGCGGGGCTTGCTTACCAAATCAATGACTCTCTTATGGGGCATAAAAATTACTTCTCGAAGCTTATCTTTACTATTTCGGGCCGTAGTGGTAAAGAAAAGAAATCACAGATTCTTGCTCGAGGTGGTCGCTATGATGAGCTCGCCTCGCAAACCACGCGCAAGCGCAAAATCTCTGCAGTAGGGCTCTCCATGGATTTCAAACGCCTACCAAGGGCCAATCAAATAAGCCGTAAAGATGTAAGTATTCATTTAATAAAAATTGGTAGTAATGCTCGTATGAAGTCTCTTGATATCCTCGAAGCTATGAAGGCCGCCTGTGTCCCCATCTATCACTCTCTTGATGAGAGTAAAATATCTCAACAACTCGAAGAGGCAGTAGCCAACAAAGCACAATACGCTTTGATTATTGGCCAACAAGAGGCTAATCGCGGTAAAGTGCTTGTGAGAAATATGGAAACAAGCGCCCAAGACGAAGTGAGTGTGGCTGAATTAGCCCGCTATATGAAGAAAGTAATCTAAAGACTCTTGCAAATAGCAATGACTATGGTATCCTTGCGCTTGATATGGCAACAAATGTACACATACACAAACGAGACAATGAAAATGCTACTCAGGTATTGAAGCGCTTTACTATGCAGGTTCGTTCTTCAGGGGTAGTCTCAAAGCTCAAGAGCTTAAAATTTCAAGAACGAGAGCCCTCAAATCTCAAGCGTAAACAACAAGCACTACGACGAATAAACAAACAAGTAGAGCGCGATCATCTACGCAAGCTCGGAAAAATAAAATAATTCCTCTACATATATTGGAAATATACACAAAACTCTGTACTAAAATGCAGAGTTTTGTCTATAATACTACAAGCTAGGCCTTAGCTATATACTTCTCTTTTTGTTGTAGAAGCTGGCTGTTTTCCACTATCGGCGAATTGGAAGCAATCGTATATAAGTGATACAATGGAAAAAGCATTAGTGCCCTACACAGAGTGACAAGCATCGCCTTGTGATATTTATCGTATAAACTTTTTTACTATTGATATGTCCCATCCCATTGCCGCTATTGATATTGGAAGTAACACCATCCGAGTTGTTGCTGGTGAAGTATCCGACGGGCGTATTGTTTTACAAGCCCGTGCAGATGCGTCATCCCAAGGAATCCGAGCGGGCTATCTCACAAATAAGTCTGAGGCAACCATAGCGATAAAAAAGGCACTTCGCCTTACTGAAAAACAATTAGGGCAAACTATCGAGGAATTACATATTACCGCAGGAGGAAGCCCCCTTAGCACAAAGATTGCATCGTCTACCGTGGCGGTAAGTCATGGAAATGGCTACGTCACAGAAGTTGACATCGAAAATGCTACCAGGCGATCAATTCATCGATCTTTAGGCACCAACGAACGAAATATAGATAAAATTATCTTGGGCTACAAGCTCGACGGCAAAGAAACCATATCCGAGCCCATTGGTATGCAGGGTAAAAAATTGGAGGTTTCTGTAATGCTTTTCAATTACGCAAGCCAAAATATGGACGCAATCGAAGATGTGCTCGATACCTTAGATGTATCTGTGGCCCATTTTTTCCCAGCGGTGGTAGGATCCAGTATTGTTTCACTCAATACTATTGATCGAAGAGTGGGATGTGTATTAATAGACATTGGAAGTGATACCACTTCTTTTATTGTCTACGAGCAGGATAAGCCAGTTTACATTGGCTATCTAGACAGCGGTAGTGATGACCTCACCCAAGCCATTGCTCTTGAGCTCCAAATTTCTCTCTCAGAAGCGGAGCTTATTAAAAAAGGTGGGCCCCTACCAGAATCACTCACTCTGGCTCGACTCAATAAAATTATAAATAAAAACTGTCAAGAACTTTTTCGTAAAATCAATGTCCAGCTCAAAAATATTAATAAAAAAGGAAATTTGCCTGGCGGAGCAATTCTCTGCGGTGGTGGAGCACTCGTACAAGGAATTGAGCAGATTGCCAAAGATACTCTCAAAATCCCTACTCGTCGAGCAGTAGTGCGTGCTTATCGGAAAGAGCAAGATGAGCGAGAAATTGCTTGGTCAAGTGTATACGGAGTGGCTATCAATGCTCTTGAGCTTGAGCGAGTCCAAAAGCGTAATTTCCTCACAAAAATTCTACGCAATATATGGATAAAAATGCGTGCTTATTTTGCCTAAATAAATAGCATTCATATCAACGAGCCCACCATCGCCACCATGGTATATCCACCACTTCTTTATTACTCCCCTCTTGTGAAACCAAGCGATCGTCTTCCACTAAAATAAGTACCCTTTCCCCTTTACTGATCATAGCTTTTCGCTCTACCAAAAAATCCCGCTTTCCTGTAGGAGTATTAAGGAGATTATTGCGCTCTTCTAGCTCTTCTTTCCTATCGATCAACAATTCTTGTTCTATTTGAGCTTGATGATAGCGAGAAGAAGCTTCCTGATAAGTGCCATACAGGTTTATAATCCCCATCAAAAGCATAATAATACCTACAATTATCACAATAATAATTGTGATGTACTTAAGATTTCTATACCAAATAATTGTAGCCCTACTCATATATCATATAGTATTATACCCCACTTGGCATACCTTCCCCAAGCATAGTACAATAGGGCTATAATATGTTTGGAAAGCAAAGCAAATGGATACGGATATTTTGGATCGTGATGGGCTCTTTTGTAGCACTCTCAATGGCAGCTATGCCTTTGATATACCTATTCTACTAATAGGCATTGAGCATTACTTTGATCGCATCATATGCATAAAAACGTTTTGAGGAATGTCTACTTTTCCTTGTGCTTTCATTTTACTTTTTCCTTTCTTTTGCTTTTCAAGCAATTTACGCTTTCGTGTTACATCACCACCATACAACTTTGCCGTAACATCTTTTCGAAATGCCTTGATCGTCTTAGATGAAAGTATGCGTCCCAAGGCATGAGCCTGTATTTTCATTACAAAATTTTGCCGTGGCATCACTTCATACAATCGTTCGACCACAAGCTCAGCCTCCTCTTGTGCCCGGGCCTTGGATACCACCCGGGCAAAGGCCGGGATGACCTCATCGGCAATCAAAATATCCATACGACTTACCTCAGCTTTACGATATTCAAGTGGCTCATATGAAAGCGAAGCAAAGCCAGAAGTATGTGATTTAAGCTCATCGAAAAATCCTCTCATAAGCTCACGAAGTGGTAGCTCGCCAACAATTTCAATCCTCCCATCTCCAATAGTATAGCTTGATTTCATCTGCCCCTCATGATGAAACAAAAGTTGCGAGACCACTCCAGTATAATCATCTGGAGTAATAATCTTAAGCTCTACCCATGGCTCCTCAATATTCGCTATCTCTCCCATATCAGGAAAGAGCGATGGATTGTAGATAATCTCTTGAGCACCATTTGTCCGAGTAATGTGATACTCAATACTTGGCTGAGTAATAATAAGCGCGAGATCAAACTCTCGTCGCAAGCGCTCAGTGACGATCTCTAAGTGCAACATTCCCAAAAAGCCACAGCGAAATCCTCGACCAAGCGAGCCACTAGTCTCCTCGTCATATGAAAGAGAGCTATCTGAAAGTTTGAGTCGAGAGAGCGATGCCTTTAGGTGCTCAAAATCATCCTGATCCTCAGGATAGATTGATGCCCAGACCACTGGGCGTGGGGTACGATAGCCTCCAAATTCCTCAAGTGGATTCGCACTACGTACGATTGTATCCCCTACGCTCGCAATACCTGGCTTTTTAATACCGGTTACAATATAGCCGATTTCGCCTGGATATAGTACCTTAGTAGGTACCTCTTCTGGACTAAAAAATCCTACCTCTTGGGCATTAAATTTTTCTCCTACTGCCTTGAAAATCATATCCTGCCCTTTTTCTAGCTCCCCGTCGAGCATCCGTACAAAGACCACAATCCCCTTATTTGGATGGTATTTAAAATCAAAAACCAAAGCTCGCACATCTCCCGCTTGAGTATAGGTAGATCGAGGTGGTGGCACTTCTTTTACTACTCGATCGAGCAATTGGGCTACTCCAGCACCTGTTTTCCCCGATGTCTCGATAATATCTTCAAGCTCACAATCTACCAATAAAGCAAGCTCTTCCTTTACCTCTTCTATACGTGCAAGTGGGCTATCTGTTTTGGAAAGTGCTGGAATAATGCACAAGCCAGCCTCTTGTGCCATTTCAAGAGTAGTGAGTGTCTGTGCTTGTATGCCCTGGGTAGCATCCACGAGCACCACCGCTCCTTCCACTGCTTTGAGTGAACGAGAGACTTCATAAGAAAAATCAATATGGCCTGGCGTATCAATCAGGTTCAAAATATATTCATTATCTTCATATTCATATTTCATCCTCACTGGTTGCATCTTGATAGTAATACCTCGTTCTCGCTCAAGCTCCATAGTATCAAGCATTTGATCTTGCATTTTTCTATCCTCTACTGTGTGAGTTTCATCAAGCATTCTGTCGGACAAAGTCGATTTACCATGATCAATATGGGCAATGATAGAAAAATTGCGAATATGCTCTTGTTTCATATCCGCTAGTATAGCAGAGATTTATCGTATATAAATAAAAAGTCACCCAAGAAGGTGGGGTCCTCTCCTATAAATCAATTTGGTGCTTAGTGCTCCGCAGACGACGAACTTCTATATGCCCCACAATACTAAGCCCCACCAAAGACATAGTTGTAATAGCAAAAATAGTATGTAGTGGGTGTGGTGTACCCTTTACTGTATGCAAAATAGTAATAGCGCTAGTGTTTAAAAGAAAAGCCGAGCCAATCCCTATCCACACAGCGAGCGCATTAGGGATATAGTAGTGTGATAAAGCCCAGGAAGAGACAAAGCGAGCCACTCTCACCATATGTGAGCCAAAAAACAAAGCGTATATTGCCTGCTTAATGGTGGCCGCCAATACGCCGTACTCACCATAATTGATCCAATACACAACACTTGACACTATAAGTGCGTTTACTACTCCCCAAAACACATCCCGCTTATTGCCAACAAGGAGTGCCATCATTTTTTTCATACATTGAGCCTAGCACATAGTCAGCAGAGCTCAAATATCAGTATGTTGATAACACATTGACATTTTTGTCAATGTGTATATAATGCACTCACTATGACTCATGTGTCACATAGCTCATCACCTGATGCAGGTGATGTGCCGATACCCCTGGGGCCAGATGGCCCGCATATTGGATTTTTTTCTCTTGCTTCAAAAGCAGACAAAATACACCAAATTAAGCGCTATTTGCGTGTACGCGTTTGTTTAGGCATATTAGCTCTAGGAATACTAATCGCCCCGACTCTGCTCTATACCCCCACCTCTGCTTGGGCATATACCACCAATCCACAATCAGATGGAGCTTCTGTTACTATTCCTGAAGATTGGGATCCAGCACTGCGAAATATTATCCTTAATGAAGTATCTCGTCATCGTATTACAGGTGACGCTTGGGCAAAGCGTACCGATACGTATATTGATATGGTAGCTCAAATTGAAAGTGAGATGAATTCTCGTGCGTACAACCAATCTGGAGCAATGTCATACTTTCAATTTAAAGACGAATCAATACAAACAGCCCATAATCGACTCATCAACTACTATAGGCGTTATGATATTGGCGCCATTCCTCGTTGGAGTGTGCACCTCTACTATAATCCTCAGGCCATCTATGATGTAGCCTATAATCGTCAGGCTGTATTGATGATAATCAATATTATTGAGCAAGATTATGAACGAGGCACCGATTACTTCCGCCAATTCTTAGCAGGAGATGACGAAGCAGGAATTACCGCCTACTATCGCTATCACCATACTAATCCCGATCAGTTTACCATTCGCCGTACTCAGCGTGTATACCAAGAATACTTTGCTCATCACTCTCAGGTAGTAGCACAGAGATAAATATCAACATTACCCCATATTGGCAAGCTTATTTCTAATCATTTTTTGCTATAATTTATAGATGGAAGGCATCCCTAGTATTCACAAAAAAGTAGAAAAACAACATCCCCAAAGCGCTCTTTCACGGAAAGCAAAGATAGCCGCTATACTTGGTAATACAGCTGTGATTGGAGGAATATCGACCGCCATCTCTCATGATCTTAATCCAGCTTACTCATATAATGATTCAGCTCCATACCAAACGCAAGAAAGTGTCGAGGAATCCATCAAGCAACAAGAGCGACAAACATCTTTAGGTTATACTTCCGATATTGAGCCAAGGCGACAAACGAAGATACGAGTAGAGGTGGAGAAGCCCTCTTCCCATACACCTCGAGCAGAAATACGCCCAGAAGAATGGCGCTCTATGAGCGAATTTAAGTACCCTTTATACTTATTTGATTTTATTGCCAAGCAAGAAGCTGAGCGTCTCGGTGTAGACTCCGAGAGATTTATTGTAGAGCTTGATAAGCTACTAGATTTATTTATTGATATTGAATCCGATTGGAATCCACAAGCAGTCAATCCAAAAAGCTCGGCTCGTGGCTATTACCAATATCTAACTGCTAATAACAGTGAGGGCAAAAAGGATAGCTCCGTGCATACCTCAATCAATCGCATCCTTGATATTCTCAAACGAAATAATATACAAAATGCTAATTTAGATAATGAGTATTTGGATTGGGCAGCTAAACTATATGAAAATCCAGAAACTATCACTGATACTAGTATCGACGCCCAACGACTAATGGTCTTGGCTGATCTAGTACAATCTCCCGGATCAGATGAGTATCTGCGTAAATTAGTGAGCGATGACCCAGCCCAAGCGCGTGAGGCAGCGCTCGGCTTATACTACGAAGTACATCACACTAATCCAGATGAAAAAGTAAGAGCAAACGTAGCAAAAGATATCGATAGCTATTATCCATTACCTGTACAGAAATTGGCTGTAGAGAGCGATGAGTAATATAGATATGAGAAATTTATATCACAAGCCTCTATACCCGTACAAAGCTAGCTATGGTGTCACCTGTTTTTAGTCGCATAACACGCACCCCCTGAGTATCCCGACCGAGGAGTGGAATATCATCAAGCGAAAGGCGTATTACTTGCGATTTGCTACTCATAGCAATCACCTCCTGGTGCTCAGCACTTATCAGAAGAGCTCCCACTACTGGCCCTGTTTTGGAAGTTACCTTCATAGCTTTCACCCCCGAGCCTCCTCGACCCTGAATCTTATAATCCTGTACATCAGTCTTTTTTCCGTATCCATGCTCCCCAAGAATCAAAAGAGAGGTATTCGCCCATTCTTTAGGAATAACAGACATTGATACTACGTAATCACCTTGCGACAATTTCATCCCCCGTACTCCTGAAGCAGTCCGGCCCATTGCTCGAATGTCATCTTCTTTAAAACGAATTGCTTGCCCTTTGTGACTTGCGAGCAACACTGTATCCCCTGCTTTGACTACACGTGCATCTACCAATTTGTTATTGTCTTTAAGATTAATTGCAATAATGCCATTTGATCTCACATTAGCAAAAGCATTAATGTCTGTTTTTTTAATTGTTCCGTCTTGGGTGACCATCATCAGTGCCCCCTCTGCTTTTTTGAAGCCTTTTGCTAGAGCTAGTACGGATGTAATCGTCTCATCTTCTGCAAGTGGCAAAAAATTAGCAATATACTTACCTCGTGTAGCTCGCCTACCTTCCGGCAAATCGTACATTTTTGTAACATACACTTTTCCTAAAGAAGAAAAAAATAACACATCGGCGTGAGTAGAAGCAGTAATAAACTCTGCAATTACATCTTCCTCTTTGGTATTCATATCTACTACGCCCTTACCACCACGTTTTTGTGCCTTAAATTCATCAGGATTGGTACGCTTGATGTAGCCCCCAGAGGTGAGAATGAGTGTGGATTCCTCTTCTGGGATTAGATCTTCAGCACTGAGAGAGCCTAAAGCTTGTGGAATTACCTGTGTGCGACGCTCATCGCCATACTTATCTCGAATAGCGATTGTTTGCTCTTTAATAATATCGAGCACTTTTTGTGGATCCTTAAGGATTGCCTTAAGATCCTTAATGGTTTTCTTAAGCTCTTTGAGTTCATCCTCAACCTTACTACGCTCAAGACCAGAAAGCTTTTGTAAGCGCATTTCAAGAATTGCTGTAGCTTGGATATGAGAAAAAGAAAATTTTTTCATCAAACCAGCATGAGCTGTTTTTGTATCTCGAGAAGCACGAATAAGCTTGATTACCTCATCGATATGATCGAGTGCCACTTTAAGTCCTTCTACTATATGTGCCCGTGCCTCTGCTTTATCTAAATCAAATTGTGTAGCTCGCGTGACTACCTCTTGACGGTGCTTGATGAATTCTCCCAAAATCCCTTTGAGATTCATAGTCTGTGGCACTCCATCCACCAAACACACCATATTAAAATTAAAATTGTCCTCAAGCTGAGTATTTTTGTACAAGGCATTGAGAATGCGTTGTGGCTGTGCGCCTCGTTTGAGCTCGATTACTACTCGAATATCCTTAGTGGATTCATCACGCAAATCCTTAAGCCCTTCAAGTTTTTTATCTCTAAATAAAGTAGCAATTTTTTCAACAAAAGTAGCCTTATTTACTCGATATGGAAGAGAGCTTACAATAATTTGATTGGTACCTCCCTTGCCCTCTTCAATTATTGCGTGTCCACGAGTGGTGACCCCTCCACGACCCGTTTCATAAGCTTCACGAATCGCCTGTGCATCAAATATCATACCACCAGTAGGATAATCAGGGCCGGTGATATATTCGAGTAATATTTCAGTGGTAGCATCAGGATTATCAATCACCTCAATAAGCGCATTACATACTTCCGTCAGATTATGAGGTGGAATATTGGTGGCCATTCCTACTGCAATTCCAAGCCCCCCATTGAGAAGAATATTGGGCACTCGCGTGGGCAACACGGTAGGCTCTTGCCTTGATCCATCATAATTATCAGCATAATTAACGGTATTTTTGTTGATATCAGCAAGCAATTCAGCGGTAATACGCGTCATCTTAGCTTCGGTATAACGCATAGCAGCTGGGCTATCGCCATCAATTGATCCAAAATTTCCCTGCCCCCATACAAGTGGGTAGCGGTAGTTAAAATCCTGCGCCATTCCCACCATAGAATCGTAAATTGCCGAGTCTCCATGTGGATGGTATTTACCCATCACATCTCCCACCACAGCAGCAGATTTGCGGAAGCGAGAAGATGCAGTGAGATTCATCTCCTGCATTACATAGATAATTCGTCGGTGTACTGGCTTGAGCCCATCACGCACATCAGGCAGGGCACGAGATGTGATTACGGACATCGCATAATCTAGGTAAGATTTACGCATCTGCTCCACAATACTCTGGGGCATTATACGGTCATGCCCTGCTTGTTTATTTTTATTATTGTCTGTATGTTCCGCCATAGGATAATTCTAATTATTTCTGCTCAGCTAAGACTACTACATCCATTCGTTCATGCTCTACATCCTTCTTCTTAATGGTAAGCTTGTCTTCGCTTTGTGCGTGTTCGCCAAAGTGTGCGGTAAATGCCTTAAGATCCGCCTTATTCTTATTTTCATCATATCCTATAGGAATTACCACTCGAGGTGAAAATTTTTTGACAAAATTATACGCTTCTTCAGAGCCCAAGACATCTCCACCACCGATTGGGATAAAAATAATGTCTGCTTGATACAAATCTTCTTGAGCTTCTTCAGGAATATCAGTATTAGTAAGTGGGCCAATATACACTATATTAATACCGTCAAAAAGAATCGAATACAGTGTATTTATCTGATCTCCTCTACCTCCATAAGATGATCTGGTAGCAAAAGCATGTATAAATATATCAGATATTTCATACTCCCCGGGGCCACGCACCGTATAACAATCATTATCTGCCTTACCTTGTAAATTATCAGTACCATTAAAATCAGGGTGCGCTAAAGATTGTAGCGCCACCTGTGAGCCAAAACGGACCGTCTTAAATATAGAGTCTTTACTAGGTGAATTGATGCCAATCACCTGGTCTCCTACCTGTAATTTCGTGCAGTATTGTCCTAGTCGTTGTATCACCATAACCGCCCTATTATAGCATTTTACTCTTTGAAAATCAGCCTTAAAATTGGGGATTTACCGTAGCTTTCTATCCTTAAAAACTATGCCCTTAAACAATTGAAAAATTATATCTATGTGCTATTATTTCGAGCATTCTTTACCTCAAGCTTGTTTACCCACTTTTTTAAAAAGTTGTACAATTTGCAAAGAGGTTGGAATCCTGGGGCACCCTGCCCCATCTTATAAACCCTCAGATAGTGGTAGCACTCGGTATATGGAATTTGAAAATATAAAGGTACCACCTTTGTATAGCGCTGGATACTGAGCACCCTATTTGAATAACTCACTTTACTATGACTCATACTTATTTTGAGGAAGCCACTTTGCCACTTGTGGCAGGGGCAAACGCAGAAGGCACCGTCATCGACATTGATAAAAATTCAATGTATATCGATCTTTCCCCTTACGGGACTGGCATCGTCTTTGGGCGTGAATTTCTCTCAATCAAAGATATTATCAAAACAATCTCCGTAGGAGATTCAATCATAGCTCAAGTAATAGAAACCGAGGGATATGAAGGATACATAGAGCTTTCACTTAAGGAGGCTCGCAAAGCTACTATTTGGCAAGAAGCGGAAGATGCTCGTACAAATAGCACTGTACTCTCACTTGTGGTCAAAGAAGCCAATAAGGGCGGTCTTATGATCCAGTGGCAAGGAATTACTGGATTTCTGCCCGCAAGCCAGCTTGGAAACGAAAATTATCCAAAAGTTTCAGGGGGTGATAAAAATCGTATCTTGATGGAGCTTGAAAAGCTCGTAGGAGAAAAGCTTGATGTGCAAATTATTAGTGTAGACCCTGCCGAAGAAAAGCTTATTTTTAGTGAGAAAAAAGATAAGGGACATAAGGCAAATCATGGTGATTCATATGAGGGTCGTACTGCTATTGATACTGATCTTACAGAGGTATACAAGATAGGTGATATCTTGGATGGAGAAGTCACCGGCGCAGTGGAATTTGGAGTATTTGTAAAAATTGCTGAAGGACTTGAAGGACTAGTACACATCAGTGAGCTTTCTTGGTCACTCGTAGAAAATCCAGAGACTCTCTATCAAATTGGAGAAAAGGTACGGGTAAAAATTATTGATGTCACTCCAGATAAAGTATCTCTTTCTATCAAGGCATTAAGTGACAGCCCTTGGAAATCAGCTGAGCAAAAATATGAAAAAGGTATGGAAGTACAAGCCATTGTTATCCGATATAATGAGCATGGTGCCCTCGTATCTGTAGAAGAAGGAGTTGCTGGTCTTGTACATATATCTGATTTTGAAAATATGTCTCAATTACGAGAAAAGCTTTCTCTGGGAATGGCATACACTTTCAAAATTAATGCTTTCGACGCTGCTAAAGAAAAAATGACTTTATCTTTGGTGGCTTAGGTGGTGGTGCTGTCTATTAAATATACAAAAGCCCCGCGCCTTTGGCGCGGGGCTTTTGTATATAAAGAAGCTACACAATTATAATTTTTTATAATAGCGGATCATTAGGTAAGCCATAAGAGCTCCAAGACTCGTCATACTAATATCAAGAAATAAATCTAAAGCAAAATTAGGGCTAAGAAAAGTACGGCCATACAAGAATTCAACTACTTCCCAGGTGAGTGCAACCACGAGGACCCAAAATACCACAACACTAAATACCTGTGCCCTCTCAAGCTTCTGATTAAAATATTTTGCTGTATATACATTTGCATAGACTAGATAATATAGAGCTAAGCCAAGCATCCATCCAGCTATTAAATGCACCGGATTATCTAGCCATCCATATCGGTAGTACATTACATTAGCCACGGCATATATATCAAATACAATGATAGCTGAGAAAGCAACAATAAATGCATATACTCGCCGATCAAAATAGCGTTTTTTGAATAAAATATGTTGAATGCTAATCATTAGATACATTATATACTCTATACCAAAACAAACTACTAAATCTATATATGCATCTTGTCAATTCTTCTAACAGAAAATCCCGTGCTATAAGCACAGGATTTTCAAAGGGGGGCTGGCATGAAAACCTAGAATTAATCTAGGGTGGAATTGCCGCTCGGAGACCATACCACGGCATAGCCAAACGAGAGCATCCTTTATTGCATGGGTAGCTAGTTTTTCATCGACCAACCCCATGTCTTCATTATACCTCGTTTTAAGAAAGAGCCAAACGATATATATGATTCTAAAAATGCTTATCGGCGTAGATGTATTTAGCACTTTGTTGCTCGTAATCAAACAGCTCTTCTTTGCTAAAGAAACGATCTACCTCTATTTTTCCATTTTCCACAGAATCAGAAGTATGAATCAAATTTGATTGAATTGAAAGTGACATATCTCCGCGAATAGTACCAGCATCAGCAATAGAGCCATCAGTAGGCCCAGTAATCAATCGTGCAGCCTTCACTCCGTTAATACCCGAAACAGCCATCAAAATAACGGGGGCGGACATCATAAAATCCTTAATCCCTTTAAAAAATGGCTTGTTAGCAATATGAGCGTAGTGCTCATCAAGCAAAATATCACCCATTCTTTCCATTTTAGTCCCGATAATCTTAAAGCCCTTCCGCTCAAAACGGCTCACGATCTCCCCCATCAAGCCTCGCTGAATTGCATCGGGCTTGATGATCAATAATACTCGTTCTTCTCCCTCCATAGTGTATATATAATTACTGATAAATTAACGACTGCAATTGTAGCACATTTATATCTCTTTGCTCAATCAAGCTAGCAAATAAGGTAGTATTTATTTGCACCTTACACTAAATACTACCCCCATTCGTTGTATTTTATTAGGTTTTATGTCTAATTAATCCACAATTGCAGGCATATATTATCCAAGTATAATAGCCTGCGGTCGTTCGTTATTTTTCTAGAAAAACGACTTCCACATCGACTTTTCTTATTTTGTGAAGTCATTCTATGCAAAAAGCCGGTCTTTTTATAGAACGGCTTTTTGTGTACCCTACACTTTCACTCTTAATACTCTATTGTCAAACTTCTTATCGAATTTCAAAGCCCTCTTGTGCCTGAAGTACTTTGTACACCTTTTGCATTTGTTCATTAGCATATTCATCTGATAATGTCTGATCCCAACACTGGAAAACTAATCGGAAGCCAATTGACTTACGATTATTATCAATATCTTCATAGACATCAAAAAGTGTCGTGCTGATACATTTTTCTGGCCCCGAGCCTTCAATTAATGCCCGTACATCACGCACTCGAATATCAAGTGGTACCCATACGGCGACATCGCGGTCAATTTTAGGAAAGCGTGATGGTGGCACATAAGAAACACTTCTATCGATATATTTGATAAGTTTTTCAAAATTAATTTCCCAGTAATTTACCCCAACAAAGCCGATTTCATCATCACCACAGCGAAGTAGCGCTATCACCTCTTCCTCACCTGCCTCTTCCCAGCTTAGATTACGCACTCCTATGGTATGAAAAGCTGTTTCAAGCACCCCTTTGGTTTGCAAAAAAATATCTTGCTTGTGCTTGTCTTTAATTTTTTGGTGACCCATAATGCCCGCAAAAGACCAATGCTCATCTACTCCATCATCACTTATACCTGTAAACACTTTGCCAATCTCAAAAAGCTTTGGCTCTTCACTATGGATACTATTTCTAGCTACTCGATCAAGGAGAGCGGTGTGCAAATTGTCACGTAAATTTCCTGCTTCACTGTGTAAGGCATTGGCAAGAGCCACCCTACCACTTGCAACAAGTGAACGATTATATACCTCATAAAATCCAAGATTGACCAATGTATCCCCTATTGAATACCAGGATTGTTTAAGTATATTTATTTCTGGTATAGGAAATCCTTCTTCGATTGCCAGCTCAGGAATATTTGTATAGCCATACAATCGCCCAATTTCTTCGATAATATCTTCAGCAATACGAAGGTCCAAACGCTCGGGCAAAGCAAGAGCCCTCAGTACACTGTCTTGGGGGGAGGTGGTGTGTATCTCCAAACGAGCAAGTAAGCTAATTACCTCCTCGGCTGTAAGCTCGAGGCCTAATAGGTTATTCGTATGATCTAAAGTAAAAGTAATTGGGGCTACCTCGCTAGAAATTTGTGGAGCAGTATCAATAATGTCTGGGCTTACTCGTGCCCCACATTCCGACTCAAGCAAGTGGGTCAAGAGAGCCATTGCCCTATCAGCCTTACATAATGGCACTTCATTTTCATAGCGCTTAGATGCATCAGTAGTGAGCTTTAATTTTCTTGAAGTCTGCCTAATTACCGCATAATCATAATTACAAGCCGAAAGGACTATTCGTGTAGTACTCTCATCTACTCCGCTGTTATTACCCCCTTTGATACCAGCGATGTCGAGCGCCTTCTCCGCATCAGCTACAACAAGCATTGATGTATCAAGTGTATATTCTCCACCGTCCAGCGTATGCACTACTTCTCCATCTTGAGCATGGCGGATGCTCATCCGACGAGCCTCGCCTCCCCCAGCCAACTTATCATAATCAAAAGCGTGCACTGGCTGGCCAGTGACAAACATTACATAATTAGTAATATCTACTACATTATTAATAGATTTCTGTCCAATAGATTCCAAACGCTCACGAAGCCAATCAGGTGAAGGCCCTATGGTAATTCCTTCAACATAGCGCTTGGTGGCCCGAGGCACTAGATCAGTATCTAAAGAGAAATCAATCATCTCATCACTTCTCTGTACTCCCGAAGCTTCTTGAAGATCTTGCAGGTAGGGCTTAAATCTAAGCTCACAGACAGCAGCAATTTCCCGAGCTACTCCTTCATAACAGAGGCAATCACTACTCCTATTGGGCAAGATATCCCAATCGATAAGATAATCACCATTCTCGAGTGCTTCTACCCCCTCAAGCTCGAATGAATGCATACCAAGAGCATTGGCAAGCTCCTCTACTGGTGGTAGAGGGTCACTAATATATTCTTGTAGCCAATTATAAGAAAACTTCATAATCAAATATTAAAACTGCTTTAGAAATGGAATCTCGCCATCATAAAAATTACGAATATCTTCGATCCCATATTTAAGCATTACCAAACGCTCAAGCCCTATACCAAAAGCAAGTGCTGAATATTTTTTCGGATCAATATCTACTGCACGAAGTACATTGGGATGAAGCATCCCTGCCCCCAGTAGCTCAATCCATCCCGAACCTTTACATACATTACACTCCCGGCTGATTGTTGTTTTACAGTGAACACAAGAAATATCAAGCTCCACTCCCGGCTCTACAAAAGGAAAATAGCCCGGACGAAAGCGCACTTTAATACTCTCATCCTCAAGAAAAGCCCGCACTACCGATCCTAAAATATATTTAAGATTAGCCAAGGAAATAGTTTTCCCAACTACCAAGCCATCAAGCTGATAAAATTGGGCTTCATGTGTAGCATCAATTGATTCATTACGATATACGCGTCCAGGCGCAAGTACTCGGAGGGGGGCTTCGTGATGCTCCATATAATGGATGTCCACTGCTGTACAATGTGTACGCAAAACTGTCTCAGGTACATCGGAGAGAAAAAAAGTGTCTTGCATATCCCGTGCAGGGTGATCTTTTGGTACATTGAGTGCATCAAAATTGTAAAATTCGTGTTCAGCTTCAGGACCAAGCGCAATTTGAAACCCCATACTAGTAAAAAGCTCCTCAAGCCGACGTTGTGATTTGGTGAGAATATGGAGATTGCCCTGCTCTATTTTACTTCCAGGTCTTGTGACATCTATGATCGCCATGAGGCTTAGTATAGCAAAAATTAGCTTTCCTCGTAAGAGGAATAGTGCAAAAGATATATTTATTGACAGAGTTGTTTTTATAAGTATAGTTTTACTTAATTGAGCCTTGAGTCAAAGGAGATCTCTAATGACCACGAGCCAGCTCCGCTCTATCGCCTGCCTTACTTTTGCAGGGTATATATCCTATATTTTTGTATTGGCAACAGCAGGGGATAATTTTATTTTTCCCTCTTTGCTACTTTCTCAAGAAAATGCAAAAAACATATTTGTCTTAATACATTTAGCCTTGGTATCTGGCATAATTTTAAATATAGTAGCGGGGGATGAAGAGAGCATTGGCCCTATATATAGAGATATAGCTGAGATTATGCCCCTCCCCACATTTTTATACTTTACAGAATGGATGATGGGGGGTGATGGACTTATTCGAATATTCGTCCTCTCATCTTGGCTCATCCTCGTATTGGTCTTTGCCAACATCTCTGGCATCGTCATACGATTTATGCTGAGCAGGTGAGAGTTCCGACTGCGTGGCACCCCCTAGGGTGCCACGCTTTTTTTACATATTTATTGTATGCCTATCAAGCAAACTAATCCCCTCCTTTTATATTTTATATCTACGATTGAATTACAAAAAATACAAGTATAATACAATATTGCCGTGATATACTGTACCTATGACCCCAGAATTGGAATCCAAACTAGAAGAAATCTACAATGTGGCACCCGTGCCCTTTGATAAAGATGCAAAAGCTTTAATTAGGCGAGCTTTTGAATTTGCCGAAATTGCCCATGAGGGACAAAAAAGAAAATCGGGAGAGCCATACTTCTATCACCTGGTAGAGACCGCCAAAAATCTCTCAAGCCTAGGAATGCGTAAGCGGGTAATCGCCGCTGGACTTTTGCATGATGCAGTAGAAGATGGAATGGCAAGCGAGGAATCAGTAGAAAAAACATTTGGCAAAGAGATCGCTGAGTTAGTAGATGGAGTGACCAAGCTTGGTAAAGTACGTTACCAAGGTATGCGTCGCCATAATGAATCATTGAGAAAATTCTTTATTGCGAGCGCAAAAGATATCCGTGTCATTATCATCAAGCTAGCAGACCGACTGCACAATATGCAAACGCTTGACTCAGTACGAGAAGACAAGCGAGAGCGTATTGCCATTGAGACTCTTGAAATTTATGCTCCCCTAGCTTATCGATTAGGTATCTCTACTCTCTCTCGACAACTTGAAGATTTGGCATTCCCTTATGTATATCCTGAGGCATACAAGAAAACACGGGCAATAATGAAAGAGCGGAGTAAGCAGACGCTCGCAAAGCTCGAAAAAATTGATCGTTCAATTAAGCGTAAATTAGCAGAAAATCATATTCGTGATTTTCATACAAGCCGAAGAGTAAAAGGTATGTATTCTCTTTACAAAAAACTCGAACGCAAAAAATGGGATACCGAAAAAATATATGATATAGCTGCATTGCGTATTATCGTACCTGATAAGCCTGCCTGCTACCAGGTGCTGGGAATTATCCATCAAAACTATCGACCGATGCCTGGGCGGATCAAGGATTACATCGCCTTCGAAAAGCCAAATGGCTACCAATCAATTCACACCACCATCTTTACTGGCGATGGAGGCTTGGTGGAAATTCAGATTCGTACTGAAGAAATGCATAATCGAGCAGAATATGGTGCAGCTTCACACTTGGGATATAAAAGTGCTACTGGATCCCTACCAGCAAATATTGATTCTAAAGATCAATCCTGGGTCGCCAAACTATTGCATCGATTTATCTCCAATCGTCAAGCACGAGATGCAAATGATGATGCCACTATTCCAGATTGGCTATCAAGCTTAGCTGCCAATAGTGATGAGGCCCTCGATTCAGAGCAATTTGAACAAAAATTGAAAGAAGATTTTTTCTCTCATCGTATTTTTGTCTTTACCCCCGTAGGGGCTGTCATTGATTTACCTCAAGGGTCTACCCCTATTGACTTCGCCTATCTCGTACATAGTGAGATTGGCCACCATACCGCTGGGGCAAAGATAGGAGGAAAGCTTGTCTCCCTTGATACACCACTTCGTAATGGTGATATTGTAGAAATAATTACCAAACCACACGCTTCTCCTTCAGCAAAATGGCTAGAATTTACCAAAAGTACCGAGGCACGGCGTAAGATCCGATCTCATCTAGCAAAACAACAACATAAAAATGTTAAAAAGAGAGCCTAAAGTCTAGCTGGCAAGTAGAGCTTGGACCACCGCATACACAGCAACTGCTACAAAGAAAAATTCGAGAGCGAGATTCGACCAATTTTTATCTAAATATACCCGATACGCAAGTGATACTCCTCCAATAAATTGAAGTCCATTGAAAAGCAAGCCTTTTTGTTGAGCAAATTCAAAAGTAAGTAGCGCATACGCCAATACCAGACAGATTGCGCCTAGCCAGCCAATTGATTTTTGCAATGCAGTAATTTTATTTTTTTGCATAATGTCTATTCCCTACTAAATTATGCATCCAAACTAGTGCTGTCTTGTGATGTGCTTATATCTGAAGGATGAGGTGGATTGGTGTACTTGAGAATTCCTCGTGGCTTACGCATAGCACGATTTTTTATAGGCACTCCTGCTTCACGAGCAATTTCTTCAAATTCTTCTCTGTCGAATGTTTCTGCCTCAAGGAGTTGCTTTGCGATACTATGATGTGCATCTTCATATATATCGAGTAGATTTTCTACCTCCTTCATCTGCTCATCCATAATCTTCTTTATCTCGTCATCAATTATCTTGGCAGTGTCTGGAGAATATTCACGCTCAGGAGAAGGTGCGTAAGCATCATTAGCTGTAGCAGCCCGCTCCCATGCCAAAACACCTGCAATATCAGACATTCCATAGCGGGTGACCATATTACGAGCCATAGCAGTGGCTTGCTGTAAATCATTACTAGGCCCAGTAGAAACATCATCAAAATACTTACGCTCACTAGCATATCCTGCAAGCGCTACTGATATTTTTGCCAAAAAGTCTTTATGCGTCACACTATAGCGATCTTCTTCAGGTGTTTGATACACGTAGCCCATAGCTCGTCCTCGTGGAATTACGGTAACCTTCGTCACTGGATCGGCATGTTCAAGCACGGTAGCAATAATAGCGTGTCCTACTTCATGGTAAGCAGTAAGCTCTTTTTCTTCCGTTCCAATACGACGAGATCTTCGCTCTGGTCCCATTGCCACCTTTTCCACTCCTTGAATAATATCGTATTGAGCAATTTGCTTGCGATTATCACGAGCAGCAAAAATAGCTGCCTCATTCATTACTGAATATAAATCTGCGCCACTCATACCTGGTGTGCGTCGTGCAATCTCATCAAGGTTTACATCTTCCCCCATTTTCTTACGAGCAGAGTGAATTTCAAGGATTTCATTTCGTGCCTTGCGATCGGGTAAATCAATCGTAATGCGTCGATCAAAACGACCAGGACGCAAGAGAGCTGGGTCAAGCACCTCAGGGCGATTAGTGGCAGCCAGCACAATCACTGCTTCATTCCGCTCAAAGCCATCCATCTCGACGAGAATTTGATTAAGTGTTTGCTCGCGTTCATCGTTGCCACCCCCAGTACCACCTCCACGCACACGCCCAATAGCATCAATCTCATCAATAAAAATAATTGCCGGTGAGCTCCGTTTGGCTTGAGCAAACATATCGCGTACGCGCGATGCTCCCACCCCCACAAACATTTCAACAAATTCAGAAGCAGATACCGAATAAAATGGTACGCCTGCTTCACCTGCTACCGCACGAGCCAAAAGTGTTTTACCAGTGCCGGGCTCTCCCATCAAAAGCGCACCCTTGGGTATCTCTGCTCCAATTTGAGTAAATTTTTTAGGTCTTTTGAGAAATTCTACAATTTCTTGCAAATCTTGCTTTGCCTCTTCACTCCCAGCCACATCATCGAAGGTAATCTTTTGTTTTTCATCACTTGGATCAATAAATCTTGCTCGAGATGATCCGAAGGTAAATGCTTGCATTGCCCCACCTCCTTGACCTTTCGTAGAACGAAACAAAAAATACAAAATCAAACCAAGTAGCAACAAAGGAAAGAGATAGGGCAGAAGATTTTCAGAAAACCGTACTAAAGCCGATGGCTCACTTACGGTGATATTAATCATATTAAGCTTTTCGGGGGTCACACCAAAATTGCTTAAGCTTTCAGAAAGTGACACATCCGATTCTCGCTTAGCCTTACGGATATCACCATTTTTATAGGTAGCAGTAATTTCACTGCGCACTACCTTAATACTAGATACTTCCTCTGCTTGAACTGCCCGAGCAATATCGGAGATTGATACCTCTTCGGATTTTGGTGCTTCATTAGCAAAGCTTGCGTATAGTGCCACAATCAACATAAAAATAAGTAGGGCGGTAGAAAACTGTGAAAACATTTTTTGTTTCATCTTCTTGTCACTACTTTGTTTTTTATTTTTCTCTGCATCTTTCAAGCCCCCCCTTGGAAGCTTGGGTAGCTTAGGAAATTTTGATTTATTGGTTTTTTTCTTGTTGTGCTTATCTGACATATCGCGCATTATACCAAACTTCTCTCCTCTGTGCCCATAAGCGTATCATTGGTATAATGTATCTATGCAAGTAGTAGCTCGCAACAAAAAGCTCCATCATTCCTATGAAGTGCTCGATACTTACATGGCGGGCATCTCCCTTCTTGGGGATGAAGCGAAATCTCTACAAACAAATACCCCATCAATGGATGGGGCGTACATCACCGTGCAAGAAGAAGCGGGTAGATATACTATCCTCCTGCGTGAATTCCATATCCCCCCTTACCAGGTGGCAAATTCTCCTAGTAGTAATCCTCGTCGTGATCGCATACTTTTGCTAAACAAAAAAGAAATTATTGAGATTCAAAAAGCCGTACATAATAAAGGAATTACTCTTGTCCCCAAAGCCATTGGTCGTGCAAATGGCAAAATTAAGCTCGAACTAGCACTCGTGCGTGGAAAGAAAAAGCACGACAAGCGCGAAGATATCAAAGAGCGAGATCAGGAGCGAGATGTACTTCGTGAGCATAAAGTGCGCTTCCGTTAAACTCTTTTTTGCTCTACAATAAGGCAATGGATTTTGATTCTGAAATGGAAGAGCCGGGTGCGCGTACTCGTGCCCTATTGTGGGCTATCCCTACCATATCTACTATATTTATTTTTGCATTAATTCTCTACGGTGTATCTCTCAATGAGCAAACAATTACTGGAAAGAATGGTGATGATTCTGGGCACCCTCTCGTGGTACAAATGGATAATATCTTTATTGCTGAAACCAAGCTTGCTACTACCACGGCAATTATTAAAGACATCAGCTATACCTTGGAAGTAGCCCACACTCGAAATGCTCGAATACAGGGATTGAGTGGTCGTGAACATTTAGCGTCCCAACAAGGTATGCTCTTTATATTCCCCGAAAATGGCTATCATGGTATTTGGATGAAGGATATGCATTTTCCAATTGATATTATTTGGCTTAGTGCTGATTGGGTAGTAGTGGATACTGCTCGAAATATTTCTCCAGAAAGCTATAAGGATCATACCACTTTCACTCCAAGCCAAGAAGCTCGCTACGTCATCGAGCTTCCCGCTGGGTCTATTTAGCATTATTATTTACAAATTTTACCGAAGACAGCAGGTAGTATACTGTATGATTATTTAAAAAAGATATATTAAAAAGTATATCTTAATTATAGGAAATTACTGACTTGAGGGCTTTGGGGTATATACTATTTGCCAAGTGTGCATATGGCGAGTGCGTGAGAGAGCTGCACAAGAATGGAGATAGTATTTAAACATCCGTAAGACGGTATCAGTGTATTTTTCTGGATCATCCAATTGAAGCTTAGAATAACCTGACTCTAAATTACGCCACCATTCTAAAAGCGTGTGTTCATAGGAGGGACCAATATTATCTACCGATTCCCAGTAGAACAAATCCTCGGTAGCACCAACTAATTCCAAGTGGCTCGGGAGAGTACCATTAGGGAAAATGTACTTATCTATCCAAGGATCAGCCCCACCATGTTTACTATCTGAAACTATCGCTTGGATCAAAAGTGCTCCATCGCTTGTAAGCAAAGAATATAATTTTTCAAAATAGCTACGAAAATTTTTCTGCCCCACCGCCTCTATCATCTCAATTGAGCAAATATAATCAAACCCTCTATCGTCATAAAAATCACGATAATCTACTACTTCTATAGTGCACGGCAGATCACCAAAAGAATCATGCGCCCACTGGGTTTGCTCACGAGATACCGAGATTCCCACACATTCTACCCCATAATGTTCTGCGGCGTATTTCATCAAGCTCCCCCAGCCACAACCCACATCGAGTAAGCGCTTGCCTGGCTTCAAATCGAGCTTATCACAAATTGATTTAAGCTTCGCCTCTTGGGCAGATTCCAAATCCCCACTCTCTACTGATTGAAAATCAGCGCAAGTATATACCATCCGTGAATCGAGCATCACCTCATAAAGCTCATTGCCAAAATCATAGTGTGCACGAGCTACCTCAAATGCTCGTGTTCGACTTTGCAGATTAAAAAGCTTGGTCTTACAAGCCAAGAAAAATGTGGACAGGGAGCGCATTTCATCTGCTACTCCACTTGAAATTAAACGTGAGATTGATTCTACTAAATCATCACTATCCCATTTATTCGCCATAAAGCTTTCCCCTACCCCCACTCGTCCTAATAGATAGATATCACGATATGCTGTATCATCATATACTTGGATATCATAAGGCTGGCTACCATTGATAGTAATTTTAGACTTAGAAGCAAGATGGTGTATATAGCGCTTGGCACTAAGCATTACCCTATATCTAATCATATTTTTTAACAAAAAGAAAACCCGCCTCCCCGCATACATAGAGCACGCGAGGAGTACGAGTAGCTGTGTCGCCTAAAAGATGACTTCCTCATCTTCATAAGGCGGGCGCGTCTGGATGGGCACGGGCAAAACACCCTTTGGCATTGTCTGCCAAATTGCAGACCCAAATGCCCTATTCCATATCGCAAAGATGATCAGATGATTATTGCTCATTTATTCCTCCCTATCCATTAGAGCTAAAGAATTATATATTCAAAAAATCAAAAATCAAATGAAATTCCCGCGCCGGAGGCGCGGGACTCAAACATAGCGATTAATCAGCCCAGGGAATGTGCATCTCCGATTGCTCGATTTGGTTTTGATTATAGACGGCGATCACCATGATGAGCATAATCATCACCATGATCAAGAATATTGGCGCCATCACCCAATCTATTTTTTGTAAAAGATCATACATTTTCCGCATCTGATATACTCCTTTTAAGTCTCACTTGCGTAAATTTCGGGCATTATATGCTTCATCTTGAAAAAGTCAATAAAAAATCTCACGCAGTCGCCCGCGTGAGAAAAATGTGACGTCTAAGCTGTGCATTGTGCTATCAATGTAATAAATAGCCCAAACAATACAACAGGCAACGTCAGTCCTGGGAACCTTTTCTTTTTCATTATCCCTCTCCGTTTTCACAATTGACGATAGTATATCATATACTAAATACTTGCTTATAATCATTAAATTGGTATAATTATTATTACCTAGATATACTCTATTTAGGCAAAATGGGAGTGACCGGCTTTGACAATACGAACATATCCGTGTATGCGATGTAGATTGGGCAGATCTGTAAAAGGCCCATACTTTTTACGTGCAAACGTAGTCGCAAAAGTGAAAGGAGCTATGGCTAGCCCATACGCTTCTCTCGCTCCAGTATACGCAATGGCGTAAGCCGTCGGTTGAGCATTTATACTCCCGAGCGTACTTGGCGGTAGAACGGGTGAATATTCCTTCATTCCCCCTCTATTGTGAGATAAGAAGGATAGTATAGAGAAGTGTCGTGATCTCTATATAAAATAAATTACGACTAGCTCTAGTATCGTTTAGTTTATTTTATAGACACTAGCGTGAAGCTCTCAATTATCTTGAGATAATAAATAAACTAGCATTCGTAGATGTGCACGAGATATCCGTATGTGGACGGGGGTTCGATTCCCCCCACTTCCACTAGTATAAAAATAAGCTCCACGATAGTGGGGCTATTTTTATTAGTGAAAGTGGAGCAGATAAACTGCTTTGCCTGCGTGGGGAATCGAAAGACGGAGGCATATGCAAGGCACTCGGTCGGCCATGTGCCTTGCAAGCCGAGGCCGGGTAGGAGGTGCTTAGCGAGCGCAAGCGACGCTTTGCAACCTGGTACCGACTCCCCCTACTTCCCCCAAAACAAAGCGCTCAAAAGAGCGACTTTTGTTTTAAGTAAAAAGTGTGGTTGATTGTATTTATGCAATAAATTAAGAATCGAGCCTGGTGAGAGTATATGTAAGCGACTTGGTCGTAGAAATTGGTTACATACCAAGCCCATCTGAGCTAGTCATGCCAAGGCGCGGCAACATCCGATTTCTTTACGAGAAAACTTTACGAATGTGGTGCCTTTTGTATTCGTAGAAGTGAAACGAGCAAACTCTTTTGCTTGCGTGAGAATCGAAAGCAGTAGGTATAATTAACCGGCTCTGTCGACAAACCGATAGATAAACGAAGCCAGGTGGAGGGTGTGCCCCGACTCAGACAATTTCTACTATAAAAAAGTGCGCGATGCTTCCACCGCGCAATCTTGCTTCCTCTCATCAGATTTCGCCTTCATGTTGGCGAAAGTTCTGAGGAGTAATTTTTTTCCTCTCGAGCATATCCTCGAAATGCTCGATCGGCTCCTCTTCTTCAGGATCTTTAGCATCCCCCCAAAGAAGGACGCTTACAAGCCATTTGAAAATTTTCATATTGGTCTCCTTCTTACGATTAAAAAATAGTATATAACAAATATTCTATTTTGTCTACTTATTTTCTTATTGCCCTAAATAACATTTTTTGACACTTTTTAAAGCTCGTAGTACTCTTATAGAGAACGCTAGTGGTCCGGGAGGATATTATGATCTTTATGCATATACCCTATGAAGGGCAAGGATCTGGTCAAATAGTGCCTATGCAATACATTAGGGAATTCCTCTGTGGACCCGATATAGATTGTTGGCAGGCCTGTCTCCAATACAGCTTGCGCGAAGCCAAGCGTAGAGAAATACGCGAAGCAATTCGTGCTTTGACTATGACAGCTTATGCACATGCTCGCTATCACTTCAATATTCCTCAAAAAAGTATTGATGTCATCCTTGCATCAGGGGTGATGGAAATTTGCAATCGCATAGGAGAGCTCCTGAGCTACCATCCTACAGATTGCTTTTGTGAAATCGAATTGATTTTGTTGCACCACGAGCCCTATCTGCCTTGTTATGATCCAAGAGGAGATTGGGAAGAAATGTGGGAATACTCAAATCGCTTCGATCCAGACATTGATTGACTCATGAATCCAGCCCACGGGAAAGCCCACCCCTCGTGGGCTTTTCTCGTATATAAAACTTAGCTATTCAAATATGGTAGAAGTTGTCCAAGCTTGGACAACTTCTACCATACTCTATTTTTTAAGAAATTGACAAAATATTTATATTAAATATAATTTGCCTTAATTGTGCAAAAGAAAGGAAAGTGCCGTGACGAAAGACTCCGGTGAAGTAATCCACCTCTACCAAGGCTCGATTTCGCCCCAAGCTGATGGGGCGAAGGTCAAAACGACCCCTGAAAACCAACAGCAGGCTCTTGAGCTCGCCTGGAGCGAGGTCGAGCAATATGTAGAGGCAGAGCTTGGGCTCTTGAGCTACAAGGAAATGGCGAAAAAAGCCCTCGAGCTTGCCGGGCTCGGGTGGACGCCCGAGCAAGCTCTACACAGGCTCGGCATCAGCCAGGCACCCAGGCCTCTCGTGCCGATAATGCCCACACCACTTGATGGGTAGTCCGAGGCCCGGCGTGCAAGCACGCCGGGCCTTTTATATATACATAGTACACATACCAAAGACATTAATGCTTGGTATCTCTAGCATCTAATCGCTGGCTAAGCCAACGATAGATGGTATCACTTAAAGCTGATTGACTTTCTGGAGTAGAAAATCGATGCACCGCTTTTTCTATAATCTCAAGCGTCTTGTCACGGCTTCCAATTGCACGATGCAATTTACGCAAATGTCGCGGTGGGCAACGGACGTCTCGATTGCCACCTACAAGCAATGTAGGGATAAGTATGAGATGGGCCTGCGGACGCAAATCATAATTAACCCGTCGACGAATTTTCGACCATAATCGCCGTACTCCTGAATAATCAGTATTAGGCATCTCTGGCTTGCGCTCGCTCCAGCGCGCGTAGCCAAGAGGGTCATTCTGTTTAAATGTTTTATCTGAGAGTTGGCCTGATACTACCGGTGCTACCGCTACCAGATATCGGACTCTTGTGGGATGTGATTGTACAAATCGTACTGCTGCATACGCTCCTCGTGAGTGTCCTGAGACTACAAGTGGTGAGATAAACCACTTTTGTTCACGCGCCCACATCACCACGTCTTCTAAATCTTCATAGTGTAAGCCGTGAGTAGACAAAGCTGGGTCACCATCACTCTCTCCTTGAGAATTAGTGGCATCATATACAAATACCTGAAACCGAGCACGGATGAAGGCCTCTTTTATAGCTATCACTACCGCCTCATCTTTATTACTCCGCCATCCTGGAGAAATAATAGCCGTACCCCTAGGATGATACTGGGGCGTATACAAAATACCTACAATTGTTTGCTTTTTTCTATTGTGTAGAATATGGCGTTCCATAACCTAACCATACTCCTATTATTAGATATTTTCAATATGCTAATATGTCCTCAATGTGTACCTATTATATACCTTTTCTCTTTTGTATTATTATAAGGCATTCTCGCGGAAAAGAGCTAGCATTTCATTTGTTTCATCTGCAGGCAATACTAGGATAGCTACTTGGCTATGGTGAGCGCTAATAGTGCCCGGCTGAGCCTCAAGGGCATTGTTGCGTGCATCATCAATCAAAAATCCCTGCGACTCAAGCCCTCTCAACATTAAATCTCGCAAGATCGGATTACGATAGAATGCAGTACCGGTAAGTACCAGCTGGGATATCCCACCCATTTGGAATGTGTAGGCGGCAATCTGTGATTGAATTTCAAAGCGTAATTTTTCAATCACAAGCAAAGCATCAGCATCTCCTGCTTCATATTTTTCCAAAACTCGACGCATGTCGCGCTCTCCTACTATGCCTTCAAAGCCACACTGAGTGTATAGATATGCTTGAGCATCGCTAAGGCTCATCTTCTTTTCTTGTGCCAAAGCGAGCATGGCACCGGCACTCACATCACCACCTCGTGAAGACATCATCATCCCCCCTGAAGGATCATAGCCCATTGAAGTATTGACCGACACTCCTCCATCTATTGCATGTATACTAATTCCTCCACCGAAATGCACTACGACCGTGCTATCTGTGGTGTGATTATTGGCTTGTAATTGACGGACTACCGACGAAGCAGATATCCCATGATAGCCAAAGCGACGAATATTATACTTCTGTGCATCTTGAGCATCAACACTCAGACGAGCAAGATGTTCGGTAATAGTTGTATGAAAAGCTGAATCAGATATAGCATAAAGAAGTGCATCAGGGAAAAAATCTTGCACGGCAATAATCTCTTCATAAAGTGGCGGGATATGTAATGGAGCACGAGTAGTGTGTGATGCAAGCTGGGCTATATATGAATCATCTATATATTGATGTGTCGTATAAGCACTACCAGGAGCGACTATTCGGAACACAACATATTGAATATGAGCCAAATCTGGCACAAGACTTCGAGAAAGAACACTTTCAAGTACCCGACCAAGGGCATCTTCAAGACTATGAATCTCTATTTTTTCTTGTTTACCTGCAGTATTAATCTCTAATACAAGTTTGCCAGCTTCATCGAGGGCTGCATGAGCGCTATACACAAGGGCTTCGTCATCTGCTAATGCATATTTACGTGAGCTTGATCCAGGATTGATTATAAGTGTGTATGCCATTGCCAATTTGTTATTTCTTCAGGGTCATTCCCATGAATGAGAATGTATTTAGTAAAATTGCTAATCTTCGCTTCAAATTCATGACGAAGAATATCATACTCCTCGCGAGCAATACACTGAGCAAGCCAGGCCTCTTTAAGAGCCTGCATCACTAAATGATATCGATCGGTGCCATTTCGTACCATCATATCAAATGGCGTAGTAGTTGATCCACTCTCCCGATAGCCACAGATAGTAAAGCGCTTATTGTTATAACCATAATCAAAGAGGATCTGTTTGATTGTCTGTGGGTAACCATGAAAATTAATAAGGACTGGCTTATCGGTAGTAAAATACTCATCGAGATGTATATGCTTACTACAATGATAGCCCCCTACTCCTTGTGGAGTAAGATGATTGATGCTCACCATACGGACTCGAAAATTTGGAATATATGTACGAATGATACTGATGGCTGCAAGAGTCTCCTTGGTAATGTAATCGCCACAGGCGGCAAAGACCATATGTGGATCATTATCACTTGCAAAATCCCAGATTGCTATCCCTGCTTCCATATCTGCCCGTGCTTCGTCAAGCGTACGCCAACAAGGAAGCTCTCGCTTACCGCAAACCAATACATTAATTGATTGCTCACTTTTCATCATTTGATCGATTGAGACAAGAGCTGCATTAGCATCAGGTGGAAGGTAGACATTAGTAAAATCACCTTGGCGCTGAAGAATTCCATCAATAAAGCCAGGATTTTGATGAGAAAATCCATTATGCTCCTGTCGCCAACCAGAAGAGGAGAGGATGTAATTGAGCGAAGGAAATGCACCCCGCCAAGAGACTTCCCTTGCCACCTTGATAAATTTGGCATACTGATCACTCATACTAGAGATAATCTGTGCAAACGCTTCATATGTAGGTAATACAGCGTGGCGCCCTGTGAGCACATAGCCCTGCATCAAGCCCTGGAGCGTATGCTCTGAAAGCATCTCAATTACTCGTCCATCACGGGATAAATTATTATCCCAATCTTTAAGTGGCCAAATGAAAGCCCGAGTAGTTGCTTCAAATATCGCATCGAGCTTGTTGGAGTATGTTTCATCCGGTGAAAACATACGAAAATTGCGTACATCTTGATTGCGAATACAAATATCACGCAAATACATTCCTACCAAGCGCATAGCACTCTGCTCTGGGCACTCAGCATCATACAAGGTGCAGGTAGCGGTGTACTCTAAATCATCTAAAGCTGAAGTATTAAGCGCTTTGTATACAGCTTCCCCGCCCTTAGCATACTTAGTATTACCCATTGCTCGATCGGGAGATGGGACTAATGATTTAATGTCTGCATCAAATGATTGGCCATCAAAAATTTCTGTAAATTTATATGCACGGAGCCATGATTCAAGCAAATCACGCTCGAAAGTATTCACTCTAGGATTCTCAAAAATTACTTGGTGGGCATAATGATTATCCTCTATTTTTTTGCCCGCTAATTCTTCAATACTGTGCCAGCCCTTGGGAGTACGCATCAAAATTACTGGCCATATTGGCTGTACATCCTCATTCCCTTTCCGTGCTCTACGCTGAATATCATGTATTGCAGATACCGCCTTATCTATCGCCTGAGCCATATCCTGGTGCACATCATCTGCAGTATATGAATCTACAAAGATAGGATCATATCCTAACCCAAGAAATAGGCGCTCAAGCTCTTGATTGCTCATACGGCCATAGATAGTGGGGCCTGATATTTTATATCCATTGAGGTGCACTATAGGTAAGACTGCACCGTTGGATAAAGGATCTATAAGCTTGGCGGAGTGCCATGCAGTAGCAGTGGGCCCTGTCTCAGCCTCACCATCACCAATCAAGCAAGCTACAATAAGATTTGGATTATCAAGCACTGCTCCGAAGGCCGTAGCTAGAGCATAGCCAAGTTCACCCCCCTCTAGTATCACCCCTGGTGCTTCTGGATTAGAATGACTCGGATAGCCATAGGGCCAGCTAAACTGATGCGCCATATGGGCAATACCTTCAAGGCTCTGTGGGATATTCTCATCATATTGTGAAAGAGTACCTTCGAGAAATAAATTAGCCTGTAGTGCTGGAAAGCCGTGCCCGGGGCCAAGAATAAACATCATCTCTAAGTGATGCTCAATAATAGCTCGATTGAGATGTGCGTATACAAAATTTATCCCAGGACAAGTCCCCCAATGCCCAAGCAAACGCTCTTTGATGTCGGTGGGTTTGAGCGTATCACGCAAGAGATAATTATTCTGCAAGTATATCTGAATAGCCGATAAGTAATCAGCAGCACGAACATATTTGCGTAAGGCATTGAGGCGAGATCTATCCATAGATGTATTATACACCCTCAGGGGTGCAGGCTATCCACTGCTCGATTAGCCAGTCTAAAAATTGTTAGATGATGCATAGCCGTGCGCCAGTAACAAATTTGAATCAAAGACAAAATAGAATATATATTGTATAATATAATTAGACGCACCTATGAAATACAAGGATTTTACCTTATGAAACAGGTACTTTTGGTCGCAAGCCTATCCGAACGCTACTACTATGAAGCGTTTGTGAACGAATGCAAAAAAGAGAATATCCTGGTGGGTATTCTTGATCCTGAATATCATATTATATTACTCATGACTGCGCTATCACACTGGAACAAGATGGAGATAAACTATCAGGGGCTATTGAGGTAATTATTTTAGGGAAAGACAAAAACACCACCACCCTATTCAACCTGCACGAAATTGATGTCGCTTGGTACTCACGAGTGCACCGTACCAAACGAGTGTCTGGGATGACCGACTACAATCGAAGGTTTAAATGGAGCGAAACGCTCAGTGCTTTGGATATGTTTCTTTCTGTGCTTCCCTGCCCTTGGATTAATACCCGTGAGGCTATCGAATATGTAGAAACAAATAAGCTGTTTCAACAAATATGTGCCCAACAAGCGGGACTGCGCACGCCTCGAACAGTTATCACTAATGCACATGGCAAACTGTGCACATTCGCAAGACAACAAAGTCAGGGAACTGTGTTAGTCAAGAGTGTGGGCTATACTGAACTCGAGGAAACGGGTCAGGACTTTGTTTACTCGGAAATATTTGATGTTACTGAAATCGTAACTAGCAAGCAGTTACGATATGCCCTGTTTATGCTCAATCATATATTCCAAAACAGTACGAGTATCGAGTGATGATACTGGGTGGAGAAGTATTAGGATGCAGAATCGACTCTCAGTCAAGTGAAAAAACTCGTATAGACTGGCGACACTATGACTTTGATAGCGTGGAGCATGTCGCTAAAAATTTGCCTGATTGGGTACAGACTTCGCTTATCACAGCACTCCGTCGCATGAGATTGTCTTATGGAGCTGTAGATATGATCCTGACTCCAGATGACCAATGGGTATTTCTGGAAGTAAACCCAAACGGACAATGGCATTGGATACAACAACTGACAAACTTACCCATCGCCAAAACTGTGGCCCTGATGCTCGAAGAAGCATGCGTATGAAAACTGAGTCGGCGGCTTGTGTCGCCGATTTTTTATTTTGGTCCGAATGCATCCGCATCGTATGCATCAAAGAGCATCTGAGCATATTCATTCTCCTCTTTGCTAACTTCATGCTTGTACCACGCACGAGCTTCTTGGATTTTGTGATGCAAGAGATACCAAATGAGTTTGGTCATTTTGTTGGGATTTTCTTCATGTATATACGAAAGAGCTGTAGCACATAACCCTTTGGCGCGAGCAAAATCTCCAATCTGCCACATAGCTGCTGTACAAGCATGGTGATGCCAGAGCCAGAGAATGTGATATGCCGTGTCTTTGTCTTCTTTTTCTAAACTATTTAAATCTAATTTGAGTAGAGCTTCTTTGATTTGATTGGTGATTGCATGAGGATTATCCATGTCATATGTATGATTTTTTATATCTACTTGATCATGCTGCATAAACAGCGCGTTGAGTGCGTCAAAATCGTTGACTTTAAATGTATCTAAAATTTCATTTCGATTCATATTTATATGATAACAAAAACCCAAGAGGATGGAATAATATCCACCTTCCTGGGGTAGGCGGTAGCGACTCCTAATCGTTGCGCGGTGCTGTAGGATCATTGTTCTGATCATGCATCTCAGGCGTACTGCTGGGAGTAGTCACCACCGTCATATTGCCAACATGTTCGGGTGCCAGCGGACGGGGCTGCTGCCTGGTCTTGAGCAGAGGGGTGACTCCTTGATTTTGAGATCTTTCCTTTTCGATAACTGACATGAGATTTGTCTCTTTCTGAGTTAGCATGGATAAAGTTCGTACGAATTTATTATATTACATATTTGTACATTCGTCTATATTTATCATACCTAATCAGCGGCACGAACATATTTGTGTAAGGCATTAGTATCTACGGATGTCATACTCACCATTATACACTCCACACAAAATATACTATCCCCTATCTTTTTAAACACCTCCGAAATATCAAGGATTTGTAATTAGATTAAAGTAACAAGATAGGTACATGCTCCAACAATACTGGCCGCGGTAGTCATAGCTAGCACCAAACGAGAAAGCTCAATATTATAAGAAAGTAAATATACATACAAAGCCTTGACCATTGTATTAACAATAAGCGCTATTGTTATAACAAGGGTAATCAGACCAATATCCATAGCCCCTTCACGAAGATTATGTAAAACAGAAACTATAGCCGCATCTACATCCACGAAAGCAGAAAAAAATGTGGTAGCAATCACTCCGTAATTTCCAAAATACACCTGTCCAAAATGGACTGCGTAGAGCACCATAATAAACAATACTGCGAATTGCAGAGCTGGCATTATTTCAAAAGGGCTTTTGAGAGGGGGATCTTCTTTTTTATCACTCATTAATTTAGAAATTTTAATATCTCTATATAAATAAAAATATAGTCCAAAGCCAGATACAGCCACAATCATAGATATTGGAATGAACACGAGTGGCATAAGATACTCTATAGGAGTAAGTACGAGCAAAACAAACAAAACACGAGTAAGCATAGTAGCAATCGCTACCACCATACCCATAAAAGACACCTCCGTGGCAGGCGCATCAGCTCGTGAAGCACGATGAGCGATATGCGTAGTCACTACCGTACTAGAGATTAATGATCCAACCATTGATGTTGCCAATAATCCCTTATGAGAGCCGAAATATTTATTAAAAAAATAACCAGCAAAGCCAATTCCTGAAATAAAGATGACAATGACCCATATATCGTAGGGCACAATCACCCCCCACGGATCAATCGCTTTATGCGGCAAAATAGGTAACACAATCGCTGAGATCACTACTAATTGTAGAGCTCCAGCCCACTCATTGGGAGAGATAGTACGAGCAAAACGATGCATTTGTGGCTTAAAGGCAGTAATAGCTGCAACAAAAATTGCAATGAGTAATGCTTGTATTACATAGCCATAGCCCACCAGCATACCTACCAAATACATAATGAGAGTAGAGAGCTCTGATGTTAGCCCCAAAAGCTTCAGCTTGAAAACCCCATTATAATAAGCAATAGCTAGAAAGCCGATAATAGTCAGCAATCCTATTATTGGCATAAATGGATATTGTGTAAAAAAAGTAGTGAGCGTCCCGAGTAGAGTGATGAGTGGCATGGTACGAAACCCCACAAAGCTTGGAACTCCTTGCTTTTGCAAGTCCATTTCTCGTCGAAGACCAACAAAAGCACCCATTGCTATCGAAACAAACATTAGTGTAATGTAACCTTGTGGGTCCAAACTGTACAACCATTCCATATGCTCATCATACCGCTTAGCTCTCTTGGGGACAAGCCTGGGGATAAGCTCCTTATCATTCTGTATAAATATCTGTCTTTCCTGTGAGTTATTAGTGGATATAATTTATTATTATCTGTATAAATTATGAATGGCCCATATATAATTATCCTCATAGCAAAGCTTAGATAAGCTGATACAATAAGCGATATGAACGAACCAGATTGTAATCAATATCCAAGTACCTGCCCATTGGCACCAGAGGTGCAAGAAAAGACCCGTATTGTCCGTGATAAATTAGAAGAAGAAAAAGCCCCCGTAGGGAAACAAGAGCTTCCTCAGCCTATAACGACTGATGATTTTCTTAATATGACCGAAGAGCGTATGGTGCAAATTAATCGTGAATTACGTCTTGCCTTTGAAACCATTGCTGAATTTCCCAAAACAGTAACCTTCTATGGATCTGCTCGATTGGAAAAAGAGAGCTATTACTATGAAAAGGCTCGTCGTCTGGCCCGTGTCTGTGCCAAACATGGCTTTGCGGTAGTATCAGGTGGAGGCCCAGGCATTATGCAGGCAGCCAACCAAGGAAGCTATGAGGAATCAGGAGTGGGTATTGGATTCAATATTGTACTTCCTTTTGAACAAAAGGCTAACCCTTACGTGACTCATGGAGTGGATTTTGAATACTTTTTTACCCGCAAATTCTCTATGAATTTCACCGGTGAGGCCTACCTTTGCTTCCCTGGCGGTTTTGGTACACTCGATGAATTCTTCGAGGTACTGACACTTGTACAAACCAAAAAAATCCAACAAATACCCATTATCTTAGTCGGATCTGATTTTTGGCAGCCCCTTATGGATTATATTATTGGTACCCTGCGTGACGAATTTAAAACAATCTCGCCCGAAGATTTAGATCTATTTCAAATTATGGATGATGAGAGTGAGATTATGAAAGTCCTCGATAATGCTCCTATTAGAGATGGCTACTACCATTAATACATTAGAGTCTTAAAGAAAAAAGCCATACAAGGAAATCTTTCCCTGTATGGCTACTTTTTTGTGAATATAAAGTTATGTAGATTGAAATGTGTAAAGATAAATCGATTTCGTGGAATATAATACCAAGCAACGATGAGGTACAAGAGATAAGCCACTGCCACCCACACAAAGCTAAAGGGTGGTATTTGAAATACCACACCAGGCATACGAGCAAAAAAATCTACTACGATAAGCTCATACTCCAACAAGATAAAAGCCGGAATACTAAATAAGCTAGCAAACGCTGGGACGAACATACTCACAACACCAAGAGCAAAAGAGCTCATCATTGCATAAGGCACACTTGCAAGTACAAGAAAATTAACAAGTGGAGCATAAGTAGCAAAATCCCCCATCATATATAAAATCAGTGGCAAGACCATAATTTGTGTGGCAACTGTAGCTGAAATAAGCTCACGAATAGGTGCTCCTTTTGGGTTTGGTACCCATACAAACCATCGCTCAATATATGGAGCAAGGATAATCAAACCATAGGTTGCGACAAAAGAAAGCTGAAAAGAAGGGCTATACAGCAAAAGCATTGGATTATAAAGCAACATAAGAAAAGCCGCCAGAAAAAGCATTCGAATCACTTCAGCGTAATTACCAGTAAGTCTCGCAATAATAACCAGAAAGGCCATCAATGACGCTCGGACGACCGTTGCCCCAGCCCCTGTCATTAGTGCAAAAAAGAGAATAGCGAGCGAGCCAATTACTGCCGCTACGCGAGTATTAAGGTAGCCTAATATATACATAAAAAATCCTGCCACCAAACTGATATTGTATCCCGAAAGAACCACGATATGAATAATTCCTGTATTACGAAAATCAATAAGTAATCTCTCCCCCATTGCCTCTTTAGCTCCCACTAGAAGCCCTGAGGCAAGTGAAGCGTGGGGCTCCGAAAGATGTGCTTTAAGTGCATTAACAAAAGATTGCTTAATATCAAGCAATATATGCATTACAAAATTACCCTGCCCGCCTTCAATAAAGACCACGTCAGGAAAATTCATTTCATAGCGAATCCCCAGCTGTAGTAAATAATTTTTATAATCAAAATAACGCCCATCTTCTCCTCTAAATCCCTCTGGGCTATCAAGCATCCCAGAAATTTGAATTCGGTCACCGTATCTAATCTCAGGATAATGATTAACTCGTAATAAAATTTGTGTATCAAAGCCAATAGGTGATGCGACAAGCTGTACATATTGCTCACGAACTTCCCTTTCACGCACTACTATCGCCTCAAAAACAACATCAGACCCAATTTTTACATCAAGTGGATGTACCTGGTGGCTATCGATAAGGATTAAAGTTCTTAAAAATCCAAATAGAGCTACAAGTGTCCATATGACAAGCAAACTTATATTGAGCTTGTTTTGATAATACTGGTATCCACCTAAAAAAATAATTCCAATTATAAGGACGAGGAGAGCTGGGGCAAAATCTAATAAAAATGCCACCGCAATACCAAGCGTAAAACACACAACGCCAATGATAAAGCTTGAGTGTTGCATTGCTATAGTGTATCAAATCTAACCCCTCAAATAACTACATCTGGAATAAAAAATACAAAATGCAGGGACTAGTCTACTGTGCTAAGCACATACTTGGATCGTGTACCATCAAATAGCTCTACTGTTTTACCTTCAGCAAAATGCCGAGCAATATCATCGACACGCTCATTATATATCTCTCCAGTGTGCCCACGAATGTGTTCATAAAATAGCTTGTTGTCTGCTATTAAAAAACCTTGTAAATCATCAAGTCGTTGCCATAAATCTTGGTTTAAAACTGGCTTATTGTCCGATTTTTTCCATCCACGTGCTTTCCAAGCAGAAAGCCATTTAGTAAGACCTTCTAGAACATACTTGCTATCAGCGTACACAGTGATCTCATAATCCATAAGAGAAAGCTCGGCTATTTTTTCAAAAGCTTTTATTAGAGCCAAAAGCTCCATTCTGTTGTTTGTAGTCTTATCTTCTCGGCCACCAAGCTCTAGTGCGCTATGCCGAGAAAGCAAAAGTGCTCCCCAGCCACCAGGGCCAGGATTCCCTAGACTTGATCCATCGGTATACACGGTAAGGTCAAATTGCTTCATATATATCAATTATCACGCTCTGAAAAATCATCATTACTATTACGATTAATTTGATCAAAAAAAATATAGATAAATGCCCCGATTAGAAAAATGAAAAAGAGGCCTTGGATAAAAAATATTAAAAATACAATCCCCATACTATTTCTTGAAAGTTACCGCCGTGCCATAGGCATAGAGCTCACTAGCTCCCGCAGCAATGGTAGCTGATTCAAATCGCAATCCAATGATTGCATCAGCTCCCATTTTCTTTGCATCAGCTTCAAGTCGCTCGAGTGCTTGCTCACGCGCATCGGCCTGTAATTTAGTATATTCATTTAGCTCTCCCCCGATAATATTCCGAAAAGCAGAGAAAATATCAAAAACCACCATACGAGCGCGTACAGTAGACCCTCGAGCAATGCCCTTAATCTCCACTATTTCCTGACCAGGGATATCATATGTAGTACTCATTATCATACTATACCTAGTATAACATACTGCTAGACTTGCTCGAGTAATGATTGCAATTTTTCAAAGGTATCATTCGGGCCTTGAGTATGATAGCTCTCAATGCCTAATGTTGTGACTGGATAATCATTACCTCCAGGATTAAGCTGGTCACCAATAAAAAATATCTCGTTTATGGATGTATTTGTATGAGCAAGAAATTCTCTAACACCAAAATCTTTACCATGTTCTTTTTTATTAATATCAATGGTGGTAGTACCTCCAATAAGTAAATCGTATTCACTTAAGAGTGGCTCAAGTGCCCTAATGAGTGCACGGCGCTTAGACTCATCCTGATCCCACTTAGATTTCTCTTCACGGGGAGCATCTTGTCCTAAGGCTGAAAAAGCAAAAGATGCTCCTCTATCCTCCAGTTGTGTGCCCCAACAATCAGAAACGTGCGGAATTTGCATATCATTTTTATCTAGCACTTGCTGAAAGGCTGAAATAATTTGAGCCTTATCACTTTCTTCAAGCGTATACGCATACACCTCTTGCCAAGCTCCATTCTGATATGAATACATCAAGCTCCCACTTGCAGGCAGAAGATAAAGATTCTCCAGGGGTGTATCTGGTGGGAGTTTATGAACAATACGCTCTATTAATCGATCAAGAGTAGCCCCCGAAATGACTACGAAATGTACTCCTTTATATAAAAATTTACTAATAAGCTCGGCCATGTCTCGGTCGATTGGCTCACGAGTATGTGCTAGAGTACCATCGGCATCAGTAATAATCGTACTGTATTTTTTCATATCTTTAATCTAGCATATTTGTATACAAGTACCACATATTATACGGTACATATATCTATGATTCGAAGCCGGAGCTCAGAATTACCTCTATAGGTATTAAGCTCAAGAGTGGCAACAAGATTGATCCTGTCGCCCTCACTTGGGAGCCCGGCTCCCAAGTGAGGGCTATTAAATTGAATAGCATTGATAATTCGGCCAGAGGAATTAAGAAAAGAAAGAGAGAGATGGGCATTATCCTTACCAAAGCTTTTAATTGCTTCGATACGAATATTTTCTAATAAAAATTGAGGAGCAGGATTACCAAAGCCGTGAGGCTCTAGAGATTGAATGGTACGAAAGGTATCATAAGTAATTTCATCTATACTAAGAATAGTATCAATTTCTTCTCGTTTAGGAGCTTGTGTGGGTAATTCTTTAAAGGCTCTTTCCAAACTATCAGGAAGAAGATGAATTTGATCTTGAGAGCAAACAAATCCCCCAGCGCCAGTATGTCCACCAAAAGAAGTAAAGCTATCTTTACAACCACTCATCAGATCGTGGATACTCTCTCCATTGCCTGCCCGCACTGAGCCACGATACATATCATCTACACGTGTCCATACAAAGGCAGGCTTTGCATAGTGATTGGCAAGACTGCCGGCAATAAGCCCTACAATTCCTAATGGCCAGTTAGTGTCTCCTACCACAAGTACCTGCCTGTCAGACTCTTGTTGATCAAGCTTAGCATAAGCGGCTCGACAAGCAGTAGCCACACGTGTCTTACGCTGACGATTGACTCGTTCGAGCTCTTCTGCCGCAGCTAGTGCTCGAGTCTCGAGCATAATATCACCATTGGTAGCACGAAGGGCATCGAATGCCACCATAGGCTCACCAAGGCGACTTGCAGCATTGATACGTGGCCCCAGAGTAAAGGCTACGTCCTGAGCACTCAGGCTAGCTTGATTGACACGCGCTAATTCAAGCATTTTGTGAAGCCCTGGACGCTGAGATTTATGCAATACCTTAAGGCCGTAATAAGCGAAAAGCCGATTCTCATCCACGAGTGGCACCATATCACAAATAGTGGCAATCCCCACCATATCAAGTAGCCATTTTTCCCACCCATCAATTATTGGAGAATCTGACCATCCATTTTTTTTATTACAAGCGAGCATGGCTTGAATTAGCTTGAAAATTACTCCTGATCCACATAAATCAGAAAATGGATATTGACACTTGGTTTGTTTAGGATTGAGAATAAGGCAGTCTGGTTCTCCCTTGGCTGTAGGTAGGTGATGATCAGTAATAATAACTTCAATCCCAGCCTCTTGCAGAGCCTTAATTTCATCAAGGTCAGCCATCCCGCAATCAATAGTAATCAGTAGATTGACCTCATCCTTAATACATTGCTCGACTGCTTGGTGATTGAGCCCAAAGCCCTCACTGTTACGATTGGGTATATGCACCTTGTAATTATCAAAGCCAATTTTGTTGAAAAAATCAGAAAGCACAACAGCCCCCGGCACTCCATCGGCGTCATAATCACTATAAATAATGACGCTTTCATTTTCTCTAATTGCTTGCCATACTCGTTTAACAATTTCCCGCATATTATGCATCAAAAATGGATCGTGGCCATGAATATTCCATTTAGGTGAGCAAAAAGCATCACGATCACTCTCACTTATGCCACGATTAGCGAGCAAAAGCGTAAGTAAATCAGAATATGTATCACGCGAAGCTTTGACTAGATATTTAGTATAAAAATCAATCTGGCTCATGGGATGTATTGTAGCATGGAGTGTAAAAGCCGGCGCGCAAGCGCGCCGGTTTTTAGTAATACAACTTACTAAATATATTTTATAATATTCTGTCCTCAAACAAATTATATAATATACTAACTATTTTTAGTATAAACTTTTTAAAAAAAGAAAAACGACACTAAATAGTGTCGTTTTTCTTTCTTTCATTGAAACTATATCAAGCATTCTGTGCTGGCGCCTACCTACTCTCCCGCAAATGCAGTACCATCGGTTCTGACAGGCTTAACTTCTGTGTTCGGAATGAGAACAGGTGTGACCCTGTCGACGAAGCACCAACACAGAATGCTCAATATTTACATATAATACGACAACGATGTCTTTTATTCAAACAAAATCAGCTCATGTATTTGCATACTAACTTACGCACTACTAGACTCATACTTTCCTAGTAGTAAGTATCCCTCGACGATGACGACATATACAATATATCGTCGGATTAGTACTCTTTGGCTGAACACATTACTGTGCGTACACCTTGAGCCTATCACCTAGTCATCTCCTAGGGGTCTTTAATGATTCCTAATCTTGAAGTTGGCTTCCCTCTTAGATGCTTTCAGAGGTTATCCATTCCCGACATAGCTACTCGGCAGTGCCCTTGGCAGGACAGCCGATACACCAGAGGTCAGTTCACCCCGGTCCTCTCGTACTAGGGGCAAATCTTCTCAAGAATCGACGCCTGCACCGGATAATAACCAACCTGTCTCACGCATACCATAGCACTTGTTACCAAGTGTATCGGACTATAATTTCACCCTTATATAAAATATACAAGGGGCATGACGATTAGTCTCTACGGGCCCTCACTTTATTTGAGGTTCCCTCGTGATTACCCCAGATATATATTATATCTGGGGTTCCCACGATATTAGTCATGTGTATCATACGAAATTACTTTCGTAGACCGCCGTGAATGTTGATGTATTATATGGAACGAAAAGACCAATGTGATGAGTGGCGCACTCCGTGCGCCACATCTTATATTTCTCACATGAAATATGGTTTTCGATAACTTCCTCGTGGATTCAGATTATCAGATTCTTAGTTATGACTGCCGCAACACGTATGTGTGGCGGCCAGTTTCTAAGAACCTGAACGGTCTGAACCCAGCTCGCGTGCCCTTTTAATTGGCGAACAGCCAAACCCTTGGGACCTTCTCCAGCCCCAGGATAGGACGAGCCGACATCGAGGTGCCGAACATTGTCGTCGATATGAACTCTTAGACAATACCAGCCTGTTATCCCCAGGGTAACTTTTATCCGTTGAGCTTCGGCAGCATCTAATGCCAACCGTCGGATCACTATGCTCTGCTTTCGCATCTGCTCGGGATGTCCCCCTCGCAGTCA